>CAYGTR010000023.1:0-48693 GCA_964352855.1 uncultured Algimonas sp. | reverse complement strand
TTAACCGCCAAGCCATCCCTAACATGGAACCGTCCGATGATTGCTCTTTTTCTTGAGGCTGACGGGCTTTTGCAGCCAATAGCTTTGCATTTAAGGCATCAAGATCAGAAAGGCTTTCGCGGGCGTTATTGTTTCCGTTTTGGTCAGACATAAAGGTCAAATCTACTTCTCAAAGGTAACATAATGCTACCCCTTGAAAGCGCGCGGAACCTAGCCGCGAGACCTCTATAAGTCAACAGGGGTTGGTGTAGGTCTAAAGCATTGAAAACAAACAATAATCAATATTTTATTGAGACTTTTTTAGCTCCGCGACAAACCGCCCCTGATTCTTAGTCGAAGCGTGTCTCAAATTTACATATCCTTACCCAGAGGAGTGAGCGTAGCGAACGTCTCGAAGGATCAAAGGGCCTACTCAGCCGCCACAAGCTTCTCAGCCGCGTTCAGCTCAATAGAAAGCAGTTGTGAAACGCCTTGTTCGGCCATGGTTACCCCGAAGAGACGATCCATACGGCTCATGGTGACAGGGTTATGTGTGATCGCGATAAATTTGGTGTTTGTGTGCTTCTTCATATCGTCAAGCAGATCGCAATAACGGGAGACATTGGCATCATCAAGCGGAGCATCAACTTCATCAAGGACACAAACGGGTGCCGGATTGGATAAGAAGACCGCGAAAATGAGTGCCGTGGCTGTTAAAGCTTGTTCACCGCCAGATAGTAATGACATAGCTTTAAGTGATTTTCCGGGCGGACGGGCCATGACTTCGAGACCAGCTTCGAGCGGATCATCTGATTCTGTTAACGCTAGAGCCGCTTCACCGCCGCCAAAGAGTGTTGTGAAGAGACGACCAAAATGACCATTCACTACATCAAAGGCTTTTAAAAGGCGTTCACGACCTTCTTGGTTTAGCTCGTCAATGCCTTCGCGCAGGCGGGCAATCGCGGAGATGAGGTCTTGGCGCTCTTCATTCATGGCAGAGAGGCGGTCTTCTTGTTCAGCAGCTTCTTCATCAGCGCGAAGGTTCACCCCACCCATTTTTTCGCGTTCGGAGGAAAGACGTTCTAGTTTTTTCTCAATATCGTGCTCTGACAAGCCAGACTCAGGGGAGAGGTCGCCAAGGTGCTCTTTCAACTCTGACGGTTCGCAAGACAGTGTCTCATTGATACGCGCTTTGGTTTCGGCAATGCGTTCTTGCGCCGCGGTTTTACGCGCTTCAGCGCCCGCACGGGCCTCACGGGCGGCGGCATGGGCTTGTTCGGCCTCGCGTGCAGCGATCTCGGCTTCACGAAGTTCATTCTCAGCAGCCGCTAATGAGTCAGAGGCCGCAGCTCGACGAGCTTCCGCAGCGTCAAGTTCGGCAAACAGCTTTGCGCGACGATCCACAAATTTATCCGGGCCGTCCGTTGCCGCGCTTAATGTGGTTTCGGCTGCAATCTTACGAGTTTCGAGTTGTTCCACACGTGTCTTGGCAGTTTCAGAACGACGGGCCCAATCGGCGCGTTCTTTCTCAACAGATTTCAATCGTGCCGCGCGGGCCTCAGACTCATTTTTGAGGCTGCGATAGGTCGCACTGGCTTCATCTGCTATATGACGGGCATCGTTTAACGTCTCTGACAATACTTCTTGCTGCTCAGAGACGTCTTCGACGGCGTCTAAGCTCTCAAGACTAGCTTTGGCTGTATCCCGTTGAACGGTCAGTTCTTTGACTTCTGCGTTTAATCTCTCAAGGCGGTCTTCGAGAGAGCGGCGTTCGGCAGTCGCGCGGGCGATATCAGTTTCATATTGTGAAAGAGCCGCTTGCGCCGCGCGTTCAGCGCGTTCAAGGTCAGGCAGTGCACTGCGGGCCAAGTGCACGGCCTCTTGAGCTACATTACGTTGTTCACGCGCGGCTTCAAAGGCGGCTTGGTCTTTTTCGACTTGGGTGTCTGCGGTTGCGATTTCTGTTATAATTTCAGCTAAGCGGTTTTGCTGTTTTAGTTTCACAGCGGCAGATGTTTCTGCGCCTGCCGCAATTTTAAATCCGTCCCAGCGGCTCACTTGCCCGCCCATGGTGACAAGGCGTTGACCGGGTTTTAATAGGCTGGAAAGCGTATCGATATCGGCAGCACTCACCATACCAATTTGGGCAAGCCGAGCCGCGAGCTCTGGAGGTGCGCTGACAAAATCGCTTAGCGGCTGTGCACCGGAAGGTAGCGCTTGATCTGACACGGACGCACCCGCCCAATGCAGGGCTGCGTCTTTGCCGATTGCGGCGTCAAGGTCTTCGCCCAATGCGGCTGCTAGGGCTTGCTCATATCCCGGTTGAGCTTTGCACTGATTCAAGGCAGGTTCAAAAGTTCCGGCTTGTGCACGCGCTAGCATGCGTTCTAAGGCCGTACGTTCCCCGGAAAGTCCGGACAATGTTTGACGCGATTTCGACAGGGAGTCGCGAAGAGCTTGATCTGTTTCCTCTGCGTTTGACAATGTCTTTGCGAGTTTTTGTGCCTTGGCGCGAGCAGTTTCAAGCGCGTTAAAGGCATCTTTTGCCCCCGCAGCGAAAAGATTACCTGAGGAACCACCTTCTTTGTTCATACCCGCAAGACGGTCTTGCGTATTGTCGCGTTCGAGCGTGGTGCGACTTAGGCGGCCCTCACTTTGTGAGAGTTCACGTTGTGCCGACTCGCGTCTGGCATTTTGGTCGGCCGCTTGTCGCGTGAGTTCATTATAATCAGCTTCTAGCGATGCTCTGACTTTGATAGCCTCTGACGCTGCATCGGCGGCGGCGTCCAAAGCCGCGGACGTATCGGCAACAGCAGAGAGTTGTTCGAATTCGTGCTTTAACAGGGCTTCGGCGCTCTCGGCGTCATGTACGATTCCTGTTTCGCGCTCCAAATCGGCGGCAAGGTCTGCAATCTGCGTTTCGAGTTTTTTGATCTCAGAGCTTGCGGCGTGCTCATCAGATTCGAGGGCTTCTTTCGCGGCATTCAAACGCCCCAAGACGGCGGCGGCAATAATTTGCTCCTCGCGTTTGGGATCTAATAAGCCTGCAAGCTCAGTGGCTTGACGTGTGAGCTCAGAGGCTTTTGTCGCCGTGTCCGCGACTTGGTTGTCACATGCTGTCGCGGCTTCCGTTGCGGCGGCGAGCGTATCAATCGCTGAAATCCAACGTTTCAACCATAAGAGCGCTTTATACTCATTAATTTCACCCGCGAGGCGCTTATATCGGGTTGCTTGTCGAGATTGACGGCGCAGCGATAAGAGCTGGCCTTCGATTTGGCCGATAATATCATCCAAACGGTTGAGGTTCGTCTCGGCAGCGCGGAGGCGCAGTTCTGCTTCATGACGCCGTGTGTGAAGGCCTGAAATGCCTGCGGCTTCTTCTAAAATACGACGACGATTAGACGGCTTGGCCGCAATCAATTCTGAAATCTGACCTTGGCGCACGAGAGCGGGCGAGTTAGCACCCGTTGATGCATCCGCAAACAGCAGTTGGACATCCTTGGCGCGGACGGTTTTGCCGTTAATTTTATATTTAGAGCCGCTTCCCTTCGTAATAAAACGCATAACTTCTAATGTGTCATCATCATTAAAGGCGGGAGGGGCGATACGCGCAGAATTATCAATGGTGAGCGTCACATGCGCTTGGTTGCGGCCGGGGCGTGTTTTGGTACCATTGAAGATAACATCATCCATGGCGGCGCCGCGCATCGCTTTAGCAGAATTTGCGCCCATGACCCAACGGATGGCTTCTAACAGGTTGGATTTGCCACAGCCATTGGGTCCCACAATGCCTGTCAAACCCGGCTCAATGTGGAAATCAGTCGGCTCGACGAAGGATTTAAACCCCGCCAGCTTAATCTGATTAAAGACCAAAGACCCCATTGAAATTATTCAGCCGCTTCTTCTTTGGCTGCGTCTTCTTCAGTCGCGGCTTCAGGTTCAGTCGCCGTTTCAGGTTCAGTTGATACTTCAGGAACGGGCTCGCCGAGAAGGGGTAGGAATAGCTCCTCCATAGACTCCAGCGTATAAAACTGTTTTCCGCTCGGAGATTTCTTTGTGTATTCCCCGTTCAGGATAAAAGCAGGTGTGCCGGTGACACCCATGTCAATTGCGCCTTGAACAATGTCGGCATATTCTTTTTGAATATCTTCATTGATCAAACAGGCTTCAAATTCTTCTTCAGACAAACCTGCGTTTTTGGCGACATTTAAATAAGCATCACGTGCCTTTCCCTGTTGTGCAAGACCCATAATCTGACGCTGACGCTCAAATTGATATTTGATATTGTCCATAAATTTATCATCACCCGTACAGAGCGCAATCATATGGCCTGCATCCGCCAGCTGTTGCGGCGCGGTTGGGAAAGGTCGGAATATGTAACGAACCTTACCTGTATCAATATATTTTTCTTTAAGGTCCGGATAAACGGTCGTTGTCCAATTGGCACAGGCCGGACAAACAACAGAGGCATATTCGACGAGCACGATAGGAGCTGTTTCGGAGCCTATACCGCGGTCATTCGGCAGCACATATTGTGATGTGTCGCCCGTGGCGACTGTTGTTGTGCCAGTATCACCGCCACTACAGGCTATGAGCGCTAAAGCCGCGCCCATACCGACAATGCCGGACATAAGTCTGCGGCGGATAGAATCAGTTTTATACGAATCGGTCATTTCGGAAGTCTCGCAATTTTAAACGCTATGGCAACATCACCACATAGGTTTGTTAAGGGATAGCCCGCAAAAACAGACTAAATTGTGGAATATTTAGGGTTTTGGCCATTTCGTCTCGGAGCCGAGCCAATATTTGTATCGGTTTCGAGATATCCACAGGGTGTCGAAGGCTGCTAATGATTGTGGTCGTGACCATCATGATCGCTGTGAGAGACAGCCTCTATCTCGGGCAGCTCGGTCGTACCTTTGGCGATCATGTCGTCTATAAGCGCAATAAAGTCATCAGAATTTTGAGAGCCCTTATAAATCTGACCATTTATATAGAAGGCTGGCACTCCCTGAACTTTTGCGGCGTCCGCGCGCGCGCCGGCCTTATAGATAGACTCCATTTTTGCACTGTCTGTGAGGCAGCCATTTATTTCGTCTTCTGAATTAAGCCCTGCAAGTGCAGCTACTCTTGTATAAGCCTCTCGTGCTTTTCCGGCCTGTGCATCCTCAAAAATCTCTTTCTGGTTTTCCATTTGATATTCAATCACATCAAAATAGTTTTCTTCAGGCGCACATTCGGCAAGTAAGAACCCTGTCAGCGAAAGTTGGGCAGGGGGTGTCGGCAATGCCCTTAGAACAAAGCGGAGCTTGCCGGTTTCCACAAGTTCTTGTTTGACGGCAGGCCAGTCTTCAGAGAACCATTTTCCACAATGTCCGCATGTCACCGAGGCATAAACGATTGCCGTCAACGGGGCTGTATCAGCTCCTATGACATGGTCATCCGGGGCTTCGGATAAGACAAAATCTACCTCAGGCGCCTGTATTTGTGGGTCATCATCTTTTGGAATAGGCGTTGATTGTGCAAAAGCCGTCATACCTGAAAACGTCATCAGGGCGGTCGCAAGTAGGAATGATCGCATAGTCAGTCTCATCTTTTATGATTTGTCTTTCGTTATCACCCCGCGCCCGAGCTTTTCCAAGGCCAACTTTAGATTTTCGCTCTGAATTTTGTCAAGGCTGTCACGTAATTGTAAGGCTTCAGTCGGACGCAGGCCGCGATTGGCTTTTACACTCGCACCGTCTGTACGCATTTTCGTTTGCACGACTTTAATGGCTTTGACATGGTCGGGGCCAAGATGCGTGTTGAGGCGGTCAATAATCGGCCCGCTCGCGGCCATAATTAAAGATGCAGCGGCTCCAGGGGCAGAAATAATAAGGGTTCGCCCGTTACGCCCTGTTATGAAGCGGAGGGGGGTTGAAATTTTACTCCAACGCTCGCCAATAATTTCAGGCCAAATACGGCTCAAAGCCAAGGCCGAGGAGTGCCCTCCATGTTTTTTGGACAAAGGTCGCATCACTTTTGACACTGCCATACCTGCCGTTGGTGCCGTGCGATATTGCGGCCGCGCGCGATGGTGTTCTAACCAATGCGTTATTTTTTGTTTATCTTCGCGCGACAACGTCATAAGCGCTTTTCTCCTATTGCGAAGCCAACGTAAAGCGGACACATCAGATGAATGGTTAAATCCCGGAAAGAAATAGGACAGATGCAAAGCGCGCTTTTGGCGTGGTATGATGCGGAAGGCCGAACGTTGCCTTGGCGCGTGCGCCCCGAAGACCGAGCTGCGGGGAAAGTCACGGATCCTTATGCGGTGTGGTTGTCTGAGATTATGTTGCAGCAAACGACCATACCTCATGGCACGCCCTATTGGCGTAAGTTCTTAGCCGAATTTCCGACGGTAACCGACTTGGCCAATGCAGATCGCGAGCATGTTTTGGGACTATGGGCAGGTCTGGGTTATTACGCGCGGGCCAGAAATCTTCATAAATGCGCGCAAATCGTGCGGGATGAGCATGACGGGTGTTTCCCTAGAACAGAAGCCGCGCTTTTGAAACTACCGGGAATTGGCCCTTACACGGCGGCTACGATCGCGGCGATTTGTTTTAATGAGCCCACGAATATCGTCGACGGCAATGTCGAGCGGGTTATTAGCCGAATTTTTACCGTCGAGACGCCTTTGCCAAAGGGCAGGCCGGAGTTGAGGCAACTGGCAGGTGAGCTCGCAGACCTCAATAGGCCCGGCGATTACGGACAAGCGCTTATGGATTTAGGTGCAACTGTTTGTAAGCCGCAATCACCCACATGCCTTTTATGCCCATGGCAAAAACACTGTGCCGCGCTGAAGACAGGCACGCAGACCGATTACCCTAAGAAGACGCCGAAGAAAAAAGTGCCTGTGCGATATGGCGTTGTCTTCGTCGCACAAAATGAGGGGCGTGTTTTGGTCGAAACCCGTCCAGATAAAGGGCTTTTAGGGGGGATGATAGGCTTGCCGGGTAGCGATTGGATGGCTGCAAAGCCACAGGCGCCTTTATCGGCAGCCCCCCTTCAGGCTGACTGGGCCCAAGTCCCATCTGAGGTCAAACATGTTTTCACGCATTTCGAACTGCGATTAATGGTGTTTAAAACCGATGTGAGCATAGAGGGCAGTAATCAATATTGGGCTGATACGCTTACACTCAAGCGGTTGCCGACCGTGTTCAAAAAAGCCCTCAAGACCGCTATGAGTGCATAAAAAAACGGCCTTCCAAAGGGAAAGCCGTCACAAATTTTATAACCAGTGAAACTTAATTTGTCTCTTCGACGGCGTCTTCCGCGTCTGTTGGTTCAGCTATTTCATCCGCAGTCATTTCACCTTCAGCTGGCGCAGGAGGTGAAACTTTTTCAGGTGCAGCGATTAAAGTGATTTTGCAAAACGCTCCATCACCTATCTTCTCACCTGTACATTCTTTGACGCCCAATTGCTGGCCGTCATAAATTTCTTCTGTATATGCAGCCGGACGGATCGCGACGACACAAACAGTAGCACCGTTCACATTGAAGACCTGACCGCCTTCATATTCGCAATCGGCTTTGGAGCTGATAGCTGAGGCAGATACAGCACTGAAAGCTGCGATTGATAAACCGAGTGCCGCGGCACCTAAACGTAATTTAGTCATGGTTTGCTCCTTAACAAATCTCTAAGGGTCTCTAACAGACCTTTTTATTCCTAAAAAGGCCCGTAATGTAAAAAACACAGCCTCCGGCAGGATATGCAGGAAGCAGGCCAAACTTACGAGCCATTTATGTCCCAATACCGACTGGATTTTAGTTTCGAAGCCAAATATTTAGGCCCCGTTTGTGGCGTAGATGAGGCAGGCCGCGGACCCTTGGCAGGGCCGGTTGTTGCGGCTGCCGTCATGTTGAACCCCGATTCTATTCCGGACGGTCTTAATGACAGTAAAGCCTTGTCGGCTATGCGACGTGAACTCTTGCTGAACGAATTAACTTCTCGGCAAGATATATTGATCGGTATCGGTATGTCTGAGCCCGAAGAGATCGACAGGCTCAATATATTAAATGCCTCTATGATGGCGATGCGCCGTGCTGTCTTAAATTTGCCCGCCTTGCCCAAAATGGCGCTGATAGACGGAAATCGCCTGCCGCCGGATATGCCATGCGAGGCACAGTCGATTATTAAAGGCGATGCGCGGAGCCTATCTGTAGCAGCGGCATCTATTGTGGCGAAGGTCACACGAGATAGACTGATGGAAGAGGCGGAGGCACGTTTTCCAGGTTATGGCCTCGCAGGCCACAAAGGCTATCCGACGAAAGCACATAAAGAGGCTTTGGTAAAACTAGGTGCGAGCCCCATTCACAGGCATAGTTTCAAACCCGTTGCAGATAGTTTGTGATACGATCAAAATGTTGATAACTATTCAATATTGAGCTTGTCAGTCTCTGGGCTCTCACCAACCAAATCTTCTTGAATAATGTCCTCTATTGCCTCAATATCTTCTTTGGGATCTTCTTCAGGCCTGTCTTCTTCTATTGGCGGTTTGTCTGTAAATTGTTCGACAGCGCGAGCAAATTGATAACGCGGGTAAGTCTTTCCGTCGATTGTGAATTCGACGAAATAAGGAAGGTCGTCAATTACAGGCGGAATAGTTTCACAGGTTTTTTCTCCGTCTTCTTCCTCTGTACAATTATCAATATCGATACACAAAAAAGCCGGCTCTTCATCCACGGGGCGTGGTGTCAGCAAATCGGCCTCTTCGCGTGTTGTATCCGGGGCTTCATATCCTTCGGCAATACCGTTTGGACATAATCTATAAGGCGCATAACCCAAAACGTAACTTCCGGTACTGCCGACTGAGAGGGGCGAAGCGTCAGAGCAAGTAGAGTATGAAGGGACGGCCATTACAGATTTATCACTTAAACGGTTGAAAAATTCTGATCTTGCGTCCGAACATCCTTCCGGAAAACCATAAGGGCCGCAAAGCCATATCGCGCAGGCCTTATCCTGAGAGGCACCACCACCCAAAAGGCTGCTCTGGGCTATGGCTAAAGATACATTGCTTCCGTAAACTAAAAATGTTGAGATAAGGAGCCATGAGAGTTTCTTGGAGCGCATCATTATTGTTCCTAAAGTAAAGGCCTCAGCGATCGCGAGGCCTTAAACATATCATCTCATTTAAAATCGGATTTTTCAATCACTGAATAGGTGCCCCAAAGCTTGGTGACATAATGCGGTTTTGCGCATCATTAAATGCGTTGTAAAGGGCCCCTCCTGCACGGCGGGAGTCTTTCTTTGATGAAAAGTTGTCCACACCCATGGCATCATAAGACCAATGTGAGAAGTCTAAATCATGACGGTTATTCTGCCCGAAACCCCGTGCTAAAACTTGCCCGGAACCATCCAAGACTTCGACATAGGCATATTTGTCATTTGATTTTTTGCTTCCACCACCCAAACCGGCAAGGCCACCTAATGAGCTAAGCGCACCATCCAAGGAGTTTATTCCACGACGCGCGTCACCAAGGTCATTAACGCCTCTGCCCAAATTTTTGGAGTAATATTCAGCGTTATTTACACCTCGTTGTGCACGCTCTGCTTGAAGTAGAGCGCTGCTGGCATCGTTCAGCCCGAAACCATCGCCGCTGCTGCTTCCTGCTTGCGGAATGCCTCCGTCGGATTGTGGGATTCCACCAGCTTGCGGAATGCCGCCTGAAACAGCAGGCGCAGGTTCAAGAACGGAGCGCCCGGAGAAATTCGAAGGACCTTGAGCAAATTCTTGAGGCGTTAAAGGGCCAAAACGCAATTTATAGGGCGTGTAGGACGCGCCTTCATCCATGTTAAAGCAAGACGATTCCATAATCATTGATTTCACGAGGGAGGTTGGGTTTTTGCTTTTAACGGAGTCCCACGCCATAACATTTGAGGTGTCCACTGAAATGGTTCCTTTGGCAGACGGGCAATCGCGAACATTAACTTGAAAACCATTGGCAAAGGCTGTGCCTGCCATTAGCGTGAAAGCTGTCGTTAGGCACAAAAGAGATTTTGCTCGGCGGTAAAGAGTTACAGTTTTGGCCATTATTGTCTCCTCAATTATTTTAAGTTGAACGTTAAGAATTAATTCGAAAAAATCAATATTTTTTGCCACTGTTAAGCAACCTTTAAAGTGCTATGAAACATGAGGCGCGAGCGCCATTCACAAGCGCAGTTTCAAACCTGTCGCAGATCGTTTGTAATTTATGCCCTATACATCAAAGTTTGAGATATTCTTCGGCACTGCACCGGGGCTTGAACCCTTGCTCTTAGCCGAAGTTATTGAGGCAGGATTTAAGGATGCCAAACAAGTAGCGGGCGGCGTCACCGTCATGGGCGGTTGGCCGGAGGTCTGGCGCGCGAATTTGATTTTGCGCGGGGCGTCAAAGGTCTTAGTGCGTATTGGCGGGTTTCGCGCCTTTCATCTGGCACAGCTCGATAAGCGGTCTCGGCAATTTGCGTGGGGCGAGATTTTTCGGCCCGATTTCATCGTGAAGGTCGAAGTCGTAACCAATAAAAAAAGCAAAATCTATCATGCTGGGGCCGCGATTGAGCGGATCGAACGCGCGATACATGAAGAGCTAGGGGCGAAAATTGCGACGTCGATGGAAGAAGCCGACATCATCATCAAAACCCGTATCGATGATAATAATGTCATATTCTCAATTGATACCTCAGGTGAGGGACTCCACAAACGCGGCTATAAACAAGCGACGGGTAAAGCGCCTCTGCGCGAGACGATGGCAGCGTTGTGTCTGCGCGGCTGTAGATATAATGGCGAGGAACCCGTGCTCGATCTCATGTGCGGGTCAGGGACATTTATTATAGAAGCCGCCGAAATCGCTAAAGGGCTGATGCCGGGACGTACACGATCATTCGCTTTTGAGAAGCTTATAACTTATGACGCTGAGGCGGTGGAGGCTATTCGCCAATCCCACAAACCCCGCGATACGCCGCACCGTTTTTATGGATCAGATCGCAACATCAAAGTCATTGGCTTTGCCAAAGACAATGCCACAAGGGCAGGCGTTCACGATATTTGCCATTTTGCGCCGCACCCTTTGTCAGCCATAAAACGTCCTGAAGGCCCACCCGGCCTCGTCATGGTCAATCCGCCTTACGGCGCGCGGGTGGGTAAGAAAAAAGACCTCTTTGCACTATATCAGAGCTTCGGAGACGTTATGCGCGACCGCTTCACAGGTTGGCGTGTCGGCATGGTGACGTCTGACACAAATCTGGCGCAAGCGACAAACCTCCCGTGGCTATCCACAGATGCGCCGATTAATCATGGTGGCTTAAGGGTGAAATTGTTTCGGACGGACGCGCTTTAGTCTCATCCCCTCTGACAATCAAATTTTGCGGACAGTATTGAGCCGTGTAAAAATTTTTAATTTATAGCAGTTGAGCAGGACAAGGGTGAAAATATGAGGGACACAGATAAACAAGCTGAATTGGGAGAGGGGGCTGTTCTAAGAGAAGCCTTAGACGCCGCGAGGGCCAGTGGCTTTACAGATATGAACGCGGATCAAATTCTGACCGAAATCAAGTATGGGCTTCGTCGTGAAGCCAAATTATAGGCTAACCCAAGAGGCCATAGCCGATTTAAACCATGTATCTGCTCGACTTTGAGGAATTCGGAGAAAAACGGGCGGATCAGTATTTCAAGGCGTTTTTCGAGCGCTTTGAGTTATCAGCAGAAAAACCGAAAATGTACCCAGCCGCGGATGAGGTCGCAAAAGGCTTGGGTAAAAGCCTCTGCGGACGCGACACGATTTATTATGAGATCGTTGAAACAGGAATTATTATTCAGCTGGTTCTGGGTCGGCAAGTTGTAAGACGCTGGATGAAGCAGCGGCCAAAATGGTGTTTAACAGATTGTTCTTCATGGCACTCCCCGCTGATTGACCTTCGCCTAACAAATGAAAGTTGATGATGTGATAAGAGGCACCTGCTTTAGGTTTAGTATGTCGTTCAATTAGGATGCGCTTTCTAATTTTCTTTCTTATTTATGTTTCATTGAATAAAGGCCTGCGGATTTGCAAGCCAACTGAACCACAAGGAATAAAATCATGGCTACCCAAAAGAAACCAACTAAAAAGACTGTTGCTAAAAAAGACGCTGCTGCAAAAGCATCGGCTAAGAAAACAGTTAAATCAGCAAAGAAAACAGTTAAGACGACAGCTGCTGCTGTTGAAACACGTACAAACCAAGCCACAGCGATCCTTCGCAAAGGTGTCTTGGCTTATGTCGGTCTTCACGGCGCAGCTTTTGAACGCGCTAAATTCCGGGCTGAACAAGTTCGCGAAGCTGCTAATAAAGCCCGCACACAAGGCGAAGAATTTTTCGGCACACTCGTTGTTAAAGGCGAAGAAATCGAAAAAGAAGCCGGTAAAATGGTGAAGACAGCACAGAAGTCAGCAACTGAAACCTTTGAAGACACATCTGAAAAAGTAAAATCTTTCAAGCCTTCAAGCATTTTGCCTGCCAATATCTTGCCATTCAGCGCCAATGACCGGGTTTCAGAGTTAGAAGCCGAAGTCACAGCGTTAAACAAAAAGATCGCGGCTTTGTCTAAGAAAACAACTGCACCTCGCAAAAAAGCTGTCAAAATGACAACTGAAAAAACAGCCCGCACGACAGCGATCAATGTTGAAGTCACAGCGGAGCCAAAAGCTGAAGACAAAAAGGTTGCTTAAGACTTCCTCCTCCTCGTGAAATTCCTTTGTCGGAAATTCACTGTGTTGTTCTTTTAAAGAATGACACGAAGTAACCTTTTCATAACGGTGCGACCTTTCTCTCTCTAGGACGCACCGTTTTTTATTGGGTCATTGTCAGATGCAAAAACCGCGTCTAAGGTTATTCGACAATAAGAATGGGGATCCAAATATGGCGCAAAAGCCAAGAAAAGTCGGACAGCAAGCCGCAGAAACAACCACAGCCGTGAATTCGATTGTTGGGTTCAGGCGTTCTGAAATCGTAAAATCCTTAGGCATGATGGCCGGATATGCCGCCAAACAACCTAAACCCCTTGCAAAACATATTAAGAATTATGCCTCAGAGCTTTTGGAAATCGCCAAAGGCAGTTCAGATCTGACCCCGCATCCGCGTGATCGCCGTTTCCAAGACTCAACATGGCAGACAAACGGCCTTTATCGGCGCGGTCTGCAAAGCTGGCTCGCAATGAAACGCGAAGTTAATGGCTGGATTGATGACAGCCGTATGCATCCTGCGGATCAACAACGCGCGCGTTTTATTACTGAGCTCATTACAGATAGCCTCGCCCCGACCAATACATTATTGGGTAATCCCACAGCCATGAAACGTTTGTTTGAGACAGGCGGAGCCTCGCTCTGGCAGGGTTTGCAAAATGCTTATGAGGATTTGCGCAATAATGGCGGGATGCCGAGCCAAGTTGATGGGCGTCCGTTTAAAGTTGGCGAAAACCTCGCCAATTCTAAAGGGGCGGTCGTTTTCAAGACCGAGATGATTGAGGTCATCCAATATCAGCCGAAAACCGAGCAGGTATATAAAACACCGCTCATGATTATCCCACCGCAGATCAATAAGTTTTACGCAACAGACCTCGCTCCCGATAAATCCATGGTACGTTTTTTGACATCCAAAGGCTATCAAGTTTTCGCCATTTCTTGGCGTAATCCCGGGCGTCAACATGCTCATTGGGGATTGGAAGAATACGTCACCTCGCTAATTGAGGCGTCGGAAGCAGTCAAGAAAATCACGCGCAGTCCGCGTTTGAATGTCACGGGGGCCTGTTCAGGTGGTATTACAATGGCGTTGTTCCTTAGTGAATTAGCAGCGCGAGGCGATAATAGCGTCAATGCGTTTACAGTCATGGTAAGTGTGCTCGACGGCAAAAAATCTGACTCCGAAGTTGGCTTGTTTGTCACGGATACGGCGATTGAGGCAGCGCGGAAACACTCCCGTAAAAAAGGTATTTTAACAGGCGAAGAACTCGGGCGAAGCTTTGCTTGGATGCGTCCGAACGATCTGATTTGGAACTATGTCGTCAATAATTACCTGTTGGGCGAAAATCCGCCGCCTTTTGATGTGCTCTATTGGAATAATGACGGGACGAACCTGCCGGCGCAGCTTCACTCTGATTATCTTGATATTTTCCAAGATCGTCGTTTCCGCCCGGACAAGCAAGTCGAGTTTATGGGCCATGACATTGATTTGGGTAATGTCACCCAAGATTGCTTTATGGTGGCGGGGATTACCGATCATATTACACCGTGGAAAGCTTGTTACCGCAATATCCGCCTCTTTGGCGGAGAGGTAGAGTTTGTATTGTCAAATTCAGGGCATTTGCAATCGTTGTTAAATCCTCCTGGCAATCCCAAAGCGCTCTACTATACGAATCCGGATCATCCGCCGAGAGCGGACCGTTGGTTGGAAGCGGCTCAGCCTGTTCAGGAGAGCTGGTGGGTGCGTTGGGATGAATGGTTGTCAGAGCGTTCCGGTGAGATGAAAGCGGCCCCTAAATCACTCGGCAACAAAACCTATAAGCCGCTCAGCCAAGCGCCCGGTGAATATGTTTACACCTAAAAGATCTTGCGAAATCAGGAATTTACAGCGGTCAATACAGTGAAAACCTTTACAGTGGGGCCTTCGCGCCTCACTTTAAGTATGAGAATATTAAGAATCACGCGGAATGATGGCACCTTGATTCGATAAAAATGATTGCAGCAGGACCATTGGCTGCGGGAAAGACGTATTATGCCTAATTCTATGGGCCCCTTAACTGTTGGGACAGATTATCACCCGAACCTGCCGCGCATTTTCTTTTCGCAAGTAGGTAATCAGAAACTTCGCACGGCCATTTGGAAGGGATCCGATAAGGGGAAGGGGAAACGCACGCCGCTTTTGTTTTTTAATGGTATTGGGGCAAACCTCGAAATTGCCCAGGCTTTTGCTGACACTTTTACAGGACGCGATATCATAACATTTGATATGCCGGGGGTTGGCGGATCACCTGATCCGACATTTCCTTACCGTCCATGGTGGGTCGCGAAAGCGGCGAAGCAAATCCTTTTGGAAAACCGTTATACCAAAGTTGACGTTCTCGGTGTCAGCTGGGGCGGAGGCCCGGCACAGCAATTTGCGTGGCAATATAGCAAAATGGTGCGTCACCTCGTCCTTTGTGCGACGACAACAGGCGTGACCATGATACCGGGTAACCCGAAAGCTCTGTCTAAAATGGCATCCCCGAAACGCTATATGGACAAAGACTTTTTGGCTAAAAACTTTGAAACGCTTTACGGTGATGCGGCTAAAGGTGGGTTGCATGATTTCGCTGTCAATATGGTGCCGCCTTCCGTCAAAGGTTATCTCTATCAGCTAACGGCGATGATCGGTTGGTCATCCTTACCCTTTATCCGCCGGATAAAAGCCAAAGCCTTGGTTATTATGGGCGACAAAGATCATATTGTGCCCGTCGCGAATGGCTATATCCTAAATTATGCCCTTAAACGGTCTCGGCTTGAGATTATTAAGGGGGCAGGGCATCTTTTCTTACTAACACGCCGCGACGAAACAATTGACATTATCCGCGATTTCTTTGGCGAACCCGAAGTGCCACATCATCATGTTGATCCGGTTCTCTTGCCGTCAGTAGCGGCAGCGTATAACCATAAGGGTGAAATAAGCCCCATTACGATTAATTAACGGAGCGCGAGCATGGCCAAAGACGATAAGAAAAACTCGGAAAAAAAGACGACAGATACAGCACGTCGCATTTGGCTGGCGGGTATTGGTGCTTATGGGCGTGCGCTGACCGAAGCCAAAGGCGCGGTTGATGACTTGACGGGTAAATCGTCCGAAGTTTTTGAAGACCTCGTCCAAAAAGGCGAAATGCTGGAAAAAGTCGTCGAGTATAAGGGTAAAGAAATGCTTGAAAAATCGGGCGTCAAAGATTTTGACATTAATGACCGTATCAAAGCTATGCGCGAAAAGCTCTCAGGCGGCAAAGCCGACCGTGTCGAGGAGTTAGAAGCCCAAGTCGCTGAGTTAAACGCAAAATTAGACGCGCTGAAAAAAGCGCAAGCCAAACCCGCACGCAAAACGGCCGCCAAAAAAGCCCCTGCTAAAAAACCTGCAGCGAAAAAAACGACAACCAACCGAACAACAACTAAGCGAACGCCTAAGCCCAAAGCATAAGGCAATTTATGGCCGATCGCAGCGCCACAAAAACGAAAATTCTGGCCACAGCGCTGGAGCTTTTCAACATTGAGCGCGAAAGTGCAGTATCTTCTGTCGATATCGCTTCCGTCATGGGCATCAGTCCCGGCAATCTCTATTATCACTACAAAGGCAAAGATGAAATTATCGTCGCCTTGTTTGAGGATTTCGAAGAAGAAATTCGCCAAGTCCTGAGTGCACCTATCACTGCCCCGCTCAATATGGCGGATAATTGGATTTATCTTTATATCATCTTTGAAGAGATTTTTGACTTCCGTTTTTTCTATCGCAATCAGGCCGAGCTTATTGGCCGTATCCCGCAATTGCGCACGAAGTTTGCGAATATCCTGGCGCTCAAAGAACGCACGGCGTTTTCGCTCTTATCCAAGCTCCACGCCGATGGGCATTTGGTGTTTGATGAAGGGGAAAAGCAGGCACTTGCTGGCCGTATCGCTCAGCACTTTACTTTTTGGCTCCAATATCATGACCTGCGTTTCGGCACAGCTCCCCCGAAATCCCTTATCGATCAAGGCGTATTTATGACCCTCGTGCAGATTACGCCCTATTGGGAGGACGAAAAGGGCTATGCAGCGCTCCTGCAAGAATTTTCGGAGGAGCGGAATTAAGTGCTTTGCCTTGGGTCAGGATCGGACGTTTGCCGAACCCACATACCCGCACCCAAAATAGCACACTCGAAGATGGTTTTCGGGACTTGTGATATCGTTTGAACTACAGCTTACGTTTTTCCATGATCCAAGACACAATATGGTCTAGGGCACAGATTTTAATATTGATAGCATATTGATCGCTCAGAAAACTTTGATATTTTTTGGGTTTGAAGTTTTTGATGGGCGGATGTGAGTCAGAAGCAGATACGTCGAACCCAAAACATGCTGCTTCAGCTACTTCTCTTGAGCAGACTTCCCTTGATGTAGTTTCTAAGCGAAATGCAGCTTACAATGGACATGACTTAGAAGCATTCCTCGCCACTTACGATGAAATCGTAAGAATTCATAACTACCCTGATGAACTCATGGGGCAAGGTGTGGAACGATTACGTAATATCTTTGGCGATCAATTCTCGGAAAAGGACGGCACAATTGATGTTCATTCACAGCACGCGCATGGCAATATTGTTATCAGTGCCTCTATCGAGTCTTTTTTTGGTATAAAACAATATGTCATTGCGATTTTATACAATTGAAAATGGTCTGAGCGACACGTAGACAGAAACAGAAACAGAAACAGAAACAAGATATTTAATGAATAAGCATGTGCTTTAAACGCGGAAAAAATAAAAATTTATTGTAAAAATTCGTATTCGTTAACATGACATTATGGCGTTTCACGTCTGTGAATGTCACAATGATCACTATCTTACCTTTGATTTTCACAAAAAGCGCGCTTTTATTGGGGGAAAAGTAAATGCGGGCTTGTGGATATTAATGTCTTGGTAATTGTGTCTAACGAAACCTTAAAAAACTAAATGAATCAAGCATTTACGCTGCGTTTACCGAATCACTCAAACTGTCTCTTTCAAATAAGAAAAACGGCTAGTGGAGCCGTAAAGAAAGAGATTAAACAGACAATGTCATCCAAAGACCTAAAGTCCCTAAATTCTGACAATCCGCATCCGCATTTGCGTTTGGTGTCAGATCTTGATTCGATTGATATGCCGCCGCTGCCTTTGGGTCGTATTATGCAAGGCGACTGTATTGAGGGTATGAATGCTTTGCCAGCGGAGTCTGTGGATTTAGTCTTTGCGGACCCGCCTTATAATTTACAGCTCGGCGGAGATTTGTCACGGCCTGATAATTCCGTGGTCAACGGCGTGACAGAGGACTGGGATCAGTTCGATACAATGGATGCTTATGACCTTTTTACCCATGATTGGTTGAAAGCGGCTCGGCGTATTCTCAAGCCAAATGGTGCGATTTGGGTCGTCGGAAGCTATCATAATATCTTTCGTGTCGGCACAGTCTTACAGGATCAACAATTCTGGATTCAGAACGATATTATCTGGCGCAAGTCTAACCCTATGCCGAATTTCCGTGGCACACGTTTTACAAATGCAACGGAGACATTGATTTGGGCGACGAAGTCCGAAGATGCCAAGCCGACTTTTAATTATGACGCCATGAAGATGATGAATGACGGCGTACAAATGCGGAATGATTGGGTGCTCCCGATTTGCACAGGCAAAGAACGTCTCAAGAAAACTGACGGTACCAAAGCCCATCCCACGCAGAAGCCGGAAAGCCTTTTGCATCGGGTTTTATTATCGACAACAAATCCCGGTGATGTCGTAGTAGATCCGTTTTTTGGAACAGGCACGACGGGCGCCGTCGCAAAGAAACTCGGGCGTCACTTCATCGGATTTGAGATGGAAGAAGAATATATTCTTCATGCGCAAAGACGGATTGATAAAATCAAAAAAGGTATGGGCGAAGGCCTTGAGGTCACGGCCTCTCGCCGTGCGGCGCCGCGCGTTCCCTTTGGTCGCTTAATTGAACAAGGCTTTTTAAGCCCTGGTATGTTTCTGTTTAACAGCACAGGCCGTGTGAGTGCTAAGGTGAGGGCAGATGGGTCTCTATTGATAGGTGACTTTGCCGGTTCCATTCACCAAGTGGGGGCGCGCATCCAAAATGCACCGAGTTGTAACGGTTGGACCTATTGGCACTATCATTCAACAGAAGGCCTAACGCCGATTGATGCTATTCGCGATGAAATCCGTGCCACAATGGAAGGCAAGCTAAGGCCGGCACCTGTTCAATAAATCGTTAGATATCCTCTATTGATTTCAAAGAGATAACAGGCAAAGACCCACTTATGTTGGCTGTTATCATACCTGCCCTTAATTCTGAGCGCCAATTAAAGCTCTCTTTGCAGTCCTTATACGGGGAGACACTCATTATCAGTGATGGCGGGTCATCGGATGGAACGCTGTTACTGGCGGTTAAGGCGGGGGCGGTTGTGAGTTTGGGGCATCCGGGTCGTGGCCCGCAAATGGCCCGCGGAGCAAAGCTCGCTTTGCTGAAAGGCGCAGAGTGGTTGCTCTTTTTACATAGCGATACCCAATTGCCGCCAAATTGGCGAATTATCGTTGATGATCATATCCTCACGCATCCTGATAAAGCGGCTTATTTTCAATATGCGCAACAGGCGAAAGGGTTTCGCCCTTGGTTACAGAGTCGACTTGTGGCGCTGCGATGTCGGGCGTGGAAATTACCTTATGGAGACCAAGGCTTATTGATAAGCCATGACCTATATGAGGCCGTTGGGGGCTATGCTGACCTGCCTTTGTTTGAGGATGTGGATATGATGAACCGTCTCAAAGCTCATCTTGGCAGGGACGGTATCAGGGCCTTACACGCAAAGGTCCGGACCGATATCCGCGCTTATGAAAAACAAGGATGGCTAAGGCGGGGGTGGCGGAATTTCAGATTAATGCGGAGGTTTCAGAGAGGCGTCCCTGTTCCCGATCTCATGAAAATTTATTACAATGACTAGGCCTGTTGTCTTTGTTTTTGCGAAAGCTCCGATTATAGGCCGTTCGAAAACCCGTTTGGCCGTAAATATCGGACATGTGGAAGCGAAGCGCCTTTACCGCATGATGGTCGCCCGTGTTCTGCGAAGAACTCAAAGTCCGAAATGGCAAACCCTATTGGCGGTTACCCCCCCCGAGGCCATGGGATGTCTGCCGGATTGGGAGGGATTTACCCAAGTGCAGCAGGTCTCCGGTTCATTATCCCCGCGACTGGCGGCGTGTTTTGCCCGAAAGGGCCCCACGATTGTCATTGGAACAGATTCGCCGCAAATACGGTCACTCGATATAGCAGACGCGTTTAAGGCGCTTCGATCTCATCAAGTCGTTTTTGGCCCCGCTAGTGATGGGGGATTCTGGTTAATTGGTGCGAACGGCCCTTTACCCGCATCCGTGTTTGATAATGTTGCATGGTCATCAGAAACAGCGCTTGCGGATGTAAAGGCTAATCTGAAAGGTTCTGTTGCAGAGCTGAGAACCTTGACGGATATTGATGATATTACGGCGCTTAGGGACTATCGCCATTCTCGGGCTCGTTTTGGGAATTAACGCGTTGGGCGATCATGCCGAGTGTCTTGTCAATGAGACGAAGATCCGCGCCTTTCCCATGTCCCGGAACCACAGTTTTTGTGTTAGGATAGGTGGCTTTGATCCAGGCAAGGCTTTCTGCCCATAATTTGAAGTCAGCATCGTCTGTATTACCCAAATTACTGGATTCTGCACCTCTGACCAAGCAGGCGGCATACAGAACATTTGCGGACGGCACATAGACAACCAGATTGTCCTGCGCATGACCATATCCCGGATAAGCGACTTCAACACTGCCGACTTTGATGCGGGATTTTGGTTCTTTGAGGGCTGCAACGGAGGTGTTAGGGACTGGCCAGCCGGCGCGGGCAGCGAGGTTGGGCGTGTCTGGATGCGTGAAGACCTCAACCCCTGCACGTTCTGCCGCATCCACACCCATGGTTCGGTCTGCATGATGATGCGTTGTAATCAGTTTCGTCACGCGTTTACCGGTTTCAGTTTTGATTTTTTCAAGGAGTGAGACTGTCGCTAATTCGCCCCATGCAGCATCGGCCAAAATAACGTCATCACCTTCAATAATCACCAGACCATTGACGGGTATAGGGGATTGACCAGGGAGCGTGTAATTGGATGTATGAACCCAAACACCATCTGCAATTTTTGAGAGAGTGATGGGGTAGTCTTTTTGTAGTTCCACTAAGAAATTATCGCTTCCAGCCATTTTTTTAGGAGTAATCCCGCTCTTTTCACAAGCGATGAGGCCCATTATCGCAACCGATATTAATCCTGATTTTAGAATATGCATGAGTAGTCCCTTTCCGTTGAAAGGGTTATATAATTCTCACGATAAACGGCAAGTTTTTGCGTTAAATATGCTGTAAACGCGCCGAAATATTACCCTGCAGTGTTCAGTGATTGCCCTGTGCTGCTGAATGTATTGCCGAGGTTCGTCCCAATCGCCGTCGCGCTCGCGATAATAGCGACGCTGATTAAAGCGGCTAAAAGTGCATATTCTAGAGCCGTTGCGCCCGTCTCATCGTCGATAAACGATTTTATCAATTTTATTGTTTTATGTTTCATAACATCCCCAAACCTAATGAGTTTAGATTATAGACGATGTGTTAAAGCTATCTAAAGGCCTCTAACTTTGAACGAAGGTTCAGCAAATCGCGCCATGCATCCTTTTTTAGTGCCGGTTGACGCAATAAAAACGCAGGATGATATAGCGGCATACCGGGGAGGACTAGCCCGCCAATATTTACGTCCTGCCATTGTCCATGATGCTTCATAATGCCTGTTAAATCTGTCAGAGCCGTCATAGACACCCCTCCGACAAGCAACAGCGCTTTAGGTTGCACCAATTCTATATGACGTTCCAGAAAAGGGCGACATAGGGCAATTTCTTCCGGTTTGGGGTTGCGGTTTTTTGGCGGACGCCAATTGACGATATTCGTGACGTAGAAATCCTCTAAAGTCAGGCCAATGGCTGCGAGCATCTGGTTTAGTAACTGACCTGAGGGCCCAACAAAGGGTTTGCCCTGTATATCTTCGTCCCGTCCCGGGGCTTCACCAATAACCATAAGGTTTGCTTTGGGATTGCCACGAGAAAATACGGCCTGACGCGCGCCGTCTGATAAAGCCCCGGCATCAAATCGCTGCATCGCGGTGCGTAATTCATCCAATGTTTTTGCGGACCTAGCCACATCGACAGACGCCGGTAAGGGGCGGTGATCCTCTTGCGGGGTGACCTTAACAAGCGCCTTAGTTTGGGCTTGGGTTTGCGTCGTTAGACTATCAGGCCGTTTTTTTCGAACGGGCGTAACGGGAGGAAGTTCAGGCACATCGACACCCACGCGGGCATACCAGTCTATAAGTGAACGTAGTGCTTTATCCATTTACACACGCCATTTATTTAGACTTTGTCCTAAAGACGGTCGGTACATTATGTTCAATGCATTCAATGATGCTTCCTGCTATATTTGTGCCTGTGGCTTTCTCAATGCCTTCCAATCCGGGCGAAGAATTCACTTCGAGAATTTTGGGGCCTGAGTCTGATCTTAATATATCAACGCCTGCAACATTCAGCTTAAGAATTTTTGCAGCCTTTAAGGCCACACGCTTTTCGTCACGGGTTAATTTAACTTTTTTAACGCTGCCGCCTTGATGGACATTAGAGCGAAATTCGCCGGCTTGGGCGGTGCGCATCATGGCCCCGACCACCTTACCGTCGACCACAAAGCAGCGAAGATCCGAACCATTGGCTTCTTTAACAAATTCTTGAACCAAGAAATGGGCATTTAGGCCACGAAAAGCATCAATCAAAGCGTAAGCAGCTTTGCGTGTCTCCGCGAGCACAACCCCCTTGCCTTGAGTTGATTCCAAGAGTTTTACGACGACAGGTGACCCTCCTACCAGATCGACAATGCCTTTTGTATCGCGAGAGCTTTTTGCAAAAGCGGTGGTCGGCATTCCCAGGCCATGCTGTGCCAGAACTTGATGCGCCAAAAGCTTATCGCGGGAGTTTCCGATGGAGCTGCTTTTATTCAGGCAATATATACCCATGCTTTCAAACTGGCGGACGACGGCCATACCGTAAAATGTCATGCGTGACCCGATACGCGGGATAATCGCGTCATATCGCGGCAAAGGTGCCCCATCATAATAAACTTCGGGTTTGTGTGCATTAATCGCCATGTAGCACCGCGAGGTTTCGATACAATCGATCACATGGCCCCGTGCTTCTGCGGCTTCAATCATTTTTTGGTTCGAATAATTGCTTGGCTCTTGCGTTAAAATTCCAATGCGCAAGGGACGCTTTGGGATTGCACGTCTACCTTGAGGTTTTTTATAGACGGCATAAGACAGCTGTGGCTGTTGGAAGCTCAGGCTAGGAACAACGGAGACTTCTTCGGTTAGGGCCGAACGCCCTAACAGCATGCGATATCCCATCGTTTCACGATTTGTGAGCGAAATATCGATCGGCCATTTTTTCCCACCAATATGGACGGTTGCGCGAATAACATAGCGCAGTTCAGTTGATCCGTTGGAGCTTGTGACGTTTCGGCGGTCAATAACCTTCGCTGAACAGATAACCTCCACACTGGGATCCGCGGGGTCCGGATGCATGATAAAACGCACTTGCGGTTTGGCTTCCGTGCCGAAAGGTTCAATGGCAACGGCGTGTAAAGCAGACGTTCTGGCGCCTGTATCCACCTTTGCCTTAATCGCTGGCAATGACAATTCCGGCAGCCCGACCCACTCCTCCCAACCGAGCAAGACTTTGGGTGTTGGTGTATCATTCATCGTAGTTATGGTCGTCTCCGGATAAAATGCGATTGCGGCGAGACGCGTCCTTGTCCCGCGCGGAAAATATGTCTAATTCCCTTAGGAAAGTTTCGCAGTAACACAAAGTCTTCTGCGTATATAATTGGTTTATAACCTTGCCTATGGTGATACAAGGCATGAAAAAGAAGGTATAAAGATGATTGAACGCGAAAGCATGGAATATGATGTCGTGATTGTCGGCGCAGGGCCGGCAGGACTCTCAGCCGCCATAAGGCTCAAACAACTGGACGACAACATGTCCGTTGTCGTTTTGGAAAAAGGGTCTGAAGTCGGAGCTCATATCCTCTCAGGTGCCGTGCTCGACCCGGTAGGCTTGAGAAAACTTTTTCCTGATTTCGAAAATATGGACGGCTGCCCCGTTAAGACAAAGGTGAATTCGGATAAACTTTATATATTTGGGCCTGCAGGATCACTACAAGTCCCGAATATGGTGCTGCCGCCTCTGATGCATAATCACGGCAATTACATTGTGTCGATGGCAAACACCTGCCGTTGGCTCGCCGAACAAGCTGAAGCTATTGGTGTTGAGATTTTCCCAGGAATGTCGTGTTCAGATATTGTCTACCGCGAAGACGGTTCCGTCAAAGGTGTCGTCGCGGGCGAATTTGGTATTCAAAAAGATGGATCCAAAGGTGAAGGCTATGAGCCGGGGATGGAATTACATGGTAAATATGTGTTCTTATCCGAAGGCGCGCGTGGGTCACTGTCTAAAATCATTATTAAAAAGTTCGGTCTGGACAAAGATGTTCAACCCCCCAAATTTGGCCTTGGTATGAAAGAAATTTGGGATATTGATCCTGAAAAACATGAAGAAGGCAAAGTTGTTCACAGCGCGGGTTGGCCTTTAAATTGGAAGCAGGGCGGAGGCTCTTTCATTTATCACGCTGAGAACAATCAAGTGTTCTTGGGCATGATTGTCGATTTAAATTACAAAAATCCTTACCTCTACCCCTATGCTGAATTCCAAAAATGGAAGACCCATCCCGACATTGCCGATTTGCTGAAGGGCGGCAAGCGCGTGGCTTATGGCGCACGTGTTGTTACAAAAGGCGGCATTCAATCCGTGCCAAAGGTTTCTTTCCCTGGCGGTGCTTTACTGGGATGTACGGTAGGGCTTGTAAACTTGCCGCGAATCAAAGGCAATCATAACGCTATGCTCTCGGGTATTGCAGCAGCAGATGCTGCTTACAGTGCGCTTCAAACAGGGCGTCAGGGCGATGAGCTCATTGCCTATGATGATGAGCTACATAACGGCCCGATTGGTGATGATCTACGTCCTGTGCGTAATGTTGCCCCTCTGAATGCGCGATTTGGCCCATTCTTAGGCGGTATGCTGCTCGGCGGTATGGATATGTGGGCTGCAACAGTGCTGAAATTCAATCTATTTGGCACATTGGGGCACCCAAAAGACGACGCCGAGTCGACAGGAAAAGCGGCAAAATACAAGCCTATCGATTACCCAAAGCCGGATGGAATACTTACATTTGACCGTTTGACCAATGTGAGTTTCACGGCGACGAACCATAGTGAAGATCAGCCGAGCCATCTGAAACTCATAGATCCTTCGATCCCTATTCAGGTGAATTTACCGGAATATGATGAGCCTGCGCAACGCTACTGCCCTGCGGGCGTTTATGAGGTTGTTCGAGATGATGACGGCTCAAACCCGCGTTTTCAAATTAATGCGCAAAATTGCATTCACTGCAAAACCTGTGATTTGAAAGACCCGAGCAAAAATATCGTTTGGACTGTACCGGAGGGCGGTGGCGGCCCGAATTACCCAAATATGTAATGGGTTAGGTTAACATTGAGACACAACACGCACTGCAAAGCAGACCTGATGAAAAAATTTAATGAAACCAAACCTATGAAGGCCATTATGGTCTCAATAGCGGCTTTAATGATGTTCACCACTTCCGTGACGCCGGTTATGGCCCAGGCCAGCAAGTCTGTCTTGGAAGTTCCGGAAGATGCCGCACTTTTAGGGGATTATTTGGCGGGGACTTACGCCAATTTTCTCGATGATGCCGAGGCAAGGTCAAACTATTTTACAAAAGCTTTTGAAGCGTCGCCTGATGATGTGCGTTTAGGTCGCCGCGCCATAACAGCTGCTTTAACGGCGGGTGACTTTGAACTCGCCAAAGAACACGCTAAAGACGTTTACAAAATTGATAAAACTGAGGCGATGGCACAAACGATTTTGGCCGTTGATGCATTTACACGCGGGCGTCATTCCTCTGTTAAGAAATTCCTAAACTCCAATAGTCCTGACATTACGATGGGTCTTGTGATGGGTTTTGTTGAAGGCTGGAACGAGGTCGCGCTTGGCAAAGAGGATAAAGCGCGCGACTTATTCGAAAAAATGCTGACACGACCTTATTTTGGCGAGTTAGCCAAGCTACAAATCGCAAAAATCGATGCGATGGAGGGCAATAAAGAGCTTGCCGATGCCGCCTTTGAAACCCTTGAAGATACGAGCCAATCAACTGTTGAAACAGCGCTCTCTGCCGCGCGTCATTATGCGAATACCGGGCAGACAGATAAAGCGATTGCGCGGTTACAGGCCTATCTGGATAAGACAGGGCTCGAAAGCGGTCCTCTTGCAGCCTATCTCGACGCGCTGAATGACAATAAAACGATTGATAAGCCATTAAGCGCGAAGCAGCAATTATCACGTGTATTGACGGATCCTTCCTATGAGTTTTTCCTGCGCAACCGCGCGCCAGACGCAGCTGAAGTCTATTTGCGTTTGGCCTTACACATCGACCCCGATAATGAAAAAGCCCAACTTTGGCTTGCCAGCCTGTTAGAAAATACAGAACGCCCTGATGAGGCGATGAAAATTTACAAGAGCTTTTCAGACAACTCTTCTTATGTTGTTTCTGCTCGCTTATCAGAGGCCAATATTTATTTTGATCGTAAAGAAGACGACAGAGCGCTAAAAGTGTTGGAGGATATAAATGCCAAGAAACAGAGTTTTATCACGCGCGAAGCCCTAGGTCGTGCGCGCCTAATCCGCGAAAACTATGAAGACGCGCTTCCGATTTATACCGCGATTGTCGAATCTATGAGTGAGGAAGAGATAAAGGCGAACACGCAACCGCTTTATTTCCGTGGAATTGCTTATGAACGTACGAAACAATGGGCATTGGCCGAAGCTGATTTCTTACGCGTCCTCGAAATCGAGCCCGACAATGCGGATGCCTTAAATTATTTAGGTTACACATGGGTGGATCGCGGAGAGCACCTCATAAAGGCTTTTGAGATGATTCGAAGAGCGGTCGAATTGGAGCCTGATAGCGGGGCAATTATCGATAGTTTGGGATGGGCACATTACAAGTTAGGTGATTATGAAGATGCGAAAGTGCAGTTAGAAAAAGCTGTTACCTTATCACCTTCATCTGCCACAATTATTGATCATCTAGGTGATGTCTATTGGAAGCTCGGGCGCTACCGCGAGGCGGGATATCAATGGGAACGAGCTTTGCTTTATGATCCTACTGATGAAGAGCGCGCCACAATAGAAATGAAGCTTAAATCCGGTCTTTCCGCTGTGACGCCTGCGCCGTAGAGGCCATGGCTGCTTTGCAAGACATCGCACGTGCTAAGGTAAATCTGACGCTCCATGCGGGCCGTGCCTTTTCAGACGGACGATTTAAGGGCTACCACCCACTTGATAGCTTAGTTGTCTTTGCCGATTTTGGGGATAGGCTGTCCTTAATACCAAGTGACAAGCCCGTTTTCGAAGTTACTGGCGAATTTGCCCAAGGCTTGAGTGTTGAGGGCGATAATCTGATAAATAGGGCGTTAGAGGCTACGAAAGCTCGGCCCCATTCCATCTCATTAAATAAAGTCATTCCAGTGTCTGCAGGTCTGGGCGGCGGAAGTGCTAATGCGGCCGCAGTTTTGAGGCTGTTCGATCCAACGGGCCGTGTTGACGATGCCGCAATGGGCGCAGATATCCCTGTGTGCCGCCACTCAAAAACGGCTCTGATGCAAGGGGTTGGAGACCGTATCAAAGCTCTTCCTGATTTAGGGCAAATTTCAGCCATTCTTGTAAATCCCCGTAAAGCGGTATCCACGGGTGCGATTTTTAAAGCGTTTGATTCTGAAACACGCGATATTGAGCCCATACCAAATGTGGCGAGGGGTAGTCTTTTGGAGCGCGCTTTAGCCGGGAAAAACGACCTACAAGCAATTGCAGAGATTCTGGAACCTGAGATTTCAAATATCATCAGGGCTATAGAGAATGCCTCAGATTGCCGACTCGCCCGTATGAGTGGGAGCGGGGCAACTTGCTTTGGTCTCTATACGTCCGATGAGGCGGCGGAGCTGGCTGCGCTCACCTTGGCGCAATCTCATCCTCAATGGTGGGTTCGGGCCTGCCGTTTGGGCGACCTATCATGAGCAGCTTATTTTGGGCACATCTTTGGCCGGTTATTAATCTAGCGGGATTGGGCTTCTTTACGAGTCTTGCGGTTACAGGATTTATGGTTGCTGCCGGTCTTGGCGATGAACCAAATACGCGCAGTAATCATCAATCCGTTACGCCGAGTGCAGGCGGCATGGGCTTAATTGCGGCCTTTGGGGTTTGTGGCGTGGCGATGGCGATGCTCCATCCTTTTATTTTACAGGCTATGCCCGATAATTTTGCGCAAATTCTGACACTTATTTTTGCAATGGGCCTATTGGGGCTTTGCGATGATGCCTTTGTATTATCGGCGAAGTTAAAGTTCGGGATTATGATTATCCTTTGTGCGGCAGGTGTCGGCCTTATCGGTTATCCCTTAGGTTTACCGCTCGGTAAAACAGTGTTGGCTTTACCGCCGTTCATTGGATTTTTAGGGGCTGTCTTATGGGTATTTGTTGTCGTCAACGCTGTGAATTTTATGGATGGGGCCAACGGTCTGATTACGAATACGCTTGTTATCGCATCCATCGCGTTGGGTGTGGTTGGGCTGTCCCAAGGCTCTATTCTAAGTGCGTTCTTACTAGGTGTTTTAGTAGTCGGTTTCCTCGGCTTTTTGCCTTATAATCAAAGGAAGAAAGCGGCTATTTTTTGCGGCGATACAGGGGCTTTAGTCGCAGGTTTCGTTTTTGCTTTAGCCAGCCTATCGGTCGTTTCGATGTCAACAAATGGCGGCTTGTTATATTTAGGGCCACTGCTGATTCTGCCGCTTTTGGCGGATACACTTTTGACGCTGGCGTCACGTGCACGACGCAAAGAAAAGTTACTGCAAGCCCACCGTGATCATCTTTACCAAAGGCTCATTGCTGGAGGTTTCTCACATTTACAAGTGACATGGCTTTATAGCTTAAGCGCCCTGATGTTTGCGAATATTGCGCTTTATGCGATCAAATATGATCAAATATCGTCGCCCTTTTTCTTAGGGGCGGCTGTAATCGGCATTTCACTGATTTATTTTATAACTGCCCGCTGGCTCAGGAAAAAACCTAACTGATGCGTTCGACCACATAATCGGCGAGATCGGCGAGAGTTTCCCGCCACGGGCTGGGTTGAAAGACCATAAGCGCGTCACGGGCTTCGGCTGAAAATTGTCTTGCCATATCCATTGTACTTTGTAACGCACCTGCTGAGCGCAAATAAGACACCGCTGTTTCCAGATCGACATCCGCCTGTTCATGATCGACAATCACACGTCGCCAAAACGATTTTTCGTCATCAGACGCAGATTGCAAAGCGCGAATAACCGGCAATGTCATTTTGCCTTCGCGGAAATCATCGCCGACGGACTTACCCAGCGCACTTTCTAACCCGCCATAATCCAGTGCATCATCGACCAGTTGAAAGGCGAGGCCGAGT
Source organism: uncultured Algimonas sp. (assembly GCA_964352855.1). Classification (GTDB taxonomy): domain Bacteria; phylum Pseudomonadota; class Alphaproteobacteria; order Caulobacterales; family Maricaulaceae; genus Litorimonas. The sequence goes on along the minus strand of CAYGTR010000023.1, from coordinate 19,245 downwards.
TTCATGCCATAATCACGCAGAGCCACACGTTCTGCTTCAGGACGTTCGGCGATGACGGGAGCGACTTCTGTGGCCGCCGCAAAAAGAGCCGCTGTTTTCGCTTTGATGACCGCCATATAGTCATCTTCAGTCATTTTCAGATTGCGAAGGGCCGCAAGTTGCTGAACTTCGCCTTCGGCAATCACAGAGGAAGCATTGGAGAGGATGCCCAAGGCTTCCATAGAATCTGTTTCGACCATGAGGTTAAACGCACGCGCAAAGAGAAAATCACCGACCAGAATAGAGGCGGAATTTCCCCAAATCAGATTTGCGGGTTTTTTGCCGCGGCGCAAGACGCTCTCATCCACCACATCATCATGGAGGAGCGTCGCAGAGTGGATAAATTCAACGGCAGCCGCTAATTTATGATGATTAACGCCTTCATACCCACACATAACCGCCGCAGAGACTGTTAGTAGGGGGCGTAAGCGTTTTCCACCGGCCCCGACCAAATGCTGGGCAAGGTTGGGAATCAGGCCCACAGGACTTTGCATACGCGCCAGAATGAGCGCGTCGACGGCAGACATATCCTCACGCGCCATATTCCAGAGCGTTTCCGCAGGAGAGGTAGGGGAGCTGTCTTTTCGAACTGTGGCGGGTGCGTTCACGCGTAAGGCCTTTTTTATTTGGCTTTCTATGTAGTCTGCACTAGCCCTGTGAACAAGCGTTTTGATGACGCATATAACAGAAAGCTTTTTATGATCGCGATAATCAAGACACCAAACCCCGCCACAATTAGCTTTGCGGAGGCTGTCCTCAAAGAAGCTCGGATTGACTGCTTTGTCATGGATCAGAATATGTCCGTGCTCGAACCCGGCATCATGATCCCCAAACGCCTCATGGTGATACGGGATGACGAGGCGGCGGCGAGGCGGGCTTTAACATTGGCAGGGTTGGAGAAGGAGTTGGTCTAGCGACTGTTATCAGAGTCAAAAGGTTCGGGCGGCGTCCAAAATTCCGCTTTGGGGTCAGAAAACATAGTCTCGAGATAGTTTTTCCATCTTTGCAACGTATGGGGGCGACTCCCCATGAAAAAACCAATCCAGCTAGCTTTGAGTGTAAATAGAACAAAGGCGAGCATCATCACAAAACCTGTGCCTGTGTTAGGATCCAGTTCCAACCAATAGCGATAAGCAAAGTAAGACAACACCCCTGCCACAAGCGCGAAAACAAGGCACGATAAGAGCCCAAAACCGATACGACCTAAAAATCTCATAGCGCACCTATAACTCAAATGTATTTGGAGACGGTTAAAGCTTGAATTTCACAGCTTTCCTTATAGTTTGCCGCCAAATCTAACAGGGCCGTACAATGGCAAAGACAACTGACAAACCGCTCTCCTTTCAAGGCCTCATCCTGACTCTTCAAAATTATTGGGCGGAGCAGGGTTGTGTGATTTTACAGCCCTTTGATACTGAAGTCGGGGCAGGGACATTGCATCCCGCGACGGTTTTGCGCTCGCTCGGGCCAAAACCCTGGAATGTCGCTTATGTGCAGCCGTCGCGACGTCCCGCTGATGGGCGGTATGGCGATAATCCGAACCGTTTGCAGCATTATTATCAATTCCAAGTTATTATGAAGCCCAATCCCGCCAATTTGCAGGAACTTTATCTTGGCTCGCTGGACGCGATTGGAATTGACCGCGACCTGCATGATATCCGCTTTGTCGAAGACGATTGGGAAAACCCCACCGTCGGCGCATGGGGCCTCGGCTGGGAAGTCTGGTGCGACGGTATGGAAGTCAGCCAATATACCTATTTCCAGCAGGTCGGCGGCCTTGATGTGGATTTGGTCTCTGGCGAATTAACTTATGGTCTGGAACGCCTCGCCATGTATGTGCAGGGCGTCGAGAATGTCTATGACCTCGTCTTTACCGAAGCCAATAAAGCGAACGGAACGCCCGAAGTGCTTTACGGCGATGTCTTCCACCAAAACGAAGTGCAGCAATCGACTTACAATTTCGAGCATTCCAATACGGATAACACGCTAGAGAAATTCAAAATGGCCGAGGCTGAATGCAAGGCGCTCTTGGCGCTAGAGCCGCCCTTGCCATTACCCGCCTATGAGCATGCGTTGAAGGCCTCCCATCTGTTTAACTTGCTCGACGCGCGCGGCGTGGTCAGCCCGACCCAAAGACAAGAATATATCAAACGCGTCCGCGATCTCGCTAAAGGCTGCGCCGAAGCGCATGTGGCGGTGGAAGTCGATGCGCCGCATCAGCCTTGGAGAGCGTAATGGCTGAATTACTTTTTGAAATTTTCTGCGAAGAAATTCCGGCGCGCATGCAGGTTCGGGCGGGGGAGGATTTGTCTCAGGCTCTGACCGATGGGTTAAAGAAAGCGGGGCTGACGGTTGAGGATGTTCAAGTGATGACGGGGCCGCGCCGTTTGGTGTTTGCGGCGGATGTGCCATTGCGCTCGCCTGATGTGTCCGAAGAACGCAAAGGGCCGCGTGTGGGGTCTCCTGAAAAGGCTTTGGCGGGTTTCCTGCGCGGGGCTGGGCTATCCGATATTTCCGAAGCTGAAATTCGTACCGATCCAAAAAAGGGTGAGTTCTATGTGGCTGTCTTGAATAGCGAAGGGCGGGATACAAAAGATATTCTGGCCGAGTTAATTCCTGACGTCATGAATAACTTCCCATGGCCGAAATCAATGAAGTCAGGCGGAACGACGTTCCGTTGGGTGCGGCCCTTGCAAAGTATGATGTGCCTATTGGATGGCGATGTTGTTCCGTTCGAGGTGGGCGGGATAAAAACAGGGAATATCACCGAAGGTCATAGACGGCATGGAAAAGGGCCCTTTAAAATCAGTGGTTTGTCTGGCTATGTTCAATCACTCGAAACAGAGGGTCATGTCATTCTCTCGCATGAAAGACGGAAAGATTTAATTATCTCTCAAGCGCGGAAAGCCTGTTCTGATAAAGGTTTGGAACTGGTCGAAGATGAAGGCTTGCTCGACGAAGTCGCGGGTTTAGCTGAATGGCCTGTCGTAATTTTGGGCGATATGGCTCCGAGTTTTTTAGAGCTTCCGGGTGAGGTTATTCGCCTGTCGATGCGCACGCATCAGAAATATTTTGCGGTGCGAAATCCGAAAACAAAGGAACTCTCGCCGAACTTTATTGTGGTCGCTAATCAGGACGCGCCCGATGGCGGCAAAGCGATTGCGGCGGGTAACTCTCGCGTGTTGTCTGCGCGTCTTGCCGATGCGCAATTCTTCCAGTCCGAAGACGCGAAGTTAAAGCTCGAAGATTACTATGAGAAACTCGATACGGTTGTTTTTCATAAGAAGCTCGGGTCGATCAAAGATAAGGCTGAACGCGTTGCAGCGCTCGCGCGGGAACTCGCGCCGAAAGTCGGGGCTGACCCTGACTTAGCCGAAAAAGCGGCGCGCCTTGCGAAATGTGATTTGGTCACGAATATGGTGATAGAGTTTACGTCGCTTGAAGGTCAAATCGGGCGGCTCATGTATGAGCGGGAAAACCAATTAAATTCCGCTCACCCCGACAGAAGTCGGGGCCCATCTTCGGACGGTTCAAAGAATACGAAAGAGCAGGAGATGGATCCTGGCTTCCGCCGGGATGAATGGAAACAGGGTGGTAGTGCAGCCGACCATGCGTCCATCGCCATCGCCATTGAAGACCATTACAAACCCAAAGGCCCATCCGATGCTGTGCCGACAGACCCCGTCGCTATCGCTGTCGCCCTCGCAGATAAGCTCGACACACTCGTCGGGTTCTGGGCGATTGATGAAAAGCCAACAGGGAGTAAAGACCCGTTTGCGTTGAGACGCGCGGCTCTGGGTGTTGTGCGGATTATTTTGGAGAATGATCTTAGACTTGATTTCCGTAAATCGGCTCAGGGTGGGAATATAAAAGTTGACGACTCGTATGCTGATGTGAACGAATTAGCAGAGTTCATCGCCGAACGCCTCAAAGTTTACCTTAAAGACAAAGGCATTCGTCACGATCTCATCGATGCTGTCTTCGCCCTTGGTGAAGACGACCTCGTCGCCATCGTCAATCGCGTCAACGCCCTCCAATCTTTCCTCTCAACAGAGGATGGTGAAAACCTCCTCGCGGGTTATAAGCGGGCGGCGAATATCCTTAAGGCCGAGTCCAAAAAAGAGGCATTGCCGGAGGGTCATCCGAATCGTCCGAGTGATGACTATGGGGCTGCGCTTTATGACAGCCTGATGGCATCTTCGGATTCCATCAAAACGGCGCTCGAAAACGAAGATTTCGAAAAGGCCATGTTCGCTCTCGCAGAACTGCGGGCGCCAATTGATGCATTTTTCACACATGTCCAGATTATTTCGGATGACACCGCTGTCAAAGAAAACAACCTTCGACTCTTGGGTTTAATCCGTGATACGGCGCGCCAGATTGCGGATTTTGAAAAGATTAGTGGTTAAAAACGCATTTTTATTTCCCATTCATCCCGATCAGGTGTTTGCTCGCAAACACTAGAATCGGGATCCATCACCGAACATTTGTTCTTGATGAAAGAGTGGGAGATGGGCCCCGACTTCCGTCGGGGTGAACGGAGTTTGAAATGACACAATGGGTCTATAATTTTGGGGGCGGGTCAGCCGAAGGCGATACCTCCATGAAAAATCTCTTAGGCGGGAAAGGCGCGAACCTTGCCGAAATGGCCTCGCTTGGTTTGCCTGTACCACCTGGCTTTACGCTCACCACTGATGTTTGCACCTATTATTATGATCACGGCGAGCAATATCCTAAGGATATGAATGAACAAATCGCCAAAGGGTTGGAACATATCGAAGGCCTGACGGGCAAAAAATTCGGTGACAGTACCAACCCGCTTTTGGTCTCTGTCCGCTCCGGTGCGCGCGCCTCTATGCCGGGCATGATGGACACAGTTTTAAACCTTGGCCTGAACGATGAAACGGTTGAAGGCTTGGCCAAATTGTCCGGTGACCGACGGTTTGCGCTGGACAGCTATCGCCGCTTTATCACCATGTATTCTGACGTGGTGTTGGGTGTGCATCATCATGCTTATGAAGATGTGCTGGAAGATCACAAAGACACGCAAGGTTACTCGCTCGACACAGAGATGACCGCCGAGGATTGGGACACTGTCATCACCGAATATAAGGCCGTCACAAAACGGGCCTTGGGCCGCGACTTCCCGCAAGACCCGCGTGAACAGCTCCAAGGTGCGGTTGATGCCGTGTTTGGTTCTTGGATGAATGAACGCGCGATTGTCTATCGCCGCTTGAATGACATTCCTGCCGCTTGGGGGACTGCTGTCAATGTTCAGGCGATGGTGTTCGGCAATATGGGCGACACTTCCGCGACCGGCGTGGCCTTTACGCGCGACCCGTCAACGGGCGATAATCGATATTATGGGGAATTTCTAATCAATGCGCAGGGCGAAGATGTCGTGGCGGGTATCCGCACGCCGCAAACCTTGACCAAAGTTGCGCGCGAAGAAATGGGCGATGATGCCCCCAGTATGGAAGAAGCCATGCCGGAAGTGTATGGACAGCTCGCCGCGACATTTGCCAAGCTCGAAGGGCATTACCGCGACATGCAAGACATCGAATTTACCGTGGAGCAGGGCAAGCTCTGGATGCTGCAAACGCGCACGGGCAAACGCACTGCTCGCGCCGCGCTGAAAATCGCCGTGGATATGGCTGAGACAGGCCAGATTACTAAGGAAGAAGCGTTACTGCGTGTCGACCCGATGAGCCTCGACCAATTGCTCCATCCAACCCTTAATCCTGATGCGCCGCGTGATCTTATCGCGATGGGCTTACCTGCTTCTCCGGGCGCGGCGATTGGTGAAGTCGTCTTTACCTCTGATGAGGCCGAAACATTGGCCAAGGCCGGGCATAAAGTCATTTTGGTGCGGGTTGAAACCTCACCCGAAGATATTCACGGCATGCATGCGGCCCAAGCGATTGTCACGGCGCGCGGGGGCATGACCTCTCACGCTGCTGTTGTCGCGCGGGGCATGGGTACGCCTTGCGTCTCCGGCGCGGGACACATTCGCATTGATTATGAGGCACAAGAGTTTTCCGTCATGGGACGAGTTATCAAAAAAGGTGAGATTGTCACGGTTGACGGTGCCACAGGCCAAGTCTTTGCCGGGGCGGTTGACATGCAGCAGCCGGAGCTTTCCGGTGATTTTGCCAAGGTTATGGCTTGGGCGGATGATGCACGCCGCCTCGGTATTCGCACAAATGCGGAAACGCCGATGGATGTTCAGACCGCGAAGGATTTCGGTGCCGAGGGTATCGGTCTGTGTCGGACGGAACACATGTTTTTTGAGGCGGACCGCCTCGGCTATTTCCGTGAAATGATCTTGGCCCAGGACAAAAAGGGCCGCGAAGACGCGTTGGCGAAAATTCTACCGGTTCAGCGCGATGATTTTGCGGCCATTTTCCGTATTATGGGAGATCTGCCTTGCACTATCCGCTTGCTCGATCCGCCTTTGCATGAGTTCTTGCCGCATACGGAAGCGGATATCGAAACAGTGGCACAAGCGATTGGCGTTCCCGCAAGAGAGTTAATGGCACGCGCCCGTGAATTGGCAGAGACAAACCCGATGCTCGGCCACCGTGGCTGTCGCTTGGGCATTTCCTATCCTGAAATCTATGAGATGCAGGCGCGGGCCATTTTTGAAGCACAGAAATTAGTGTCTGAGGAAACGGGTGTCACGCCTGTTGCCGAGATCATGATCCCGCTCATTAGCTCCTCAAAAGAGCTCGAAATCCTCAAAGGTAAGATTGACGCAGTGGCGCAAGCGGTTGGCGCGCTGACATATGTTATCGGCACTATGATTGAGCTGCCCCGTGCAGCGCTTCGGGCCGGTGATATAGCGGAATTTGCCGAGTTTTTCTCTTTCGGAACCAACGATCTAACCCAAACAACATTTGGGCTATCCCGGGATGATGCCGGGCGTTTCCTGCCGGATTATGTCGCCCAGGGCATCGTCGAAAAAGACCCGTTCGTGACGCTTGACCAAGACGGCGTCGGGGATCTTATTCACATTGCTGCGGAACGCGGACGTGCAGTGAAGGCTGGTATTAAGATGGGCATTTGCGGCGAACATGGCGGCGATCCTGCCTCTGTCGACTTTTGCCACCGTGCCGGATTAGACTATGTCTCATGCTCCCCTTACCGCGTGCCAATCGCACGATTGGCGGCGGCGCAAGCAGCGATAAAAAATGGCTGAGACCCTTAAACGCGTGTCCACATGTGAATGTGGCCGCGTCGTTTGCGAGGCAATAGGCGAACCTATCGTCAGTGCAGTCTGTTACTGTGTCGATTGCCAAGCTGCTGCTGCAAACATTCTAACCAATTATCCCAAAGCGTCTGTGTGTGAGCCTGATGGCGGAACGGCTTATTCAACTTTCCGCGATAATCAGTGGATTTGCGTTCAAGGTGGAGATTTATTGGTGGGTGTGAAGCTCCATGAAAAATCTCCGACCACACGTTTTATAGCCAAATGCTGTCATTCAGCCATATATTTGAAATATTCGCGTGGTTTTTGGGTGTCGACGTATCGTACGCAATTTAAAGACCCACTTCCGTCCTTGGAATGGCGAAACAAAATAATCGCGCGGCAATCAGAGCTTCCATTTCCGGATGATATACCGCGGTTTAAGGGCTTTCCTATGCGGTTATTCGGACGTTTGATGAAAGCGAAAATAGGTCAAATCTTGCGAAAGAGAAGCTAGCTACAGCCCTCAAGTGGCAGTTTGAGCATCTGACCGATATCAATATGTGTGGCGTCTCGCAAATCATTGATACGCGTGATGGTTTTGACAGACGTGCAGTGCTTACGCGCAATTTCATAAACATTGTCACCACGCTTTACGCGGTAGAATGATGGTGTGGGTTGGTATTGCGTGTTTGCCTGTATTACATGCGAGGTATCAGGGGCTGCCTCTTGCGTGATACGGATTTCAGTTTTTGACGGGTAAGTCATGGTCTGTGAATCTCCGGACCGAACCGTTTGCATCACCCGCATATCCGGATCGATAGATTTCTTGAGGAAATAATCGCGGCAATTGACTGTGACTTCACCCACGACAGTTGGCTTCTTCTTCCCTTTTTCCAAAACTAAGGCTTTTGCCAAATCATTACTGAAATCATTATCCAACACGCGCATGCGCATGTCATCGGTTTCGCAAACTTGGGCGGCTTCGTCTGTATCAATTTCTGTTGGGCTGTAACTCGCAGCGATGACCATGCGTTTTGGCTTTTTCTTTTCAATTTTCACAACCGGCATGGAATCAGACACAGACGCGCAAGCCGTGAGCGCCAAAGGCATAACCAAACAGGTCGATAAAAATATCGTGCGTAACATATCCCAAACCCTTAACATCCACCGCCATATTGCAGGGATTATGGTTTAGAAAGGCTTAAAGCGGGCTTGTTCTTTTACGTTTTCAAACATAGCGTGGCGATAGGAGATTAAAATTATGCATTGCTTTATTCGACTGATTTCTATGACTGTTCTGGTCGGCTTGGCCGCCTGTTCAAAGGCTGATGCGCCTACGGAGGCAGAGCGCCGTTCGGCGATTGCTGAAAATATAGAAATTATTCGGGATGATTACGGCGTGCCGCATATTTACGGAAAGACCGATGCGCAGGCGGTCTTTGGCTTGCTCTATGCCCAAGCTGAGGACGACTTTCCACGAATTGAGCGGAATTATATCTGGGCGATGGGCCGCCTCGCCGAAATTGAAGGTGAACAGGCGCTTTATAGTGACCTACGTGCGCGGCTTTATATGACGATGGAAGAGGCGAAAGACGCCTATAAAAATGCGCCTGCCGAGGTCAAAGCACTGTGTGAAGCTTTTGCTGACGGGCTGAATTTTTATCTCCAATCTCATCCTGACGTAACGCCACAGCTTATAACAAAATTTGAACCTTGGATGCCGATGTTCTTCTCCGAAGGCTCTATTGGCGGTGATATTGAACAAATTCCTCTGGCAGGGATCAAAGCATTCTATGGCGACGGAACACCAAAGGAGGCACCGCAAGAGGGGCCATCAGAGCCCGTCGATTATAGCGAACCCGCCGGGTCAAACGGCTTTGCGATTTCTGGGGATCTGACACGTTCAGGTGATGCAATGCTTCTTATCAATCCGCATACATCTTTCTATTTCCGCGGCGAAGTGCATGTCGTCAGCGAAGAGGGATTGAACGCTTACGGCGCAGTGACTTGGGGACAATATTTTATCTATCAGGGGTTTTCTGAGAAAAACGGCTGGATGCATACCTCGACCTATGTCGACTTTATTGACGAGTTCCGCCAAGAAGTTTTTGAAAAAGACGACACGTTCTACTACCGCTATGGTGATGAAGCACGCCCTGTCAAAGTGTCCGAGGTCACGCTAAAATATAAGAACGACAATGATATGGGAACACGGACATTCCCGATGTACCACACCCATCACGGCCCCGTAACGCATATGGAAGACGGGCAGTGGGTCGTGACCAAAATCAACTGGGATCCTGTCAATGCGCTGAAGCAATCTTTCTTGCGAACCAAGACCAATGGTCATTCTGAATTTAATGCGATGATGGATATCCGCACCAATTCTTCCAACAATACGGTTTATGCCGATCAACAAGGGAATATCGCGTATTACCACGGCAATTTCATTCCAAAGCGTGACCCGCAATTTGACTATTCCAATTCCGTCGACGGGGCTGACCCGCGGACGGATTGGAACGGCACACACCCTGTTAGTGAGGCCATAACCTTACTCAACCCGCCGAACGGTTGGATACAAAATGCCAATTCGACACCCTTTACGGCGGCAGGCGAGTATAGCCCCAAACCTACGGATTACCCTGCCTATATGGCCCCCGATAAAGAAAATACGCGCGGTATTCATGCTGTCCGCGTTTTGGAAAAAGCTCAAGATGTGACTTTGGATAGTCTGATAGAGATGGCTTATTCGCCCGAGCTGCCTGCTTTTGAGATGATTATTCCAAGCCTTATTGAGGCCTATGAAAGTTCAAATCAAAACCCTGAATATGCTGAGGCAATGGCGGTTCTGAAAGATTGGAATCATACGGTTTCAGCGGACTCCATCGCCATGTCGCTTGCTCATTATTACGGCATGGAAATGCTCCGCTCTGATATGCGCCGAAATGGGGCGACGCGCCTTGAGACTTATATTCATTTTTCTGAGAAAGCGTCGGGTGCCGAGCAGCTTGCTATTTTTACGACAGCTTTTGCGCAACTCGAAGCCGATTTCGGTACATGGCAAACGCCGTGGGGTGAAATAAATCGTTTTCAGCGTTTAACAGGCGATATTGACCTTCCTTTTGATGATGCGAAGCCAAGCTACGCCGTGCCGATGGCCTCGGGCCGTTGGGGGGCTTTAGCCGCTTTTGGGGCCCGAGCCGCGCCGAACACGAAACGCATCTATGGCTATCGCGGCAACAGCTTTGTCGCCGTCGTCGAATTTGGAGACAAAGTAAAAGCCAAAAGCCTTCTGGCGGGTGGGCAAAGCAATGACCCAGAGTCTCCGCATTTTGATGACCAGATTGAGCCCTATATCAACCGGGCGTTCAAGGACGTCGCCTATTACCGCGAAGACGTCGAAGCGCGTGCTGTACGGACTTATCGACCAGGTGAATGACTAAGCCTTTTCGCGGGCGATGAAGTCGTCAATCAAGCGTTCCAAGACTACCATCGGTACGGCTCCGCCCAACACGACCGCATCATTAAAGCGGCGGAAGTCATAGCGGTCACCCAATTGTGTCTGAGCCTTTTGGCGTAATCGGTTTATCGCGGTGTGCCCGACTTTGTACCCCAAAGCCTGTCCCGGCCATGCACAATAGCGATCGACTTCGCCGCGGACTTCATCAGGGTTAGAGCCGTTGTTTTTCACAAACCAGTCAATGGCTTGTTCTCGAGTCCAACGCTTGGAGTGGAGTCCCGTATCCACGACCAATCGGCAAGCGCGGAAGGCCAAAGACTGCAAATAACCTAAACGCCCAACCGGGAAATCATCATAAACGCCCAATTCATCTGCGATTTGCTGTGCATAAAGCGCCCAGCCTTCGGAATAGGAATTAAACGCCAAGAGTGAACGGATGAGCGGTTGTTTAAACGTATATTCGCCTTGCCACACATGGCCTGGAATGGCTTCGTGATAGGTAAGATCTGGGAGCGAGAATTTATTGTGCAAAGAGGTCGAGCGGAGGTTAATCCAGAAATGCCCAGGTTTTGTGCCGTCAACGGATCCGGCTCCGCCATAGGCACCGGGGGCGCCGGCTTCGACCTCTGGATTGATACGCGTAACTTCTAAAAATCCAGGGACCAGCGTTTCAAACGCTTGCGGCATCAGGCCTCTGATTTCTTCGACTTTGTCCGCGATAAACGCCATAATTTCGGCGCGCCCTTCATCCCCCTCTTTGAAATGATAGCGCGGGTCAGCGCCGAGGGCCGTCATGCGGTCACCCACGGCCCCCTCCGTATAACCAATGGAGCTTAAAATCGGATCCATTTCGGATTGAAGACTGGCGAGTTCATCCAGACCCATTTGATGGACTTCATCCGGTGTCATGGTTGTGGTCGTACTCGCCTGTAACGTCCAATCATAATAGGCTTCGCCTTCAGGTTTGGCCCAAATACCGGCGTCAGAATTAGCGTTTGGTGCGAGGGATTCCAGCGCTGCAATTTGGCGTTCCATGGCCGGGCGAATTTTTTCTTCGGCTATGGCTTTGGCGCGTGACCCGTAATCGCCTTCGAAATCAGCCGCACGGTTCGCGACTGATGTTACAATGCCCCATGAGGCCGCGTCTCTGGCATTTGTGGTGCGGAGCTGGCCCAGTGTTTTCTCCATCAAGAAATCAGGCAGGATAACGCCTTTCTCTCCATACAATCGCGTGCGCTCCGTCTCGCCATCAAGCTGCTCGGCATAGGCTTCCATACGCATGAGATAGTCTTCCGCATCTTGCGCCGTTTCAATCGCGTGAGACGAGTCGAGGAAGCTCGGAATTTCAACAAAGGCCCCCGTATTTTGCGCGACCGCATAGGGGCTGTTGCGATAGGACCAGTTGGAATTTAACAGCGCCATATCACCATAAGGGAGGTCAAACCCTTCGACAGATTTATCAAAAACAGATTTGACGACTTCCACATTCAAGGCTTCATCGGCTGGCAGGGCGGCGGTGTCGATTTTGCCGAGTTTAGCGGCCATGGCGCGAACATCCGTTTCAATCGCCTTTTGTCCGGCGGCAGACCGATCCGTCAGGCGCGATTTCAAGGCGGCATTCGCGCCTTTATCAATCCCATAACTCGACGCTGTTTCGGGATAGGCGTTGAGCATCAAATCTTTCGCACCATCTAGAACCGCTTGAGCAGACGGGGATGATACAGTTGACCCTTCACCACAGCCATTCAGCGAAAAGGCAGAAACAGCCGCCGCAGCAGCAGAGGTTTGAAGAAGTGAACGACGGGAGAGTGACATAGTGATGTGTCCTTTATGAATTCCCGATTTATTGGCATGGCGTGCAGGCGTGAGCAAGGGGTTGGTTTGGAAGGTGTATGACGTATTTTTAAGGTCACTCATTCAGACGTATTAAGGGGTCTAGACTCAGAGTGGATTAATTTAGTTCCTACTCCCGTGAATGTTTGCAAATACTCGAAGAAAGCGTTTCCACAATTGGAAGTTTATCCTCATAGCGGTCATTAGAACTTCGTTTTTAAATATCTACCTTAAGCGTTCAGCTGGTTAATTCTTCGGACGCAGATCGTCAATAATTTGAGCATCAACCCAGTATATGTCTACGGAGGTTTCACCGTCTGGGCGCTTCTCTCCACGCCGATCAAAAATCAAAAATTCACCATCAGGTGAAACGCTTGGGTAGTTCTCAGCTTTCGGGGTATTGATCTTATCTCCCATATTAATAGCAGGACCCCACGAATTATTAGCCGTACGATAACTGATATAGAGGTCAGAAGATCCATACCCATCTTCTCTTCTGCTGTCCCAAATCACGTAGGATTCATCGGGTGCAATGAAAGGGTGTGCATTATATTTGCCCACACCAAATTGCGGCCCTAACGATTCTGGAGCTTCATATTTCCCGTCTACTAACCTTGAAGATTTCAAGGGGGCATCTAAATCTGGCGTAAATGTATCAAAATAAAGGGTGCCATTAGAAGCCGCAGAGAGTCTCATTATGTCAATATTCATAAAGGGAGCCCCCAGATTTTTCAGCTCTGACCACCCCTCAGTGGTTCGCTCAATGAATTTATTTTTAAAGTAGATTTTCTTCCCATCAGGCGAAATGGACGGCTCACTCACACCCTGCATAATTACTGTTTTTCGCCATTCATTCTCTTTGTAATTGAGCGCCGCAAGGACATTGCTATCAGAACCATCCGCCCAAGGCCTCCTAATGAAGTAAATGGTGTTCATGTCTGCCCCGAACATGCCTTCGATTTCTCGGTGTTCAGTCGTGTTCACTATATTGGGTGCAAAAACTACAGGCTCTGCTCCGGGGGGCGACTGATCAAGATAAGCATCAACGGTTTTCTGTGGAATAGTTTCGGTACTACAGCCTGAAAACCCTAGAGCTAGCATTGCCCCAATAGTCGTAAAAGCTGTTTTCATAATTTTCTCAATTTGATTTAGTTCTAGACCCAAATAGCACATTTGATCGTTTTTGACCACGGCTTAGTTTGTGGCCGTTTAAGCATTCGTGTCATATCTGTTTGAGCTAATTCAGTGACTTAACTCGCCGCAATCGCAAAAATCCAATGTCCGCAATGCCCCCGAACTACGCATCAACGCATATAGTCAGTAAGTTCGCATTTGGCCTAAAATCCCTTACGCTTAACCGTGAGGCATTTTGAGGATAGTGAGTCATCCGCCTCCAATAAAAAAGCCCGACATGGGCCGGGCTTAAGTTTTGGTTTCATCGCTAAAGCATTACAAAATGCTCTGACCGGTCTTGGCCCAATCCTTCATAAAGGCTTCCAAGCCTTTATCCGTCAGGATGTGTTTGGACAGGCTCTCAATCACATTTGGCGGGGCTGTCATGACGTCTGCACCCACGAGGGCGCAGTCTTTGACATGGTTGACGTTACGGATAGAGGCGGCCAGGATTTCAGTCTCAAAACCGTAATTGTCGTAAATCGTGCGGATGTCCTCGATCAATTCCAGTCCGTCCAAGGTGATGTCATCCAGACGACCGATGAAAGGTGAGATATAAGTCGCGCCGCATTTCGCCGCGAGCAGCGCTTGGTTGGGCGAGAAGCAAAGCGTGACGTTGGTCGGCGTGCCTTCGCGGGAAAGTGTGTTACAGGCTTTCAGCCCGGCCATCGTGAGCGGCAGTTTCACACAGACATTATCCGCGATTTGGCGGAGGTGACGCCCTTCGGCGATCATGCCGTCGGCATCCATAGCGACGACTTCGGCGCTGACATGGCCTTCGACCATGTTGCAAATCTCCTTGATGACTTCTTTGAAATCACGACCGGATTTGGCGATGATAGACGGGTTTGTGGTCACGCCGTCCACAAGCCCGATATCATTTAGCGCCGCGATGGCGTCGAGGTCAGCACTATCAACAAAAAATTTCATGGGTTTATGTCCAATTAGAGGGTGTTAGAGTCGGCATCCTGTTATCACGAATCGAGGTTATGCAAAACGCACAAGTTCTTTTTCCTGTGAATGTCCCCGGCGCATTTGATTATGCGGTGCCGGACGGCATGCATTTGGATATCGGGGATTTCGTTTATGCTCCCATCGGCAAGCAAATGAAGCTGGGCGTGGTTGTTGGATTTGCCCCTGCCGAAGAGGGACGGGAGCTGAAATCTATTGCGGAGCGAAAAGTGACACGGCCGCTCTCGCCCGACATGATCAAATTCATAAAGTGGACAGCGATATATAATGTGACATCGCCCGGCCAAGTCCTGCGCATGGTTATTCGGTCGTATAAGGCGCTCGATCCCAGCCCGATTGTGTCGCATTATGTGACGACGGGTGAGGCGCCGCGCCAATTGACGCCGTCACGTCGGGCCGTGTTGCGCGAAGGCGGGCCATTTCCCGCACGGGCCAGCGAAATTGCAGCACGCGCCGGGGTCAGTGCAGGAGTCGTCAAAGGCTTGGTCAAAGTCGGGGCGATGCGGGAATTAGCGCTGCCCGTCGATGCGCCGTTCCCTGAACCTAAGCCCGATCATCCCGGCATGGATTTAACGCAGGGCCAAGACGACGCGGCGCAGGAATTGATCGCCCAAATGCGGATGAACGATTTTTCTGTCAGCCTTCTTGACGGGGTCACCGGTTCGGGCAAAACGGAGGTGTATTTTGAAGCGGTGGCAGAAGCGCTGCGCCAAGGCGGGCAGGTGCTCGTGCTTGTCCCTGAAATTGCGCTGACCCAAGCGGGGTTGGAGCGATTTGCCAAACGCTTTGGGGCTGAACCTGCGGCGTGGCATTCGGCAGTCGGGGACGCGAGCCGCCGCCGCGTCTGGCGCGAAGTCGCCCAAGGCCGGGCAAAATTGGTCGTGGGGGCGCGGTCTGCGCTTTACCTCCCCTTTGCAGATTTGAAACTCATCGTCGTCGATGAGGAACATGACACGTCCTATAAGCAGGAAGAAGGCGTCATTTATAATGCCCGCGATATGTCGATTGTGCGGGCGAAGCTCTCGGGTCATGCAGTGATTTTAGCGTCTGCCACGCCCTCGCTAGAGAGCCTGCATAATGCGAGGTCCGGGCGTTACGCGCATATTGTCTTACCGGAACGTCCAGGGGCTGCCATTCTGCCTGAGATTAATCTGGTCGATTTAAAGGAATATCCGACGGAAAAAGGTGATTTCCTCTCAGCGCCGTTGATTGACGCCATTCGGCAAGGGCTGGAGCAGGGCGAACAGTCTATGCTCTACCTTAACCGCCGCGGATATGCGCCGCTGATCATCTGCCGCTCTTGCGGCGACAAGCTCAAGAGCCCGGACACGGATAGTTGGCTGGTGGAGCACCGGGCGACAGGGCGGGCGATGTGTCATCTCACGGGTTTTTCCATGCGCATGCCGACGCAATGTCCGAAATGTAAAGCCGAAGACAGCCTCACACCCGTTGGGCCGGGGGTGGAGCGGGTCGCCGAAGAGGCTGAACGCCATTTCCCGGGGGCTAAGATAGAGATTTTTAGTTCCGATACGGCAGGGAACCCAAATGCTATCAAAGACCGAATGAACCGCATGGCGCGGGGCGAGATTGATATCTTGGTCGGGACACAGATGGTGGTGAAAGGCCACAACTTTCCGCATTTGACCTTTGTGGGTGTGGTGGACGGGGATTTGAGCCTCGCAGGCGGCGACCCGCGGGCAGGTGAGCGCACCTATCAGACCTTGGTGCAGGTTGCCGGACGAGCAGGGCGGGCCGAGAAACCGGGCCGGGCGCTTATCCAGACGCATCAGCCTGAACATGAGGCGCTTTTGGCTCTGGCCGCAGGGGATAGAGAGCTCTTCATCGGGGTCGAGCTGGCCATGCGCGAGATGCTCGGCCTGCCGCCCTTCGGGAAATTAGCAGCCGTCATTATTTCAGGCCCTGATAGACAAAAGATCGAAGCTTTAGCCAAGAAAATGGTCAGCCTCGCGCCGCGCGCCGATGGTATCGAGATTTTAGGCCCGTCAGAGCCACCCATAGGCCGCCTGCGCGGCCTCTACCGCCGCCGCCTCTTTATTCAGGCCGAGCCAAGCGTTAATCTCTCCCGTTATATGACGGTTTGGCGAAGCAAGATCCACCCCCCCGCCAAATTCAAAGTCCAAATAGACATAGACCCGCAGAGTTTTATGTAGAAAATTAAATGCCTGACCAAAGAAATCATTATTTGAGTTATTATAACTTGGCCCAAATGCCGCACGAACTCTCTCTGCAATGGCCGCAATTCATCCCTTGGCATAAT
Source organism: uncultured Algimonas sp. (assembly GCA_964352855.1). Classification (GTDB taxonomy): domain Bacteria; phylum Pseudomonadota; class Alphaproteobacteria; order Caulobacterales; family Maricaulaceae; genus Litorimonas. The sequence goes on along the minus strand of CAYGTR010000023.1, from coordinate 2,301 downwards.
AAAATACCCATGCTAAAGGCGCGCCGAGTTTGGCGGAATTGCCTGTCGGGATGCTGATTTTTCCGATTATGGTTGATCCGCTATATTTATGTTAAGCGAGCCAAAGTTTTGGCTCATCCCTAAGAGACGGACCTGATACGTGTCAGAGACTGAAGTCATTACCGGCGAAGCGCCCGTTCGTTACGCCCAAGCTTTGCTTGAATTGGCAGAAGATGCCAAGTCATTGAATTCTATTGAAAAAGACATGAAATTGTTAAAGTCGATCTTGGTAAGTAGCCAAGATTTGCAAACGATGATCGTCTCGCCTGTCGTTGCGACAGATGATAAAGTGGCAGCCCTCACGGCGATCGCCAAGAAGGCAAAACTTAAGCCTTTGACGATACAATTCATCGGAACCGTTGTCGGGAATCGCCGAGCGGATCACCTTCCGGGAATCATTACAGCCTTCGAAGATATGGTTGCACGCCGTAAAGGCACGCAAGTTGCCAAGGTGACAAGTGCACAAAAGATGACGGCGGCGCAGCTTGCGTCACTGAAAACGAATTTAAAAAAATCGCTGGGACGCCCGGTCGAGGTTGAGACATCTGTCGATCCTGACCTGTTGGGTGGTTTCGTCGTGCGCGTTGGTTCGCGTTTATATGATAGCTCCCTTAAGACAAAACTTGAGGACTTACGTTTGACCCTCAAAGAAGCATAGAGGTTACACAATGGATATTCGTGCTGCGGAAATTTCCAGCATTCTGAAAAAGCAAATCAAAGATTTTGGTAAAGAAGCCAAAGTCTCTGATGTTGGTCAGGTGCTCTCAGTCGGTGATGGTATCGCCCGTATCTACGGTCTGGACAATGTCCGTGCCGGCGAGATGGTTGAATTCCCCGGCGGCATTAAGGGCATGGCTCTTAACCTAGAAAGCGACAATGTCGGTGCCGTTATCTTTGGTGATGACCGCGGCATTAAAGAAGGCGACACGGTGAAGCGCCTCGGTGAAATCGTTGACGTCCCTGTCGGCAAAGGTCTTTTAGGCCGCGTTGTGAACCCGTTGGGTGAGCCGATTGACGGTAAGGGCCCTATTAAGTCAACTGAGCGTCGCCGCGTTGACGTGAAAGCCCCCGGTATTATGCCGCGTAAAGGTGTGCATGAGCCCGTACAAACAGGTATTAAAGCGATTGACGCGCTTATCCCTGTGGGTCGTGGTCAGCGTGAATTGATCATTGGTGACCGCCAAACAGGTAAGACAGCCGTGGCTGTTGATGCGATTTTGAACCAGAAAGCGGCCTTCGACGAAGATCGTGAAAACGACAAGCTATATTGTATCTATGTCGTTATTGGCCAGAAGCGCTCAACAGTGGCGCAGCTTGTCAAAACGCTCGAAGAAAATGGTGCAATGGATTACTCCATCATCGTGGCCGCGACAGCATCAGAACCGGCTCCGCTTCAATTCTTGGCTCCTTTTGCTGGTTGCGCCATGGGCGAATATTTCCGTGATAATGGTATGCACGGCTTGATCATTTATGATGATCTGTCCAAGCAGGCTGTGGCGTATCGTCAAATGTCACTTCTTCTGCGTCGCCCACCGGGACGCGAAGCCTATCCGGGTGACGTTTTCTATCTTCACTCCCGTTTGCTCGAACGTGCAGCGAAGCTGAACGAAGCCAATGGCGGCGGGTCTTTGACGGCGCTTCCGATTATTGAAACACAAGGTAACGACGTGTCGGCCTTTATTCCGACAAATGTGATTTCGATCACTGATGGTCAGATTTTCTTGGAAACAGATCTGTTCTTCCAAGGTATTCGTCCGGCTTTGAACGTCGGTCTCTCCGTGTCTCGTGTGGGCTCATCCGCTCAGATTAAAGCGATGAAACAGGTTGCTGGCCCGATTAAGGGTGAATTGGCGCAATACCGTGAAATGGCGGCCTTTGCGCAGTTCGGTTCAGACCTTGATGCGTCAACACAGGCTCTTTTGGCGCGTGGTGAGCGCCTGACAGAACTTCTGAAGCAACCACAATTCTCTCCGCTGCAGGTTGAAGAGCAGGTGGCAGTTATTTACGCAGGTACGCGCGGCTATCTCGACCGTATTCCCGTAAAAGCTGTTCAGAAATATGAGCGTGAACTTCTCGCGCATTTGAAAGCTGATAATGCGTCAATTCTCGCTGATATTGCATCAGAAAAGAAACTGACAGATGATATCGAAGGTCGCCTCAAATCGGCTCTCGATAAATTCACTGCAAATTTTGTAGCTTAAGGACGGGAGAGGACTGAGCAATGGCCAGCCTTAAAGACCTCCAAAACCGGATCAAAAGCGT
>CAYGTR010000022.1:0-51979 GCA_964352855.1 uncultured Algimonas sp. | reverse complement strand
TTCATCGCTAAAGTTTAGCGCATTGTCTGGAAGCTGGCATTAACGTGACAAAGCCGGGTCAAGTGTCCCTTGCTCTAATCGACAAATGTGATTTTACAGTGCACAGACGCCTTTTTTAATTCTGACAAACTGTCTTTATCCCATTGTGATAAAGTGTCTGTTTCTTTCATTTTTTGAAAGTAATTGTAAGCGTTTTTATAATTTACACATTCTTTCTCGGTTGATCTTATCTGACCATAAAAGTCCGCCATCATATAATGATGTATAAACAAATTTCTCAACCGACTTGAGTTTTCAGGTTGCTCCAAATGACGCTTTTCATACCATCCAAGGGCCTCAACAAGCCCAGCTTCGGCCTGTTGATTGCGTCCTTTTTTTAACAGAGGTGCGGCTTGCTCGGCAACTATCGTATAATAAAACCAGATTGCATCTTTGTCTTCTGGGTCTTTCGCCAAGCGCTTATTTGTATACTCCAAAGCTTTCGCATAATCAGCGATTGCCGAATCATAGTCTTCTATATTGGTATAGGCGTAAGCTCTCCGCCAATAGGCCATCGTCATGCCCCTGAGGGTAAAACTGTCATTTTCAGAATCAACCAGCGTTTCTATTTTATCTAAGTCAGAAATGGCAACATTAAGCACGGGAATTGCGTCTGAGAAATTTCCTCTGGATGACAGTGAATTAGCGAGCGTCCGACCAGAGGCACTTTTTACACGCAAAATATTCTCATTGTCAGGATAAGTTTCTAAAAGGGCGTCACCATAGGCCACACACTCACGCAGAATTTTTTCGGCGTCTTCAGTCTCTCTTTTTTGGATTAATATTTCTGCAGAATAACAATTTGAATACATTAAAGCGATCTTGGGTTCAACGATGCCTGGGGCAATTTTTATGGCATCCTCAAGGTAAGCAATGGATGTTTGAAGCTGCTCCCAAGCCAAATCAATTTCCCGCCTTGGCGATATACTGACTTCAGCCATGTAGAAATAGAGTTTGCCGTATGCCGTCAATGTCTCAACATCTGGCGTTTCAGTTTTTATGAGATCTTCCAAAATTAAGTTTGCTTTGGAGAAATACGTATCTGAAGCGTCCAAATCTGTGATACTGCCGCCTTTGCTTCCGGCAACCATTGTGCCCAGTTTTGTATAACCGATGGCGGCTTCGCGCTTTACATCAATGGGGGAACTTTTATCTAAGGAAAGCTCATCAAGATACACTTGTGCAGCTTGGACGAGTTCTTTGGCGGCTTCTGTAGAGCCCGGGACACGGTATATTTTATCATAAATATCATTCATCATAGTTGTTGCAAGCTTGCGGACATCATTGAACCGTTTATCTGCTTTTACCAAGGCCGTTTCAGCTCTTTGATATTGATAGGCTGTGACCCCAAAGGCTGTCAGCAATCCGATCATTGCGGCGCTGGCCAAAAGACTTGTTAACTTGTGACGTTTGATAAATTTTCCGAACCGATAGGTGCCTGAATTCACCTGGGCGTCGACGGGGAAACCCTGCTTATAATTTTCCAAATCATCAATAAATGCATCCACGGAACCATATCTGTCTTCCGGCTTTGAGGCTGTGGCTTTGGCAATTATAGCCAATAAATCCGGTTCCGGTTCGAGGTCTTTAGTCAGCACTTCCAACAATTTACCTAAGGAGTAAATATCGGAAAGCGTGTTAGCACCTGCGCCTTTGGATCGTTCCGGAGCTGCGAAGCCGGGAGTGAAGCTCATACCGGCAAGAGAATATGTCGTATCCGTTATGGCGCTGTCTTTGTTAAAAGGTTTAGCAATGCCGAAATCTATAAGCTTTACTCGACCGGCTTCATCGACAAGGATATTCGACGGCGTAATATCGCGGTGAATAATGAGGTTTTGATGCGCATAACTCACGGCATCACAAACAGATTTGAATAGGGAGAGTCGATCATTTAAGGCAAGCGCCTTCGTCTCGACCCACTCTGTAATTGGCAAGCCATCAATATATTCCATGATGATAAAAGGGGCACCATTTTCCAATGTACCCCCATCGTAAAGCCTGGCAATGTGAGGATGCGAAAGTCGAGCAAGCGTTTGACGTTCTGTTTCAAATCGACCAACAAGCTTATCTGTCATCGCCCCTGGGCGAACGACTTTTATAGCAACGCCATGGTCAAAATCGCCGCTTATTCGTTCTCCACGATAGACTGATCCCATGCCACCGCGTCCAATTAGACCCGTTACTTTATAGGCGCCAATTTGGCGAGGAATAGCAGTATCATCTAATGCGTCGTGGAAAGCCCCGCCTGTATGAAAAGCTGATCCTGCGACCATGTCCCGTGAAAGATATTTAAGAGCTTTATCTCGCAGGGCCGTGTTTTCACCCGACTGTTCTATAATCCATTCGGCTCGCTCTGGAGATGGAAAATCAAGAGATTTTTCAAAAAGTGCGAGCGCCTTATCTTTGAATTCGTCAGATTCCATAATAAGCTCCCCCAACTTATATTATACAAAGCCCATATATTTTAAAGCGAGAAAACCAATCAAAACGGGCCATAGTTTATGAAAGCTGTCTGCTTGCCAAAGATTCTTTTATAAGGGATTATAGGCGTGGTAGGGGAAACGTTTGCAAAATACTGATGATATCGCATTAGAGCTATTGCACGCTTGGAGAGAGGGTGATGTATCTGCACGAGATCAGTTATTTGATAACCTCTATGTAGAGCTCAGGAAAATATCGGCGAACCTTCTACGCGGAGAAGGGAATATTTCTCTCACTACGGGTGACCTCGTAAATGAAGCAACAATGCGCGTGATTAATTCTGAAAACATTGCTTTCAACGATAAGGCACATTTCTTGGCTTTAACCGCTCGAACGATGCGGCGGGTTCTTATTGATCATGCCCGTAAACACGCCTCCGACAAACGCCATCATCAAAAGGTAACGCTTGTTACGCATCTTATGGGCGGACAGGAAACCATAGACATTCATCGTCTGGAAAATGCGCTCTTACGGTTAAAGGCAATGAACCCTGACCGGGCCAAAATTGTGGAAATGCGTTATTATGGGGGGTTGTCTCTGGAGGAAATTGCGGAAGTCATGGGCACATCCGCTTCAACCGTCAAGCGAGACTGGCGGGTCTCACGCGCTTGGCTTCTAGAGACTTTGGCAGAACAAAATGCAGGCCTGCTTTAAACAGAGATAAAGCGCGGTGGTTCATTTGGTGCCAGAACGACAGCCGTTAAATAACCCCCATAACAGGCACCTGTATCAATATTTATGCGCCGAAAGTCACCATCAATGTCGGGTAAGCCGCTCTTAGTCGGTGTATGACCATGAATAACGGTTATCCCTTTAAGTCTGTCTTTTGGCCAAGTCTTTGTTTCGAAAAACTTTTGCGAGCGGGTCCATAAATGACGATTTTCTCCGTCATTTGGGAAATGAACCGGATCAATACCGGCGTGGACAAAAATGAGATTTGCGGCTCTATCCCAATAATAACTGTTTAATCGTGACATCCATGCCAAATGATTGAGTGGAGGTTCTCTTAACCCCGCTTTTACATAGCTCTCTATTGTTTTGTCGCCGCCATTTCTAAGCCAAAAATCATAGGCCTTTGAGTCATGAGGGTATGAATCTGACGCCCGCTTTTGATAGGCATCCAACATCATGGCTTCATGATTGCCTTTAAGATTTATGGTATTTGGCTCGTGGTCACGCTCCAGCTTTATTAATTTATCGACTACGTTACAGCTATCAGGGCCGCGATCTATAAAATCCCCCAAATGCACAAACTTGAGCGTTTGCCCGGGGAAATCCACTCTGTGTTTGCGCCGAATACGCGAATGCAGACGGGTAAGCTTCTCGGCCTCACCATGAATATCACCAATCGCATAATATACTGAATTAGTCGTGATTTCATTATTTACCATCCGCATAGTGTTCATAGCGTGCCCTGCGCCAATAGCGGGTCGATTTTTATAAATCTTTTGACCCATTCTCCGAAAAACCCACGCTTTTATAAATAGAGACACTAAATTTGTGGGGCTACATGATATTTCGTATTTGCGTAAGTTTACTATTTTCAGTTTTTATATCTCTTTTGGGCGGTATGGCGAACACAGCCTATGCGCAATCATGTGCGGAGCGAATAGGAAGCCCAGACGATATAACGGGTCTTTTGAAAGAAAACGCAAACAGGTATGATTGGGAATGCAAAGATACTGTAGGGACTGAAATTACTCAAAACCAAGATGGCACGAAAAAGATTTTGCATGCCAAAATTCCAGTACCGATTCACAATGGTGAACGCGAATTCAATTATAACTTTTTTGCGAGATGTGAGGTCGGATATGCCGACTATTCTGATGGGATATTGTTCGGCAACCTTGGTTATATACTGAACAGGGCGGGTGGAGATGCTTTTTGGGGATATAGGCGTGAACCTTGTGGGTCATTTTCCGGTGTGTCGCCACCCGCGTTTCAAATGGAACAATGCCTGAAAAAATCAAGATTTATTGGGACCATAAAGACAGAGTTTTTGTCTGAAAATCCCGGATGCCCCGGAGCGCCTATTGTTCCTTACACGCCGCCCACGGTTAACTTAGAAGTCACGCAAATAAGGGAGGTGGGCATTGATAAAGAATTCTACTCGGTGAATTTTGCCTCCAATGCAGTGGCTGGACGTTATGAAATAAAGGTTTTGGAATGGGATTATGGGAATGGGCTGACCCATACTGAAGGTACGTTGAACGACCGAGAAGGCACAAGAATTAGTTATGATGCTTTCACCACATACGACAAACCGATTATCTCTGCAGCAGTATCTTTGAATGTGATAGACGCTAGTGGTACCGTAACGACGCAATCCATACCTGTATATTTTACGGACCCGGAAAAACCTATTGCAGGATTTGAGTCCGAAATATTAGGTCGCCGACTTAAAATTAAAAACCAATCTGAACACCCCAAAAAACAGTCTATGACATATCAATGGTACTTTGGTGACGGAGCGTCTTCAAATGAAGAAGACCCCACACATATTTACGACGAAGCTGGAACATATAATGTCTCTCTGACCGTCACGGATGTAGACGGCGATATTGACATGGCTGATGCGCAGGTCACGGCAGAAAATGGACTGTTTATCGGCGTTAACCCAGAAGATCCGATTATGGATGTTGAGGCCACTCAAAATATCAATGTCGAGGTCTTGAATTTTGAAACGGATGACATTGATAACTTTGACTTGGGAACACAGGTGGATTCTGACTTCCTTGTTTTCGAAGGCCGACCATCACCGGCTATTCTTAAATATATTCCAAAAAACGGGTCTATTCAAACCCGCTATCGTGTTGCGGCAAAGCAGTCCGGTGACGTCGAAATGACTTTTACAGGGAAAGGAATATTGACGACAGGAGAACGTATCGAGGCGAAGGCACAATCGACGATATTTATTCAGCCGGACTTGGATATCGAACTATCGACTTCGGCAACAAGCGAAACGCGGGCAGGTGAGGAAGTCACAATTACTTTGACGATTACAAATAATGATAATGATACAATCAATGGTATTCGAGTTGATTCTCTTATGGTCAGCCCCCACAGACTTCTGACCTTTATTTCAGGTCCGCTTGATCCAAACGGTGTTGACCCGCGTGTTAGCGCATTAAGCTTGGGAGCAGGGCAAAGCACGACCGTCACTTGGACTTATTTAGCTAACGAACGCGGTGTTGCAGAATTACGTGCATTTCTGACAGCAGACAGGGTTCGCGGAAATGGCCGTGTCGCACACGATACAAGTGGAACCTTAGCCATCGAAACCGCTGCATTTGAACTTAGCCAATTACGGATTGTCGGTGGGACGCTCCAAAGCCCAAGAGTCCAACGGCCTAAGCCAGGGACGTTCAACTTTATTCGCGGGACAATCACGAATGTCGGCGGCGTTGACATTATGGGTATTGATTTTGAGCTTAAGAGTTCTGATCCCTTGGTTGTGGCTTTGGGCAATCTTATTAATAGGCTTAGCAGTGATGTGTCGCCGGAAATTGCAGTTCTGAAGCCCGGCAAAGCAAATAGCCGCGAGTTCATTATTCCGATTAGTATGGTGTCTGACGTCAGTGATAAGACGCGCTTTGTCCTCCCAATCGAGTTTAGCGGTAAGGCCATGATTGATGAGGAGGAGGTGGATGTCATTACCAGACAAGAACTTCGCGGGAATATTGACCGGGATAAATACCATATCGACATCTTACCGGAAGTTAAGTCACTCCTTTTAAGTGGTTTTATTTCATTTATCCAAGGCGTGGATCAAGTGGGCAACGACACGACTGTGGGCGGGGTCACCGTCGGTGGCGCAGAAGGTGTATTGAGAGCGCTGCAAAAAATGGGTGATGGAGCCTTTACAGCCAAAGACCTTGTTGTCGATGTCGGCACTTTTATAAGCAATACTGCTGAGGACGGCGGCGAAGCGTTGTCAGAAGATGCGCTTAAAATCTATAATGTTATTGTCGAATATAACGAGAGTACCTCTCTAAAACAAAAAGCCTTCGATTTGGCTGAAGGCGGCGAGAGCCTTTCCAATTCCGGCGTGCGCGTTATTGCTGATTGGATGAATGATGTTGAAAAAGCGGGTAGGGATGGAGATTACCGGGAGGTCGCGGCTTTATTAACCGAGTCTGGCACGAATATAGGAACAGGCGTTGGCGCAGAGAAAGCATCTGCTACACTATTAGCGCGGATTGTGGAAAAATTCCCTGCGCGTAAATTTTTGCGAGGAAAAGAGAAAAAAGCCAAGACGCTTAAAGAAGATTCGCCGCAGCCCGAAGTTGTCGATTTTTACCGCGGTCAAGAAAAAGCTTGGGACGATGTACCGCCTGGTGTACCACTAACAGGGAATTCTGTGAGGTTGGCAGGGCTTTCAGATGAGCAATATGCTTATTTGATAGATAAAGCCAAAGAGACGGGGGGAACATTTATCGTTAGGCCACGACCCGAAACAGCAACCAAATGGGCCCTTCAGAGACTAAACGCCAAGCCTATGGCGATTAAACTCAAATCGGTAAATGAAATAGACTCGAAATGGTTGGGATTCGACAAAGCGGATGAAGGGCTAATCCACATGCGCGAACCAAAAGACCCTCTGGAAGCTATGAAGGCGGCGGTTGAGCGGGGCGAATTAGAGCCTGGTGGGCCTGAAATTGACAGGATTATCGACAGATATAATCAAAGGCGGGCTGAGTTTAACACGCGCGATGAGTATCTTGACAATCTCAACAGTAAAAAAGCCCAAATTTTAGATAAAGATGGAAATGTTATCTCAGAAGGCGATGGCATTGTCGTGCTCAGAGAAGGGAAACCGATTATTACAAAGGTAAGCGTAGATAGCGATGGGTTTTTGACTTTCGATTTTAACAACCGGCGCGTTTATAGTGATATTGACTTATTGAGTTTTGGAAAAGCCGATGGTTCTAACCTTCCAAAAAACTTACATGAGGATGTATTGAAAGAATCCGCCTTCGGAATCGATCTCCAACATGGGGCCCCTGCCCAGACCAGTGACTTTAATAATTTTCAAAGCGCGGCAAGAACGGCCGATGAACAGCTTTATCAGCATAGACCTGGCGGTGACGGTGGCGGGCTTATTATAATTGGCCCGAACCAAACGACTAAGGGGTTTGTCAATAGTTACAAGATTGCCTCAGAAGCCGTTAACGGATCAAACTATGATCTTTATGGAAAAGTTGTAACAGAGCTAACATTAATAGGAGGAAACACACGATGATAAGCATAGATTTTTATCGGCGTGTGGGTCTTACGGTGGTGGCGTTAGTTTTCCCACTTCTTTCGGGTTGTTTGGACTCGAATTTTCAAACTCATGAGGAGCCGGTAACCGTCTCACCACCACCGCCACCATCGGCTTCAATTACGCCAGGAACCATTATTGAAGTGAATTCATTGGAAAAAGGCCTTTGCGCGGATACACTTGGGGACGAACGCTTAGTTGATGAAGTAATTGTCCGCGATTGCAATAGCCCCCACGAATTTGAGGTAGCTGGCCTAATGATACGTGAGGATGTCACAGGGATAGAATTTCCTGGCCGTCTTGACTTGATTTCGAATGCACAAATTGGATGTGAGACGGCGTTCGAGCAGCAGGTCGGTACAGCCTACTTTGACTCAGCAGCAGAGATTGACCTCGATACCATAACCCCATCCGCCAATACTTGGGACGAGGGAGACCGAACTGTAATCTGCTTGATCGTAGGGCAGGATGGTGGGGTATTAAATAAACCTGCGTCTCAGTATTAGAGGCTTTGTCACATTAACTGAAGCGGCTGCTAATTTCGCCGAAAGGTCTAATTAGGTGCAGATTAGCACCGTCACTGAATCCCAATTAATTTGAGGGCTGTGTCACGTTAAATGAACTCGTCGAAAATTTCCTCTACATGGCTCTCTTACGGCCAAGTGGTAGCGGTCACAAAATTCCATTCGGTTTGTGCCTGTTTTCGAAAATTTCAGAGCGTGTTTCTTGTGATTAGATGATGTCTGTAATTGAAAAAATTGTAGATCCGAATGTGGGCAGAGAGCAACTTCTGAGCGTTCCTCAGCGATCTAAACCTTGGTGATTTCCGTTTTCTTCTCCGTATTGGAACGGGTGAACATTCGACGCAATTATTCTTCCTACCACTAACAACTTCTTGTAAATGTCTTGAGCCCAAAACTTTGAGTGCCGCTCCGTAAGAAGTAAGCCTGTCCGTAACTATACGAGCCATGATTTCTGAGGAGTTTACGCAGTAACCGTGTGACTACCTTAGTATTGTGGCGTTGCTGAACAAGACATCAAGAACAGTTCCTTCATCTTCGATGGCCCGCCAGAGATAAACCATTCAACTGTTGATCTTCGTGTAGACTCTATCCAAGTGTCAAACAGGAAAGGGGCTTTCAGATCTGGATTTTATCCGATTTGCAAAAGGCGACTCAAATTTCTCAAGCCATCTCCGGACCGTTTCAAAAGAAACATCGACTCTGCGTTCGATTATGAGCTCCTCGAAATCCGGAAAGTTAAGATTGAAACGGAAATACATTCAGATAGTTCGGCGAATGATGTCCGGATAGAAGCGGTGAAGGGTATAGATTGAGGTTTCCATCGTGTGAGTTTAGCGGATTGTCGAAAAATGGCATTAACGTGAAGAAGCCCGCTAAGCTGTTGATTTTAATTAGGAAAATGGTGCCCACACGGCAACGCACTTTTAACTTATCTATTTGATTTTTTAATTTATTTTCAATACTTAAAAATACAAAGCCCCCAAAAAGGCCCCCAAACGCAATTTTTCAACTGTGGATAGACTTATTTTTGAGTGTCTCCGCTAGAGAGTTTAGAAGCCTGCAACTTTCTACCTCCCCCCTTAGAATACCTCTTCAAGCCTTGTCTCTAAGCGTTTTTGGAAACAGTTTTCAGTCACTTATAATGCAGCTTTAATGATGTCGATAATTTTATCGGTTTTTAATTGTCGCCTAAACTTCACCTTCGTAGGGCTGCTATCGCTGTTGAAGTATTTTTCGGCGTGCTTAATCCGCTTGGCTTCGGCAGCGCCAAGGTCGATTTCATCCTTGCCTTTGGTTTCTACAATCAAGTTCAGCTTCGACTTTCCATCACTTGTTTTGACGACATAAGCGAAATCTGGCGAGTAAGTCCCGCCACCAACAAGCGGAATACGAATCGAGCTCTTGGGAATTTTGGAATAAACAACAACTTCGCTTACAATTGGCCCCTCTATATTTTCAAGTTCAAGTGTGCCGTCATAGAAAATATCATCCAAGAAATACTCGTCTCGCGGTTTTCCGTCTTTATACAAAAGACCAATATCGCTCGCTGTAACTTCGTCAACGACTTGCCCTTTATCATCAGTGAATTTCGTCGGATGAATAGTATTTGAAGTTTTTTTGAAGCCAACCTCAAACTTACCGAACGCATGTTCCATGAGGTAGTGATTAAAGCCTGACTTGAGTGTCCGTATAGTTGCCTGACTCATGTAGTGCTCAATTTTGAAGCCAGCCTTTCCAAGTTCTGTGAAGACAGAGTGAACCGTAGATAGCTTCAAGGACAGAGCGCTTGAAACTTGGCTCAAAAACGATGAATATGACATCATCACGAACGGCAGCACATCGGCGCTAAGCGACTGCTTGGTCTCAAAACTGGCAAAGTCATCGTTTATCACGAGCTTCTGAATTGTCGTAACACTGCCTTCCGCAACGAATTTTCCTTTAATGCTGTCCATATAGTCTTTGAACAGACCCTTAAATTGCGCCTCATCTTTCACTTTGTATTCGAGCGCGACTTTTTGGCTTATGGCCTCCCATAGCTCTTTAAGTTCTTTGTATTTACCCTTGCGTATGGTCGCCGTCTTCTTGTTTGCACCCGCTTTCTTGACCTTACCTTTTTTCAGACCGCCACTGAACGCCTTGGGATATGTAGCTTTGAGTTTGTCAAACCCGCCGTCTTGATACTTTTGGGTCACTTTTATTATCCCAAGCTCAAATAGTTTCTCTATAAGGCCGTCTTCATCACCAAATGCTGGATATTCTTTGAGTAGTTTGTCCCTCAAGGTGTCGGTGAGTTTTTCATCATCTATTTTTACACCAGATTTGTCATTAATCTCATTGGTCAGGTGTTCAGCGAACTTCTTTTCCGTGAAGTCTACGAAGTAATGCAAATCGTGAGCGGCGCTGCGGTCGCGGCCCATAAATTCGTTTACGGGCAGTCTAAGCCCGCGTCCGACTTCTTGGAGCTTTGATGTTTCACTGCCGCTGGAGCGGAGCTTACAGATCGCAAAGACATTAGGGTTATCCCACCCCTCTCGAAGCGTCCATTTTGAGAACACAAAACGGCGCGGATTGTTGATGTCCAGCAACGTCTCTTTGTCATGTATGATTTCAATCGTCTCTTGCTCAATTTTTTCGTCACTGTCGCTATTGTCTTTTGAGAAATAGCCTCCGTGCAAGGCAGACACGTCTTTAAGGGCGGCTTCTAGGTGCTTGCGGTAATCTGCATTGCCCTCCTTAGAAATCAACTCTGTTAGGTGCGCGGTAAGCAAGCCTTCAAACATGACCCGAAGCGCGCCGTCTTTGTCGCGATAGCCTTCGATGTTATCAATAAAGAACAGTGACAACGGCTTAATACGCGGCGAATTAAGCATGAGCTTACGCTCAGTTTCAAAGTGCGTGACAATGGTTTGGCGCACCATCTTTTCCTGCAAAGTCTCGGCGTAGGAATAGGGATTGATGCGATCACCTTTTTTGAGAATCAAACCATTCGATAGAACCGCCGTTGATTTATTCAGCTTATCCAAAGTGAGGTTGGTCATCTCTGGGTGAATGGCCTCGAAGCTGCCGCCTTTAGTAATTTTCTTGCGCGTCTTCTTGCCCTCAACATTTAGCTCATATGAGGCCTCAGTTCCGTCTGAATCCATAAACCGCAGCGCCACATTGTCGCCACCCTCAAAGTTCTCCAAATGCACGGTTATGCCCTTCACCAAGTCCTGATTGAAGGCGTCCACAGCGTTCAGCTCATAAACCATGTTGATAAGGTCATCGTCGAATGTCGCGCCATAACGCAGCGTGAATTGCGGATTGAAGCGTATCAGCTTCTTAAAGGTCGTATTCCCGCGCTTGAACGTGTGCGGTTCATCGATGACCAAGATCGGCCGCGCATTGGCAATCGCTTCGTACGGGACGTTGAACTCATCGAACAGCGCGACATCGAACGCCTTGTCTATAGTCTTCGAATTAATCATCCCTGAATTGATAACAAGGATATGGATAGCCTTTTTATTCATGTGGCTATCGGCGCGGCAGAAATCGGAAATAGCCTGCGGCATGTGTTCTTTTTTGCCCTTTCGCGCCTTCTGGCTTTTGACCTCATAGACCTTGATATCGCGGTCAAATTGCTCTCTGAAATGTTCTTTGGCGGCGGGGGATTTCAGAAAGCTAACCGTGCCCGCTTTAATGGCGACACGCGGCACGGCAACGATGAACTTTGTAATTCCCGTTTGCTTATTCAGCTCCAGCATAGTCTTGGTATAGGCGTAAGTTTTACCCGTCCCTGTTTCCATTGAGATGTCAAAAATCAACTGTGACAAATCACTAGTGTCGATTTTGAAGTCCTGCGCCCAGTCTCCCTCTTTTTTCAAGGCGAGCAAGTTTTTCTGTAGCTCTTGGCTCATGCCCTCAAATAGTAAGCGAGGGTTGACTGTGCCGTTCATACTCGGCTCCACAGTGACATCGCTTAGGGCGCGCAGCACGCCCGCTACGGCGGCATTTTGGTGCGGCAAGTCGCGTTCAAAAACAAATCCTGCCATAGCTAGAGCCGAATTTCCAAATGCAGCTCAATCTGTTTGCGATTGTTATAACCGTTAACGGCCTCCATAATTTCGCGTTTGGCTTTGCTGGAAAGGATATACTCAAACACTACAATTTTTTGCGGGGCAAAACTCTTTTTCGTGTCGATGCGCTCCAGCATTTTCAGTATGTGATCGAGCGTTAGGCCTGAACTGATGCAGTAAAGAATATGATTGCCTTGATGGGCGGTGTAGCCCGCCAGATCAACGGCAACCAAATCGAGCGTAAGAGGCAAGCCGTCATAGACTTGCCATGTTAGCAAAAGCTGTGCGCGCTGTTCATTCGACAGCTTGTCACCATCAAAAATCGTGTATTGGTCGGGCGTATCAGCCTCATTCAGATAGCCGTCGAATACGGGAATAGTCTTAAACTCTTTGAAGCCGAAGTCGCACTTCGCATTGGGGTTCACTGTCTGAATTTTTTTCGCAGCGCGAAGGATGCGCTCGCGGGTGATTTCATAAATGTTGTTAAACCCTGCTTTATAAGCCTCTTTTCCTTTCTCCGTCGGCTCCGCAAGTTGTACTGAAATATGCCGCCGCTTCGATTTGCCTTTTTCTTCGGTATTCAAAGCCATTACGGCATGGGCCGTGCTGCCAGATCCAGCAAAAAAGTCTAAAACAATATCCGAAGCCTCATACTCCACTAGTCCGATGAGAAATTTCAATAATTTTGTAGGTTTCGCAAATCCGAAGGGGATTTTCAGTTCTTTAAGCTCTTTAGAGCTTTTTCGATTTTCAATATTAAGAATGAGATTGCCAGGAGTTTTTCCTTTTTTCTGTTGGTCTTTAAGCCATAACTTATAATAAATATTGTATTTCGACTGCGTTCCGTTTTCATCGACAAGAGAAGAACTATCAGTCTCTTTGAAAATAATTCTTTTCTCCTGAGAAGCTTCATTGAAGGTTGCGAATGTCCACCTCCATACACCATCACCATCTTCAGGCGTGACCTTCTCACCATTTGATAGTTTAGTTGGAAGTGTGTCACCCGGAGGAATTACAAAGCTGCCGTCAGGACATTCGATCCAATATCGCTGATTGGGCCTTGTCTCTAAGCTCGCTAGATAAAGCCTCTCTTCACCAAACTTTTCGCCTTTTCGACTACCTACTGTTTCAGTCTTATTATAATAAGATTTTATCTGGGCGTCGGTAATTTTTGTCCTAAATGGACGTGTCGCCTCTTTGTTTTTTGCATATGCTAAAACATATTCGACATTGGGGGTGAAATGAGTTCCTTTCGCTCCACCCGTCTTAGTAGCTCTAGCAAAACTAGTTATGAAATTTCCTTCGCCAAAAACCTCATCACAAAGCATTTTCAGTTGTGCTTGTTCGTTATCATCTATCGAGAGAAAAATTACTCCCTCTTCTTTGAGCAATTCTTTACCTATATATAGCCTTGGATACATGAAGGTTAGCCAAGCGCTGTGACTACTCGAATTTGATGTTGTGAAAGTCAAAATCCGCTTAGCTTCATCTTCGTCAATCCCAGCAAGACCTGCCAGTTCCTCGACCGTAAATTTACGGTCGTCCTGATAGACAAACCCATCACTACCCGTATTGTAAGGCGGGTCGATATAGATCACCTTAATTTGCTCGGCGTAAGCATTCTTGAGGTGCTTTAGCACATCAAGGTTGTCACCCTGAATTAAGATATTCTCGGAGGCTTTGTTCTCATCTTTTGCATTATGCTCTGTATTCGCGGCCAGCAGGGTTTCTGTATTCAGATTGGCCAGAAGGCGCGCATAGGATTTACCCAGCCAGTTGAGCGAATACCCCTCACGCGAAATATCAGCACCTTCGGCCTGCGCGATTTCCGCGAGCTTGTCGGGCATGAACTTCCCATCCTTATCAAAACAAGCGGGGAAGTGACGTTTCAGAACAGCAATTTGTTCACTGCTGCTAGTTACATCGACATTATCAAGAATCTGTTTTTTCACATGAAACTCTTAGCATTCCCGCATTGAAAGCCAAGATTCTATTTCCAAAGAGTCGCCTTTATGCCTTCAATGTGGGGTTTAAACCCCGCCTCGTATAATCCGCTCCATTTCATAATCTGATAACTGCCCGTAGCTAGTCAAAGTTGTCTGCGCGTTTTCATGACCGAGATTGAGGCTCCACGCCCTTGAAGCTTGAAGCGATAATTCTCGCTTATACATTTCATGCACAATCATGCGGCGGAAGCTATGCGGATTATGATATGGCAAGTCTACCGCTTCAAAGGCCGATTTAAAAACATTGCGAAGCGGCGTTGTTGTCTTCCATGCTTCGCGGGACAAGTCTTGGGACAAGACATCAAAGCTGCTATCGCGTTGAACAGCCGTTTTGGGGAATAGAGGATCATGAGGCGCAAAGAGTTTTTCGGCCTCCAGATACTCCGTCCAGTCAAGCACAATCGTTTCAAGTTCATCATCAAGGGGCAAAATCCAAGTTTGGATAAGTTTGGAAAACTTCGTTTCCACTTCGCGCGGGTCTTGAGTGAAAAGCCTCCTGGCTTTGTCAAAATGCTTCAGGCGCAACGTCACAAGGGCTTTGCCGCGTATTCCCGTAAGCGCGCAGGTCGCCATGAGGGCTCTGTCACGCTTTTCTAGGGCCGTTCCGCAAGGCATAGCGAGGGTTGCGCGTTTGACCATCGCCAATGTCGGATAAGGCTTTTGCGGTGTAGATGTGGCCGCTCTTATATCTTTTTCAGGCAGGCTTAAATACTCCACATCATCGACGTTCACCCGCCGCTTGTAACCGTCTTGCCGGGACAGCCAGCGCAAAAATCGTTTCAGGTAATTCAGGCGGGTTAGAATTGTGGACTTAGCAAGGCGCTGATCTGCCAAATGGCTTTTATAGGCTATGGCTTGCTTTTGATCGAAACGTCCAAAATCTACAAATTTAGTGAAAGCCTCATATTGCAGGATTGATTTTTCCACTATCCGAATTGTCTTTTCCGACTTCCCATCGGCGTGACGCATAAAGTCAAAATAACGGCGTTTAACCTGTTCATTTTTGGTATTATTTGGAGGCGTCATATCATTCCCCTTTGGACACGACATTTAAGGGGGGATTGTTAGGCCAGTATAGGTCTTCGATATTCCCCTTAAATGACTCAAATGTTTTTTCGATTTGCGCTAGGTCGGCCATTGCAAAGCCTCGGTACATTTTCAGGCCGCAAACTTCGCATTTTGCCTCAATACTGCTGTTACGCTGGTTGCTCTTTTTTACACGCACAGAGCCCGCCGCTGGGCGTCTTGGCACGCGGCATTCACTACCAAGGCAAAACATCTCATCGGGGCCGCATGGCCGTTTACGGGCCTTCTGGCGCTCTTCCAGCCAAGATCTAAGCGAAGAACCATGCACGAGGGCAGGATTGGAATTGGGCAGCACGGGCAAGCCCTTCGTCTTCCAGCGCCTTACTGTATCTACCGAATACCCAAAAAGCCGGGCAATGTCTTTTAGCTCATATGTGCTGGTCACGCGAATTTTGCGCAAATCGACTTTGCCTCGTGCCCTGCGCTTACGCTGCTTCATCATCTTGCCCCGCGCTGGTTTCATAAAGAGCGCGAATCTCTTCGGCCTTCCAGACCGTTGTGCGCGGGCCAAGTTTATGCGCCGCCGGAAAGCTCCCTGTCTTCACGCCTGCCCACCACGTTGATTTTGACACGGGTATAGGGCCATTAGGGGCCAGAATTTGAGACAGGCGAACAAAGCCTGTTTTGGGGAATGTTTGATCTATCATCGTATTACTCCATTGGATAACGTCCGATGAAATTGGATGAGGTTTAGTGATTTGAATAGGTGGGTAGGTTATAGAAAAGGGGGGGGGGTGTTTTCTCATAACCTAAACCAAATCAGGTTTAAGTATCGTTGCAGTGAATAAAAAAATCAATAAATTCAGACGCTTAAAAAGGGATAAGATCATCTATGTCATCAATATTCGGATCGCTTGGATAGTGAGAATCCATGATTTTTGAAGGGTTATTGACTTCTATACTACGCTTTTGCCTCTGTTCGTTATCCGCAACCTCCTCAACTGGCGTTGAAGGTGCACCACCTTTAGGCCTCCAGTTGGCTATCTTTGCTATATCCTCGATGACTGTTTCTGCGGGCTTTCCCTCATCATCGGACAACCCGAAAGCTGGAGCATTCTTCCGCAGCCAAACTTGCATCGCTTGTTTAGGGCTCTTGGTTTTGTACAAGGTTTCATTTTCCATCGCTTTCCATGCTTTAACTGCGGCAGCTAATTTAGGCGCATAACGGGTATGATTTTCGCTTAAAAATTCTTCTTCCGTATCCATTGGAAAAAAGAAAATATGTTTTCTTACACCTTTTTCATTTAACCAATTTTTCAAGCTCTCTACATTTACAGTCGAGAGATACGGGCATACTTCAGCATCTTCAAAGTTTCTTGCCATATCATGTATTATTCTACCTTCAAGAGTATCTTTTTTGATAGCCGTTAAAATCGAGTGCTTAATAGCTTCATAGCCATCCGGTCTTCCGCTTGATCGGGACTCAATAGTGGGGTGTTTAGCTGGATCGTGACCAGTAAAAAGCAGGGCCGCCTGAACGACTGTCAATTCTTCACTGAAGCGCCAAAAATCTAAACCTTGCATTTTTCACCAATCACTTTTGAACTAATTTGGACAACAATAGATGATATATGACTAAATTGGCAATTCTCTAGTTGTAATTCCTATTTTGCTTGATCAGCCTAGATTTGAAAATAGATCTGAATTTTGTTAAAAGAGAAAAGCATGCTGAAGAATATATATTCCAACACCGCCAGCACGGGATTTACTGTCGATTTTTTCGGCCATGTTTTTGTAGAGCCAAAAAAAGCTCTTCTCGCCAGCCCGTTCTACACCACTTATTCCCCCATTGAAAAATTGACGGCGAAAGGATGTGAGGTTTTACTCATAGTTAGATTGTGTGAAGCTACCGACCCAAGTTCTCTGAGGAAAGCCTTGGCAGATCCACTAGTGTCCATTCGATATTATACTGATCGAAAGTTTCACCCTAAGTTATATATTGTTGACGATGTCGCGCTGGTCGGTTCAGCAAATCTAACCCGAAGTGGTTTAGAGGCGAATCGAGAGGTGTCAGTTGTTCTGATGAAAGACCGAGATGTAGCTTTTCAATCATTGCCAATGATTTTTGATAACCTTTGGGATTACGCAGACGTCTTAAGCAAACCAATTTTAGATGAGTTTGAAAAAATTTGTAAACGTCATAATATCGCACAGCAAAGACGGGATTTTGAAAAAGACCTTGAGGTAAAAATTCCAGCTGTATCGCCTCAATCGATTGTAGTTGGCAGCAATAAAATATCCAAGCAAAGAAGTTTTTTGCAGTCCTTTAGACGCAAGTATGATGAAATCTTGGTGCCACTTCATCAAGAAATTATGACTACGGCTCTGGCGGCAGGGTTTGGACGCCCAGAGTATGTAGGAGCCGACCCTCAAATAGAAATGGGACGTTTCTTAGGATGGGTAAGACTTGTTTATGGTCAGGGCGATATGTGGAGAGAGACCCCAATTGGGAATACATCTGAAAGAGCCGCAAGAATATCTCAATACGTGTCTGAGTGGCAATCCACATCTGATACGGTATCACGAGATATGTATGAAGCTGAAAGGGAGCTTCAAAACATAGCCTATATAAAAGAAGTGTTTAACGACGCATCTCGGCTGAATGGCCTTAGTTACGATGAAATATTTGAAGGATTAATAGGCTGCCACGCATTTCTAGAACAACTTAGATTTACTAAGGGCGGTTTAGAAGGGTTGCGAACTGATTTTGCGAAGCGAAATAAGCTAAGTGCTATAAAATCTACTCTAACTTATCTGTTGCATGGTCAGGGTGATCAAATTCAGCGGGCATATGATTGCTTGTACGATGAAAAATATAGGCTTGAACGGTTTGGAGAGGCTTCGATCATGGAGCTGGTGGGATGGAGTTCCTCTGAACGTCCGCCGTTTAATAACAGGACAATTAGAGGCATGAGGTTCTTAGGTTATGATGTTGAGAGATTTGTCGCAGGTGCTTAGGTGCAAGTAGTACTTTCTAAATAGTTAGACCACCATTCGGCAATTTTTACACGCTCATCCCAATAGGCTGCGCGATTATAAGCACGGCGGACCGCATTGCGATCTTGACGGGCGCAATAAGCTTCAATTGCATCTGGACTCCAAAGCCCGCTTTCATTGGAGAAGGTTGAAAACGTAGAACGGAAACCGTGCGATGTGACTTCATCGGCGGAAAACCCCATGCGCCTAAGCGCTTGATTAAGGGTGTTCTCACTCATTGGTTTCTTGATGCTGGTTTGTGCAGGAAACAAGAGCTCGCCCCATCCTGTTAGCTTTCTAAGTTCAGCTAGCAATTCAAGACTTGTTCTCGCCAATGGAACTTGATGTGGGCGGCGCATTTTCATTCGGTCCGCCGGAATGCTCCATATCATAGCCTCAATATCGAATTCATCCCATCGCGCTTGCCTGATCTCACCGGGGCGACACGCAAACTGCATGAGAAGTTTCAAAGCAATAACTGTTTGGCGACTGCCGGAGTATTCTTCGAATGCGGCCAATAGCTCTTTCAATCCATCTTCCGTCGTGATTGCGGCTCTATGTTTGACTTGAGGGCGGATTAAAGCGTCCCTGAGCGCATATGTCGGGTCATTATCAGTAATCCCACTCGCCACGGCGAAACGAAACACGCCGCCAATTCTGGAGCGCATACGATGTGCCGTTTCGTAATGCCCAGTTTTTTCTCGCTTGCGGAGTGTCTTCAAGATTATGGGCGCGGTAATTTCTGTAATAGGCAGTTGACCAAAATCTGAACGGGCATCTTCTAACAACCAATTGAGTTTCTTGAGCGTTGCCGCCGACTTTCCGTCTTTTTCAGATTTATTGACAAACTGATCTGCTACATTGTTGAAAGTATGCTCTGTGCGGTCAAGCTCTTCTTGGTGTGCAGCCTGTTTCGCTGTTGCGGGGTTAATGCCTTTGGCCAGTTGTGCGCGCGCATTGTCTTTCAGGGCTCTAGCCTCCTTAAGGGAAACATCGGGGTAAGGCCCGAAAGAAAGCTTACCCTCTTTTCCGTGAAAGCGGTATTTCAAGCGCCACAGTTTTGAGCCCTTGGACGTCACATTGATATACAGCCCGCCAAAGTCAGACACCTTATAAGCTTTCGCTTTGGGCTTCAGGGCTCGAATCCTTGCGTCAGTCAGGGCCAATCAAACAATCTCCAATTGGGGGCCTTTTTGTTACTTTGTGCAAATTGCCCCCACAGAGGCCCCCAAATGTCTCGGATGTGCCCCCACGACATTGGATAACGTTGGACAACATATGCGCCCAAAGTCCTTATAAATCAATGATTATTGGACTATATCGGATTGGGAAAGATGAAAAAATGGTGCCCCCACACAGCACGATGCTGCGTAGAATAATACATATAAAACAATGGTTTAAGTGGCGCAATCAAAAATTTGTAGCACAATATTATTCCTATTTGTGGCACATTAGGAATGAGTGTTGGTCGTTCAGATTACTGGGTATACGCTTTGCTAAAAACAGTGTCAGTATGCGCGGGCATCTGTCAGCAGTTCAAACCAATACAGGCAAAGGGATTAGGAGAGTTTATGGATAAGGTTACCTTTTCGTTGTATTAATTTTTCCACTCTCGATTATCGCTTTTAATGTGATAGGTAAGAATAAATTTTTTAAATTGAGGCAATGGTTTAGAGATTGGCGCGCATAATCTGTCTATCGTTGAAACTCCATACACCATATTTGAGATCATTAGGGTGATGGAGTTGTATGATATGGTCTGAAAACAAGCTTCGTGTTTGTCATTTGTGTTACTTACACCTTTACTAAACCAATAAACCCTTAATCGAAACATTTGTGTTCCATTTAGTTTTGTAATATATAAGATTTATATCATATGAATTGGAATGATCATTGACCCAGGCGTCACGAATTCACAAAAGAAAAGCGAGACAAAGGTGGCAACACAGTCGCAGAACCCTTCGACAGGACGCGTAATTAGGACTTTTGCGGATCATTCCACTTCAGAGGTCGATGACCGCATTATAAAAAGTCATAATGCTTTTTTAGAATTAAAAACTTGGTCTTTAGAGCGGCGCGCAAAGTACATGATGAAGGCTGCTTCCATTTTACGAAATGAGGCAGAGCAAGCCGGAAAAATTATTACACTTGAGATGGGCAAAACTCTGAAATCAGCGGTCGCTGAAGTCAACAAGTCTGCTGTCGGGGCTGAATATTATGCCCGCACAGCATCGACACATTTGAAAGACGACATTATTGAAACGCAAGCGTCATGCTCCTATCGGTGTTACCGTCCACTGGGTCCAATTTTGGCTGTGATGCCTTGGAATTATCCAATCTGGCAAGTTATTCGGGTCGTTGCTCCGGCCTTAATGGCGGGTAATACTGTATTGTTAAAACACGCCTCTAACGTGCCGCAATGCGCTATCTATCTCGTAGATGTTTTTGAAAGGGCCGGTTTTCCCAAGGGCAGTTTGCAATGCCTTCTTATCGGCGGGGCAAAGGTTGAACGCATATTGCGCAATGCCCGCGTGAAAGCCGCGACACTGACAGGGTCAGAGCCCGCAGGAGCGTCCGTTGCGTCGATTTGTGGCCAAGAGATAAAACCAACCGTGCTGGAATTAGGTGGCTCTGATGCCTTCATCGTCATGCCCAGTGCAGATATTGTGGAGGCTGCGCGCATCGGAACAGTCTCAAGAATTCAGAACAATGGGCAAAGCTGCATCGCAGCGAAGCGTTTTATCATTCATGATGACGTATTTGACGACTTTAAAGACTGTTTAATACGTGAATTTGAAGCCCGGAACGTAGGCGATCCTTTAGACAATGATACTGATGTGGGGCCGCTTGTTAGTGAGGGTAGCCGCAAGGATATAGAGCAACAAATAGCCACGGCTATAGAGGATGGCGCAAAGCTTCTTACAGGTGGATACCGTTTAGATAGGAAAGGTTTCTTTTTTAAGCCCGGAATCATTGAGGGGGTCAGTCGGACATCTAGATTTTTTTATGATGAAATTTTTGGCCCTGTGGCGGTGTTGTACCGTGTCAAAAGTTTTGATGAGGCTTTGAGCTTGGCCAATGACAGTCCTTTTGGTTTAAGTTCTTCTGTCTGGACGAATGACAAAGACGAACAAATGAAAGCCATCAATGATCTCGATGTGGGGGCTACCTTTATAAACTCAATGACAGTGTCAAATCCCAGCTTACCATTTGGAGGCGTCAAAAAATCCGGCTATGGCCGCGAACTTGCCGCTGAAGGCATTCGTACGTTTTGCAACATAAAGACAATAAGTATTAATTGATTGCCAAGTCCTATCAATTTGGATGGGGCCTGCGTTTATAAGATTGTTTCGTAGATTTTCACTGCGGCTTTATATGTCATTGGGCGTGGATTATTTTGCAAGATACGATCCTTATCCATCGCGTCTTGTGCCATCATTGGAATGGCATTTGCAGGGATATTTACTTCAGTGAGCGTCAATGGAACGCTCGTCTCGGATTTGATGCGCGTCATCTCATCAATCAGAGCAGAACTTGTTTCTTGTAAACCCAGGCTTTTC
This sequence comes from uncultured Algimonas sp., assembly GCA_964352855.1. GTDB lineage: Bacteria > Pseudomonadota > Alphaproteobacteria > Caulobacterales > Maricaulaceae > Litorimonas. The sequence goes on along the minus strand of CAYGTR010000022.1, from coordinate 29,989 downwards.
GCTATTTCTCCATACCACTCATCTGCATTCAATTGATTGTATTTCATGACCTCTGTTAAAACGAGGGCATTTGAGAGGCCATGTGGGATATGAAAAAAACCTCCCAGTGGATAAGCGAGGGCATGGACTGCGCCAACTGGTGCATTAGAAAAGGCTTGTCCCGCCATCATTGCGCCAATCAGCATGGTTTCTCGCGCGTGCAAATCCGCAGGATAGTTGCACGCTTGAACAATCGAATGCCTAAGTTTTCCAAGTGCTGCTAACGCCAATGCGTCAGATATAGGATTCTTTTTCTTGATGGATGTGTAGGCTTCTATCGCATGAACCATCGCATCAATTCCGGTAGCCGCCGTTATTGATCTGGGAAGGCCTGCAGTTAAGGCACAGTCAAGTAAAACACGGTCAGCATAAAGCGTATCTGCGACGATCCCACTTTTAGTCGTCTCTCCTGATGTTATTATTGCAACATTTGTGACCTCTGAACCCGTTCCCGCAGTCGTGGGTATCAATAATGTTGGGAGACTTTTTCCCCGCGCTAAGCCAACGCCGTATATGTCATTAATGGGTCTTGGATTAGCCGCAAGGTAAGCTATGACCTTAGCCGCGTCCATAGGACTGCCCCCGCCAAAACCGATTATAATATCTGCATTAAAATCAGATATGCTGGCAACTCCTGCTAAAACGATATCTTCTGGCGGATCGGCGGTAACGTCATCAAAAACAAAAACCTCAAACCCTGCGTCCTCCAATGATGAAATTCCAGGTGTAAGAAGGCCTAATGCCATAATGACTTTATCCGTAATGATGGCCACTCTTTTGCCGGGGCTCATCCCTTTTACGTAATAATCAAGTTTGGAAGCGCCGCCAATTTCAATTCGGATATCAGACACAGTAACAAAAGAATATTGTTTCGTATTGCTCATTGGCCCCCTCCCTAGTTTCAGTTTAGCTACTCTCAGCTTGTTTATAGGTGCAAAATGCAATAAAGAACATGAATGTTCGAAATAAACAATCCCAAAACTCAGCCCTCCGCACGTTATGTGTCTTATGTCATTTGGTTGATGTTTGGCATAAACATGCTGAATTATATTGACCGTATGGTGCTCGCCGTTCTGATTGAGGAAATCCGGGTCGAAATCCCAATGACGGATTCGCAAATAGGCATTTTGACCGGTTTAGCCTTCTCTATTTTCTACGCCTTGGCGGGTGTTTTTCTAGGGCGTTTATCTGATATCTACAGCCGTAAAAAAATCTTGCTTGCGGCCGTTTCGTTTTGGAGCCTTGCGACGGCGCTGTGTGGCCTTACGGTCAATTATATTCAAATCTTGATGACGCGAATTGCTGTGGGTTTTGGTGAGGCGGGGGCTCTGCCAGCGACACAATCTATGCTCGCTGATTTTTGTAGCGTCGAGCGTAGAGCCTCGGCCTATGCCATTCAATCGGCGGGGGCCACTGTAGGTCTAACCGTAGGACTTGCTGGGGGTGGTTACATCGCCGAAGCATATGGCTGGCGTCAGGCCTTTATTTTTGCCGGACTTTTAGGTTTGCCCATGTTCTTGATTATTCTCACAACACTGCGTGACCCAGAGCGCGGCGCGCAAGATAAAGGCGCCGATACAAAGCAAGGCGCGAGTTTCGGTGAAACGCTCGCCTTTCTCTGGAAGAAGCGGAGCTTCCCGCTGATTCTCATGAGCTCGACCTGTATTGCCTTTATGCTGTTTGGTGTGGCGCAATGGGTGCCGGCGTTTTTGATCCGCCAATACGGGATTAGCACAGCCGAGGTTGGTCTTTATTTTGGTGTTGCGATGGGCATCGGCTCTTCAATGGGGGCGATTGCGGGCGGTGTGTTCTGCAACAGATTGGTCGCAAAAGACGTGACATGGCTTTTGAAACTGCCGATTATTATTGGCATCCTTGTCGTGCCGCTTTATCAATTTGCTATTTTCGCTCCGAACCTTTGGATGACAATTGGTGCTTTGTTCTTGGTAAATTTTGTCGGCTCTATTGGTTTCGGTCCCATAGTTGCAGCCTTCCAATCGGTTGTGCCAGCAGGTATGCGCGCAAGCGCCACGGCCATCTATGGTCTTGTTACAAGCCTATTAGGCGCCGGGGCCGCGCCCTTCGTTATTGGCCTGCTCAGTGATTATCTCGGTAATGGTGCACAAGATGCGGCGGCGCTGCAAAAAGCTATTTCGATCGCCGTCATTGTCGGGCTTGGTACGCCAATTTTCCTATGGTTCGCCAAGCGTACATTTAAAGAGGACCTAATCGTCCAGTCCTAAAATCCAACTAAGGCTTAGTGTCTTGTCGCTCATGATAGACAGTCGCAGCGATATAGAGCAGGGCACCAACCACGGCGATATTTTTCAAAAACAGCGATAGCTGGATTTGGCTCATCGCTGGATCAAAGGCCCAAAAGGGGTGGAACAGGATATTGGCGGCGACAGTGAAAAGCGCCAAAACAAGAGCCGTCACAGCGGCGAAGCGCTTGCCGATAATCAGGACAACAGCCCCGCCGACCTCTAGCAGAATTGTCAGGGGTAAAAGCACTGATACCATCGGCAGGCCCGCGCCTTTCATCATAGCGGAGAACATCTCTGGATTTGTGATTTTCCCAATACCGCCCAGCAGGAATAAAGAGGCCACCAATATGCGGCCTACAAGCTGGGGTGTTCTTGGCAAGGTGGGCATTGAGGGCCTCCAGTTCATAGCTTTAAGCTAGCTTAGAAGACTTGATAGTGAGTTTTCAAGATTATATAGAACATTTTTGTTCTATATTGATATTTACCGCAAGTTGGGTCACAACAGTCTGACAAAACACATGACACATGAGGTCACCATGAACCCTAATGCCAATGAAGCGCCGGACGCAAAAGAGACGGGTATCACCGATAAGGATATTGCAGTACAAAAAGAAATGGTTGGCCTTTATGAGGTCAATCGTCACCGCGAATTTCATAGCACAGTCTCTATCGATACGATCCGAAACTTCGCGCTAAGTATTGGCGATGATAACCCGCTTTACACGGATGAGGATTACGCAAAGGCGACCCGCTGGGGCAGTGTTATTGCGCCCTCCATCATGCTCGCGATTATCAATAAACCCCTCCTAGGTTACCGTATCCCGCGCGAGGTGAAGGCCAAGACGCGCGGCCTGTTTAAAGGGTGTCAGACATTTATGTCGGGCGGGACATGGCATTGGTATCGACCGATATATCCGGGCGATACAGTCTATAGCTTTGAGGGCGAGGAAAGCGTTGAGGAAAAGCCGTCTGATTTTGGTGGCCGCACGGTTCATATCATCCGCCGTTATGTGAAGTTTAATCAACGCGGCGAAGTGGTTGGTATCTATCGCGCGCTACGGATTATGGCCGAACGCAAAAGCGCGCGCAAAAAAGGCAAATATGCCAAAGTCGAACCACAGAGCTACACAGCGGAAGAGATAAAAGATATTGACGCGCGCTACCTTGCGGAAAAACCGCGCGGCAATACCCCGCGCTATTTCGAAGATATCTCAGTTGGGGATAGTGTGACGCCCTTGCAAAAGGGCCCTCTGGTGGTGACCGATGTATTTATGACCCATATTGCGGGCTATGGTTTTGCACCTTATCGCATGCTGGCCAGTGGACGGGTCGCCGCCAAAGACCGGCGTAAAATGCCCGGCCTGTATTCACCCAATGAACAAGGCGTGCCCGACACAGAGGCGCGTGTGCACTGGGACCGGGCCTTGGCCAAAAAGGTCGGCAATCCAGAGGCTTATGATTGGGGGCTTCAGCGCGAGTTCTGGCTCTATCATTTCCTATCGGATTGGGCGGGGGATGATGCCTTTATCGTGTCCATGCAAGACGAAATTCGCAAGTTTAACTTCATGGGTGATATGCAAATTATCAGCGGCGAAGTTACGCGCTGTTATCAAGAAAACGGGCAAAACCTCGTCGATCTGTCTCTTGTCTCTACCAATCAGCGGGACGAGAAAACAGTGCTTGGCAGCGCAACAATTGCCTTTCCGTCCAAAGAATATGGCGCAGTAATTCTACCTGTGCCGCCGCCAGAATTGCGGGCCAAGGCCGCAGAGTTTATGGCTGCACATAACCGTCTATCCTATGGACAAGTGCAAGACAAATAGTGCTATTGCAACGTCTGCCCACCGTCCACAGTGAGGCATGCGCCAGTCACGAAACTGGCTGAGTTGCTGGCGAGGAACAGAACGGCGCCCGCCATTTCCGCAGGCATGGCGTGACGGTTCAGCGGCACAGCGGCTCGCCAGGCCTCTGGCAGTTCTTCGGCCCCTTGGAATAAATCCGCAAGAGCGTCTGTTTTGGTAATGCCCGGCAATAAGGCATTAACCCGAATGTTATAGCGCCCTAATTCCTTGGCCATAGATTTGGTCAGGGTTATGACCGCGCCTTTGGTGATGGAATAAATCCCTTGGCCAATAACGGGCTGATTGGCATTAACAGACGCCGTGTTTATAATCGCGCCACCGCCTTGATCTTTCATCAAATTGGCCGCCGCGATTGAGGCAAATAGTGTCCCGCGCAAGTTAACGTCAACAGTCTTATCATAGGCTGCGGCTTCAAGTTCTAGGATTGGACCAAACCACGGATTTGCAGCCGCATTATTGATCAATATATCCAAACGCCCATGGGCTTTATGCACGGCCTCAATCATGGACCTAGTGGCATCAACATCGCCGGCGTGACAAGCGCGCCCTTCGGCAGAGCCGCTCGCCGCTATTATCTCGGCCGCTAGGGTTTCACAGGCCTCTGCGTTGCGGCTGCTGATGACGACGTACGCCCCTGCCCGCGCAAGCCGCCTTGAAATGGCCGCGCCAATCCCCCGAGAGCCGCCAGTGACAATGGCAATCTGTCCAGTTAAGTCAAAATCTGACACCTCGCCGTAAATGTCGTCTGTTTTCATTTCCTGCAATCCTTCATTGTCCGCGTTCTAGGGCTCAAAGCTGTAATGCTCCGTGTCGGCGCTGCGGACCATGTCGTAAAACTCATTGAGGGTCCACGGCATGTTGATATGGGAGTGACCTTGTTTATTGAGATAATAACCGCCTTTGCCCTGTGTCTCCCACAAGATATTTTTCAGCGCTTTGCGCAGGTCGCGATTATAGCTCTCAAACGCATCTAATTTGACTTCAACAGTTTTATACCCGCCTTCAATTGTGGCGATCATTAGTTCCCCGATATAGCGGGCCAAAATTTCGACCCAGGAATGAAAGCTGCCGGCACGAGCTTGGGCATTGGGGCCGTAGAACATAAAAAAGTTGGGAAAGCCGGGCAGTGTCATGCCCTTATAGGCGCGCGCGCCGTCCTTTGCCCAAAGGCTCTCTAGCGTGGCACCGTCCTTGCCGTGATAATCTACAGGCCAGAGGAATTCGGATACCTCAAACCCTGCGCTTAGGACGATTACATCAGCGTCGCGGTGGACGCCGTCCGCACCCTGAATACCCGTGGGCGTAATCGCGTCGATGCCATCGGTCACAAGCTCGACATTATCTTTGAGCAATGTGTCATACCATTCATTGTCGATCACAAGGCGGCGCGCGAGCGGTGGATGTGTGGGAATAAGCTTTTTAAAGAGCGCCTCATTATCACCGACTTTGTAACGGATAAATTCGGTCAGAGCCTCTTGCAAGGCTGTGTTTTTGGCATTCACGCGCCCACCCTTGGCGATATAATCGGGGTCAAGGACTTGCAGCTCTTGCGCTGGAAGCTCGGCAATATAGCTGGCGTAGCCATACCAATTGGCATAGCCAGGCATGGTGTTCAGTAACCAGCGTTTCTCTGGCGAGACGGCGTCTTTATACCCTTTGACGGGGGTGACCCAATTGGCTGTGCGTTGATAAATCGACAGCTGTTTGGCGCGTTCGGCCACATGACAAACCAACTGTGACCCTGTTGAGCCAGTTCCGATTACGGCAACATTTTTCCCGCTCAAGTCACAGCTGTGATCCCATTCTGTTGTGTGGAACATCTCGCCCGCAAAAGTGTCTATGCCTTTGATGTTCGGAATTTTCGGGGTGCGGAAAAGACCCGCAGCGCTGATTAAAAAACGGCTGGAGAGCGTTTGGATTTCGCCGTTTTCGCCCGCAATAGACATATGCCAAAGGTTTGTCTCATTATGCCATTTTGCTGATTTCAAATCAGCATTACAGGTGATGTGCTGCCGAATATCATATTTATCGACGATGAAATTGATATATTCACGGAGTTCATCTCGGCCGGCGTAAAAGCTTCGCCACGGATATTTTGCTTCGAATTTATACTGATATAAAAATGTACTGACGTCGACGCGGGCCTCGGGATAGTCATTTACAAACCACGTGCCGCCAATATCGGGGTGACGCTCTAAAATGCGGTAGGGAATACCGAGGCGCGAGAGCTGTATGGCGGCGGCAATACCGCTAAATCCAGAGCCGATAATGGTAACGCCGTAATCATCGAGCGTCTGCGCCGATGGCGGGTTTTGCCACACAGCGTTGCGGGGAAACTGCTCAAAGCCCAAATCCTCATAGCCGAAGTTAATCTCGCTCTGCGTGGGTGTGTGACCCGTGAACAGGGCCATTAATTTTGCCGCTTCGTCCTTGGTGGGCGGGGCTTTTGGTTTCGGCTGTGCGGTAAGATAAGCCAGCGCATTTTCCTTAATCAGCGGAAAATCCGCTTTGTCGATGGAATAAGTCGTCAGCGCCCCGCCGCGCGAAGCGTTGGTTTTGACAGTGATTGCGGCCAAGCCAGGATCACCCGTTTCATGATAAAGCGCAATCCGCAGCGCATTCATGCTGGCTTTGTCTAGTGCGGCTTTAATGAAGTCTGTATCCGGGCGAGCATTATTTATATGGGACATGCATGTTCTATATAATTTAAGGCCAAGCGAGGCAAGCCGTATGTGGTTTAAATCTTAATCTGCACAATTTTTCCTGTCCGAGGTTTGACAGGTTTTCGCAAATCTTCTGGGCGCGCCTGTGATGTCGCAATGTAGAGCGCTTGGGGCGTGGTGGGGTCGAGTGTCACGTCATAAACAGGCACGTCCGATGTGACCCGTTGCTTTATCGTACCATCAAGACCGACACAGATTGCCTCATTTCGCCCAAGCACGGCCGCCCAAATTTTATCTTTTGGGGTCATGCATATCCCGTCGGGGTAGCCGTCCTTAAAGTGAATAAGAGTGCGGCGGTTATCCAAGTGCCTGTCATCCCCAATATCAAAGACCGAAATTTTGCCGGCAATTGTCTCTGCGATATACAGCTGTTTTTCATCCTCCGAGAGGGCGAGGCCATTTCCAAACATAACGCCACTAGCCGCGATGATGATCTCCCCTTTAGGGCTGATATAGTAAATGTTTCCTGGCGTTGGCGCCTCGCCTCCGGCCATATCATAGCCATATTCTCCGACGTAAAGCCCGCCATCTGACATTTTGACAAGGTCATTTAACGGGGACGCCCCCAAGGGGGTGAGGTCCGCTACGCAGGACGGTCCTGCGCTTTTAAGGCCCATAATTTTACGCGCGACTTTGTCGACAAAGACAATGTCATCCGAACTTTTAATGCCTAGCCCGCCTACAATTATGTCACCCCTCCAATGGGGTTTTGCGGGCTGTGCTGGGGTCTGGCTGTAAATCACGCCGTCATACATATCGACAAACCAGAGCTGTCCGTTATGCCAGCGCAGGCTCTCTGGGAAAACAAGATTGTCGGTTAGCGTTTCCATATTGAATTCCTAAACAGAACATTCTTGTCTTGTTTATTAAAGCACGCTGTTCTAGCCTAAACAAGGTGAGATTAAAGACTGACGGATTGCATCTATGACAGACACGCCAAGCATTACAGTTTTTCTCACGGGTGGCGCCGGAGGGATTGCGCTGTCAATTCTTGAATGTCTAAGTCAGGGCTTTGACGGCGTTATTGGCCTATCCGATATTGATGGCAAAGCCTTGGCGAAGCGAGTAGAGACCTTCTCGCGCGCAGGCTTGACCGTCATGCCTTTTGCCCATGATATCCGTGACAGAGAGGCCATGCAAAACGCAATAGAGGCAACGGCTCAAGCCGGAGGCGGGCTCGACCTGCTGATCAATAATGCCGGTGTTATGACGGGTAAGACCGATTTCGAGACCCTCGATAGCGGCGCGCTTGATATGTCGCTTGATGTGAATTTTCGCGCGGTGGTACAGGCCTGCCACGCCGCTTGGCCCTATCTATCGAGGTCAAAAGGGTGTGTCGTTAATAACGCCTCTGGGGCGGGTAAAATACCGCTACCCTCTGATCCCGTCTATAGCGCGTCAAAAGCGGCGGTGATAATGTTCACCCGCGCACAAGCTGCCCGTTTTAAACAAACGTCTATTCGCTTTAACGCTGTCTGTCCGGGCGTGGTCGATACGCCCATTATCCGCGACGAGGCGGACGGCGATTATTTCGCCAATACCAAAGCCTTCATGAGTGCCTTTGACCTGATAGAGTCGATGACGATCGCGAGAGCTATCATAGAGCAATATCAGGCGGGGCTGAATGACGACATTCGTAGTATTTTAAATGCGCCAAAGGAGCAATCACATGAGCTTTAATTATGGTGATGTCTTAGACCGCGTCGCGCGCCATCGATCAGATGAAATTGCGATTTCGTCAGATGCGGGAGATTTAAGCTGGGCAGATTTTGACGCGCGCACCAATGCGCTGGCGCGCGGCCTTGCGGCGCGCGGTGTAAAGCCAGGCGATAAAATCTGCTTTCTGCTCTATAACGGCGCGCCCTATATCGAGCTTTTGGCGGCCTGTTTTAAAGGACGCTTTGTGCATGTGAATGCCAATTTTCGTTATCTGACGTCTGAAATCGACTATATTTTGGATAATTCCGACAGCGTGGCTCTGTTTTATGATGCGCGCATGGCAGAGCGCGTCTCCGCCATTCAAACCAAAAATGTTGCGCTCATAGAAGTAGGCTCGGCGCAGCCGCAGGTCAGAGGCGCGGCCCTATATGAGGACTTAATCGCGCCCTATGACACGAGCCCTCTGGAGATTACGCGCTCTGATGATGACATGCTGTTTATCTATACGGGCGGCACTACGGGGTCTCCCAAAGGCGTGATGTGGACGCATAAAGACCATGGCTGCGGGCTATTTTCGCAAAACTACGGTGTTGATAGTTTTGGCCTCACAACAGATGTCGTTCTGGCGGGCCTCAATGCGCCCAAGACCTATATTCGCCCGCTAATTGCGCCGCCCCTCATGCATGCCTTTGGTCTTGTGACGGCGATAACGACCTTTCTCAATGGCGGGCAGATTGTGGTGACTGATAATGCCGGGCGTTTCAATGCCGCCCATCACTGGTCGTTAATTGAGAAACACAAAGTCGACGGGCTGTCGATTATTGGCGATAGCTTTGCAAAGCCCTTACTCGCCGAGCTTGAGCGAAAGTCTTATGATTTATCAAGTCTGAAAATCATTGGCTCCTCTGGGGTGATGTGGAGCACGCCCGTTAAAAAAGCCATGCTGTCCCATGTGCCGCAGGCGATCATGTTTGACTCGCTCGCCTCATCAGAGGCCATCGGCCTTGGCTCTTCGGTCTTGACCAAAGAGGGGGAAAGTAAAACCGCCGCCTTTAAAATCAGCGATAAATCGCGCGTCATTGATGATGACGGCAATGATATTGAACCCGGCTCTGGAAAATCGGGCATGCTTGTCGGCTCCGGTCCTATGCCGCGGGGGTATTATAAAGACCCTAAAAAAACCGCCGAAACTTTCCGCGTTATCAACGGGCAACGCTATACGATTGCAGGCGATCTCTGCAAGGTAGAGCGTGACGGGACAGTCACATTTTTGGGACGCGGTAGCGGCTGCATCAATAGCGGCGGCGAGAAAATATTCCCCGAAGAAGTCGAAGAAGCGCTAAAGACACATCCCGATATTACTGACGCCCTCGTCTTTGGCGTGTCTGATCCGACATGGGGCAAGGCTGTCCAGGCCGTTGTGAATGCGAAAGGCGAAATGGATGAGGCTGATATACGCAGCTACCTCAAAACTCAAATTGCCGCCTATAAAGTCCCAAAACGTGTTATTGTCACGCTAGATTCTATCCGGCTTGCCAATGGCAAAGCCGACTACAAAGCCGCAAAGCAAATTTTCAGCACGGCGGTTGGGGAGCCGTAAGCATGGACGCAGCGCAAACGCATATTCTATCCGGTATACGGGTAGTTGAATTGGGTGTGTGGGTGGCCGGGCCGGCCGCCGGCGGCCTGCTGGCGGATTGGGGCGCGAACGTCATCAAGGTTGAACCGCCCAAGGGCGACCCGCAGCGTCACGTTCTAAAGGCGCTTGGGCTTCGCGGAGATCGTGTCCCCCCCTTTGAAATGGATAATCGCGGCAAGAGGAGTGTCGTGTTAGATTTGCAAACGGATGAGGGTCAAGCTGACCTGCACCGCCTGCTCACGCGCGCCGATATCCTGATTACGAATATGCGCCCCGCCGCGCTGGAGCGGTTAAACCTACAGGCTGAAACTATCCGGGAAAAATTTCCCAGACTTATCTATGGACGCCTTAGCGGTTACGGCCCTGAGGGGCCAGATCATCACCGCGCGGGATATGATGTTGGGGCCTTTTGGTCGCGTGCGGGTGTGCCGACACGAGTTGTGCCCCCCGATATGCCGCCGCCCAATATCCCGCCGGCCTTTGGTGATCATTTGACCGCAGTGGCGTTGGTGTCGGGCCTGATGGCGGCGCTCTGGAATCGTGAAAAAACGGGACAGGGGCGCCTTGTTGATACATCACTGCTGCGCACAGGGATTTACGGCCTAGGCGCGGATTTTGCCATGCAGATGCACTACCAAAAACTGGCCCCGCGGAGCCACCGTGAACATGTGCCCGCACCGCTGGTTAATTGTTATCAATCCCAAGACGGCAAATGGATTTGGATGTTGGGCGTTGAGTCTGCGCGTCACTGGCCCAATCTGCTCAAAGCGCTGTCCCGAGAAGATATGGCAACCGACCCGCGCTTTGCTGACGCCCGTGCGCGTTACAAGCACCGCTCGGACTTGATTGCAGAAATTGACGCTATGTTTAAGACCAAACCCCGCGCCGCATGGGCGGATATTTTCGATGCTTATGATGTGTGGTGGGCGCCAGTTCAAACGGTAGAGGAGGTGCTGGACGATCCGCAGGCAATTGCTTCTGGCGCCTTTGTCGACATTCCGGCCCACGGAGAGAAAAGTGCGATTGGGTCTGTCGCGGGCCCGATTAGTTTTGACGGTGTCAACATGCCGCCAAACTCCCATGCCCCGGAATTGGGCGAGCATACGGATGAAATCCTAAGCGAAATACGGAAGCAGACATGAGTGTCGTACTAACAGAAACCTTTGACCATGTGGCGCTGATTACGCTCAACCGTCCGCAGGCCGGCAATGCAATGTCGCCAGAACTGGTCGTGGCTCTGCATGACGCTTGCGTGCAGGCGCGGGATGATGACACCATTCGCGTGGTCGTTTTAGCCGCAATGGGCGATAAAGCCTTTTGCTCGGGGGGTGATTTAGGTTTGACCATTCCGCTCTTGACGGGCGCGCGCAAAGCGGAGACGGACGCTGATCATCGTCTACTGTCTATGCTATCTGAGGATAACTGCCCACTGCCCACACAAGGCGATATTGGCAAGCCAGTCATTGCGGCGGTGGAGGCGCTGGCTTTGGGCGGGGGATTAGAACTGGCACTGGCGGCCGATATTATTGTTGCGGGCGAAGGGGCGAAGTTCGGCGCGCCAGAGGTGAAGGCTGGAGCCTATCCCGCGCGGTTGACCTATCTTCTGCCAGACCGCATCCCTTACGGCAAAGCCGCCGAGATGTTGATGACAGGCTCCCTGATATCGTCAGAGGACGCCTTGTCCTGCCACCTTATCAATCACCGCGTAGCGGCGGGAACGGCGCGCGATAAGGCTCTTGAAATCGCGCAGAAAATCGCGGCTAACGCGCCTATATCTGTGAATGCGGCACGAGAGGTCGCCAAGGCATCGGCCCGATTACCACAAGACACGCTAGTTCGGTTTGATATGAAAATGGCCGCAAAGGTCTACCGGTCAGAAGACGCGCGGGAGGGACCAAAAGCGTTTTCCGAGAAGCGAAAGCCCGTGTTCAAGGGACGTTAGTCAGCTTTTGTATTGGCGAGTGCGGCATCGACAATGAACTCTATCAAGCCGGGATCATTGAGTGCATTACGGCTAATCAGCAGGCGGTGATAAAGCGCCCCTGACATCATATCCAGCATCCATTCAATACGCGCGTCCGCCCGCAATTCCCCGCTCTCTCTGGCGCGCAGGAGCATGGCGCGCGTTTCTTTGCGGCGTTTCTTGGCAAGGGTGCTCATGAGGTTCTCAAACTCTGGATCCATATGAGAGGCCTCAATCAGGGACGGCAAGACCTTGCCCCAGATAGAGCGTTCGAGAATTTTTGCCAGCCGCGTGTAAATCACAATCAGATTAGAGCGCACATCCCCCTCTTCAGGGGCCGGCGGATTGGGGCCCAGCATGGTGTCAAAGGCCTGCACGGCAATTTCGGGGATATTGTTGAAGTGACGGTAGATTGTCGAACGGGCGACGCCGCTGCGGTCTGAAATACGCTCAATCGTCAGGCGCCGATAACCAATCTCGCTCAGAAGTTCACAGGTCGCTTCCATGACAGCTTTGGTTGTGCGCTCAATCTGGGCGCGTTTTGGGGCGCGTTTTACCGATTTGTCAAAATTCCTTTTCACCATTCCCTCTGCATAGAGGGAGGTGGTACTCTAATCAATCACCTTGACTAAATCGAACACTTGTGTAGTTTTTAAGTCTTGGGGTGCCTGCGCGCTCTTCAAATTGCCGAGTATCGGTATTTGTTGGGTTCAGTACACACTCTGTTTTCAATGCCTAAGTCCAGATAGGACAAAGCTGTGAATGCTAAAACTATGTCATCTAAAGTCACCAAAACCAGAGAGTAGCCATGCGAAATGTCGTAATCACAGGTGCATCAAGCGGCATCGGTAAGGCTTTGGCCAAAGATTTGGTCGAAGCAGGTTACACCGTCATGCTCGGCGCGAGGCGAGAGGATAAATTGCGTGCGCTCTGTGATGAATTGGGACCCAAGTCCGACTATCACGTCACGGATGTCACCGACAAAGCCTCTGTTACGGCGTTAGTAGCGGCCTGCGTGGCACGTTTTGGGTCGGTTGATATTTTTATTAACAACGCCGGGTTAATGCCGCTCTCGATGTTTGAAAGCACAAAGGTTGATGAGTGGGACCGCATGATCGATGTGAATTTGCGTGGTGCGCTTTACGGCATTGCGGCGGTTCTGCCTGCGATGATTGCTCAAAAAGACGGCCACATCGTCAATATGGCGTCAATTGCGGCCCATGATATTTGGCCGTCTTCTGGGGTATATTCCGCAACAAAGACAGCTCTGCGAACGGCCAGCGAGAGCCTAAGGCGTGAAATGGCCCCCCATAACATCCGTGTGACAACCCTGTCGCCGGGGGCTGTGCGGACGGGGTTAAGCCGTTCTATTACTGACAAGGCCGCGCTTAACGATGCCCAAAACCGCTTTGATTTTGAGTATCTAGAGCCCAGCGCCATAACCGAAGCAGTCATCTTCGCCCTGTCAAAGCCCGCCTCTGTCTGCGTTAGCGAAATAGTTATACGCCCAACCCGCCACATTTAGGGCAAAGCATCGCGCACCCGTTGATTTTGCTCTCTTGCAAGTTTCGTCTTTTTATGTAGAACATTAATGGTCGATATAAATGCCAGGCAAAGAATTTAACTTGGTGCCAACTGCAACGACGGGGAGATTACTGATGAAAAAGAATTCGCAAAAATTTGCGCTGACAACAAGTTTGATAGCAATATCTGCTATTGGATTTAGCAGCACAGCCGCGGCGCAAGTCGATGATGAAATCATCGTAACGGCCACAAAGCGTACGCAGACATTACAAGAAACGCCTGTTGCGGTTTCTGTTACAGGCCGTGAGGAAATCGAACGCGCGCAAATCATTGATATCAGTGACCTGCAAAGTGTTGTGCCGTCTCTGCGCGTGACACAGTTACAGACGGCGACCAATACAAGTTTCAGTATTCGAGGCTTTGGTAATGGCGCAAACGGCACGGGAATTGAGCCGTCTGTGGGTATCTTTATCGACGGTGTCTACCGCTCACGTGCCGCGGCTGCCATTGGAGATTTACCCAATTTGGAACGTGTCGAAGTTCTCCGCGGCCCGCAAAGCACTTTGTTTGGCAAAAATGCCTCTGCTGGCGTAATCAGTGTCGTCACCTCTGCTCCTTCCTTTGAATCGGGTGGTTATATTGATGCGACCTATGGCAATTATGACCAGAAAATCCTCAGAGGCTATTTCTCGGGTGGTAATGCGGCTGAGACCTTCGCTGCCAGCATCGGCGGTAGCTGGAACAAACGCGATGGATATGCTGAAAACGGTGCCTCTGCGGGTAGTCCTGATTTGAATGACCGGGATCGTTGGGGATTGCGCGGGCAGCTTTTATTCCGCCCGGCTGACAATATCGATCTGCGTGTTATTGCTGATATTAGCAAAATTGACGAGAATTGCTGTGTCACAAATCACCTGACAAATACAGGCGCAGGCGCCTTAATCCGCGGTCTTGGCGGCGAGATTTCTGATTCCGATGATTTATTTAGCTACCGCGCTTTTTATGACGAAGCGCCAGCGGGCACGGTGGATGATGCAGGCATCTCTTTCCACGCCGATGTTGATTTTAACTTTGCGACACTGACATCTATCTCGGCCTACCGCTCTAATGAGCGTTTCTATTCCCTTGATGTTGATTTCTCGAGCGGTGATTTCTTGGACAATGGTGATTTGGGTACGGATATTGAGACCTTCACTCAAGAGCTGCGCCTGACGTCTGCGGGCGACAATACAGTCGATTGGATGATTGGGGGCTTTGTATTCGAGGAGAGCATTTCTGAGTTCAGTAACATCGGTCTTGGCTCGGCCTTCCGCACCTATGTCAATACGCTGGTCGGCGGGGCTTTACCCTTTGTTGAGGGTGCATTCATGCTACCATCAGGCACGATATTTAACGATTCCGTTCTGAACACTGAATTTTCGGATCAAGATAATTCATCATACTCATTACTTGGGTCTTTAGACTGGAAGATTAACGATCAGCTGACCGCATCGGGCGGATTGAATTATACAGACGACTCAAAACGGGTCTCGCTGCGTCAAATCAACCAAGACGTTTTCTCGAATCTAGATTTAAGTGGGACACCGCTTGCGGGTCTATCCGCCGTGCAATTCCTGCCACGTATTGTTGAGTTTCCAAATTCGGTAGAGAACGGTCGTACCAATGGTGACAAATTAACCTGGACCGCGCGTTTGGCTTATGAAGTCAATAATAACATCAATGTTTATGCCAATGCGGCAACTGGCTTTAAGGCATCATCTTGGAATTTATCGCGCGATTCACGTCCTTTTCCTGAGGATCAGTTGGCATTGGAAAACGCAGGGTTGACGCAGAACAACCAGACCTATGGCACCCGTTTTGCGGGGCCAGAGGAATCGACAGTCTATGAATTGGGCCTAAAAGCCAGGTTCGAACGCGGCGCTATTAACCTTGCCGTCTTTGATCAAACCATCGAAGGATTCCAGTCCAGCATTTTCGTTGGTACGGGCTTTGTGCTGGCTAATGCAGGCAAACAATCTGCCAAGGGTATTGAGGTGGATTCAACATTCACACCCGTTGACCCGTTGACCCTGACCTTTGCTGCGACGCTGCTTGACCCTGTCTTTGATGATTTTCAAGGCGCGCAAGGGGTCGGCGGCCCGGTTGACTTGTCGGGTACAAAACCAGCCGGTATTCATGAGGTCAGCCTCTCGACATCGGCAACCTATAATCATGACTTTGGCAATGGCATGACGGGGTTCATCCGCGGCGATTATCTGTATGAGAGCAATGTGCAGGTCGTGTCTAATGTCTCTGCTGACCTTGCAGAGCGGGAGGTGAATACAGTCAACGCCAGTGCCGGACTATCCTTTGATAACGGCATGAGCGTGAAGCTCTGGGGGCGCAACATCTTTAATGATGAATACCTACTCAGCGCCTTCCCAGGGGCCGCACAGCCCGGCATCTTCCTCGGCTACCCCAATCCACCGCGCACCTATGGCATTAGCCTGCGCCAGGATTTCTAACACATTCATTTCCCGGTGAATGCTAACTTAGACGGCACTTTTGGTGCCGTCTCTTTTATATCAGATCATGGGCTAGGATTTGTGAGGTCATTAGTCTTAAGCCCACTTTTCTACATTTTGGGTGTTTGGAAAACTCATCTTGGGTAAAACATATACCCACGATTTGCGTTTGATGACCCTCACGGGAAGTCGGACGAGGCTTAGACCGAGGGAATCAATGCGAGGCCTTAGCCTTTAACTCGCAATCTGATTTGAGCCCATAGCTTTATGTAAAATCAAACACCCCAAACTAACCGACAGCGATTAGAGCGGCGAAGGTGAAGATGACTGCACCCATCAGAGCTATTCCGCCATATAGGTAGCCGCGGTAGGGAATAGCTTTTAGTTCTTCTTCTCTGAATTCAAGGCCTATCAGATACCCATCTATGCTTTCTATCATCGTCCTATCCTTGTGCTAAATTTGGAGAAGGGGCCATGCCCACAAAATGAGGTAGATTTTCTATGCGGTTTAACCACGCCTTGATGTTGGGATAAGGCGTGAGGCTAAACGCGCCTTCTTCCACATGTGCTGTGTAGCTATAGGCTGCGATATCCGCGAGGGTGAGCTGCTCACCTGCAAGGTGGCTATGTGAGGCGAGCGTTTGCTCCATCACCGCGAACACCTTTTTCGTGATATTGGCCGCGACATCCCAGTCCATATTTGCGCCAAAAACCTTCACAAGCCTGACGGCGCAAGGGCCGTAAGCAATTTCGCCTGCGGCAATAGAGAGCCAGCGCTGCACATTGGCCGCCTTTACAGGGTCCCTAGGATATAAGGCATCATTATCGCTGTATTTGCCGATAAGGTATATCAATATGGCATTGGAATCTGAAAGCGTAACGCCATTGTCATCAATGGCTGGCACTTGGCCGAGAGGGCTTATTTTGAGGTAATCAGGCGCTTTGTGAGCGCCATTGGCCATATCCAAGTCAATCGCTTCATAGGGAATTTCTAAAAACGACATCAAAAGCTCGACGCGATGGCAGTGACCGGATTTTGGGTTTCGGAATAATTTAATGGGGGCGCTATTTTTTGGGAATAATGTGTTCATGATCATCTCTTTCTTAATTCGTTTGGGGGCAATTTCGTTACAGGCCGAGTTCACTTAAACCGAGGTGATCGTCCGGGCGTCGACCTTGCGGCCAATGGAAAAGGCGTTCTTCTTCTGAAATAGCGACGTCGTTTATACTGGCATGGCGTTCAGCCATCAGGCCGTCTTGATTAAAAATCCAGTTTTCGTTGCCATAGGCGCGAAACCACTGGCCATCCTTGTCCTGAAACTCATAGGCAAAGCGTACGCCGATACGATTTCCATCATGCGCAAAAAGCTCCTTGATAAGACGATATTCACCTTCGCCGCTCCACTTATCCGTAAGGAAATCCATTATCTCTTTGCGGCCATTGATGAACTGGCTGCGATTGCGCCACCGACTATCCTCGGAATAGGCCAGGGCAATTTTTTCGGGATTACGGGTGTTCCACCCATCTTCTGCGGCGCGCACTTTCTGTGCGGCTGTTTCGGCGGTAAATGGAGGCAAAGGTGGTCGTTGCATGATAAGTCTCTTTCGTTGTTGGTGGTCCAAAACCGAGGGAGCGGCTCTGGATTCTGGGGGTCTCTCTAAGCCGCCAACTTAGCGGTGTTCGGGAAATCAATTTCGGTATGAAGAACTTCGTTGACGTAATTGGTCAATGTATTCAGGGCCACATGGGTGATAATCTCAACAATCTGGCCTTCATCATATCCGGCTTCTTTTACTTCATTGAACAGTGAAGCATCCACTTGCCCGCGATTTTCGGCGATGGATACGGCGAAACGTACAGCGATATCGGCCTTTACATCTGTAGAGCGGCCCTGACGATTTCGAGCGATTTCCGCCGATGTCAAATTTTCAAAATTTTGTCCAAAGTAGCTATGTGCTGCAAGGCAATAATCGCAGCCATTGACGTCTGCGACGGCCAAGGCAATGCGCTCTCTCGTTGCAGACGGCAGCTTTCCCTTGCTCAGAGCCGCATTAAGCCCGACATAAGCGTCCAGAGCGGAGGGCGAGTTGGACATAATTCTAAACAAGTTAGGAACTGACCCTAGAAGGTTGTTGACGGCTTCCAATGTGGGTTGAGCAGCAGCCGGGGCATCTGCAATTGAAGCGGGTGTGTTAATGCGTGACATGAGATACTCCTTTGGCGGTCACTGTTGATTTCTATCTGATACGGTTCTTTCATATTCGGAGGAATATCGGTTTACTAAAAGTTACTATTCCGATATCCAAAATAATAAGATATCCATTTAAAGAGGACCTGCGGTGGACAAACTAAGAGCTTTGGAGACATTCATTGCGGTCGCTGAAAGCGGAAATTTTTCGGCCGCGTCGCGCAAATTAAATGTGAGTGCGCCATCGGTAACGCGTATCATTGGAGACCTTGAAGCGCATCTCGGCGTTAAACTCCTCCACCGAACAACACGTATTGTAACATTGACCGAAATCGGACAGCGTTATGTTGAAGATGCCAAACATGTTCTCGAAGGATTACTAGTCGCCGATGACGCCGCGAAAGGCGCCCATCGCGACCCGACAGGAACCTTGCGTATTACAGCGTCGAGAATGTTCGGAAAGTTATACATTACACCGATTATCACAGAGTATTTAGATCTTTATCCGGAGGTGAAAATAGAGGCTCTGTTTGTTGACAGGGTCGTGAATGTTTTTGAAGAAGGTTTGGATATTTCGGTGCGAATTGGACACTTACCAGACTCCTCCCTCATGGCTAGCCGAGTGGGCGAGGTTAGTCTTCAAGTCTGCGGCTCGCCGACATATTTTGAGAAAAATGGGATACCGCAGCACCCCGACGACCTGAGCGGACACAATTTGATTGGATTGATGCTTGGCAATTTCCAAAATGAATGGAAATTTAAAGATGGGATTATTGTGAAGCCCGAATATAGAATGGCGGTAAATTCTATTCCGGCGGCCTTGCAAGCTGCACGGTCGGGCTGGGGGTTGCTTCGGATCATATCCTATCAAGTCGGGCCGGATCTAGATGAGGGTAGCCTTCAAACTGTTCTGCACGAATATACGCCCCCGCCATTTCCGATTCACTTACTACATGGGCAAGGACGACAATCATCTGCCAAAGTGCGGGCCTTTATTGATCTTGCAACAGAGCGTTTGCGGGCGAATCCTTTTTTGAATTGAAACGTTATTTCAAATTCTGGAATGAAGAATTTTGATAATGAGCTATTCTGATAACAGTATAATCGCCTTACATCTATAGCCGTAATTGAGGAGATACAGATGTTGACTGATGGATATGAAGACTATTGTCGCGACCTTGTCGGTGATGCGACTAATCATAAGGCCCCTGCCGCCGCAGACTTGTGTGCGTGTGCAGAACTTGAAAATAAAGCGCAATCTGATGGCGTGATGTTGCCAAAATCATGAATGACGAAGAGGGTGTAAGCCTCTCTCCTTGGCATGAGGGTGAAGTCTGGTTACAGCAGAAATTTGGTTCCGCCGAGACTATGGCGGAGGTCGGGAGTAAGGTCATCCGTCCCTATATGCCCGAGCAACATCGACAGTTTTTCACTCAACTTCCTTTCGTTGTTCTGGCGAGCGTCGATGATGAGGGTGATTGTTGGGCAGGCCTCATCTCAGGAAAGCCTGGATTTATCACCTCCCCCACTGACCGCCGCTTAGATTTTTCAAATGCTGCGGACCCGCGGGACCCGGTCAGCCGAGGTTTAAAAAATAGGGGTGCTGTAGGATTGCTTGGCATTGAGCTGAGCACGAGGCGCCGGAATCGTATGAACGGGATGGTAGCAGACCTAAACAGCAAGGGTTTTTCGATCGCTGTCGGGCACTCTTTCGGAAACTGCCCCCAATATATTCAGCTCCGCGACCATGAATTCACGCGCAATCCAGAAGAGTATAGCGCGTTAGCCCCCCAAGAACTGCCTGCAAATGATAAACATATCCAAGCCAGAATTTCTAAAGCGGATACCTTTTTTGTATCGTCTTATGTTGATTTGGACGGTGAACGTCAGGTTGATGTTTCCCATCGCGGCGGCAAATCAGGCTTTGTAAAAGTTGATCCTGACGGGACGCTGACGATTCCAGATTATGCCGGTAATCTATTCTTTAACACCTTGGGCAATTTCATCAAAAACCCAAAGGCCGGGCTCGTTTTTCCGGATTTCGAAACGGGAGATGTGTTGCAGCTAACGGGCGATGCTGAAGTCATTTTAGATTCGAAAGAAGCCGAAGCTTTTGAAGGCGCAGAGCGGGTTTGGACATTTAAGCCGCGCAAGATCGTTTTAAGGAAAAATGCACTGCCCCTAAGGTGGTCTTTTGGAGAGTATTCGCCGAACTCACTCATGACGGGATCGTGGCAGGAGGCGGAGGCGCGTCTTGAGGCGCAAGAAAATCTCATGAAATGGCGTCCATTTCGCGTCAGTAAAATTAAGCGCGAGAGTTCTGTTATAAAGTCGTTTTGGCTAGAGCCAGCCGATGGCGGCGGAATTGTTAGGCACAAAGCGGGCCAGCATCTACCGATCAAACTCGCCATAGCGGGCGAGAATAAGGAAATCTTGCGGACATACACACTGTCTCTTGCGCCTTCAGATTCTGCCTACCGGATAAGCGTGAAACGCGATGGGCTAGCATCCAGCTATCTACATGACAAAGTAAATGTCGGCGACCTGATAGAGGCGCGCGCGCCCCAGGGTAATTTTGTGGCCGATCCTCGTGCTGAGCGCCCAGCTGTTATGTTGGCGGCTGGCGTCGGTATCACGCCTTTTATCGCTATGTTGCGCGATATGGCCTTTGAGGGGCATCGAACGCGAAAAATGCGTCAAGCCTGGCTCTTTCAGGCGGCGCGGACACTTGAAGAACGCGCCTTTGACACTGAATTGAACGGCATTTTGGAAAGATCAGAAGGGGCGTTTCGTCTCATTCGGACCTTAAGCGAAACAGATGAGCCACGGAACATCCAAAAAGGGCTGCAGGCTAGAATTTCAGTGGATATGCTCAAAGCTGTCTTGCCCTTTGATGACTATGACTTTTTCATCTGCGGTCCGTCAGGCTTTATGGAAACAATTTATAATGGGCTCAGAGATATGAACATTACTGAATCAAGAATCTTCTTCGAAGCCTTTGGGCCAGCTTCCGTTAAACGCCGCCCAGATGAAGGGGTGGCGCTTGCGGAACTTGAGCCGCCGGCCTTGGAGCCCGTGCAGGTCAGTTTCAAAAAATCTGATAAATCCGTTCAATGGACGCCCCAAAGTGGCAGTCTTCTAGAACTGGCGGAAGATCAAAATATTGATGTGCCTTTTAGCTGTCGCAGCGGTAGTTGCGGGTCCTGTAAGACGCGGCTTTTACAAGGGCGGGTTACCTACGAAAACCCTCCAGAGTTTCCAGTGGATGATGATGAGGCTTTGTTGTGTTGCGCGTTCCCCGCGGAGCCAAAGGGCGAAAATGAAAATCTCATTTTGGATGTATAAATAGGTCCACATCCCTGGCATTTTGTTCAAAACTAGCGCGTGCAAGGTCGTCTCGCCCTTCTGTTGAGGCGCGGGCAGTCGTGGGTCTATCCAGATTACTTTGTAAAGTGAAACAGTCCTTTTTGAAGAACCGATATTCTTAAATTAGTCTGCTTCCCTATTCTCTCAATATGAAAATCAATCGAGAGAATAAGATGAAACTCCTCATAGCCAGTATCTTTCTTTCAGTCCTCTTTGCGACCCCGTTGACCTCGCAGCTTAATGATGAGCATGGCAGCGGGCGGAAGCTTAGCATGAATCATTTGGTGGAGGTTTCCCTTTCAAAGGAACTTGCGGTTTGCCCGCATCATGCATCAAGGCAAAAAGTCTAAAACGGCCTTGAGCGCGCCGTTATAACCTCACCAGGAGCTTACATTATGAACAAGCCGATTACTTTATACACAAAGGGGTATTGCCCTTATTGTAAACGCGCGAAAGCGCTTCTCGCTGGGCAGAACGTCACGCAGTGGACTGAATATGACCTTGAGGTTGAACCCGAGCGCCTGAACGAAATGCTGACGCTGTCAAACGGACGCCGCACAGTGCCCCAAATTTTTTTCGGGGACCAACATATTGGCGGGTCTGATGACCTGTATGATTTGATTAAATCCGGGAAATTTGAAGCGATTTTGAAAGCCGCAACGGCTGCTTAATTTAATTCTGAGGGAATATTTGTAATGACCAAATCTGATAAATTTGACGTAGACGTGGCTATATTAGGAGCCGGGACAGCCGGAATGTCCGCTTATAGAGAGGCGTCTAAATACACTGATAAAATTGCGCTCATTGACGGTGGTCCTCTCGGGACGACCTGCGCAAGAGTCGGTTGTATGCCGTCCAAACTTTTGATCGCTGCGGCTGATGCGGCGAACCATATGCGCCATACGGATAAATTTGGTGTTCAGTCCGTCACGCCAGAAATCGACGGCAAGGCTGTCATGAAACGCGTCAGGGATGAACGCGACCGTTTTGTGGGCTTTGTTCAAGAGGCCGTCTTGGGCTTTAAGAAAGAGCATCTGATCCGTGAATATGCACGGTTTGAAGATGATCATACGCTCGTCCTATCTGGTGGCGGAAAGCTCACCGCCAAGACCGTGATTATCGCGACAGGATCAAGACCAAATATACCACCACCATTTGAGGCCGCAGGCGATAAGCTAATCGTCAATGACGATGTGTTTGACTGGGATGATCTGCCAAATTCGGTTGCCGTGTTTGGCGCCGGTGTAATCGGCTTGGAATTAGGGCAGGCCCTTCATCGTCTGGGGGTAAAGGTTCGGCTTTTTGGACGAGACAACTTGGTGGGGCCATTATCGGACCCGGTCGTGAGAGATTATGCGGCCAAGACATTCGCCTCTGAGTTTCCGGTGCATTGGCACGCCGATACAAAGATCGTCCGTGACGGCAATCAGGTCGTCGTGCGTTGGTCTGATAATCTGGAAGATGAAGAAGCGTTTGATTTTCTGATCGCCGCAACGGGTCGTCGGGCAAATCTGGATAAGATCGGTTTAGAAAACACGTCTCTGCGCTTGGATAAGCGCGGAATCCCAACTTATGACCCGCTGTCAATGCGGGTCGGGGAAAGCCATATTTTTATCGCCGGTGACGCAACGGTTGACTTGCCCCTGCTACATGAAGCGGCAGATGAAGGCCGTATTGCAGGCGAAAATGCAGCGCGCTTTCCGCATGCCTATCGGCGCGCCAGGCGCACCCAATTGGGCGTTGTCTTCTCCGACCCTCAGATCGCAATTGCTGGGCAGAGCTTTCAAAGCCTGAAAGATAGCGGCGTCGATTTTAAAGTCGGTGAAGTCTCTTATGACGATCAAGGACGGGCGCGCGTCATGGGTATCAATAAGGGATTGTTGCGGGTCTATGGCGAAGCCGAAACAGGGCGTTTTCTGGGTGCAGAGATGATCGGCCCGAGCGCAGAACATCTAGCGCATTTGCTGGCTTGGGCCGTACAAAGCAAGCTGACCGTGAGCGAAATCTTGCAGCGACCTTTCTACCATCCCGTGCTGGAAGAGGGCGTGAGAACCGCTTTCCGTACGCTTAATCACGCGCTTGGTTTCGGGCCCAATCCACCACTGCGGTGCATTGATTGCGGCCCAGGGGCCTAAGAAGGAACAGACACTATGACCAACTTACTTTCACATCCAATAACCAAACGCTGGCCACCTAGTTATCCAGATCGCTTGCAACTCTATTCGGCACCTACGCCGAACGGAGTAAAAATCTCTATCATGCTGGAAGAAACGGGCTTACCCTATGAAGCCCATCGCGTGAATTTGGCCGAGGGAGAAAGCCATTCCGAGCCCTTTCTTGCGTTAAATCCGAATGGGAAAATTCCGGCAATTCTTGACCCTACAGCCGATGAAGGCCCGATTGTGATAAATGAGTCTATCTCTATCCTTATCTATCTGGCCGATAAAACAGGTCAATTTTTAGCGCCCACTGGACAAGCCCGTTATGAGGCCATCCAATGGGCGATTTGGCAAGTCAGTGGCGTCGGGCCTAACTTTGGCAATCTTGGGTATTTTTCCCGTTTTGGCGGAAAGGCGATTGACGACAAACGCCCGCTCCAACGCTTTGTCGATGAATCTCGACGCTTGCTAAAGGTTTTAGATGATCGGCTTGAAGGCAAAAGCTGGATCATGGGTAACGACTATACGATTGCCGACATATCCCTGCTCGGTTGGGTCAGGGGCCTTATTTATAATTACGAAGCGGGGGACCTTGTTGGGTATCCCAATTTCAAAAATGTAGATCGGTGGCTTAAAGTCGGTCTCGACCGTCCGGCCGTACAAGCCGGACTTAACATTCCCAATTTTTCAACAGGAGAGTAAAATGGATATCGATATTGGAATTTCACCAGAAGCACGACAGCAATCTTCTGATGCGGTCAAACTCTTAATGGCCGAGACATATACGCTATATCTTAAAACCCATGGCTACCACTGGAATGTCGAGGGGCCGCATTTTCAGCAACTCCACGCCTTATTTATGGAACAATATACGGAAATGTGGACAGCGGTAGATGATCTGGCCGAACGTATCCGGGCGCTTGGCTTTCTCGCGCCTGGCTCTTACGCGGAAATGTCAAAGCTCTCGCGCCTTACCGAAGAAACGGGGCGTCCAGATTGGCGTCAAATGGTTGTGGCGCTCGCGAAAGGCCATGAGCATATTGCCCGCACGGCAAGAGAAGCGCTGCGCATAGCAGAGGACGCCAATGATGATGCGACTGCGGATATTGTGACCCCGCGCATTACATATCACGAGAAGACAGCTTGGATGCTTCGCGCGACGGCGAAGTAAAGTCTCTGCGTGAAAATGGCGCCTCATAAATCACTGTTTTAATATTGATAATAATGAATTGTGATTTTCACGCATTCTCGGCGCAGCAATACTGTTTAAATTCAAAATACAAATTAGCCAAATATGAGAGCAGAACATGACCCGTAAATTGACCAAGACATTTTTGACAATCGCCCTTGCGACTTCAATGCTGACCGCCTGTGGCGTGTCAGGTCAAAGTAACACTATTTCCGAGGTAAAGACCACGCATGTTGCCGTTGCAGAACAGACGGTTTCAAATGTGACTTACGGTAGAGAAGATGTGAATGGTGTTGATATCTTTTACAGACAAGCCGGAGACCCGTCAAAACAGGCCGTTGTCCTCCTGCACGGCTTTCCATCTTCGTCCCATATGTATCGTGAGGTTTTGGATGATCTAGGAGATGAGTACTACGTTATCGCACCTGATTATCCAAGTTTTGGCGACAGTGAATTTCCACCATCAGAAGAGTATGAATATACCTTCGATAATCTTGCCAAAACAATGAATGGGTTTTTGGAACAGAAGGGTATTTCAAATTATGTTCTTATGATACAGGATTATGGTGCTCCAGTCGGTATGCGTATTGCCGCTGATCATCCTGAACGTGTTGACGGACTTATCTCAATGAACGGTAATGTCTACGAAGAAGGTATAAATGAACTAGGATGGGGGCCTGTCATTCCTTATTGGAGTGCGAAAACGCCCGAATTGGAAGCGCAAATTATTGAAAATGTTTTCTCTCTGGAGGCTTTGGAATGGCAATATACGCATGGGACTCGTAATCCCGATAATATCTTGCCAGACAATTGGACGCTTGATTTTCAAAAACTCAACCGTCCCGGCGCTCATAGGGCCGCTCTGGATTTGTTTTATGACTATCAGGAAAATATTAAGCGCTACCCTGAATGGCAGCAATATTTGAGAGATAATCAGCCGCCTATGCTCGTAATCTGGGGCAAAAATGATGCATTTTTTCCACCAGCTGGTGCTGAAGGTTTCAAGAAAGACGTAAAGAACCTTGATTTTTATCTCTTAGATACAGGACACTTTGCTTTGGAAGAGGAAGCGCCTTTCATTATTGACCGGATGCAGAATTTCCTATCTTCTCTGTAGTCTGAAAAGGAATGTGAAACCTATGTCCCCACACGTCACTGACATATTGAGATACCCCGTCAAAGGTTTGACGGGGGAAACTCTATCACATGTTAGACTGGAACAAGGTGAGGGCATTTTTGGAGATAGAGCCATCGCTATTGCGCGTCAGTCGGGTCTCTTTGACCCCTCATCGCCCGCCGCTCTATCAAAAATGAACTTTCTGATGCTTGCGAAAGATGAAGATTTGGCAAAGCTAGAGACCCGTTTCGACGCGCCAACAGAGACGTTGATTATTTGCGCGGGCGATAGGGTATTGTTATCTGCCTCCGTTGTCACAGATGGCGGTAAAACCAAAATCTCTGAATTTTTTAAATCGTTTTTGAATAAGTCAGACCTCAATCCGGAGGTTATGAGTGCGCCGGGGCATAAATTTACAGATATCAGCGTTGTCTCACCTGAAAAAATGGTGGCAGTCTCTATCATAAATTTAGCGTCTGTCAGAGCTCTCGAAAAAGCCATTGGACAATCGATTGATCCGCGACGCTTTCGTGCCAATATATATTTTGACTCTGATATCCCATTTGTTGAAGATCACTGGATGGATCACGATATCCAGATTGGTGGAGCCGTGCTACAATGTGTTATGAAGACTAAAAGGTGCCCCGCGACAGAAGTTAATCCTGAAACTGGCGCGCGGGATATAAGAATTCCTTATGAGCTACGTCAGCATTTTGGCCGACTAGATATCGGCGTATATGCTGAAGTGAAATCTTCTGGGACTGTGAAATTAAGCGATAGTGTTACTCTAAGGTGACATCTCTTTCGCCGCCTTTTTGGACCAGATGTTTGTGGCCTAACCCCGCTCAGCGATTATCAATCTTCGGAATTTAATTCCTTCTCTAATTGAATGCCTCTAATCAACACGGTTTTGGCTCTTTTCATTTATATTATCATCTCTCAGGCAGTTTTTTGGGGCAGTCGCGCACCTTATTCAAGGCTGACGCACTGGCCTCTGGCCACGGCATATTTCGGTCATCGCTCGCGGGTGCTTGTCCCATTTAGGGGTATGATTATTCTGCCTTGGTCCGCATTTAGGATGATTGAAGCATAGACAAATTCAATTGTGCTTCTAAGTTATTCGGATGCGATTTGTCTCTTTACTCATTTCTTTAGTCCTTTTGCTAGGGTGTAACGCGCCGTCAAAAACGACCTCAGTCGATGCGATATATATGAATGCCGTCATTTGGACGGGCGTAGATAATCATCAAGACGCGCAAGTCATGGCTATTGATAATGGCAACATTGTTTTCATTGGGCAAAAAACGCCAGCCTATATTTCCAGTGATTTTACCGTGGATGTGCAAGGGCAATTCGTAATGCCTGGCTTCATGGATAATCATGTTCATTTCATGGAAGGCGGGGCAGCGCTTGCGAGCGTCAACCTTCGCGATGCCGATACGCCCGCACTTTTTAAACAACGCATTATTGACTATGCCAAAGACCTCGCTGGCGGTCGCTGGGTACTCAATGGGAATTGGGATCAGACGCAATGGGGTGGTGAGTTACCCCATAAAGATTGGATTGATACTGAGACAGAAAATACGCCTGTCTATGTTATCCGTCTTGATGGACATATGGCGCTGGCTAATTCCGCAGCCCTTCGCGCCGCGGGGATAACCAAAGATACGCCTGATCCTGAAGGCGGCGTTATTATGCGCGGTCAACAGGGCGAGCCAACAGGTATTCTTAAAGGTAACGCACTCAATCTTATTCTGTCTGTTATTCCCGCCCCAAGCGATGATGAGTTGATGGAGCAGTTCACGCTCGCCCAAGATCATGCGCTGAGCCTTGGCCTGACCAAAGTGCATGCTGTGACCGCCTACCCAAGCGAGACGACGATGTTGGACATTTTTCAAATGGCGAGGGATCGCAAAATTATGAAAATTCGTGCGCAAGTCTCGACGCCTATTGAAAGTTGGCAAAACATGGCTGCGGAAATCATGGATGGGGAGGTTGGAGATGGCCTTCTTAAATGGGGCGGCGTTAAAGGTTTTATCGATGGATCACTAGGCGCTCGGACGGCTTGGATGCATGAGCCTTATTCAGACGATCCCGACAGTACCGGATTGCCGCTGAATGACCCAGACACATTAGCTGCTTGGATGAAAGATGCAGATGATGCAGGATTAGAACTATCTATACATGCCCTCGGCGATAGAGGAATTGATACTGTCATTTCTGCAATGAAAGACATTGCCGGCGACGACATTAAGGGCCGCCGTTTCCGAATAGAGCATTTCCAACATCCGACGCCCGAGGCGATTGCGACCTTGGCAGAGAACGGCATTATTGCCTCTATGCAGCCTTATCATGCAATAGATGATGGACGCTGGGCTGAGGAGCGTATAGGTGCAGAGCGCCTAAAAACGACCTATGCTTTTCGGTCTATTCTCGATGCCGGTGGCATTTTAATGTTCGGGTCTGATTGGCCTGTAGCGCCTCTCTCGCCAATAGAAGGCGTCTACGCTGCGGTCACGCGGCGGACCTTGGATGGGATAAATCCTGACGGGTGGATTCCCGAACAAAAAATATCAGTTGAAGAAGCTCTGAGGGCTTATACCGCCACAAATGCTTACGGGTTTAGAGAAGAAGATATCGCAGGGACGCTTGAGGTTGGAAAGCGCGCAGATTTTGTTGTCCTATCTGCTGACCCTCGAAACATCCCACTTGAAGCGATAAATAATATCGCTGTCATGAAAACAGTCATTGACGGTGATGTCGTATATTCTGCAGTCGGTAATCCTTAAACGTGAGATGCATGGTTCTACTTTGCTCTGAAAGTTCATTGATATGGCGCATTTATATCAGCAATAGGCCGACCCATGCAATGAAGGCTTCTATTGCGAGAATATAAATCGGAATAGATAGCATGGGTTTAGTTTAGCTATTTAGGGGGCATATTCCATAATAATTACAGGGTTGAGAGTAAGAGCGTCCCCTTCGCTCGCGCTACGGGCCGGGCTCGCGTGAACCAAGCCCGCTTTGCGGTCTTGGCCATTCGGCTTTGATCACTGACGCACGCCGCTGACGCGGCTGTTATTTCAGGCGTTTGGCTATAGGCCGAACTATTCCGCATCCCGTCACACGCTTGCCCAGTGACTTTCGAAGAAAGCCACAAGGCCGATCGCGCCCCGCTCATCCCGACTCTTAGCCGGGGCTGAGACGGCGCGCGCTCTAAGCGGCGACGGGGCTACGGGCCTGCGCAACCTTTGAACTGCGTCCAAGGGCCGCTTGGCGCCTGCATACGCTCGCGCTTCCCGGTCGCTTCGCTTTAGGGGTCGCTCGCTTATGTTTTTAAATTATTAGATTTATAAAATCAGCCGTAGAGGAATAGTTTATTTTTGATACATGTAACTGAAAGATCTGATGTTGGAGTATCTATGAAAAAGTCAAAACTACAATTTTTTAAGGATCGTCCTTCAGAGACAATAGGGACAATTATAGGAGCTGGGGGCGACGGAGCCGTAGGGGCCATGATTGGCAGTATGGGGGGTTGTAGCCATGGGAACTGGAATTGGAATTCCTGCGGGTCTTGTTCTAGGAAGTGCGGCGGGCGGTGTGACTGGTAACCGCATTGGCGTGGGGAGAGATCGCCCTGTAGTAAAATCTGATAAAGATAAAAACTGAACTAAAGACGCATGATGAGTTGAGTAAAGTAGTCGGCCCTTAAGGGGCCGGCTTTTTTGTTTTTGTTCCCTCCTCGGGGGACGGCGGGAAGCGGTCGGCCAATCTGGCGACGGGCAGTCCCGC
>CAYGTR010000021.1:24529-57968 GCA_964352855.1 uncultured Algimonas sp. | reverse complement strand
CCATCGTCCGCGCATTAATTGCTTGGGCTTGAGAAAAGAGGTAAGGCTTTTCTTTCCCCGCGGTTTGTTCGGGTGAGAGCCATTGCAGGCCCTCAGCAGTCGGCGAGGTGCGGTAGCTAATCAGAACCTTATCCGTATCGGCATTAAGCGGAATTGTAAGGGCCTGGCCAAGTATTTCATCATCGTCGCTAAGAGTATAATCAACGATAGCCGTTTCACCGCCAGACAACAAACTCACCGAACGAATCGTGAGGTCTTTTGTATCGAGGACCAGCGTGTCCACACCTGTTTTCAAACGCTCAAATTCAATCGTCGCGACACCGTCCAAAACCTTCTCGTCGAAATTCACATCTAGGTTCAAATCCAAATGGGTGATTTGGATCTCGTCATAATTCGCAAAGGTGAATTTATCGTCTTTGGAGATGATGCGCGAGGTCATTTCTGACTGCGCGGTAGGCTGCGTGTTGGTCTCAACGCTCGTATTGTTACAAGACGCCAGAACAGTGGTCGCGGCCAGAAGGCTGAAAATAATAGGTTGAGTGAAAGACATAAAAGCTCCAGAATTTTGAAGGAAAGTAACAGATGGTGGGAGGGGAGCAAGTGGCTATACTTATATAGTTACGGGTTTGACCCTTACTGTCATTCCGCTCTTGAAGCAGAATGATAGGATAAAATATATTCTAGGGCCTCACCACCACACCGCCCGTCATAGGCTTTGGCGCGCCTGTCGTGCCGGGGAATGAAAGGGGTAAACCGCGAAGGCTACGGACAGCTAAATAAGCAAAAGCTTGGGCTTCTAATGCATCACCATCCCAACCCACATCTTCGGCTTTGATAACTCTTCCTGCTGTATGCATATCGAGCATGCCTATTATCGCAGGATTATGACGCCCCCCACCGCAAACGATAATGGTTTGAGGGGCAAAGGGAATAAGGTCTCGCGCAATAGATTGCGCGCAAAAACTCGCGAGCGTTGCTGCGCCGTCTTCTAAAGACATATCGCGCATGTTAGCTATTACATCAAAATCATACCGATCAGCAGACCTTGGAATAGGACGTTTAAAGAAGTCGCGCTTTAGCCATTCATCAATCCGATTTAAGTCTGCGTTGCCTTTCATAGAGCGAATACCGTCTGCGTCATAATTCGACGCGCCCTTTAAGGTCATCCAACTATCCAAGGGCCCATTACCTGGGCCGCAATCCGTGGCAATCAATGGCTCATCACCGTTAACGAAGGTCACATTTGATACGCCGCCAATATTTACAACAGCGATGTGGCCTTCCAGTTTGGAATATCGGCATAAAGCTTGATGATAAATCGGGGCCAATGGCGCGCCCTGCCCGCCGGCTTTCACGTCCGCTGTTCTGAAGTCATACGCGCAAGGCACGCCGAACTTCGTTGCTAAGGTTTGACCGTTACCTAGTTGAAGCGTTTGACCTTTCTGACCATCTTTAGCGGGCAGATGATAAACTGTCTGACCATGATAACCGATGATGTCGAATTCTTCGGTCTCTAATTTTGCAATAGCGTCTATGTGAAGATTATCTATGAACACTTCAGCACTAGAGAATATATTTGGGGGCGGTCCATTAAATTTCCACTCCAAAGCTTTGACTATCGCATCTGGTAATGGGTTACAGTCTCCCATTGCTATGGTTATTCGATCCCCAAACCCAAATATCGTTTCGCCATCAGTCTCAATGATCGCCGCATCGACGCCGTCCAGAGACGTGCCACTCATTAATCCCAAAGCGATATAGCGTTTTGATTCCATCACCTTTATCTTTGACATGAATTGCGTGATTGATAAAAGCCGCGAGTTCAATTTAAGACGGATATTATGACCGATTACAAATCAGATCTGATGAAAACGCTCACGGAACGTGGTTTTCTCTATCAATGTACGGATGAAGAGGCACTTGATAAAGCCGCGGCGACTTCTGTTGTCACAGGTTACATCGGTTTTGATTGTACCGCGCCGAGTCTTCATGTCGGGTCTCTTGTTCAAATCATGATGCTGCGTCATCTGCAAAAATCAGGCGGACGCCCGATTGTTCTTTTGGGCGGCGGCACAACGAAAATCGGCGACCCATCGATGAAGGACAAGACACGCCCTATCCTGACCGATGAGATGATTGAGACGAATAAAGCCGGCATAAAGCAAGTCTTTTCAAAATTTGTGGACTTTGATGGGCCTAACGCCGCCATCATGGTCGATAATGCCGAATGGCTCGACAAAATGGGCTATATTGAGTTTCTACGTCTTGTCGGCACGCAATTCACGATCAACCGCATGGTGACTATGGAGACAGCCAAACGCCGTCTCGAAAATGAATTGCCCATGACATTTCTGGAATTCAACTACCCTCTTTTACAGAGCTATGATTTCGTCGAGTTGAACAAACGCTATAGCTGCACCCTGCAATTAGGCGGCTCAGACCAATGGGGCAATATCGTTACAGGCGTTGACCTGACCCGCCGCATGGAAGGCAAAGAAGTTTTCGGCTTTACGACACCGCTCATCACGACAGCTTCCGGCGGAAAGATGGGGAAAACCGTCGATGGCGCTGTCTGGTTAAACGGCGACACGTCTATAAGTGAAGAACATGTCCGAAGCCCTTATGAATATTGGCAGTTTTGGCGCAATACTGAAGACGCCGATGTCGGTAAATTCCTGAAACTTTTCACAGACTTACCGTTAAATTCAATCGCTGAATTGGAAGCCTTAAAAGGCGCAGACATTAATAAAGCGAAAATCGTCTTGGCGAATGAAGCAACATCTCTCCTCCACGGTGCAAAAGCCGCCAAAGAGGCAGAAGACACAGCAACAAAAACATTTTTTGAGGGCGGCACAGCAACAGGTTTGCCAAGCGAAGACATTTCAGAGACTGATCTCAATAATATGGGCGTTTTGGCAGCGACCACTTTGTTAGGATTAGCAGGGTCTAATGGCGAAGCACGCCGACACATCAAAGCTGGTGCCTTGAAAATAAACGATATCAAAGTCGACAGCCACGAACGCCTCTTATCTTCTAGCGATATTCAAAACGGTGTCGTGAAAATTTCAGTCGGCAAAAAGAAACACGCGCTTCTTAAGATCGTTTAGACTGCCATACCTTACTCTTCCGGAGGCGGAGCAACCTTTTTTGCTTCATCTAAGAGCTCTTCTACGCGCTTTTGCTCTTCCATATCCGGCATGTCTTCGCGTTGCTTTCGGAATATGCCGCGTAAAAAACCGGGAGTCAGAGCGGATAATGGATTCACAGAAATTTGTGTCGCTTCAAAAGGTCCGACAACGGCATAACTCAGCGCAAATATACCCTCCCCCTTTTTCCCCACCAAAATATCACCGAGCACCGGAATGTCACCAAGCAGAGAATTCGCTGTATAAGCCGGCACAAGCGCACCATCTATGTCCACTGTCCCTTCATCCAAATTGATATTGCCTTCACCTGTCATACCTAAAGCAGGGCCGTAAACGCTGGCATCCCGAATGGTCAAAACGCCTCCCAAAAGCTGAAATGGCGACTCGAATCGATCAAAGCCCAAACCTTCGCCCGACAAAGTATCAAATAATCCCGTCAGTGATCCAAGTGACAGCAGTTGCGCCAGAATCGGCGCTTCCAATAATGTGAAATCTTCTATGGTCACGCGGCCAACATAGGCACCTTCCTCGCCCGGCAATGGCAAATTGCCAGTCAAGACCATCTCTCCGCCACGCAAACTTTTTATTCCCAAAAACGCTTCAACGGCTTTCGCTGCGTCGGGGACGGTCACACGCATGGTTCTAGTTTTATTGGGCGTATCTGTTTTTAAGTCAGCAGAGATAGGGCCATCTTCTGTCTCCCCGGATAGACGCAAACTCGTCATGGCCAATCCGTTATGGCTGTATAAAAGCGAGGCGTTTTGTGTCTCATAAAGAGGATCTAAGACAAGCGTATCAAGTTTGGCGCTAAACAATATAGGCACGTCGACAGCAGAGGTTTGAGATGAAAAAGACCGATCCAACATTGTCGACACGTCTAGCCGTTTCCCAGTCAATGAAGCTGACAACATCTCTCTCTCAGTATCAGGTCGCACCTGCAAAGCGCCGTCAACTACATCTGCGACGATAAACCTGTCCAAAAATAGCTCCCGCAACGCATATTTTGGCGTTAATGACAAACGTCCTTGCATGGCTAGCTCAGGCGCTGTGACGTTTATGGATTGGAATGTCGTACCCTGTTCACCGCGTGTAAGAGAGGCCTTCACAAGCCCCTTTTCACCTAGCGGTTTATTCCAAAACTCGCCAAAAGTGATTTCAGTATCCGTCAGATCAGCCTCCAAAACAGACGATTGAATATTCACGCCCGAACCTGTCGCATTGATATCTACGCCGATTGAACCATCAAAATACTCCCGAAGTCCCAAGCCTAATTCATCTAATATGGTATGCTCCATCTGACCAAAGACACGGTAACGCGTCGGCGTCAGGCCATTATCAAACGTTTCTCGCCACTCTAAATTCGTCCGCCAAGGTCCAATATTTACGGGGCCATCCACGCGCAACCCAACCTTATCAATATCCAAAGCAACATCCCCGTTTTTGAGTTGATGCGGCCCGATTCGAAAAGGGGCGCTGACGCCTGTTAAATTACCTTTCGCAGCATAATTAATGCGGTCACGGTCAAAAAATTCAAGAAGCGGACGCGTGATGGTCAATGAGACTTGCCCTTGCCCCTCAATCGTTTGTGGGTCGACATCGTAACGGTCAGCAAATTTAAAAGGCTCTTGATTGATAAGTGCCAACATATCAGAGGCTTGACCATCGGCATTAAGCGCAACAATTAAATTCCCACCCTTTGGACGCAAACGTGGAATATCAACACGACTGGGAAGAGCCACTACATCACCGATACGCCCCTTATCCAATTCGAAAACCAAGGCATTATTGGCGATGCGCGCCTTACCTGAGGCTTCCGTTAACGGGGTCATCGTTGATATGTAGCGCACAGCGCCGTCGCGAACGGAAAAATCCAGCTCCATCAAGCGTTCCGAGAAAAAACCCTGCGCATCTGAACCAAACTCAGCCTCAAAAGACAGGCTATCAACCTTCCCTGCAATAACGGAGCGTTCAATCCACCGACGAGCACCATCGGCAAATTTAACAGGCCATATTTGCAGGAGCTCTGACGGTGATAATACACCTGACATATCGCCCTTTGTCTTGATTGTTTCAAAACCACCGCTTTTATTTCTTTTCGCAAAAAGCGTCCCTGCGATCGCGTGTGTTCCACGATCTATTTTTAAGGATTCGATCGCCAAGGTTTGGTCATCAGCATCAAGACGGCCTTCTATGTCGACAGATTTCAAGAGCAGTGGCCCCTCAAGAATGGGCATGAAATCAAGTGAGAGCGTTTTAAAATTGAGATCAAACAGCGGAGAGGAATTTATATCCCCATCATTTATCGCCCCGAGGTCAGAGACTTTACCAACAGACGAAAAATCAATTTTGGATGATTGCAAGTCAAAGGCTTTAATCGTCATTTCAGACTGACCAGTGTCTAAAACGGCTGAAGCCACGAAATGCTCAATCGCGTAAGGTGTCTCAAAGCCGGGTATCATCACAGCGCCTTCAAAAACTTCAATATCCAAGGTAGCGGCACTGAGCCCGTCTTCACGGTCAAAATCAAAACCCCCTCTGAGTTGAAGTGGAGCATCTAAAGCTGTAAGTTGAGCAAAGCGGCCGTTATTAGGGCCCACATCCGCAACATTGATATTCTCACCTTCAAATACAACTGCAAATGATTGAAACTGTTCATCTGTTTGCACCTTCAGACTAACGGGTGCCGCGCTCGCTTCGCCGCGCTGTTCTAAATTGCCCTGAATACCAAAATTCAAAATGTCTGAATGTCTGTCGAAACTAAAAGCGATGTCACTGAGCAAAAGCTCCAGATCATTCGTAGAATTGATATAATAGGCCGTTGCCCCTCTAACTTGGACAGAGTCAAGACCCTCTAGGTTCAATGTGCCTCGGGTCCGCGCGGTCGCACGGCGACCCTCCCATATTGGCCCCAAGCGGCCGAGCGCATCGGGCGCACCTAAGCCCGCCTTTATTCGTCCCTCCTCGTCTTCAATCCAACTGACTTCACCGCCCTCGAGGACAAGCTTTCGAGGAATCATAACCCCTTTGCGGACATCCCTAAGCGGGAAAAAACTTTGCAGTTCTGCCAATCTTTGCATCTCTGCCCCGTCATTCGTGTTAATCACGATATTACGCCCGGTAAACACAATGTCATCCGTTGCAGGATACCAATCAAGCCTCATATCCGGAATATCGACGCCAGCACCCACAACAGCATCAGCAAAAAGCAGACCCATATTGCTACGCGCGCCTGAAATATCGACACTCTGTTGCGTCAAAAGAAAGGAGAGACCATAGAGCCAAATGATCGCAAGACCCATGACAACGGCGCCAAATTCGGCACTAAGTCTCCAGAGGCGATAGCTAATGAGCTTCACCCAAAAGAAAACATCACGCTCCGCCACAGGTGTGGCGTCGAGCGTATCATCCTCTGCTATATCCGTTAAAACATCGACCATCTTTAACTTGCTCTAGCGCCCGACAACTGTTCTGGCTATGGGCCCGTATGTAATTGCATACAACATGTAACAGGAGCGTAGAATGAGCGACTTAAAAATTGGTGATAAAGCCCCAGATTTTTCTGTAGAGGGTGATGGCAGTAAGCCCGTTTCTCTCAGTGACTATAAAGGGCAGGCTGTTGTGCTCTATTTCTACCCTAAAGACGACACACCGGGTTGCACAAAAGAGGCCATTGGGTTTTCCGAGCTTAAGGATAAATTCGACGCGCTAAATTGTGCGATCATCGGCGTGTCAAAGGATACAGCCGCCAAGCATGATAAATTCATTGCCAAACATGATTTGAAACTTCGCCTTGGTGCGGACACGGAAGGCGACATTGTTGAAAAATATGGCGTTTGGGTTGAAAAATCCATGTACGGAAAAACCTATATGGGCATTGAACGCGCCACATATCTTATCGGGCCCGATCAGACGATTCGCGAAATCTGGCGAAAAGTGCGGGTGAAAGGTCATGTTGAAGCTGTTTTAGAGGCCGTCAAAGCGCTTTAGTTCCGCATGCAGTCTAATGTTATAAATCAAGCCTGTGATATTCTCAGGCTTAAATCCCCGGTCGCGAAAGCTGAAGCCGCCCTGTCTATGCGTAAAGATTGGCTGGGCTCGGACAAAAGTGTCCTAGTCAGTCCGAAAAGCGTGATACCAGAAAACCCCGCAAGGCCGGATAAGCCCGTATTGGTCGCCCCGAGTGAGGTGCCTCGGCGACGGCTTGGTTCTTCCGAAGGGCGCGGGGCCTTGCTCCATGCTATCGCTCATATTGAGTTAAACGCGATCGATCTCGCCGCGGATATGATTGCGCGCTTTTCATTACACCCGCTCTTAGAAAACGGACTTCAAACGGATTTTGTCCATGATTGGACTCGTGTTTGCGCCGAAGAAGCCAAGCATTTCAAACTCTTATCAAGTCGTCTCAGCGATCTCAATATGGCTTATGGCGATCACCCTGCCCATAATGGCTTATGGGAAGCCGCCTACGACACAAGGCATGACATCGCAGGGCGCCTGGCGATTGCACCCTTGGTCTTAGAAGCACGCGGGTTGGACGTGACGCCCGGCATGATCAAAAAACTCCAAGCCGTTGGAGATAAGGCTAGTGTGGAAATTCTTGAAATCATCTATAACGAAGAAATCGGGCATGTAAAAATTGGGGCCTTTTGGTTCCAAACTATTTCAAAACGACTGAAGAAAGACCCAAAACCCTATTTCCATGAGATGGTGAATACTTATTTTGCAGGTAAATTAAAGCCCCCCTTTAATATACAGGCCCGCACTTTGGCGGGCTTAACTGAGGGATACTACAAACCATTATCGAAGTGTTAACCATAAATATAGAATTTTATTAACATAACATAACTGTTTAGAACCTGTAAAAAGTCTTGAACTATTTATACCGTTCATGGTCTAAGCAGAAAGCAAAAGTGAGATCGGATGGGGAAGCATGATAAATGACGTCGTCGGGGATGTGCGCCAGCGTATCCTTCAACACTTTCCAGAGCGTCAAATTTACCTCCGGTCAGGTGGTGAAGTAAAATATTATGTCTTCTCGACTCGTATCCAGATCGCCTTTGTTTCTGTTTTGGCGGCAATGTCACTTTGGTGCCTCGTCACTATGTTCAATCTCTTCTGGGGTCACAATCCGCTCCGTGCCCCCGCGAAAGAAGTGAAGCGTATTGAAGCCCGTTATGAGCGCATGTTGGCCGATGAGCGCGCCAAACAATTGAATGCAGAGCTTATGTTGGCTGAACAAAAGCAAAGCTTTGAGACAATGGCAAAAAGCTTTGAAGCAAAGCATCAGGTCATTTCAAAATTGGTAAAATCGGAACCCGTGACGACTTTAGATATAGTACCAACGGTTAAATATGCTTCTAATCGTGTTTTAATGGCCCCCACTTTAAGAGATCCAGCGCCACGCGTTGCACGCAAAGCTATTGTACCTGAGGCTTTTGCCGAAACGGGTTTAACGATTGATCGTTCTCTTAACCATCTTGATCAAACACAAAATAAAATTCTAGTCGCTGCAGAAACAAAAACACTAGAACGGATTGAGCGTAATCGCGCAGTCATCCGCGCAACAGATATGCAGGTCGATACAATTTTGAAACAAGGCCCCTTTGGTAAGGGCGGACTCTACGTACCACTTGACGGTTCAGAAATTGCCCTCCCAAACGGTACATTTGGTTCCCGCATTGCCAGCATCCAAGCAAGACTTGCAGAGGCAGAAGCCCTTGATAGCGCCCTTGAGTCATTGCCTCTCGGTTACCCTGTTGGTGTCGAAACCTACAAAACAAGCCGCTACGGCATGCGTCGGGATCCCTTCACAAATCGCCCGACTTTTCATGAGGGCTTAGATTTTGGAGGCCAAACGCTAACGCCAATCATTGCGACAGCGGATGGTGTTATCTCTTTCTCCGGAAGAAACGGAGGCTATGGTCGTGTAGTCGAAATTGATCATGGACATGGTTTTGTGACACGCTATGCCCACCTTAATAAAACTTACGTAAAACGCGGGCAAAAGATTAAAAAAGGTGACAAGATAGGCGGTATGGGTTCAACAGGACGCAGCACTGCTACCCATTTGCACTATGAAGTTCATTTTCAGGGACGCGTCTTTGATCCTGAAAAATTTTTAAAGGCCGGACTATATGTTCAATAAAACAAATACTGGGACACCTACCCCCGAAGCTCCCAAGAAAGCATCAATACCTGTGACAAGACCTACCAATTCTGCCCCTTCAATTCTCGGTCGCGATATCACAATTACAGGTGATATAAAAACGGATGGTGACGTGCAGATTGACGGTCGTTTGGACGGCAATATCAAAGCTGGTAATGTCACGATTGGTGAACAAGGTATTATCAATGGTAAAGTCGTAGCAACCAATGTGCATGTCCGTGGGAAAATAACAGGCAAAGTTGACGCCAATACGATTGAGCTCGCCGAAACAGCGAATGTTCAAGCTGATCTTGTGCAGGACCAGTTGATGATTGCAAACGGGGCTTTCTTTGATGGAAAATGCGCGCGTAAATCCGGTCCTGGAGCGACCAATACGCCATCTAAACCTGCCGAGAAAAAGGCTTAATCGGATCTTTTAGTCTTCAGCGTCAGCACTCACACGCGCTGACAAAGCCGCGGCCATAAACGGATCAAGTTTACCATCCAAAACACCTGATGTGTCTGACGTTTCTACGCCTGTTCGTAGGTCTTTGACCATTTGATATGGCTGTAGCACATAAGATCTGATTTGGTGCCCCCATCCGATTTCAGACTTATTATCGGCTTGTTCTTGCGCTGCCGCTTCACGCTCTTGTAGCTCTTTTTCATAAAGGCGGGCACGGAGCATGTCCCATGCCTGAGAGCGATTTTTGTGCTGACTACGATCACTTTGGCACTGAACAACAATACCTGTCGGTTCATGCGTGATCCGAACAGCGGAGTCCGTTTTATTGATGTGCTGTCCGCCCGCGCCTGACGCGCGGTACGTATCCACCCGACAGTCAGACTCATTGATATCAATCTCAATTGTGTCGTCAATTTCGGGATAGACCCACACAGACGCGAAACTCGTATGCCGACGCGCGGAACTGTCATAAGGCGAAATCCGTACCAATCGGTGCACGCCTGACTCGGTTTTAAGCCAACCAAAGGCATTATGCCCTTTGACCTTGATTGTGGCAGATTTTATACCTGCCCCATCGCCATCTTCATATTCAATCACCTCTGTCTTCATCCCGCGGGAATTGGCCCAGCGTGTGTACATGCGCAACACCATTTCTGCCCAGTCTTGCGCTTCAGTCCCCCCCGCGCCGGGATGAATTTCAACGAAACAATCATTGCTGTCAGCTTCGCCTGATAAAAGCGCCTCTAGCTCAGCTTCATCAGCTTTGGATTTCACCACGATAAGGGCGTCAGCAGCGGCGTCTTGCATCTCGGTGTCGCCGTCTATTTCAGCCAGTTCTGCAAGTTCAATATTGTCAGATAGATCCGTTTCCAGAGACCTAATAGCCTCGAAGGCATTTTCCAAACGGGCCCGCTCTTGCATGAGTATCTGGGCTTTCTGTGGATCGTCCCAAAAATCAGGGCCTTCCGTCAAAGCATTTAGTTCGGCAAGGCGCTGTTCTGAAGGCTCCCAGTCAAAGACGCCTCCTCAGCAGCTCAATCGACTGCTCAATATCAGATTTCATTTGGGCAATATCAGCACGCATAGCGGTGATTTAGACTAATAAAGTCCATCGTCAATAGGTTCGGGCTCAGCTTCCTTTTCAGACTCTGCGTCTTGGGGGTCTGTAGGTACAGAGGGTGTAACGCCTGATACTGTTCTGTCGGAAACAGGCATGGGCGAAGGCATCTCAACGCCAGCCTCAATACCTTCATTCGTTTCAGGCAGACCTTCAGATAGTATATCGCTTTCAACATCTTCACCTGTTGGCTCAATATCCAAGACTGTTTCTCTATCCTCATTCAAATTGTCCCCTGTCCGAAAGCTGTAAGCGGAGAGTGTATCTGTGCCGCTACCAACGCGAATATTTGAGGACAAACCGCTAATGCTTGGCTCTGTGCCGGGCTTAAAGGCCTCCAGAATAAAGTTTGGCGCCCCAATATAAGAAGTCACACCTGTATCTCTATTCACAGGGGCCAAAGTCACACCTTCAGGAATACGGAACGGGACAGGCTGCGTGTCTTTGAGTGCCTCGGTTAAGAAGTCTTGGACAATGGGAACTGCGGATGAGCTACCTGTTTCAAATCCCATTTGTTCGGGTGTATCGACCCCCACATAAACACCAACGACGAGGTCGGGAGAAAAACCCATGAACCAATTATCGATTG
This sequence comes from uncultured Algimonas sp., assembly GCA_964352855.1. Lineage (GTDB taxonomy): Bacteria > Pseudomonadota > Alphaproteobacteria > Caulobacterales > Maricaulaceae > Litorimonas. The sequence goes on along the minus strand of CAYGTR010000021.1, from coordinate 46,505 downwards.
AATCATTCGTCGTACCTGTCTTACCCCCCAGCGGGCGCTCAAGGCTGCGTAGACGAGCGCCTGTGCCGTTCTCAACCACGCCCTGCATCATATAAGTCACTTGATAGGCCGTCACAGGATCAATGATCTGCTCCCGCATATCAGGCAATAAAGGGGGCAGCCCACCTAAGAAATCCTCTTGCTGACAGGTCTCGCAAACTTCATCTCCGTGAACAAAAATCGTATTGCCTTTCCCATCTTGCACGCGGTCCAAAATAGTGGGCTGAACGGCTTTACCGCCATTTATCATTTGAGAATACGCAGTCGCTAATTTTAAAAGCGTTGTCTCCCCGGCCCCCAAAGCCCAAGCCAGTTCAGGTTTAGGGTCGTCGTAAATTCCAAACCGTTTGCTGATATCCATGATCGGCGCCATACCAATATCATTAGCCAAACGTACTGTCATCGCGTTGCGCGATTTTTCGATTCCCAGACGTAATGTGCTTAGCCCATAAAACTTACCTGCATTATAGTTTGAGGGCTTATAAAAGCGCTCGCATTCATCCTTAAAAGCCGGGCCTCCACTTTGCTCGCGATCCTCAGATACACCTCTGAGTTCTAAAGTGCCGCGCTCGTTTTCTTCACATTGCACATCTTTTCGCTCAATCACGAAAGGCGCGTCCAAAACCTGATCAGCGGGTGTGAAGCCATTATCCAAAGCCGCCGCGTAAACGAAAGGCTTGAAGGCAGATCCAGGCTGGCGATTTGCTTGCGTCACTCTGTTATACTGGCTTTGTTCGAAACTATATCCGCCAACCAACGCCAAAACACGGCCCGTATGCGGATCCATAGCGATTAACCCACCATTGGCTTTGGGGATTTGTCTGAGGTTATATTCACTTGTGTCTTCCTTACGTTGCACAAGAATAATATCGCCAACAGTAACAACCTCTTTCACGGACTTAACATCCGGCCCCACTAAGCCTTTTGGCAAAGCTTTTTTAGCCCATGCAATATCAGCAAGAAGCATCGTGCCAAGTACGTCTTCTGTAGATATCTCTTCACCTTCGGCAACCTCTTCCGGAGCAAACCCTAAAGACGCCTTGTCATTCGCGACCTCAAGAACAACGGCTACCCTCCAACCCTCAATATCCTTGGGTGCGTTAAAATCAGCTAAGCGTATCTTCCAATCATCCAAATTATCCCAAGACGCCAAAGGCCCTCGATACCCATGGCGACGATCCATCATTTCCAAGCCACGGCGCAGGGCGCGTCGACCATTAAGTTGCATAGCTGTATCCAAGGTCGTGCGAATAGAGAGCCCACCCGAATAGAGTTCATCATAACCATAAAGTTGAGAGATCTGCTTTCGCGCTTCTTCAACAAAATATTCCGCTGCGAGGTATTCTTCTCCCTCCAGTCTGTCAGTTAGGACGATATCGGTTGCTTTTGCGAGATCGCCCTCAGTTTTCTCGGCGTAACCGTCTTCAACCATGCGATTAATGACATAGGCACGACGATTAAGAGCGCGTTCTTTCTTAACGGGATCGCTAATTTGGTAATTCGACGGAGCTTTCGGTAAAACAGCCAGATAGGCAATTTCAGCCAAATCTAAATCCTTCATCGGCTTTCCGAAATAATTAAGGGATGCCGCCGCAACGCCATAAGCGCCCCGCCCGAAATAAATATCATTAAGATAGAGTTCTAGGATTTGGTCTTTGCTCATCGCCTTTTCAATACGACGCGCAATCACAACCTCGCGAATTTTCCGATCAATATTGCGTTGATCACCCACGAGAAAGTTTTTCGCAACTTGCTGCGTGAGCGTCGACCCACCCTCAAGGCGACGGCCATTGATAACATGGCCGATATTGGCAAGCATCGCACGCGCAAAACCTTTTTCATCAAAACCATCATGTTTGTAAAAACGCTGATCCTCGGCGGCGACAAATGCATGTTGTAGTTTTTGCGGGACAGATTCAATCGGTACGAAAACGCGCGCCTCTGTTCTAAACTCACTGATAAGCTTCCCATCACCTGCATGAACGCGTGACATAACAGGCGGTTTATATTCTTTGAGAGCTTCAAGTGTCGGCAGGTCTTTGGTCGCGCGCACAACATAAATGAAGAGAAAAACGGATAAAATCAATCCGAGCGCAAATCCGATTGCAACTAACCATTTCAAAATACGCAAAAATTTAGACATGTTCTCAGCAAATACCTTTAGAATCACTTACAGATTTGAGCAATGATTTGGGCGATACTAAGACCATACTGGTCTGCATGTCAGGCGCAAACCCTATTCTGCAGATAGCCCATCACCACTATTGTGCCTCACCAAAGTAACGATCAATAGACTTCACGACAGATTTCATAATTTTATCACGATGACTCTGCTTATTGAGGAGTTTTTCATCTTCCGTATTAGACAGGAACCCAAGCTCCAGCAAGACGGCGGGCACATCGGGCGCCAATAGCACAAAATATCCGGCCCGTCTGTGGGAGTTTCCTACGAGTTGGGTCGAAGCGCTAAGTTCTTCTATGAGTATATCCGCAAATTGTTCTGACTGGCTCTCTGTTTTGCGCTGTGCCAAATCGACGAGAATATCGCCCACCGGATCCGATTGTTTGGACAGGTCGATATCCATAATCCAGTTTTGCGTATTACTCACCAGTCGCTTGGAACGCCCTTTCGCACGATCGGCTAATGTGTAAACAGAGGCCCCCTTAGCCGTTTTATTACCCGCGCTATCGGCATGCACGGAAATAAAGAGATCGGCACCGCCCTCACGGGCTAGTCGCAAGCGCGTCTCATGATCGAGGTAAACGTCTTTCTGACGGGTCAGCACAACCTTGTAACGCCCTGTCTTTTCCAACATAGCCTTCAAGCTCTGAGATGCCTTGGTGGTGATAACTTTTTCATGGGTGCCGGCTACACCAATAGCGCCGGGGTCGCGCCCACCATGCCCGGGATCTATAAAGATAACAGGTTTCGTCTTTATCTTGCCGTTTAAATGCGGCGCAAGCCGGGGGTAAGGGACGGAGTCATCAAAGTAACGCGGCATCTGCACAGGCACGACATGATGCTCTATTTGAGGCCTTTCAGGCGAAACAACTAAAGTTGGCTTGAGTCGCGGCATAACCTCAGGGTTTGACCAAGCGCTGACAGCAGACAGACTAACGCAAAACAACGTGAGCAATATGAGTGATAAGGCTTTTGTGAGTGAGCTCATGACCTATCTTTGCACGCATTAGGGTGAATAAAGCCTTACAGCGCATATCATTTGGGCTGGCAAGTTACAGTCGCAGTGCATAGACGTCTTTTCAGTGTGAATAATGCTTTGCAAAGCGGCCACTTATAGGGCAAAGATGATTCATGATAAGTACGGCACCGACACTCGTCAAAAGGTGCGGAACCCATAAATGGACCTCCTTTGCCAAAATCTTGTCAGCGCAGATCGTGCCTATTGCACGCTTCATCTGCGGTTTTGAGAGTTTTGATGCACGCATATAAGTTCAATAAGACGCAATCCGGGCCGAATGACCACCCTACGGGGTTTATGGGTCAGGCAGGATTGTCTGTGCGCGCCGACACACCCTATTTTATAAATCACATGCAGCCCCTTTTACCGCCTGAAATGCGCGTAATTGCGAGGCGCAACGGAGTTTCCCATGTCAAAGAAAATGCTTATCGACGCCTCCCACCCGGAGGAAACACGCGTCGTTATTGTCGATCACAATCGCGTTGAAGAATTAGATTTTGAAAGCCGCCACAAGCGCCAGCTTCGCGGAAATGTCTATCTCGCCCGCGTCACTCGCGTAGAGCCTTCCTTACAAGCCGCCTTTATTGAGTATGGCGGAAATCGCCACGGCTTCCTCGCCTTCTCTGAAATCCACCCGGATTACTATCAGATCCCTTATGAGGACCGCATGGCTCTCCTTGAGGCTGAGGAAGAAGAGCTCGAGGCTGTGGCCGATGAAGAAGAAGATGCCGCAGAGGGTGAAATAGCTGACGAAGAAGATCGCGACGAAAATATTGATCCTGATGAAGATGACGCGGCAGACGAAAGCGACGCCGAAGTCGCAGACGAGCAAGCCAAAGTCGCGAGTACACGCCGCAAACGCATGTCGCGTCGCCGCTATAAAATTCAAGAAGTCATAAAACGCGGTCAAATCTTGCTTGTACAAGCCGTCAAAGAAGAGCGGGGCAATAAAGGCGCCGCGATGACAACATATCTGTCGCTCGCAGGGCGCTATTGTGTCCTTATGCCGAACACACCGCGCGGAGGTGGTATCTCCCGTAAAATTGCAAATGGATCAGACCGTAAGCGTCTGAAATCCGTCATGAGTGAGATGGAAGTCCCTCAAGGCATGGGTGTCATTGTCCGCACAGCGGGCGCCAAACGCACCAAAGTCGAAATCAAACGTGATTATGAGTATTTAGCACGTTTATGGAGCGACATTCGTGAGGAAACCTTAAAATCCATCGCCCCATCCCTCATTCATGAGGAAGGCAATTTGGTCAAACGCTCTATTCGAGACCTCTATAATAAAGACATCGACGAAGTTCTGGTTGAGGGCGAAGAGGCCTATAAAACCGCCAAAGCCTTCATCAAAATGCTGATGCCGAGCCACGCGAAATTTGTGAAGCAATATAAAGAAGATATACCGCTATTCTTGCGTTATGGAGTCGAACGTCAAATCGAAAATAGCCTGTCGCCGCTCGTTCAGCTCAAATCAGGTGGTTATCTTGTTATCCATCCGACAGAAGCTTTGGTTTCGATTGATGTGAACTCAGGCCGATCAACGAAAGAACGGAATGTTGAGCGCACAGCGTTGAAAACCAATATGGAAGCCGCCGAAGAAATCGCCCGTCAAATGCGTCTGCGTGATTTGGCCGGACTCGTCGTTATCGACTTTATCGATATGGATGAGCACAAAAACAACCGCGCTGTTGAGCGCAAAATGAAAGATGCTCTGACACAAGACCGTGCGCGCATCCAAACCAGCCGTATCTCGCAATTTGGCTTAATGGAAATCTCACGCCAGCGTCGCCGTCGCAGCTTGTTGGAAGGCTCGACAACAAGCTGCCCACATTGTGCGGGCGTAGGTCGTAAACGTACTGTGGAAAGCAGCGCCCTTGCCGCAATTCGCGCCGTTGAGGAAACAGCCATTCGTGGTGAAGCCGAGCGTATTCGCTTGAAAGTGTCTCCGGACGTCGCGTTCTACCTTATAAATGAGAAGCGCGATTTGTTGACACAAGTTGACCAAAATGGCGGTGTCTTTACCGAAGTCGCGGCAGAAGAAGACCTCATACGTCCGGATTATGAGATTGAGGTTTTAGAGAAGAAAAACCGAAAAGGACCGGATCCTTTAGAAGAAATCGAAAAAGAATTCCGTCGTCAACGTCAAATTGAACAGAATGCGCCGAAGAAAATAGCACCTATTGAGGATAAAGACGAAGACGAGGACGCGGATGAAACAGAGACAGATACGAAAGTCGTTCAAAGCGAAACATCAGAGGCCGAACGTTCTAGCAAGCGCCGTGGACGTCGTGGACGCCGCGGTGGCCGTGGACGTACACGTAATCGCGACGAAAATGTTGATGAAACCTCTTCTAAAAACAAATCAGGTGAAACATCAGGCGAGCCGGAAAGCTTGAAAGTGATTGATCCTGCAACCCATGACGAAAAGCCGAAGTCCAGACGCCGCAGAACGCGTAAAGCCCCTGCCCGCACATCCGAAGCGCAAGATGTAACGGTATCCGCAGAGACAACGCCTGTGCCTGAAGCCAAGAAAGTCGATGAAGACGCGTCTAAATCGCGCTCGTCACGCCGTCGTCGCGCGCCTTCCAAAAATAAGGCACACGAAAGCAAGGCTGTACAAATCGATGGGCCTGTTGAGCAAGAAGAGCGTGTCACTGAGAAACTCAAGCGGGCTGTAAAAGGGACGCGCCGTGCCGCGCCTTCGCGCAAACCAAAAGCTGAAGCGCGGGAGGTTAGTGAAGAAAAACCGAAGTCCACGCGTAAGACTGCAGCGAAAAAAGCACCTGCTAAAAACGCTGAAATCGAGAGCACAGAAAAACCGAAGCGAACCCGCAAAGCGCCCGCTAAGAAAGCTACCCCAAAGGAAGCGGAACCTGTCGTAGAAGAGAAAACTGTAGCAAAAGCATCGACACGTCGTCGACGGGCTCCAACGAAGCCTTCGACTGATGTAGCGTCTGCTCAGGCAGTAAAAACCAAGAAAGCGCCGGCAAAACGTAAAGCGGCTGCCAAAAAAACGTCTCCAAAGGTTGAACCTGAGGCTGAGGTTACAGCAGACAAAGCAGCAGACAAACCTGCGGCGAAAACAACGCGTCGTCGCGCGACACCAAAAAAACCTGCCGAAGCCCCTCAAACGGAAGTTGTCGCGGCTAAACCTGCGCGTTCACGAAAAGCACCTGCAAAAAAGGCACCGGCGGCGGAAGCTGAACTTCAAAAACCTGAAGTCAAAAACGAAGCTCCGAAGGCAGAGCCGACAGCAGAGATCAAAACAGATTCTGAGGCGAAACCTGCTAAAAAAAAACGTGGTTGGTGGAACCGTAAAAAGTAAATCAGAACATATATAAACCGTGACTGAGCCTTATTTCAGTCACTGTATTGTTACACCTGCTTAACTTGACCCTATAGACTAGCTTTGAGACTATAGGTTCGAATTATATAGGATTTTATATCGTGCGGTCTAAAGCTCTACTACGCGGTCTCAAAGTGAGTATGTTGGCCTTAACATGCGCATTTTTACCCGTCATGAATGCCAGTGCACAATCATTGCTTCGCGATACAGAAATAGAAGAAACACTTGAAGAATTCACGGTGCCTATTCTACGCGCAGCAGGTCTATCGCCACGTTCGGTTGATCTCTATATTGTAAATGACAACTCGTTGAATGCTTTCGTCACGCGCGGGCAAAATATATTTTTGCACAGCGGACTTATTCTGGAGGCCCAAAACCCTAATGAGCTGAAAGGCGTTATCGCCCATGAAGCAGGTCACATCGTTGGCGGCCATATTGTGCGATCCGATTACGGCAATCGCAGCGCTTATGGCTCCATGCTCATTGCAGCCGGCCTCGGGATTGCGGCCATTCTGGCTGGCGAAGGGGGAGCAGGCGCGCTCATTTTGGGGGGCTCAACACAATTTGGGACATTAGAAGTGCTGGCCTATTCTCGTATAAACGAATCCTCTGCGGATCAATATGCGATGAATTTTATGGAAGCCACCGGCCAATCCGGACAAGGGCTTATTGCTTTCTTTGAAAAATTTCGGGCTCAAGAAGTATTATCACAAGCGCGTCGTTATCCCTATTTCAGAAGCCATCCCCTTTCATCCAACCGAATTGATGCACTTAGAGAGCGTGTTGAGGAAAGTCCCTATACAAATGTTTTGGACTCTCCTGATGACCAACATGATCATGAAATGATGAAGGCAAAATTACGTGGCTTCCTTGAAGGACCGCAGATTGTCTTTTCACGCTATCCGTTGTCAGATCAGAGCCAATATGCGCGCTATGCGCGTTCCGTTGCCTATTTCCGATCTGCAGACTTGCGCGCTGCAATTAAAGAGATCGATTCGTTGATTAATGAGGAACCTGAGAACCCATATTTTCATGAGTTGAAAGCACAAATTCTTTATGAAAGTGGGCAACGCGAAGACGCCTTGCCGTCTGCTCGGCGGGCGCTTGAATTAAAACCCGATGCGCCACTCTTGAAAATCGCCTTGGCTCAGTCACTACTTGAGACACGTGAAACTGTCCAAGTTCAGGAAGCTGTGGATTTAATTAAGTCAGCTTTACAATATGAACGTGATAACAGCTATGGCTGGTACCTACTCTCAACCGCCTATGGCCAACAGGGAAATGATGCATTGGCGAAATATGCAAGTGCAGAACGCTTCTATGCTATTGGAGACATTCAACGTGCACGCTCTTTTGCGAAACGTGCGCAAGAAGACCTAGCCCGTGATCAACCTCAGTGGCGTCGGGCGTCTGACATTATCGTTGTCGCAGATGCACAGCTTGCCAACACGCGTAGTCGGAGCAGAGGGCCAAAACCCCTTACCGTGACAACTTCACAAACGGGTGAACGCTCAACACCTTGGTAATTTCTCTCAATACTTTTTAACGTCTTACTGTTATGTGACGTTCAAATTTTAATGGATGAGTCCCTCATGAAACATTTATTTTTGGCCGCATCTGCGATTGTTATGGCCTTTTCTATTAGCGGCTGCGCTCAAGCTGGCCCGAGTGATCTCAAAAAAACGGAAGTTGAAAAGATCATCAAAGACTACCTTATGGAAAACCCTGAAATCATCCGTGAAGCCTTAATTGAGCTTGAAACACGCGCTGATCGCGAAGCTATTGAAGCCGTTTCAGACCAGATATTTAATGACCCCCGCGATGTTGTGATTGGGCCAGAGGACGCAAAAGTCACGATTGTCGAATTTTTCGATTATAATTGTGGGTTTTGTAAAAACTCGACGGACTGGGTTAAAAATGTGATGGAAGAACACCCTGATGATGTAAAAATTATCTTCAAAGAGCTTCCTATATTAGACAATCGTTCACGCACGTCTCGTACAGCCGCGAAAGCCGCCTTAGCGGCCGCACGCCAAGGAAAATATACACCCGTCCACTTCGCTCTCATGAAAGAGCGCAGTCTCAGTCCTGACCGTATTCGAGAAATCGTCGAAGACGCAGGCTTGGACATGAAGAAATTTGATGCCGATATGGCAGATGTCGCGATTGATCGCCAAATCGAAGATACGTTGCTGCTGTCAAACCGTATTCCTGCCTTAACAGGAACGCCGTTTTTCTTTGTTAACCAAGACTATGTTTCCGGCGCCAATATTGAGCGACTAGACCAGCTTTTAGCAGATGCATTAGATAGCTAATTCAACGGGTTAAGGGGCATATATCGTGTATATTACATCCGCGCTAAGGATACCCGTACCCATCGACAAATCATAATTATTGCCATTTATACCTGCACCGCGCAGATTATAGACGGACGCAAAACCTGCGGCTTGTTGGGCCAAAGTCCCATTCGTGCGCGCTGTCTTACGGCCTCCATCAAATACTTTTTGAGGTGCACCGTTCAAATCTTCCAATGTCCATAATTGCGAATTATTACCGATGACAACACCTTGCCCGCCAACCGAAGGGTTTTGAGAACGCTGCCCAATCGAAGAAGATGCGGGACTTCTGACAAGGAGTTGATAAGTTATATTAGAGAGATCAAGTCCTGAGAAGTCACCCTCGGCCTTTAAATTTGCGGCCTGCGCAAAAATATCAAAGGGCGCATTCGACGCCACAAAAAACCACGCGAATCTCACTTGATTTCCAAGCAAATCAATATCGGTCGTTTCATCCAGTCCAAATTGGGTATAGCTGTCATTCTGATCGAGCATCTGGAATGAAGGATTATTGTTGTATTGCCCACCAAATGTTGGATTTATAATTTCGAAAGGCCACCCCCCGGATGTTCCGTCGCTAATAGGGTCAAAGGGGAAATTGACAGGTACACCATCAGCCGCAATGAGGTCATTACCTTCGCTCCCCGATGCAACACCATCTAAAAGAATAAAATCATGGACGATAGGTGCCTCGCCACTATTCTCAATGAAGTCTGCGCCTGAAAAGACAATAATGACAGGCCCTGCCCTGAAAAAGGGTCGGTCAATTGTCGCCGCTGCAACGCGTGATGCCAAAAGAACCATAAAGATTATAGTCACAAACGCGGTTAGCGGTTTCATGTCATTATTCAGCCTCATCCTAAAGATAAATTTAGCCAAACACAGTTAATAAACCCTTTTGCAAATCTCACAAAAAAGGGCTTGAGGCCGAAACCACAAGCCCAGAATAATTAGTATGAAAGCCTATGTATTAGATAAGGCTCAAATACCCTAGCGTGTCAGAAACGGCGAAACACGACGTCCATCATTCGCATAACGTAATTCCATGGCAAATGTAGAACCGAACGGCGCCAAAGGTCCATTGTTCAATGAGAGGAATGAGGTACCGCTAACTGTGGTATCAATACCAACAAAACCAAGTGGAAGACCTGAATTTGGTCCGGCTTGAACATTGTCGATATCCAATAAGAAAAACAATTGTGCGTTTGGATCTCTGTTAAAGGCGGATTTAATACGGAAGGGTAGTCCGCGTGATCCTCTGAAGGATACACGTGTACCGTCACCATCTTGTGCTAAAACATCACGTTCTGAACCCAAAATACTGCTTATTTCAACCAAACCATCTTCATTAAGAGTCCCGATTGCAAGAGCACCTTGAGAGAAACTAAACGTCGCTGCAGCCTCTTGAATCAAGAATGTTTCCGCCAATCCTGCGACAGGAATATCGCCATTTGCAATTCTTGCTAAAACATCGTCTCGATCAAAGACTTCGGCATAACGAATGCTTGAAGCACCAACAATCGCGCCTGTTCCGCCAAAGGTGATATCACCCGCATTTCTCTGGACTGTTTCCTCATTGATAACAAAATCAATGTCGGATTTACCAAAACGCCCTACATAGAACGGCGTCGCTTCTTTAGGCCTGAGCTCAACTGCGGCGTCACGTCGTGTGTAGCCTTCTTCCGGGAAACTCGTATTCCCGGCAATACCGGAAACAATCGCAGATGTGCTGATATTACCGGTCGCAACAGGCGAGCCGTCTAACGCTTCGATATTGGCTGTGTAAACATTGTTTGCAGGAACCGGAATAGCGTAGTCACCATTCAAAATAGCTTCTTCAAAAGCAAATAATCCACCCGCACCATTGTCAAAAACAACGGTTTGGCCGCTATATGTCATCGTTTCCAAAACACCTGTGCGGCGGTTGGTTAGTGAAACAGCCGCTGCAGACACCGGAGCGCCAGCGCCATCAGATGTTGTTCCGGTTACAACACTATAAGCAGATGAGAATGGGATATCACCCGTTTGCAATTCGGAAATTTCTGTGTCTCCATTGCCCTCTTGATAGATAAAGGCTGAAGCCGCCAAATCATCTGTATGAGGTGTTCTGCTGCCGAACTCAGCCGCTGGATTACTCGTGGAGATAAAAGGAAACATCGTAGATGTCGTGCCATCTGTTGAAGATATCTGGTTCACTGTCGAATGACTTAACCCGTGTGAATGTCCAAATTCGTGCGTTGAAACGGCATCAATATCTGCTCCACCGGTTGCCGTGGGTTCAGTCTCCCAAAGCACGCCTGTCCCAAACTGGACATCGTTATCGAGAATTGTGCCCGCACGATAATCGCCTGCAGGAAATTCAATGTCTCCATCACCGTCAATGTCACCGCACGTGTTACGGCCTTCCACCTCCGGATCAAAAACGTCGGAATCACCGTCAAGATCAAGGTCTTCTCCGGCTATAAATGTTGCATCCGCTATCAAAGATGTAGAAGGCGATGAGGCAAGCGCCGTAAAACCATTCGGTGTAATAAACGTAATCTCATTGATAAAATCGCCCCCAATACGAGGACGAACACCCAACTCAGTCACATTGGTGATATTCATTTCGATGTAAGAGCTAGGGTTCTCGTTCCAACGATCCAGTCCGGTTTGTACGATATCAGCTACAACTTCCGGTGCGATTGGTGTCTCTGAGAATGGGTTAATCGGCACACTACTGTTGAATGTGTAATCAACCTTAGCACAACGCTCGTCCCAAAAAATTCCGACAACCGGCCTCACAAAAAAAGGTATTTCCGTTCCTGTCGAAGGCACCGTCGTCACGGCCGTCGGAGCAGCGATAACGTCAAGTTGACGGCCTGTTTGCGTTTGCGCCTGAGCTTGTATGCCTGCAACGAGTTGACGGCCTGTTTGTGTTTGCGTTTGCGCCTGAGCTTGTGTGCCTAATGCGGCAAGCAATGCGGCGCTTAAAAAATATTTAGCTTTCATGATGTTCATTCCTATTATTTTGAAAAATTGAGTGACGATCGACTATCTATCGACACCATCACTTGATGGATTTGCACGTTTTTCGAGAATAATATCAACGGCCTCATCTACACTCACATCACCGCCAACATCTTGTGGCAGAGCTACATAATTCACGCCATTTGCCCCCTCGGCCACTGAAAACAACCCTTGGTTCATGCCTATAATACGATAATCACCTGTCTCATTATCTTCAGATAGAAGCATCAGGCTTTCCTGACCGCTTAAGAAAAGGGGAGATCCGGCCACAACCTCTGAAATTTGCAAACGCCCCATAGTTGATGCGCCGCCCTCTGTCGCAACAGTGAATGTGCTGCCAACATTACCAAAGGCGGCTTTTTGAACCTTAAATGTTGTCAAAGTTACGATTTGACCGTCTCTACGTTCGCTTGTGACACTCATGACATCAGCAATCACACAGGCGGAAGCCGCTGACACCATATCACCAAAATTCATTTGCTCGAGTGACGTTGCCGAAGCCGACGTACTCGCCAAGAGAGACACCACACAAATGAGGCCTGCCATCCATCTTTTCTTAAACATATATATTTCCTTTTTTGAACAAAAAAGGCGACAACCAATCACAAAGCCTCAAGCTTTACTCCCGCACATCCGGTCTCTTTGTCCCGCCGGATTTATCATTTTTGGATCTAATTGTTTAACGCCACCCCTTTGATAAACATAAAATTATGGTTAATCAACATTAACCATTTAGAACAAAGCATAAACATTATTGACATTACATCCATTAAGGCTAGTTATATTCTCAAACTGGAGAATATTTTGCCTAAACCCTCTTCGCAATTTGTCTGCCAATCTTGCGGCACTGTTCACGGGAAATGGGCCGGGCGATGTGACGCCTGTGGCGAATGGAATACACTTGTCGAAGAAATTACGGCGCAAAACGAACGCCCTGCCCATAAACGGCGGAAGAGCCGCGCCGTTGATTTTGTCGATCTGGGCGGTGAGAGCCAAGATGTTCCGCGCATAAAAACCGGCATTGATGAATTAGACAGAGTGACCGGGGGCGGCCTTGTTGCAGGCTCAGCCCTTCTTGTCGGCGGCGACCCCGGCATTGGGAAATCAACTTTATTATTGCAGGCAGTTGGTAAACTCGCCGCGCTCGGCGTTAAGACAGCTTATATCTCCGGTGAAGAATCTGTTGGCCAAGTCCGGCGGCGCGCCAAACGCTTAGGCGTCTCCAACCATCCTGTGTCGCTAGCTGCTGAGACATCACTGGGGCCCATTATTGACGGCCTCATGGCAGAAAAGCCTGATGTGGTCATTATCGATTCCATTCAAACCTTATGGTCGGATCAACTTGGCGCAGCGCCTGGCACCGTCGCACAAGTGCGTGCCTGCGCTCAGGAACTCACCCGCTTTGCCAAAAAACGCGGAACCTGTGTCATTCTCGTGGGTCACGTTACAAAAGACGGGCAAATCGCAGGTCCACGAGTTGTTGAACATATGGTGGATGCTGTTCTTTATTTTGAAGGAGACCGCGCCCATCAATTCCGAATTCTACGCGCTCACAAAAACCGCTTTGGCCCCACAGACGAAATCGGTGTTTTTGAAATGCGCGAAGTCGGCCTTACCGAAGTCCCGAACCCTTCGGCACTTTTCCTTGATGGTCGTGGAGACCTCTCAAGCGGCGCAGCCGTCTTTGCCGGTCTCGAAGGGACGCGGCCTGTTCTGACCGAAATACAAGCGCTCGTTGCCCCGGCCGCCTTTGGCACACCGCGACGTGCGGTTGTTGGATGGGACAGTAGTCGTCTCGCTATGGTATTAGCTGTGCTAGAAGCCCGTTGCGGCGTTAGCTTTGCCGGTAAGGATGTCTATCTCAATGTCGCGGGCGGGTTGCGAATCAATGAACCCGCCGCAGATCTTGCCGTCGCAGCCGCTTTGGTCTCTTCTGCCTTCGATATGCCTTTGCCATCCGATACAGTCGTATTCGGCGAAATAAGCCTATCCGGCGATGTTCGCGCCGTCGGGCGCTCGGATGCACGCCTCAAAGAAGCCGCAAAACTGGGCTTTAAGAGAGCAATTACCGCGCGTCCGACAAAACGTGAGCATGAAAACGATTCATCTGCTCTGCCAATTATTGCAATCAAAGCTTTGCCCGACCTTGTTCGCCGTGTAGAAGCCAGTGCAGAGGCAGGTCCGGATTGGGAAACAAACTGGGCCGCGTAATATAAGGCGACGACCCGCATGAGTATTGGCTCCTTTACCTTCAATGGCTTTGATGTTGTTGTTCTTCTCATTCTTTTGATCTCATTGATTATCGCTGTCCAACGAGGCTTTCTGCGAGAAGTCATGTCATTGGTAGCGCTCTTGTTGGCAGGCGTCATCACACTCTTCGTTTGGGGGCAGTTTCGCTATGCGGCGCAAAGTTTTATCTCTCCGGGGTGGTTAGCAGATGCCGCCTTGGGTGCAGGGACGTTTGCCCTAGTTTATTTGATTGCAGTCTTCATTCTAACAAAAATATTCGGCAAACTTGATGCGCCCTCAACGAAGTTTATCAATCGAGTGCTTGGTGCAGGTTTTGGTATTTTACGGGGACTTATCTTAGCGTCTCTCGGCGTTATGGTCCTGACCGCCAGTCACCGCGCCAGCGAGGATGCGCAAGAATTTCGCGAGTATATCGCTCAAAACGAGGCCTCCCTGCCCGCTGATATAATGGAAAAAATGCCCGAATCCATGCGAGAGCAAATGGAGGCAGAGCCCAAACCTCTTCCGGAATATCTGGAGAAATCGGCGTTTTATCCCTTACTCAATCGCATTGGGGATATGATACGGGCCTTGCCTTTTGCGGAAATGCGTTCATATGCAGACCGCATTAAAGATGGTGATATTGACGGCATAAGCCGGGAGATACTTCAATGACCGAAACGTCCATTCAGAACCTCCACAATCCAAGCTGCGAAATCGACCCAAATGACGATAAAATTCGCGAGGAATGTGGTGTCTTTGGTATTTTCGGAATGGACAATGCGGCGTCTTTGACGGCTCTCGGTCTTCATGCTTTACAACATCGCGGACAAGAGGCCTGCGGTATCGCCAGCTCGGACGGGGATCGCTTTCATACAGAGCGTCATCTTGGTCTCGTCGGTGATAATTTTACAGGTGAAGACCCTTCGGAACGCTTACCCGGCCATATCTCCATTGGTCACAATCGCTATTCTACAGCCGGTCAAACTATTCTGCGCAATGTTCAGCCGCTCTTTTCGGAACTTCATTCAGGTGGCTTTGCTCTGGCACATAATGGGCATATTACAAATGCCTACACGATCCGGGAACAACTCGTTGAAAAAGGCGCCCTCTTCCAATCAACATCCGACACCGAAGTCGTTATCCACCTTATTGCGCGCGCCAAAACAGGTGAGTTTATTGACCGATTTGTCAATGCCATACGTCAAGTCGATGGTGGCTATGCCTTTATCGGCATGACGAGAGATATGTTGCTCGGCGCACGTGATCGTTTTGGTATTCGCCCTCTCCTCATCGGTCGCTTGGGTGACAGCTATATCTTAGCGTCAGAGACCTGTGCTTTTGACATGATCGGGGCAAAATTCATACGGGAAGTCGAGGCAGGCGAAGTTGTCGTTATTAATGCAGATGGCATCAGATCTTTCACCGCCTTTCCGAATACGAAACCCCGACCCTGTATCTTTGAATTCGTCTATTTCGCGCGTCCAGACAGCATCGTTGCGGGTAAAAGTGTGTATGAAGTCCGCAAGCGCATGGGTCGTAGACTGGCGCAAGAAACCCCTGCTGATGTGGATGTGATTATTCCTGTCCCGGATAGCGGTGTTCCTGCGGCTTTAGGCTTTTCACAAGAGACGGGTATCCCTTTTGAACTGGGTATTATTCGCAATCACTATGTCGGACGCACCTTTATTCAACCGACACAACAAATTCGCGATATGGGCGTGCGCTTGAAACATTCCGCCAATCGCGCAATGATCGAAGGAAAACGCGTATTGCTTGTTGATGACTCCATCGTGCGCGGCACAACATCCACAAAAATCGTGCGCATGATTAAGGCTGCAGGTGCGAAAGAAGTCCACTTCCGTTCCGCCTCACCGCCCATCAAACATCCAGACCATTACGGTATTGACATGCCGACCAAAGAAAAGCTGATTGCGGCCAATTATGACCTCAAAGCCATGACTGAAATGCTAGAAGTCGACAGCCTTGGCTTTCTGTCCGTCGAAGGTCTCTATTGGGCAATGGGTGAAAAGGAGCGTTTCGAAGAGGCTCCGCAATTCACAGATCATTGTTTCACAGGTGATTATCCCACACCTTTGATTGACCGTGACCGTGATGCCTCCGGCGTCAGCAAACAGCTCTCCTTCCTCATAGAAGTCGCATAGGTTCACCATGACTCTCCCTTTAAAAGGCCGCGTCACATTAGTGACAGGTGCGTCTCGTGGCATTGGTTACTTCGCTGCCAAAGCGCTCGCAGAAGCCGGTTCTGACATTATTGCCATTGCCCGCACACAGGGCGGCCTCGAAGCATTGGATGATGACGTAAAAGCCACAGGCCAGACTTGCACACTTGTCCCGATGGACCTCAGTCAACCGGACGGCATCGACCGTTTAGGGGCCATTATTCATGACCGCTGGGGCAAGTTGGATGGTCTCTTTGGCAATGCCGCTATGCTAGGAGATATTACACCCGTGCCCATGTTAGACCCTAAAACGTGGGACAAACTTATGGCTGTCAACCTCACGGCCAATTATCGCTTGATCAGGTCTCTGGACCCCCTGCTCCGCGCCTCAGACTCTGGGCGTGCTCTATTTATGACATCGGGCGTCGCCAATAGCCGCCGCGCCTATTGGGGCGCTTATGCGGCGACAAAAGCGGGGCTCGAGGCCTTAGCGCAGTGTTATGCGAATGAAGCGGCTGTGACATCTTTAAAAGTGAACTTGTTAAACCCCGGCGCCACACGCACGGCGATGCGTGGCAAAGCGATGCCGGGCGAAGACCCGAGCACATTACCAGACCCATGGGATTTGTCCCCGCTCATTGTAAAAATGCTGTCACCAGATTATTCCGAGACGAACAAGATCATAAGCTACCGCGATACACTCTAGAATTGGTTCCCTTTTTGTGAACTTCTGTTACTCTCGTCAAAAATCGGGAGCCAATTATGAAATCTATATTTCTCACAACAGTCGCTATTCTAGGTGCTGTTTCGCTATCTGCCTGCCAAAACCAAACCACGAACACGAATGAAACAACGACTATCGCGACGGACGTCGCCAAATTGAAAGTCCCGCAATTCTCTGCTGAAGCTTTTTTTGAAACGACGACATATGGCCTCGCGAGTGGTGCAGGCGTCGTCTTTGGGCCAGAATCCGGAGATATTTTAATTACATCAGATGAAACAGGCGTTTGGAATGCCTATCGCGCCAGTGTTGAAACAGGCGAGCGGACAGCGCTGACAACCTCGACAACGAACCCGATACGCGCAGTAAGTTGGTTCCCCGATGACGAACGTATGCTTTATACATCTGACGGCGGGGGTGATGAACTTGACCATCTTTATGTCAGAGAAACAGACGGTAGCGTAAAAGACCTGACACCGGGAAACCCCGTCAAAGCCGCCTTTTTAGGCTGGCATGAGAGCGGCAACAGCTTCTTTGTGATGACCAATGAACGCGACGCCCGCAGCTTTGATCTCTATGAATATCAAGTCGTAGATTACGATCGCAAGATGATCTTTGAAAATGACGGGTTTCAAATTGATGCGATTAGCGACAATGCACGCTTCGTCGCGCTGACAAAAAATAGAACCTCCGCTGACAGTGATATTTTCCTTGTCGACCTATCGGCGTCGGATCCAACACCCAAACTGATAACTGAGCATGAGGGCAATATCGCTTATAGTGCGTATGGCTTTACAGCCGACCAAACGGGTTTGCTTTACGCCACAAATGAGTTTGGTGAATTTGCTCAAGCCTGGCGCTACGATCTCGAAACGGGCGAAAAGAGCGAATATATCGCCGCTAACTGGGATGTATCCTACGTTGATGAATCGCCTTCAGGACGCTACAAACTTAACATCGTCAATGAAGACGGATCATCGCGACTCACGATGATTGATACGCAAACGTCAAAAGCTGTGGAGCTTAAAGACCTACCCGAAGGGAATGTCGGGAGTGTCCGGTTCTCCAAAGATGAAACGCAAATCGCTTTCACGATGAATGGGGACAGAGCCCCGACCAATATTCATGTCGCTGACCTCACAACAGGCATACAGAAAGCCCTCACCTCAGCGCTCAATCCTAATATGACGGCTGATATGCTCGTGGAAGGCGATGTCGTCAGATATAAAAGCTATGACGGCCTTGTTGTACCCGGCATTATGTATCGCCCTCACGGCGCAACTGCAGACACACAAGTCCCTGGTTTAATCTTAGTGCATGGCGGCCCCGGTGGACAGAACCGCAAAGGCTATCGCGCCATGGTTCAACACTTGGTCAATAATGGCTACGGTGTTTATGCTATGAATAATCGTGGCAGCAGCGGTTACGGCAAAACATTCTTCCATATGGATGACAAAAAACACGGCGATGTTGATCTGAAAGACGTCATCGCCTCCAAAGACTTTATGGCAGGGTTAGATTGGGTCAACGGTGATAAAATGGGCATTATCGGGGGTAGCTATGGCGGCTATATGGTGGCCGCCGCCTTGGCTTTTGAACCCGAAGAGTTCGACGTAGGCATCAACATCTTTGGTGTGACAAATTGGGAACGCACCCTCGTGTCTATTCCGCCGTGGTGGGAGAGCTTTAAGGAGGCCCTTTATGATGAAATGGGCGACCCCAAAACAGATCTGGAACGTCACCGCGCTATTTCCCCTCTCTTTCATGCAGAAAATATCGTAAAGCCGCTTTTGGTCGTGCAAGGAGCCAATGATCCTCGCGTTTTACAGGTTGAGAGCGACGAACTCGTCGAGGCCGTGAAAGCCAATGGCGTACCTGTTGAATATATAGTCTTTCCTGACGAAGGACATGGCTTCCGAAAGAAGGTCAATCAGATTACGGCGTCCAACGCTTATGTAGCGTTTCTGGACACCTATTTAAAAGGCGATTAAACCTAGCTATCGTGTCAGCACGACACGGTAGCGCGCCTGACCACTTTCCAGATGTTCGAGGGCTTCATTGACCTTGGACATTGGGAAATATTCCACCATCGGCTTGATATCATGTCGCGTGCAAAATTCGAGCATACGGGCCACCATATCGGGTGAGCCTGTATCCGAACCACCGACAGATTTTCCGCCCGAAATTAGAGAAAAGGCCGGAATACCCATAGGTTTATCCACCGCACCAACAGTAATAAGCTGCCCGTCAGAACGTAATGTCGACAGATATGTCGCCCAGTCCAAATTCACGTTCACCGTCGACAGAATAAAATCAAACTTGCCCGCTAAAGCTTTCATCGCCTCCGCGTCTCGACTATTGGCAACATGATGTGCGCCAAGCTCTCTCAGTTCGTCTTCCTTATCCATAGATGTGGTAAATGCCGTGACTTCGCATCCCCAAGCACGAGCGAATTGCACGGCCAGATGACCGAGTCCCCCAATACCGACAACAGCAATACGATCCGTAGGTTTTAGGTCATAATCCATGAGCGGTGCAAAAACGGTAATCCCACCACAAAAGAGTGGCCCCGCCGATTTCGGATCCATACCGTCTGGAAGCGGCACAGCCCAAATGTCTTGAACATATATACGATCTGCAAATCCGCCCTTGGACATAATCGTCGGCAGTCCCGTTGTGCATCGCTGCTGAGACCCGGACAAACACGGCGAACAATGCATACAGGATTTAGCGTTCCATCCAATCCCTATCGTTTGTCCGACTTTCAAATGCTTCACCGCGCTCCCGACCTTAGAGATTGTACCCACGGCTTCATGGCCTGGGACAAGCGGATAAGAACTAAACCCCCAATCATTATTGATCATGGACATGTCAGAATGGCAAAGACCACAGGCCGAAATGTCAACTTCCACATGATCAGACGGCAATTCACCCGGATCATAATCAAAGGGAACTAATTTTGCACCGGCTTCCATAGCGGCATAAGCTTTAATGTCTGACATACGGTTTCCTCATTCCAAGTCTGATGGATCAAATACGAATAAACCATCAAGCGGTTCCCCCAATACATGCGCTATACGAAAGGCAAGTTCAAGAGATGGTGCATATTTCTCGGCCTCTACGGCAATAATCGTTTGCCGTGTGGCCCCGACCAATTCTGCCAATTGGGCTTGGGACAAGCCTTTTATGAGACGCGCGACCTTAATGCGGTTGGTGATCTTGGTTTTCTTACCGCCCATAATTAAGACCTATAGGCCCAAATAATTGTACCGTGACGATAAATATCGGCGAGATAGCTAGCAAAACAGAGGGCAAATAGCATTTGCACGGGTTGAATGACGGATACCGGGCCTTGGTAGTCATCGCCAAACACATATTGTAAAAGCAAGGTCACTAAAATGGCCCCGACAGCACATTGTAAAAAACCATATCCGGCATGGCTTCCGCGTCGCGCAATTTCAACATCGCGCTCGTCTTTTTCAAACTTCACCTTCCGCTTGCGCGTCTCAAAGGCAATGGCGATACCCGTATGGACAATAATCGTTACAATGACTAACTCTAGGAAAAATGCCCCTACTTGCGTTGGCTCAAGCGCAAGTGGGGTCAAATTAAACCCGCCCGTCATATTTTTCCAAAACCAAATAAAGACAGCACTATCTGCCAATAACGTAATCCAACTCTGCCGATGCGGCTCACTCATATCTTCTATGCGGATCATGATAAGTCTCCAGAAAAACTTGTTTGTCTGTAAAAGACAATCTGTAAAACATATTCCGCGATCTGGCTCATCAGCACACAGGCGAAAACAGCGTGGAATAAGAGAAACGCGTTCTGGTTCATCAAAGAACCCAAAAGAACCATCAAGACCGAGGCCCCTAGAATATTGCCGGAAATATTTCCAGATTTTTGACGAATAGCCTTATCTCTCTCATCCGAAACATCATTAGCGCGAGACCTCGTAAACAGAGCTCCAATCAAATGTCCAAATATAGATAAAAAGATCAACACAACCGTCATGGCGACAAATGGCACGAGTGGCACTACCCATTCACCCGTCTCTTTCCAAACGGCATTTAAAACAAAGGCATAGAGACTGCCTGCGAGAATCAAAGCTCCGCTCATTATCCACGCCGACAGTTCTTTATATGAAACTGTGAGTAACACTTACTTCTCCTTTCACGTAAATTAAGTTTTACATAATGTAATATATGTTTTACATAAAGGTAGTTAAGTGTGATGTAAAGTATTTTTTACATAATTTGATTTATTAAAGCAAATGACACCATATCATATCGAGGTCAAACCCCTCACTAATCCAGTTTCACAACAAGTTTCTCCAAAACGTCCAAGATTTGAGTACGTTCATTTTTATCTAGTTGAGAGAGTAACACACGCATATTTTCTTCGTCTTGACGTCTGATAGCTTGCGCAACTCTTATTCCCTCTGCTGTCAATCTTAATAATTTACCTCTACCATCGTCTGGGTCTTTTTCAGTTTGTAAAAGTCCGCGTCTCTGGAGCGCTTTTGAGGCCGTTGACAATGTGCTGCGGACAACACCAAGCCTTTGCGCGAGGTCGCTCGGACTAAGCGTCTCTTCCTCCAGAAGATTCCCAAGAAAATGAAAATATAAAGGATTGAACGGAATGAGACCCTCTGCGGGTTTACCTGCACGGCCTGCAACTAACAACTCTCTGATCAGGACACGTATGGCAGCAGCCAACCTAATAACATCTGTGGTTTTTGGTTCAGTCGTTTTCGACATATTGACATCCAACATAATACGTATTACGTATCTTTATTAATACGTATTACGTATCTTTATTAATACGCATTACGTATCAATAAAGGAAACAGTCATGCGACGCAACTTATTCATAGGATCAACACTCATCGTCCTCATGGCATGTTC
>CAYGTR010000021.1:0-24429 GCA_964352855.1 uncultured Algimonas sp. | reverse complement strand
TCATGCGACGCAACTTATTCATAGGATCAACACTCATCGTCCTCATGGCATGTTCGTCACAACAAGCTCCAAGTTCGCCACCAGAATATACAGAACCTCCGGCACTCGCGTCGGACGGATTGATCACATTAACATCGACTGCCGAAATTTCCATGAGTGTCGAAGATTTACGAGCTTTTTTGATCGAGAATCCTTTTATAGGCTATTTTGAGCCAACGGAGAATATTTCACCGCCTGATCAAACGGAAATGCTGAAAGGTGAGTGGTTGGTTCCGGGTGGTGTCCGTAGAGTTCAATTGCGCGACGGGCATTATATTATAGAACGCGTTCTTGAAAACCGCCCTGAGCTGTTTTCTTATCAGGTTTGGTCTTTTACGAATGATGCCGGTCGCGGCCTTGAACAGATTATCGGCGAGCAAAACTTTATCGCCGTGAGTGAACAAAAAACACTTTTCAAATGGGACTATAATTTAAAACCGAAATCCGCAATCACCCGAATATTTGTCAATCGACAACTTAATGAGGTACAAAATTTTATGGATAAAGGTACAATTGCAATGTCTGCGGCGGCCAATGAAGTAGCGCAAAGCTGTTAACGAAATGTCCAATATCTTACTTATCTTGGGACGCGTGATGCTCGCCTCACTTTTCTTTTTAGGCGGCGTCAATAAAGTCTTGAATTACAGTAGTTATTTAAATGTCATGACCGATGCGGGCCTTAAACCTGCGACTGTCTTACTGCCACTTACAATATTATTTGAAATAGGTGGATCACTGGCAATTATTTTTATCAAATCAAAAAGACAAATAGCGGCTATTGTCTTGGCAATTTTTACGCTGGCAACAAATGTTTTTCTTCACAGGTTTTGGGAATTAGAGCCCCCAGTCCGGCAGTTAGAGCTAAGCTTGTTCTTTAAAAACATATCTATCGCCGGCGGTCTCATAATTCTGGCAGCCATGCCAGTATCACAAAGAGAAGAAAGTGTTTGAGTTTAGAAGAAACAAACACTTTATTTTGAGCGCGTAAAATTACCTTCCAAATCTTTTATTGCCGACGTGCCAATTTAGCATCCAAACAAAAAAGCCCTCTTGCACCTTTTATTTATTTTTAGTGCTTCTAGGGTTGTCCTTGAGCGGTTCACGCCCTTTAATCCGCTTTGTATTATCATAGGGGTTTTCGTCAGCTTTGACGAAAAGACGAATGGGAATGCCTCCAAGGTCAAAATCATCACGTAACCCGTTGATAAGGTAGCGTTTATAGCTCTCAGGCAATTTGGTCGCACGTGAGCATTTCAACACAAATGTCGGCGGGCGGGTCTTAGTTTGGCTGATATATTTCGGCTTTACGCGACGGCCTTGAACTGCGGGCGGCGGATGACGTTGCACTTTTTCAGCCAGCCAATCATTCAACTCGGACGTTTTCACCTTAGCTGACCAGTCAATCTGCACACGCTCAATGGCCGGCAGCAAGCGATCAACGCTCTTACCTGTGAGGCCTGAAAACATAATAACAGGCACACCTTTGAGCTGTGGCAGTAAGCGTGTCGCTTCATCCCGAAGCCATTTGGAGCTCTCGGACTTATTCTCGACCAAATCCCATTTGGTGACGCCAATCACAAGCGCCCGGCCCTCACGTTCGCAAAGATCAGCGATCTGCAAATCCTGCTTATCAAAAGGAATAGTCGCATCCATTAAGAGCACAACGACCTGCGCAAATTTAATGGCACGGAGGCTGTCTTGCACAGATAAACGCTCGAGCGTTTCATTCACTCTGGCTTTTTTACGCATGCCTGCCGTATCGTGGAACTGAACGCGCCGCCCCTGCCAGACAAAATCAACCGTAATCGAATCGCGCGTGACCCCCGCTTCGGGCCCCGTTAAAAGGCGGTCCTCACCGATAAGCGTGTTAATCAGCGTCGATTTTCCCGCATTAGGGCGACCCACAATCGCGATGCGAACAGGCGCTTCGGACGTGTCGATCAGCTCATCCGGTGTTTCGAGCGTTACGTCGCGCAGTGCCATTTCAATCGCGTCATCCAGATCGACAATACCTATATTATGTTCTGCAGCCACTGCCACAGGCTCGCCCATGCCGAGAGAATATCCCTCAGTGATACCCGTATCACCTGCCCGGCTCTCACATTTATTGGCGACTAAAATAATGGGCTTGCCGGATTTACGCACGAAATCAGCAAAAATACGGTCGAGCTGAGTCACGCCTTCGCGCGCATCATAAACAAAGAGGCAAACATCAGCATCCATCACAGCTGCCTCAGTCTGCGCGCGCATACGGGCTTCGAGCTTATCGCCCTTGGCATTTTCAAACCCAGCCGTATCCATTAATGTAAGATTGTGCCCCCGCATTTTGGATTTCGTTTCGCGTACATCTCGGGTCACACCCGGCGTATCGCTGACGATAGCGAGTTGTTTGCCGGCCAAGCGGTTAAACAAGGTTGATTTGCCGACATTTGGACGACCCACGACAGCGATCTTTGCAGGACGCTTTTCTTGGTTCTCTTCGTCCCATTCGTCATCTTTGGCGCGACGCACCATATCAGATCCTAACGAAGCGCGATGAGCTTAGCGCCATCGGTCAATATATAAATGGTTTCATTCGCAATCACAGGCGAAACAAAAACGGGGTCGCCGACCTTATCCGTTCCTAAAATTGCACCCGTTTTTGGGTCTAATGTCATTGTTGTTCCGCGAGATGATGCGATGAATAAACGGTTGCCCGCCAAGATAGGCCCAGCCCAAACAATGCGTTCTTTGCGCTTTTTCTCATTCTTGAAAGTTTCAAGTTGTTGCAACCAGACGACTGTCCCATCGATTTTTGACATACAGACAACTTGGCCTTCTGTCGTGACCGCATAAACGAAGTCACCCGCAATCAGTGGGAAGCCGAGCGTGCCTGCAGGTTGACGCCAAATACGCTGCCCTGTTCGCAGATCAAATGCACTCATCACGCCGCTTTGCGCCGAAGCAATGACATAGCCATCAGCCACAACAGGACCTGATGCAATATCATTCAGAGAGGCCAAAGGCGTGAGACGACCGGAAGAACTCAGTGAGTCTTGCCAAAGAACACCACCATTTTGAACGCGCAACGCCACGATTTCACCTGAAGAGAACGGTGTAATGATGACGTCATCGATGATGGCAGGAGCAGGCGAGGTCAACATACGTGCACTCTCAACCAAACCTTGATAGGTCCAGAGAACTTCCCCCGTATTCGCATTTAGGGCATAAAGTTCATTATCGTCGGAAATCACGAAAACACGGCCATTGGAGGCCACAGGCGCAGAATGCATAGGTGTCCGTGCTTCATATTTCCATTTCTCAGCACCAGTGCTGGGGTCAAGGGCCGCAATAACACCAAGGCCGGAGGATACAAATAACGTACCACCATCAAAGGCCACACCGCCGCCGACACTTTCTTTATCGACACCCGAGTCGTCCGCGAAAGAGAGCGGATCACGGATCCGGTCAATAATTCCAACACGACCTTCGCGGGTACTCTCGCGTTCTTCGACAAAAACTTTATAATCCCAAAGCTTGTCACCTGACGTCTCACCCAATGCAATAATTTCGTTATCGCCGTCCATAACGTAAATAACGCCGTTCACGATGACCGGAGATGCTAAAATACGGGTTTTGCGACCGGAGCCTTTACCAATATCTTTTGACCATACTCTCTTCAAAGATCCCGTCGCACCAGTATGTTGTACAACATGGGTTGTATTACCACCCACCTGTGGCCAATCTGTATTAACATAGGCCGGGGGCAAAATAACTTCATCAGGTGTAATCGTACCGGCTATGGCCAACGTTTCTGAAAGCTCGAGAATAGAAATACGTTCTGATTCCCCTGCAACCTCGCCGAGTTCTGCGCGTTTTTCTGCCTCTGACTTATCAAAGGGATTAATCGCATCTGTCACATTAGAAATTGTCGAACAGGCACTCAACAGCGCGGCACAGCCTAAGAGCGTCAGTTTATACCGGATAGATAATGGGCTCACGGGGTTTCTCCGGCATTGTCTTCCGTTGTTTCAGAATTAATGATTTCAGAGTCAACGGTTTCAGTCTCAATATTAGTCTCAGGTGTCATTTCGGCGTCAACAGGCTCAGGCGCAATTGCTTCTGAGGGGGTGGCCGCAGGCACAAGCGATAAGAATTGAGAGGCGCGCTCAGCAATCGTAGTCGGTACACCCGGAATGTTCTTGAGGTAGTTAAATTCTTGTCGCGCCGTGTTCATATCACCCGTTTCATAGGCCACAAAACCTGCTAATTCACGCGCCAAAAACTCATAAGGCGCATCTTTGGCGGCGAGCGGGTCGAGACGGGCTTGAACCTCGGAGTAGGCTCCATTGTCAGCTAATAAATAAGCGGCTTTTAGTGAGGCGAGATCCGCGTGGCGCGGCATTGCGAAAACATTCGCCGCTTGATCATATAATGCAACAGCTCTGGTGACATTTCCGACCTCTTGCTCAATCGTCGCTGCCCGCATGAGTGAGAGCCCTGAATAGCCCTCAGGCGCTTGATCGGCCAGTGCCAAGAATGCCGACACAGCTTTGTCATTTTCCCCGTCAATCGCGAGCTTGGCTGCATCCAAATAACTGGCAGAGGCCGCCCTCGCCGTTCTGTCCGTACGGGTTTTATTCCATTCAAATGCAGCTGTTCCCGCAACAATCAGGAAGATAATGAGCGCAATAAGCGGCCCGTAGCGCTTAAGCAGCTTATTATAGTCATCCTTGCGGAGTTCTTCTTCGACTTCATTGATAAAATCGACCACGGCGACCTATTCTCTTTCTTTTGCCGCGATTCACCTCGGCAAGTCCTAAAATTTGGCGGAACCTATCGCTTAGACACGCCTGCCGCAACAGCAAAGGGCATTAACAGCGCGTAAGCTAAGCCCTTAAAACATCACTCTAAAACCGACTATTTTTTAAATCGGTAAATATTAGCCTCACCCGGAAATTCACGGGAGCGCACACCCGCCGCATAATCAGTTACGGCTTTCTCTAATAGACCCTTTTGGTCAGCAAATTTATGAACAAATTTCGGGACGCGATCAAACAAGCCGCACATATCGGGTGTGACCAAAATCTGCCCATCACATTGCGCAGAAGCGCCGATGCCGATCGTGGGAATATCGACCTCTTTGGTGACTTGATTGGCAATATCTTCGGACACCCCCTCAACGACGACGGCAAATGATCCGGCTTTGGCGGCCGCTTTTGCATTCTCAATAATTTCATCCGCAACTGACTGCGTACGACCTCTGGCCTTAAATCCGCCAAGCACATGCATGCTTTGTGGACGCAGACCCACATGGCTCATGACAGGAATACCACGTTCAACGAGATAGCGAACAGTCTCAGCCGCGTAAGAACCGCTCTCAATCTTAACCGCTTGACAGCCCGTCTCCATCATCACGCGGGAGGCACTCCGAAACGCGGTTTCAACACTATCTTCATAAGACCCAAAGGGTAGATCAACAACAACGAGAGCCTTGTGCGAGCCACGCATTACCGCCTGCCCGTGTAAAATCATCATGTCGAGAGTCACACCAACAGTCGATGTCAAGCCGTGCACAACCATACCCACGCTATCGCCGACCAACAGCAAATCACAATGCTCATCTAAAATAGCCGCCGTCGGCGCGTCGTAAGCCGTCAAACAGACAATAGGTTCACCGCCCTTACGCGCCGTAATATCCGGCGCAGTCATGCGTTTCACATAATTTTGAGCTGACATAGACGCGTCCTTAAAAGTTCAAAAACGCTATACGCGTCAAGACTATAGGTCTGCAAGCTGACTTTCAGGAAAATCAAAAACGATGGCGGCCCCTGCCCGTAATTGCTCGAGTGCCGCGCCGGCTTGTGGCATGATAGACAGCGCGTGATAGCGGGCTAAATTGGCCATGCTTGCCGCAAGTGGGTCTCCGGTTTTCAGTCCGTTTGCAACCGCTTTAATCAGATAAGCGCCTGAAATGACCTGTGCGGCGAGGTTCAAGTAAGGCATCGCTACGCTCAAAGCGTCCTTCTCTGAGGCATTTAAGACAATGTCCGTGCCGATAGAGAGCGTTTCAATACCATCAGACAGTGCTTTTACGCAGACACTCAAATCAACATCATTTTGTCCGGATACATCGGTTGCCAACGCGTGGATATCTTTCAGATCAGTGATGAGGGCACGCATCGCCTCCCCCCCGTCACGGCGGACTTTGCGTCCGACAAGATCAATGGCCTGAATACCGTTCGTACCCTCATAAATTGGGGCAATCCGCGCGTCTCGGTAATGTTGCGCTGCGCCTGTCTCTTCGACAAAGCCCATGCCGCCGTGGACTTGAACGCCAATTGAAGCAACATCGACACCTGTGTCAGAGCCATAAGATTTGGTAATTGGCGTGAGTAATGCGTCACGCTGATGCGCCGCTTTTACCTCATCAGCATTATCACTCGCTGCGGCGATATCCGTGGCCGCGGCCGTGGCCATTGCAATCGCCCGCGCGCCCATCAGACGTGTTTTCATATCAATCAGCATACGACGCACATCAGGGTGACCGATAATTGAATCACTTGGGTCTTTATCAATAGGTCGACCTTGCACGCGGTCTTGCGCATATTGGAGGGCCGCTTGATAGGCTCGTTCGCCAATGGCTACCCCTTGCACACCCACAAAAAGACGCGCTTCATTCATCATAGTGAACATGCAGGCCAAGCCACGATTGACCTCGCCCACGAGCCAACCCGTGGCATTTTCAAATTCCATCACGCAAGTTGGAGAGCCATGAATACCGAGTTTATGTTCTAGCCCTATCGGCTTGAATTTATTACGTTCTCCGAGGGAACCATCTGCATTCACAAAGTATTTTGGACACAAGAACAGCGAAATACCTCGAGAACCTTCTGGCGCATCAGGCAAGCGGGCTAAAACTAAATGGATGATGTTTTCCGCACAATCATGATCACCCCAGGTAATATAAATCTTTTGGCCTGTAAGGCTATAAGTCCCATCGCCATTATCAGAGGCCTTTGTTCGAACGGGGCCTAGATCTGAGCCGGCTTGCGGTTCTGTGAGGCACATCGCACCGCTCCACTCGCCTGTCACCATTTTGGGCAGATACGTGTCTTGTAGCGCTTGGCTCGCATGGGCGTGAATAGCTTTCGCCGCACTGGACGTAAGCATCGGGCAGAGGCCGAAGGCCATGTTGGAGGCATAAATCATCTCATTCGTCGCAACGCTGACAACGCTTGGCAGGCCCATTCCGCCAATATCGACGGGTGTCGCCAATGTTTGCCACCCGCCCTCTACAAAGGCGACATAAGCCTCTTTAAACCCTGGAGAGGCGGTCACGTCATCACCGCTCAACTGCGCAGGGTTTTGATCTCCGTCCCAATTGGTCGGGGCAATCACATCTGATGAAAAGGCGGCGGCGCCTGCCAAAATATCACTGATAAGCTCGTCACTGGCATCCGAAAATCGAGGTAAAGCACGAATAGCCTCCATATCAACACTATGATTGAGTAGGAATTGCATCGCTTTCACAGGGGCATTGAAAGTCATGTCAGTTCTCCGGAATTAAGGTTCGAGGCGTCATGCCATAAAGGCTAAGCCGGGATAAGGGGCTAAATGCCACATTCCCGCTATTCAATTTCGTTAAACTTGATTTGAAACAAAAACAGGCGCACAGCACTGTCATATTTTGCTTAGATACAGCGAAGGGTTTTTAATATGACGCTCATGGGTAAGAACGCTCTCATTGCCATTTCAGTTCTGGTTTTGACAGCTTGCGGCGAAAGCGAACCTTCATCAGCGGCTATGCCTGAAACCACACCTGCATCGACACCGTCATCTGTTCCATTAGCGCAAACGGCTGAAGCAAATCTTGATCCTCTAGCGCGAGGTGAGCGACTTTTTAAGCGCTGCGTGGCCTGCCATACGCTCGATATCGACGGAAAGCACAAGGTCGGCCCTAATCTTCACGCTGTTTTTGGAGCCAAAGCTGGGGCAAAAGAAGATTTCAACTATTCTAAAGCCATGGTCGCGTCAGGTATTGTCTGGACTGATGAAACGATGGATGCCTATTTGGCGCGTCCCAGTAAAAATATTCCCGGCAACAGAATGAGCTTCGTGGGGCTGAACAAGTCTGAAGATCGTGCGGCCGTTATCGCCTATTTAAAAGTGAAAACTGCCGAATAACTAAAATTTTTGCCATAGGGCAAAGAATAAACCCTGTTCTTTAACAATATTCCTACCCGCTAAAGTCTGCGTCACGCCAATCTGGGCATAACGCTTTGGACGGATACGATAAGCCACAGATATCTCTGCTTTTGCCTGCTGCAAATCAGGCGTTGTGAAGAGGCCCGTTGTCTGCTCCTCTATGTCCAAGAGGTAAAGTTGCGCGAGGCCCATCCATTTCTCATTCGGCTTTACACCTGCCGTGACATCAAGCTGCCAACGGCTGACAATATCCGATTTCACATCATAGCGTGCACCGAGTTGCAGATCATAAAACCACCCCCATTTTAGGGGTTCGTCCCTCATAACTTTCTTACTTCGTCCGTAAAGAGCCCGCAGTTCTATCTCGTCATTTCGTCCACCGACATTCAATCGCGGATCATCCAAACCACCGTCAATGATGTAAGATGCCAAAAAACTGGCCGCCTCGCCCTCCTTGCGTCTGACTTCATATTGTAAGCCGAGTTTGGTTTCATCAAATCCGCTAAAATCGACATCGCTGCCTGCACCTTCAAACGTAATCTGCTGATATCCTGCTTGCCCGACAAACATGAGTGATTTGAAAAGACCAAATTCGAGATAGAAGCGGCTATCTTGTTTGGAGAAATCATCCAGATTAATCTTATTTCCGTCGCTATCAATAAGCGTATCAGCCCCGCTAAAAGCATTAGTCACAATAAATTGCGCCTTCATCGGCTCTAACGCCCATGCACTGGCGTGAGCCTGTGCAGATATTAAACATGGCATGCCAAATGACAGCAGCAATGTTACTGTATATTTTAAGTTTAAACACATCTCTTTACCCCCAAGGCCTTTTAAGCTTTGCCAGAAGGCTAGGTCAAATGTTAAGGACGTCTAAGTTTAAAAAAAGTCAAATAGCAAGAAACGGCATTCGCCCCTATCATGACCCAACAAGCCTTTGAAAAACTTGCTTTTGTCGCAAGCCAAAAACCGGATGCACAATCCGCTCTTAAATCGCTGACGGCAAAATATGGAAATATGGACGCGGCAGACGCCGATGTGCTTGTTGTGCTTGGCGGAGATGGCTTCATGCTACAAACTTTACGGCGGCATACGACGCTCGTGCAGCGCGGTTTACCCGTTTACGGCATGAACCGCGGCACAGTCGGCTTTTTGATGAATGCTTATAGAGAAGATAACTTACCCGAACGCTTGGCAAAAGCCGAAAAAACAACCGTACGCCCCCTTAAAATGACGGCAAAAGCCAAAGGCGGGCATTTCGAAGATTTAGCTTTTAATGAGATTTCTTTGTTCCGCCAGACGCAACAAGCTGCCCATATTGCCGTAACCGTCGACGGGAAAGAACGACTAGAAAAGCTCATTGCAGACGGAATTCTCGTCGCCACACCTGCCGGCTCTACCGCTTATAACCTCTCAGCGCACGGCCCCGTTGTGCCTTTAGGCTCTCGTATATTGGCACTCACACCGATTAGTGCGTTCAGACCCAGACGTTGGCGGGGCGCCTTGCTTAAGGCGAATGCACGGGTTGAATTTACAGTCATTGACCCCGTCAGACGCCCTGTCTCAGTCTCAGCCGACAACCAAGAGATACGCGATGCCACGCATGTCACTGTCGAAGAAGATCGTTCAAAGAAGCTAAGTCTATTATTTGATGCCAATCATGGACTTGATGAAAAAATCTTAAGAGAGCAATTTTCAACTTAGACTGCTTCGGTCTCTAACCCGTCTAAAATGGATAAGAAATAATCGGCATCGCGGTCGCTTAACCCAAGTGGCAGCGTAAGCACGCGTTCAATCATGCGCTGTTGAAATTCACGCGGTGTGAGTTTCTCACCAATAATTTCCAAGTCACTATAAACATGAATAGCGCCTTTGATAAAAGCCGTTTGGGCCTCATCAAGTCCAGCCTTTAAGCAAAGGCCACGTAGGGCGAACGGCCCCTTATCATGGAGCATCAAGACCACTTTTCGAACGCTTAAAGCTGATAGAGCTGCCATACCGAAATGTACCACGCCAATTTGCCCTAGCCCCATGGCCCGCAGAATGACTTCAGGATTCAGCCGTCCTTTTGACTGTAAGGCAGAGATCAAGTCCTTAAGTGTTTTTTCGCTGAAATGTTCATTCGGTAGACTGACTATTGTTCGTTGATGAGTCTCAGCTCCGATTTGTTTCGTTTGCGGACGGGACAAATCCGTATCGGCATAAAGACGGTCAGCGATATCATCCGCAGACGCCGCAACGAGTTTCTCAACCACGGGCATTGGCATTGACGCGCGGTTGAGCAGAGCCAATCTTATAAGGTCATCCGCGCGGTAAGCCTCGACCATCGCGTCAGCCGCCTCCTCGCTCAAGCAGACACGATCATTTACGGCGACCTCATGAACCGCCCCTGCATCCCCGGTCTTTATAAGAGAGAAAATGATCCGGTTAGACAGATCGGTTCTAGCGGCAACAGCTCTCACCTTTCCGGCAACACCGGATTTTAAAATCAATGACAGGTCTTCATCGTCAAGGATCGGGGAATGTTGAATAAGCGGGATCGCAATGGAATCTATATCTGTTATCAATTTCGTCAATATGACTTTCGGAATGAAAGGTGAATTTCTGAGCGTAACGGCCAAAGCGCGTCGGACGAGGTCTGAAACATCATCGCTAATGACCGCCAAAACCTCATTCGCATAAGCGCGGTCTTTTTCATTTAAAGACGGATTTTTGACCGCTTTTGTCAAGCGTATCGTCGCGTTGGCCCGTTTTTCAGGATCTATATGCTGCACCGCTTGGCGAACATCATCGACGTTAATATCATCAGTTTCTAAACGCATAGAAAACCCTAACCAAACAGAGTTAATCAGGTGTTATTGAGATAAAGAATAAAAGGGAAAAAATGGTACCGCCTCTTGGTCTCGAACCAAGGACCTCCGGTTCCACAAACCGGCGCTCTAACCAACTGAGCTAAGGCGGCTAATAATATGGCGGGACACCTAGCCGAAGCCTTCCCGCCATACAAGTCGTTTTTGTCATGGCAAACGCTGAAAAAACAGCGCTCCACCGGTCATACCTAAGTTTGGATATTTTTAAAGCCTTGAGAGCCCATCTTTTCTTGGCGTTTGATATAATCATTAATGACCTGAGCCCGATTAGCAGGGTCAGGATGTGTAGATAAGAACTCAGGTTGACGGTTTGGATTATCGGCCGCCATTTTCTCCCATAAACGGACGGCCTGATACGAATCATAGCCCGCTTTATGCATGTAATTCACGCCTAATAAATCCGACTCGCTCTCATGTTTGCGTGAATAGGGCAAAACAAGTCCAATTTGCGCCCCAAGACCAAGCGCCTGGATCAACATTTGAGAATTTCGATTTGCTGAGTTCATACAGGAGTCACGCTGTGCACCTGTCATATTACGACATTTTTTCGTCAACTGTGAGCTCCCTAGGATAGCCCCGCCTGCAACGGCTACCTGAGTCCCCATCTGCATAGACATGCGCTCTTGCGCATGACGCCCTGCAACGTGACCTACCTCGTGCCCCATTATTCCGGCGATTTGGTCATCATTATCCGCGAAGTCCATCATCCCTTTGTAAAATCCAACACGGTTACCGGGCAAAACAAATGCGTTTTTCGTATCTGTATCAAAAACAGCATAATCCCATTGTTGATTGCCGCGTCCGGCGCCGCGTGAAATCCGGCCACCAATATTGCGCAGGCGATTTGTGTAACGCGGGTCATTAGACGTCGGCGTCTTTTGTTTCATTTCCGCCCAAGAGGCTGCCGCCATATTGCTCAACGATGCGCCGCCCGGGGCCAAGCCGATAAATTGGCTACGGCCTGTTTCTGCATTGGTTGCACAAGAAGAGAGGCTTGCGCCCGTTAGTGCCACAGCACTCCCTGCTGCCATAGATGACACAAATTTCCGTCTCGACTCAGACGGCTTATCAATGACTTTAATTGTCGTTTTTTTGATGTGATTATGGGCATGATTGAAGCACATAGCAGTCGTCCTCCTGTGACATTCGTCTTTAATTGTGAAATAATTATAACTTAAAGCTGTTTGAATTTACAGTTAAAAGGTTACTATGAAGCAGTTCGCCATAAATAACCCATTTTTGTCAGTTATTCTCGTTTCGGTGATGTTCACAAACGAACAAGTAGATACGCAGTGTATCAGGAGAATATAATGCGTAAGATTTTCATCGGAATTGCAATTATTGTTATCTTATTGATGGCAGCACTCGCCTTCTTACCCGGCCTCATTCCTTCGGACGTTTATAAAGAGAGAATTGAAACTCAACTCTCAAAAGAATTAGGCCGCACGGTCACAATTTCTGGAGATGTGAAGTTACAGTCTTTTCCCTTTATTCGCGCAAAAACGGCGGGAGTTACTATTGAAAACTATGACGGCTTTTCCGATGTAAACTTACTTTCTGTTGACGCTTTAGAAGCGCGTATTCGCCTTCTTCCGCTATTCTCAAAACGAGTGGAAATATCCGGGTTCGAGCTGATCAAGCCCGAAATCTCCTTAGAACGTCGGGCCGACGGTCGTGCTAATTGGGAACCTGCTGGTCAAGCCGACACGCCGCCGCCCCCTGAAGAAGAGGCCGTTCATTTCAAAAGAGACGGCCGCTTTGAAAATCTGGACCCGCAAATCGAAGCCTTTACGCTCGTTGATGGGCAGGTCAGTTATAAAGACGCAACAACGGATACGGCATATATCTTAAATGATATCGACGGATTTTTATCAATGCCGGGATTATCTAAAACTCTAAAACTTGACTTGGCACTTGATTATGAAGGTGAGCGCGCTGAAATCGACTTGTCCTTTGATAGTATTCGTGCGTTTTTGGACGGACAGGATACGCCCCTAAAAGCCACGATTAAGACAGGGTTTGGTGAAACGATAATTGACGGTAAATTTCTTCCCTCAGAGGCTTTAGACTTTGCGGGCCAAGTTGATAGCGAGATTACTGACGCCGCCGCCATTCAACGCCTTTCACCAGAAGAGATACCCTATATCAATTTGGTATCCAGCTTCATTGTGCGGGGCGACATTACCTATGTAAATGAAGCACTTTCGGCTAAGAATACGGTGATCACGATTAAAGGCGATGGATTAGAAGCCAACTATTCCGGCGATGCGGACCTTGCAGACACCCCAAAATTAGACGGCACCGCATCTTTTGATATCTCGAGCTTCAAAGACCTTACGCCTTACCTGCCAAAAGATACGCCCTCATTAGCGTTTTTATCATCGGCAAAAGGACAAGCCAAACTTAGCGGCACAGCCACTGGATTCGTCGCAAAAGATATCACCGGCGGCCTGATTGGAGACGGCTTAGAGGCTGACTTCATAGGCACGGCCACTTATGCCGAAACCGGGGTAACTGCTGATGGTAATTTCAACGCAATGATTAATGACTTGGCGCAGACAGCCAAGACATTCGAGATTGAAACAGACTATGCAGGCTTACTCAAGACAGTAACCGCCAAAGGAAGCATTGCGTTTAATAATGCGGGGACGACACTCTCTAATCTCACGGTAACCGCAGAAAACGGTGCCGTCAATGGCCGTTATTCAGGGCGTATAGCTTTGTTAGAAACACCGGATGCCAATGGCGAATTCACACTTCGCATTACTGACTTGTCAAATGTGACGGCTCTCTTACCGGAGCCCATTCCTTATTCTGCGTCGATAAAAACAATTGAAACGTCGGGTAAGGTGACGACCCAAGGCGAAACCTTCACCCTCTCTAATTTAAGCGCACAATTGAGTAATGGTCTCTTGAATGGGTCTTTCACTGGAAGCGGGAAATATGCGTTCAAAGATGCTGACGCTTTATCTTTAAATGGAAAACTAGACAGTGAGATCACTGACCTTAGAGCCCTTGCCGCACTAAATGGAACAGACTTACCACCAGATACAGCTAGCGGCGCAATATTTGAAACCATAAAGCTCAGCGGCGAACTGTCGGGAACGACAAAATCGCTCACACTCAAACAAGCCAAGATCGGCTTTGATGACATAAAAGGCGGAGGCGAAGTGACTGTCGCCCTCGATAAAGCCAAACCCTTCGTGAATGCTAATTTAAATTTAGAAGGGCTGGACTTACGCCCTTACATGGCGAGTTATAGCGCCCAAAACCCAACGGGCGAAATACAGCCCTGGAGCAATGAGCCCATCAATGTTGAAGTCTTTAAAGCTATGAATGGCGATTTTACTCTGTCTAGCCCGAATGTTATCACAGACCGCTTATCGCTGGGACAAACCAATATCAGTGCCACCCTGCGCGAAGGGGTTTTGGATGCCGATCTGCCAAACCTCTCACTGTACGGCGGAGGTGGGCGCGTTGATGTTACCTTTGATGCCTCAAAAACCATCCCTGAACTGACTCTCTCTGCGGGCTTGGATAAACTCAACGGCAATAATTTCCTTAGTGCCATCGCAGGTTTCACTCAAGCCTCCGGACAAGCCAAAACCGAGCTTTCCATAAAAGGTGTCGGGCGAACACAAGCTGAGTTGATAAAGAGCCTCAATGGTCAGGGCGGTGTCGGATTAAAGTCCGGTCAAATCAAAGGTATTGATGCAGCTCAGTTCCTATCTGGGTTGGAACAAACCCTCACCGCACGCCAACTTCCATCAGGTATAGGTTCGGAATATGCCACAGCCTTCAAAGACTTGGCTGCTCTCTTTGAGATCAAAAACGGCGTTGTCTCTATCGATGAATTTACCCTTGTTGCAGACGATTTGGCAGCCACAGGATTAGGCACAATCGACCTTGGCAATCAAACACTCGACTTTCGGTTCCGTCCTAAAGTTAAAGGAGAAAATGCCAATAAGCTTTCCGCTTTTGGTGTCCCCCTAAAATTTTCAGGAGGGTTTGGTTCAGCCTCTGCCAGTTTGGACGGAGAGTTTTTAACAGAAATCGTGACGGCCCGCGCCAGAGCGGCAGCCTCGGATCGCATCACAGGGAGTGTCAAAGGCCCCCTTGGCGGTATTCTTGGCGGTGTGATTGGCGGGAACACATCTCAAACTGCGGATACGACACCAGATATGACAAATGGAAATACAGATACTGCGGCTGACACAACGAAAGACCCAACGCCCGAAGAGGCCGTGACGAATGCGATTGGCGGCCTACTCGGTATTAAGAAGCCAACGAATAAAGAGGCACCAACGCCCTCAGACGAAAAACCATCTGAAACCGATACAGACAAGAAAAAGGAAGCAAAAGAAAAATCTGAACTTGAAAAAGCCTTAGGCTCTCTCTTTGACAAGTAGAGAATTTTCCTATGAATATTCAATTTTATTGGATATTTAGCAAGTATTGCCCTCTCAGCCTTTCATTAGAAGAAAGAAGTGAGTTCCGTAAGTCACTATCATAGAATAGCCTTTCACTCACAAAAGCCCCTAAGGGTTCGATATGATGATAAATGATCCTGTTATTGCCGCCCAAACACCCGCATCTGATTTTACGATCAAGCAGATGTGGGAGGCTTATACAAACGAGGAACATGCCGTTTGGGATCTACTTTATGCGCGCCAATCTGAAATGCTGAAGGGCCGGACGACTCATGAATTTATGCAGGGCTTACAAAAACTTAAACTGAGTGACGGCGGCATTCCAAATCTGGAAGACTTGAACCCTAAGCTGAAAGCTTTGACGGGTTGGACAGTTGTGATGGTGCCTCACCTCGTCCCGGATGATGTCTTTTTTGAACATTTAGCCAATAAGCGATTTCCCGCGGGGCGCTTTATCCGAAAACGTGAGCAGTTGGATTACTTACAAGAACCTGATGTCTTTCATGATATTTTTGGGCATGTTCCGCTTCTGGCTCATCCCGTCTTTGCAGACTATATGCAGGCCTATGGCCAAGGCGGTTTAAGGTCTTTGCAATATAGTGCACTTCCAAATCTCGCCCGTCTTTATTGGTACACCGTTGAATTTGGCCTTATCAAAACATCCGAGGGGCTTAGGCACTACGGCGCAGGGATTGTGTCTTCATTTGGTGAAGCCAAATATAGTTTAGAAGATGCCTCTCCACACCATATCGATTTTGATTTAATGCGCGTTATGCGTACAGAATATAAAATCGACGACTATCAAGATTGTTATTTTGTCATCGATTCATTCGAGCAGCTCTTTGAGGTCACGCAACAAGACTTTGCACCTATCTATGAGGCCTTAGCGGCCGACAAAACGCGCTACACACCCCAAACGCTTCTGGACAGCGACGAGGTCATTCAACAGGGCACATTAAAATATAGCCGCCGGAAAATTTTATAAAAAAAAAATCAAGACTTTGCCCGGCCTTCTTATTACATCAAACCTCAGCTTGTATATATGAGCGCGCAAAAACACGTTTAAATCTCAAACACAATTATCTTGTTCGTTAGAGTCACAGTCAAACCTAGATAGGCCATAAAAAAAGCCCGGATAAACCGGGCTTTTCTATATCGATATAAGCCGAGGCTTAGTTGATAACACCGCCTGTTTCAGACAATGAAATTAGAACTTCTGTGCGACGGTTAAGTTGCTCTTTGACACCATCACCGGTTTGAACGAACAATTCTGTTTCGCCTTTACCTTCTGATGTGATCATAGCTTCGTTGACACCTTGGCGAACCAATTCGTCACGCGCATCTTTTGCACGACGCTTGGAAAGCGCTAAGTTGTAAGCCGCTGAGCCTGATGAGTCTGTGTGACCCACAACGCGAATGTTATCGACGCTACAGAATTGACCGATATCAAGGATACGGTTGATTGTGTTACGTGTTTCAGCAGACTGTCCTTGGTCAAATTCATAATAAATGATTTCTTGACGGAACTGGCTTCCACAAAGCGAAGCAATCGTTGTCTGCGTGCGTGTTGTGTTTGCAGGACATGTGGCTTCATCATAAACGATTGTGCCATCCCAACATGTATATGTTGGCTGAACCGGACATTCTGCGGCGTTAAATACCATAGAACCATCCCAACAAGCAATTGTAGGCTCAGGCGCTGGTTCTGGCGGACACTGGTTTGCATTGAAAACCATAGATCCATTCCAACACTCAACGTCAGCAACAGGGGCCGGCGGAGGCGGCGGAGGCGTTGAACCACCAAAGCGATAACGGAAACCTGTAAGAAGTGTGTGTGCACCGACATCTTCCAAGTTAGTTGTAAATTGGTTTGATGTTCCGAAAGTAACGTTTGAGCGATCGCCATCAACAGCAACATCGCCACTACTCATGTATTTATAGTGCGTATCCCATGTTAGATTATCTGTGATAGCATAACCTAATCCAGCAAGAACTTGCCAACCTAGATTACTTTGGCGGTCTGAAACAGTGCAAGAAAATACATCTGAACCATTAGGAGTGCCAGGGCAAGCAGTTGAAGATACAAGAACAGCACCCGGGGTTCCTATCGCAGCAGAAGGAAAATCATTAGCCTGAGCAGAAATTTTGCCTTCAACGAAACCAATACCTGCACCGACATAAGGTTCCCAACTGCCAAAATCGTTAAAATCATAAATCGCATTTAACATAACTGCATTAGTGCGAAGATCTGCGGAACTATTTGGCAATGAGTCAATTGCACCTAAGTCAGTCCATAGCGATGTACCGTCAAGCTCAAGACGCCAGTTATTTCCAAATTCATAACCCAAGCCGAGTGAGAATGCGGCATTACCTTCTGATTCGACATCTCCGACCATTCCGTCAGTAAATTCCGCGTCAGTATGAGCACCGTAACCTGCGTTACCACGAAGATACCAACCGCTATCTTGAGCGGCTGCGAGTGATGGCGCCGCCATCAGGGCGGCTGTCGCCGCTGCAAAGAGAAGCTTCTGCTTCATGATATTTTCCTCCGTCAATGGTCAGAGCCATTTCTGTTAATATTGCGATTGCCGCATATCTTATGCAACACATCTAATACTGCTCTATCACGAAATGGTTCCGTGTGGCCATAGTTCATTAAGCCTATTTGTAATATTTTAAAAGGTTTTTTATAAAAAGTTGCGAAAATGCATCACTTTTTTTCGCCACAATTCAGTTTTGCCCAGTCACCTAAGCGATTCTAATCATTAGCTTTTTATCAAAGCATGATTTTGGAAGCTAATTATTTAAGGATGATGGTACGCCCGCACGGACTCGAACCGTGGACATCCTCATTAAAAGTGAGGCGCTCTACCAACTGAGCTACGGGCGCTTTTCAAAGCGTGGCGTTACCTATGCGGGGCAGATTTGACAGTCAAGCCCAAAACTGTGCGTTATTTCGTTCTATTTCAGTGAATATCAGCCCTGCCAATTCTCTCGAAAGGTTTTGATGAAAGCGTCAAAGCGCTGCTCGGCTATTGCCAAACGTATGCGTGACATCAAGTCTTCAAAATAAGCAATATTATGCCAGCTGAGAATCATACCGCCCAACATCTCTTTTGAGCGCACGAGATGATGGATATAAGCCTTTGAATAATGTTGCGAGGCTTCGCAATCAATCTCATTGTTAAGAGGGCTCTCATCCTCGGCAAATTCAGCGCGTTTAATATTATAGGGCCCTCGATCCGTCCAGACTTGGCCATGACGACCCGACCGGGTCGGTATCACGCAATCAAACATGTCAACGCCCCGCGCGACGGCTTCCACGAGGTCAATAGGTTTCCCCACGCCCATGAGATAACGCGGACGATCTTCCGGCAAATACTGTGTCGTATAGTCCAAAACCTCGCACATCGTCTCATGCCCCTCACCAACGGCCAAACCACCAATCGCAAAACCACCATAGCCACCGGCGGTTTGTTCAGCGATACTGGCCTCTGCGGATTTTTGTCTCAGATCAGGAAAGGTGGAACCCTGAACAATCGCAAAAAGCGTTTGTGACTCACGCTCGCCGAAAGCAGCCAATGAGCGTTGCCCCCAACGCAAAGATAACTCCATAGACTTAGACGCTTGCTCATGCGTAGACGGAAACGGCGTACATTCATCGAGTTGCATGGAAATATCGGCACCTAAAAGATCTGCTTGAATTTCAATCGAGCGTTCTGGCGTCAGCATGTGCCGGCTTCCGTCCAAATGACTTTGAAATTCAACACCCTTTTCTGTCATCTTGCGTAATTTAGAGAGCGACCAAACCTGAAACCCGCCCGAATCCGTCAATATCGGGCCTGTCCATCCTCCAAATTTATGTAAACCACCCATCTTCGCGACTCGCTCTGCGCCCGGACGCAACATGAGATGATAGGTATTACCCAAGATAATATCGGCCCCCGCAGACCGCACTTGATCCATGTAAACACCTTTAACAGTTCCCGCTGTGCCAACAGGCATAAAAGCCGGCGTGCGAATATCGCCACGCGGCGTTTTAAGAACACCTGTGCGCGCTTTGCCCTGTGTGGCATGAATATTAAAAGGAAAGGTCGCCATGCTAGGCCTTCCAGATCAGGCTGCTGTCGCCATAAGAATAAAACCGATAATTGTTCTCAATCGCATAGGCATAAGCCGCCTGTATCACATCAAGGCCTGCAATCGCGCTGACCAACATAAATAGGGTCGATTTGGGGAGATGGAAATTGGTCATCAGGGCGTCAATAATTTTAAATTCAGAGCCGGGGGTCAGGAAGATATCGGTTTCGGCAGAACCCGCCTGTAACACCCCTTTCTCGTCAGCGGCACTCTCCAAAGCCCGCAAGGATGTCGTCCCGACAGATATGATACGGCGTCCATCTTGTTTTGCCTGATTTATTCTTGCCGCTGTTTCCTGAGAGATTGAATAGCGCTCGGCATGCATGATGTGATCATCTGTATCGTCAGACTTTACAGGCAGAAACGTCCCTGCCCCCACATGGAGCGTCAACCGTTCAATCTGAACGCCTTTCGCCTCTAATTTAGCGAATGTGCCGGGCGTAAAGTGAAGCCCTGCCGTTGGCGCGGCCACAGATCCCTCTTCATTGGCATATATTGTCTGGTAATCCTCTACGTCCTGCGCATCAGGCGCGCGTTTGCGTGCAATATAAGGCGGCAAAGGTGCATGACCCGCCGCATTGATCGCCGTCATCAAATCCCCTTCACAGATAAATGCGAGACCGACATCCCCGCCCTCTTGTTTATCAATGACGGTCGCTTTTAGATCGGCAGAGAATGTCAAAATATCGCCTACACGAAGCCGTTTGGCAGGTCTCACAAAAGCGCGCCAAGCTGTCTCCCCCATGGGCGTATGCAGATTAACATCAAGAGTCACATCACCACCGCCGCCATGTTCACGCGCCGCGCGTTCGCCTTTCAAGGCCGCCGCAAAAACCTTGGTCTCATTCAGAACCAGCACATCACCTGCGCGTAAAAGCGATGGTAAATCAAAAACCTGATGGCCCGTAAGCACACCGCCCACACCCACCTGTAGCAGCTTGGCGGAGTCGCGCGGAACGGCCGGCCGCAACGCAATTGCGGCCTCCGGCAGGTTAAAATCAAAAAGAGAGACGTCCATATGGACTGCCCTTGTGTTTAGGCGTCAACAACCGTCATTTTGACGATTTTTCCGGGCATACGGGGCGGCTCACCTTTGGGAAGTGCGTGAACAAGTTCCATGCCGCTCTCGACTTCACCCCAGACTGTATATTGACCATCTAAGAATGAGGCATCATCCAAGCAGATAAAAAACTGGCTAGAGGCTGAGTTTGGATTTTGCGAACGCGCCATAGAACAAACACCTTCCATATGCGGATGACGGTTAAATTCCGCCGGAATATTTTTCTTCGCACCACCCATGCCTGTGCCGTCCGGACAGCCGCCTTGGGCCATAAATCCATCAATAACACGGTGGAATGTCAGACCGTCATAGAAGCCGTCTTTGGCCAAGCTTGTGATTTGCTCGACATGTTTCGGGGCTAAATCAGGGCGCAGCAGGATTGTGACGTCGCCGGGATTTCCGTCATTTGCGTCGACAGTAATGATAAGTTTTTCAGACATGGGTCTCTTTCGTTAGGATTATAAAATTTGGCTTGGAACAGAGATGTCACAGACATCAGGGAATGTTCCATCTGGTTTTTTCTGTGTTTTTAAGAAATTTTGGAAAGCAGGATGTCCTGTTTTCATAACTTGAACGGTTGGGCGCTCGTCTTCGGGCAGATCCGCCGCGACACGCACCGTATTCATTTGATCAGGCACAAACCCATCATCCCCGACAGTACCGACTTTGAAACGACGCAAATGTTCATGTCCCATGACCGTATTCCCCCAAATGGAATATTGCGCATCCAGGTGAGACGCTTGATCCCGCATAAGGAAAAACTGGCTGTTAGCAGAATTCGGATCGCTCGTCCGTGCCATAGATGTGACACCCCGACAATGGAGACCAAAGGCCCCGACTTTTCCATCGACGGTTAACATTGCCTGCGCAGTCGGCTGCGTCGCGACCGGCAAGGCTTTGTAAAAGCCGACATCGATCTGACGGTCGCCCTCTTGGCGTGCACCAACTAGTGTTACTGGCATGGACTCGTCACGGCGGAATGTAAATTCACCCGGAAGATCAGGCAAATCAGAATCGCCTGTGCCGTCGCCATTGGCGCCGTCACCGGTCTGGTTCATAAACCCGTCAATTACGCGATGAAATTTGACATTGTCATAAAAACCGGCTCGCGCAAGCGCTTTAACCTGTGTTGTATGGGCAGGCGCAATTTCAGGATAAAGCTCCACACCGATTTGACCATAGGCTGTATCAATGATTATCAGACTTTCGGGGTCAACTATGCGCCATGCCTCTGCCGGCACAGACATACCTTCAGGCGCAATATTTGCAACGGCGTCGCTGACATTTTCTTGCGCCGAACAAGCTGAACTTGCCAAAGCCGTTGAGAGCGCAAGGCCAAATACAAATCGTTTCATCATGTAAATCTATCCTTTAAGCGTATGGCAACCTCCGGCGTTACAAACTGAGAGACATCTCCG
The DNA here is from genome assembly GCA_964352855.1 of uncultured Algimonas sp. Classification (GTDB taxonomy): domain Bacteria; phylum Pseudomonadota; class Alphaproteobacteria; order Caulobacterales; family Maricaulaceae; genus Litorimonas. The sequence goes on along the minus strand of CAYGTR010000021.1, from coordinate 2,285 downwards.
CCAAGACGGGCGATCTCTTTTACGAGACGGGAAGCAATGGTTTGATATTGCGGGTCAGCCATTAAAAATACAGTTTCAATATTCGGGTTTAAACGATCATTCATACCGGCCATTTGGAATTCATATTCGAAATCCGAAACAGCCCGCAGTCCGCGCACTATCATACTGGCCCCAACGCTTTCAACGAAATGTATCAGTAAACCTTCAAAAGGTAAGACCTCAACATCAATGCGCTTGCGAAAAGGCTCGACAACATGCTCCACCATCTGAACGCGCTCATCGAGAGAAAAGAGTGGGTTTTTCGAGCGATTAATCGCGACACCGACAATCAGCTTGTCACACAAACGGCTGGCACGTTTCAAAATATCCAAATGGCCCAAGGTCATCGGATCAAATGTGCCGGGATAAAGCGCTGTGCGGTAATGTGCAGGTTTTGTCATAGCGTGCTTATATCAAAGACTTAGGCGATGGAAACACCTAGTTTCAAAGCGTCGGAATGACTTCGGCCAACTGACCGCCCATGCGGATAGGGCTGATTTTTTCAGCCAGACCTTTGGCATTGGTTTCGACAAAAACCCCGCAAAGCGTCCCCGTTCCTGTCGCAGGATTAAACCTCCCGCCTCGCATACGCGTCGTAAATCGACGTAATGGCTCTTCGATATCCATACCGATAATGGAATCATAATCGCCGCACATCCCCGCATCCGTCTGATAGCCCGTGCCTTGAGGCAGGATACGCGCATCCGCAGTCGGCACATGTTGATGTGTCCCCACAACGAGTGAAGCCCGCCCATCACAAAAATAGCCCATACCATTTTTCTCGGACGTCGCCTCGGCGTGCATATCGACCAAGACCGCATCCGCCACAGCGCCCAGTGGCGCGGCGTTTAGCTCGCGTTCCACCGCGACAAAAGGGTCGTCCAATGCGTCCATAAACACACGCCCATGTGCGTTAATCACAAGGAGGTTATAGCCGTTAATGCTAAACAAGCCTGCACCGCGCCCCGGCACTTGTCCCATTGGATAATTACAAGGCCGCAAAATGCGCGCTTCATTCTCAATGACACTAATGCCTTGGGGCTGATCAAAACTATGATTGCCGAGGGTCAAAACGTCAGCGCCGGCTTCAAATAATTCATCAGCTGTTGCGCGGGTAATCCCGAAACCACCCGCCGCATTTTCGGCATTGATGACAACAGCATCCAAGCCCAGCTTGCCTTTCAGGTGCGGCAAATGCCGGGTCACGGCCTCGCGCCCTGCGCGTCCGACCACATCTCCAAAAAAGGCTAATCGCATTAAAACGCTCTAAAATATTGTTCCGTCAAAATACCGTCCAAAGGCTGATCATGTTCATCCGTCGGCAGGTCGGGCGTCTCTTGCCCAGCATAAGCGATACCGCAAGCAAAAACGTCACCTTCGCGGCGAAGCGCCTCTAAACTGCGGTCATAATAGCCCCCGCCATAACCGAGACGTTTACCATCAGGGGTAAAGGCCAGCAGGGGAAGTAAGACAAGCTGCGGCTTGACTTGCAAACGGGTTTTCAGGGGCTCTCTTACACCAAACGCGCCCAGCTGCATGTCATCGCCCGTCTCCCATTCACGGAAAATAAGCGGCGCGCCTGTGGCAACAAGACAAGGTAAAGCCACCTTATGACCGGCATCGACCAAAGCGCTCAGCAGAGGCCGAATATCCATCTCATCCGGCAAAGGCCAATAACCGGCAACCGAAAGCCCCTGAAACCGCGCCGCAGGGAAATGCCGGATAAGCTCCACGCTTGCAGAAGAGCTATAACAATAAGCGCGGCGGATTTTGGCGTTAAGGCGTGCGGTGGATTTGGAAGTAGTAGGCATTTGGGGTTAATATCGATACCAGATATCCATGTCTAACTTTACGTTAGTTCATGGAGTTAAGCAAAGGCAATAAAAGCTGCTAAACGATGACGTTCGATTATACCATAACGGTGCAAAGCAGGTAGAGAGTATAAACTTTAGCGGTTAATACTGAGGGCTTAAATTCAATCTGAATAAGATTTATCTAAAATATCTGAAATCGAGAATAACGTTCCGTCACTTCCTCATCTCTAAAATTGATGCCCCGCATCAATTTTTCTTCGGGATTTGAAGTGACGGCCCCACATAAAGTCCGTGGAGATTTAAGAATCCTCGTGAACCAGAAGTTCAAGTGGGCGTCGGAATTATGCAGACCACGATCTACACAGAGCCAACTCCCGAAGGATAGAATAAGGTCCTCTGGATTAGAGTCTCTCACGCAACCCGCAGTGACCA
>CAYGTR010000020.1:43077-58597 GCA_964352855.1 uncultured Algimonas sp. | reverse complement strand
TCGATATATAAAATATACTTGCGATCAGTCCGGTGCCTGTGATCGCTAAAAAGTCGCCCTGTGCTTTGTTTAGAATACGTCCACTAAGACTCGGACATCAGTATTGCTTGTTTAAATCTGGTTTATTGGGCTGCTTATACCCTCCACCAAGCCATTATATTCAAACTCTCCACACCCATGGTAAAGGCCATAGCTGTGTATGCATAGCTCTTGGCCACATGATGGATCGTGCGATCTGCGGTCAAGACGGGGGCCAAAATCAATAAAAATTCAAACGCCGGTATGAAATCACTTTGCTATAATTATGAATGCCTTTAACAATTCTCTATGTTCCAAAGTGCTCTAAAAAATCAAACATCTATATTTCGCCAAATTTAATAACTTCTCTCAGGGAATACTCCCGGCATCCATCTGTAAGGGAGTGTCGCCGAAAATGCCATGTGCAGGCATGCCCTCGAACCCTCTGACGTGAGAACACCTTTCTCTAAAAGCCCTGATGATATTTATCTTGCATGCCGAAGTATCACGCCGAACAGTTCAGACAATTCAACTCGATATAATTCTCCGCACACCTTACCTGAGAGCAGGCCGAAAAGAAATATACGCTCTATTCACCAATCATGATGCAACCTGTAAACTCAAGATAATATGCTAAAGCTAAACCATAAATTACAGTGGCTTTTTCAGCTTTGATTTAAACAGTCTTGAGCTGTCATTATTTACTGATCAGACCATCGGGTTTGGTAGAGATCGAAACGTCTGTCTCTTAGGTTACGGACTGTGCCTTTGGCACGTGCCCATGATAAATCTGTCAGATCAAGGTCTGCGATCGCAACAGTTTCCACATTTTCGGAGCATTCAGCGGCAATGCCGTCTCGTGCAAACGGAAAATCACAAGGCGTTAAAATACAGCTTTCAGCATAATTCACATCCATATTTTCGACACCCGGAAGGTTGCCGACATTACCTGACATCACGACATAACACTGATTTTCAATGGCACGCGCTTGGCAACAATAGCGCACACGTAAATAACCCTGACGATTATCTGTACAGAACGGCACGAATAATATTCGCGCCCCTTCATCCGCCATGCGCCTTGCCAATTCAGGGAACTCGCTATCATAACAGATCAAAATGCCAATAGGGCCGCAATCCGTGTCAATTGTGCTAACCTCGTCCCCGCCTTTAATATTCCAGTAATGCCGTTCATTTGGCGTAGGGTGTATCTTTTCCTGAGCATGAACAGACCCGTCACGCAAAAATACATAGGCAATGTTTTGAACATCACCATCGTCGGCTCTTGTCGGGTGTGATCCACCAATTATGTTAATATTATAACTGACGGCCAGTTTACGCATGGCTTCAATAAAAACTGGTGTATATTCGGTCAGTTTTTCAATCGATTCTGAAGGCGCCAAACGATGTTCTGCTAAAGCTAGTAATGGCAAAGTGAACAATTCTGGAAAAACAGCAAAATCACACTTATAGGCAGACACGCTGTCAATAAAATATTCCACACTGCTCATGAAGTCTTCAAAACTTGTGACTTTACGCATCTGCAACTGGACGGTTGCAACACGTACGACATCTTTTTGAGCCGTTTCTGAATGCACGCTATCGCGCAGCTCTTCCGCATAAGGATTCTTCCAGATCATATGCGCTGCATAGCCACCGGAGGCTTTATCAGAAGGCAGATAATTTTTCAAAATGCCGTGAATATCAAAGCCTTGTCGGAATTGAAAATTGACAACAGGATCGTTTACCTTTTTAGCCCGAACGGCCTCTAGATAATCCATAGGATTGGGATAGGTTTTTTTACGCTTTTTCCAACCGGGAATACGTCCGCCAAATACGATACCTTTAAGCTCAATATTTTCAGCGAGCGCTTTACGGGCGTCATATAGACGCTCGCCAATGCGCAAGCGACGTCGGTCCGGGTCTACGCAGACTTCCATGCCATATAGCCAGTCACCATTTGGGTTATGTGTAGAGCCATAACCTGCGCCCGTAATACTCGCCCAATTATGTGGCGAAAGGGCCGCGTCCTCACGCAGAATGATACTGGCGGCATAGCCAACAATTTCACCTTCAAATTCGACGACGAATTGTCCTTCGGGAAAGTTTGAAATCTGACCCTTGAGCGTACTGACTGCGTACGTCGACATATTAGGATAAGCGCGATCCACAAGGGCAGCTATACCCGCAACATCCCCAATACGGGCGGTGCGTATTGTTAATTGCGCGCCCGCACGAGTTTTAGCCATAATTTATAATATTCCAAAAATGGCCTCAGCCAGAAGTAAGATTTTACTAATCGTCATAATATGCACGCTTTAGCGTTTGACAATTTTATTTGTCTTTAGGTTTTCTTCCTCGTGGCATTTCAAAAATATCGGATTCATACCCAACATATCTTCATAGCTACCACTGAAAGCAATTAACATGTTTTTTGATTTAGGTGACGCTCGGATATAAGTGCCTTCATAAAACTCCGCGAGTCTTAAGTGCAGAAAACAACGGTGAGTTTATCGTCCTAGCGTATAATTTAATATTTTATAAGCCAGTTTGGAGGCGAGAAAATCGGGGCCGTGTAAATTTTCTATCGGCGCTAATTCATTGATGTCCGCGCCCACAATCGTTCCAATTTCAGATGCTGCTTTTATAATAGCCATCGCGTCATCCCAGAACAAACCGCCTGGTTCCGGCGTTCCTGTTGAAGGCATGACCGAACTGTCAAAACCATCCAAATCAAAGGTTAAATAAATTGGGCGGCCTTTTAGTGGTTTCACAATGTCAGCGACTTTCCACTTTGCCCGATCCTTGCCCCAATGGATCGTAATGCGGTGTTTATTCGCTTCGTAAAACGGAATTTCTTCTTTTGAAATATTACGGATCCCACAGGAGATAATCGGCACAGTCGGATGATCCAGCACACGACGAATGGCGGCCGCATGCGAGAAATGCTCTCCGTCATAACCATCGCGCAAATCAGCATGGGCATCAAAATGCAAAATTATGAGATCGTCATATTTTTTCAAAAAAGGACGAATAGCACCCGGAGTGATAGAGTGCTCTCCGCCGAAAACAAAAGGAAACTTTCCATCACTTAAAACATGCGTTGTTAGCTTTTCTAACTGCTCAAGAGCTGTTGGTATTTCAGAACTATCAATCGGTGGCTCTTGAAGCGTTACAACACCGTAGCGTTCAAGCGGTTCATACCAGAGATCTTCGTCAAAAAGCTCAACTTCGTGACTGGCGGCTATCATGGCCGACGGGCCGTTTTCTGTGCCTCCCCCATATGATACAGACGCTTCCAGTCCAAATGGGATAATGACGGCTTTTGCGTCTTCATAGGAAACAATATGATCTCCCTCTAAGGCCAAAAAGCCTTGAGAGGGTTTCATAAGAGGATAGGGTGGTTGCATGGGTTCTTATTTCTCAAACAATTTGGCGAATTCCCGACGGGGGCGATTTTTCCAATCACAAGAATGGTATGCATCTGAGGCCAGAAGAGGAATTACAGAACCTGCCTCAGCAAAGACCATCTGCTCCAAGGTTGTCTGAACTTTACCCCAGCTCGCTGCCTCTTTCAGAGTTGAAGACGAGCACGCTCCATCGCGCACATCGGCCACTGTGACCTGAACGGCATATTTGTGCATTTCCGCTTCGACACCCAGTATTTCTGCACACACGACAGTGTCCTGAACAAAGTTCTTCGGCACACCGCCGCCCACCATCAACAGGCCGGTGGAGCCTGCTTTGATTTTAATATCAGTTAGCTCACGGAAGTCCGCGACACTATCAATAGACAGATAATTGCCCGGATTCTCCACCTGATGTTTCACCAACCCAAATCCGGCTGAGCAATCGGAGAAAGCGGGGACAAAAATCGGCACATTATAATCATAGCAAGTCTCAATCAGGCTGCCTTTTTTAACCGCATTTGTTTTGAGCCATTTGCCCATTTCCCAGATAAATTCACGTGATGAATAAGGGCGACGCTCGAGGCTGTCCGTGATGTCTTTGATGACATGATCACACGCCTGTAGCTCTTCCTCATCAATATATGTGTCATAAATGCGGTCAATATAAAGGTCGCGCAATTCATTATCATCAACTTGGCTATCTGCTTGATAGTGTTTGTAGCCAAGAGCTTCGAAGAAATCCATATCAACGATAGACGCGCCTGTCGAAACAATGGCATCCACCATACCGTATTTCACAAGATCACGATAAACATGCATACATCCACCCGCGGATGTCGAACCTGCGAGTGTCAGGATCACTGAACATTTCGGATCGTTGACAGCTTGTTTGAAAATGTCAGTTGCACGGCCCAAATCACGGGCTGTAAAAGACATTTTACCCATCGCTTCAATAATGGGACGCGCATCAATTTTCGTGATGTCAAAATGCTCGACGGGTGTGTTGAGCAATTGTGCTTTTGTATTTGTTTTCATTATTAATCTTCCAAGATTGCAACTGTATGATCGGAATAAAATCCGTTAAATTGTGTCGCGAGTGTCTGACCATATGCGCCGAGGTTCTGAATCTCAACCCAATCGCCTTCGCAGGTATCTGCCGGCAAGTGAAACGGCCCGTTCATCGTATCTGCGCTATCACATGTCGGTCCAAAAAAGCGAAACCCGAGTGTATTAAACGCAGGAGACGGCGGACGGTTGCGATGTAATCGGACAGGGAATTTCCAAGCAAATTGTCCCGCATCAAAAAGTGAGCCATAAGTGCCGTCATTTAAGTAAAGATCTGTGCCTTTACGTAATTCCACACGCGCAAGCGTGGAGCCGCCTTCTGCGCAAAGGGCACGGCCGGGCTCACCAAAAACATCGAGGTCGTTAAAGCCATATACGCGAAGTGCCTTGGCGATAACGTCAAAATAATCCTGCATTGGACGAATGTGCATATCCGGATACTCAACCGGGAAACCGCCACCCACGTCAATGCTGTCCAGCGAAACAGCGGCCACATCTACAAGCCTGCGGACATAGGCAATCGCTTTTTCATAATTATCGACGGCCAAGCATTGCGAACCGACATGAAAACACACGCCCAATTTCGACGCGATATTTCGAGCGGAACGTAAAAGCGTCACTGCTGTCTCAAAATCTGCTCCGAACTTGCCGGATAAAGGCATAACCGCATCGCCTTTTGGCAAGGCCAGACGCAAATGAAGGTTCAGGTCGCGCGCTTCATCTGTGCAATCAATGATTTTTTGTAACTCATCAATGTGATCAAATGAAAAATCACGGATGCCCAAAGCATAAGCCCGCGCAATCGTGGCACGTGACTTGATAGGGTGCATGAGAAACATTTTCGCAGACGGAAACAATCCGTGAACCAATTCGGCTTCACGAATAGAGGCGACATCAAATTGCGTCACACCTTCATTCCAAAGAATCTGTAGCAGAGACGGATGTGGATTTGATTTTACGGCATATAGAAGCTCACCCGGAAATTTTCCGACAAAACGGCGGGCGGCTTGCTCAATCTTGCGCGGATAGAGTGCATATATTTGATCATCACCATTATAGGCCGCAACCGCTTCTGACGCGGTGTTAAATGTTGGCAAACCATATGGCTGAAGCTGTACAGGCTGTTTTGAATTTTTTTTAGACTGCACACGGGCAGCATTTTTAGAAACAATCATCAAAGGGATTTCCGAAAAAACACGACAAGTCATGCGAGGATTTGGAAATGACAAGATTTACGGAGAAAATTTAAGCCGGAAATGATGTCAGCGGCGGTGTTTCAGGCGGGACTTATTATGCCCGCACCGCACTACTGAATTCCGCAATAGCGGCCAGATAATCTTGGTGTTTAGACGACAGGAATGTGTCTCCCAACTGCGCATGCAGTGAGAGTGAGTTACTCAATCTTCGGTATGTAACAGCTTGCGCCATACCATTAACTCTCAATTCCTAAACGTCGGGATTGACGTAAATAAAACCAAGACGTTACCGGCGGCTATTAGGTATGGCTTAAAAACCACACCACGGCTGACAGATTTCCCATTCAATATGACTATTGCTAAGGGCTCGCTGTAGCTCGCTTTGTCGTCAAAAGTGCATTTATTTTAAGATTCGAAATTAAGCAAGTGATTTTTGCTCTAAATTTTTCGCTTTTATAAGCCCCATGCCCCCAAAGTTCACAAGCGGCTCAGGTTATGGCACAATGCAGTTTTTAAGTTCATACTTTGTGTCTGCAATCTTTGTTTTATCCACATTCATGCCTTTGGTGAGCGACATCTTCCCGAACATGAAATCGCGCGGCGCATTGACAGCGTCAACCGCGATAAACTTATCATCCTTGAAATAATAAGCAGCAAAACTGCGGCTATTATCTATGTCGCCGCGAATAATGACATCATCATAACCCGTCGATAATCCCGCGATTTGTAATTTCAAATCAAACTGATCCGACCAAAACCACGGCAGACTGTTATAGGCCTTCGGGGTTCCGTTGATATGAAGCGCAACTATTTTGCCCTGCTCTGTCGCATTCGGCACTGACTCTAACCTGATATGTGTGTCGTAAATAGGATTGTAATGCCACGTCACATCGCCCGCCGCATAAATGTCAGGGTCGGATGTTTGGCAATATTCATTCACTTCGATGCCATTTCCAATTGTAAGTCCTGCCGCCTCGGCCAACTCCATATTTGGAATAACGCCAATCCCAATAATGACCATATCTGCTAGCAAATCTTGTCCGCAAGATGTCTTGACACAAAGTCCCTGTCCAGTTTCGTAAATTTCAGAGGCCATCACATTTTCAAGAATGTCGACCCCTTCTTCGCTATGTACACGTTTGTAAAATGTCGAAAGTTCTTCGGCCGTTACCCTCTGAAGTATCCTTGGCATAGCTTCCAAGACGGTCACGCCTAAACCTTGCTTTCTCAGAGAGGCCGCCGTTTCCAAGCCAATATATCCGCCGCCAATAATAATAGCCGTTTTCGATGTTTCGGACTTCGCTTTAATCGCCAGAACATCCGATGTGTCGCGCAGGTAAAACACGCCGTCTAAATCTTCGCCTTCTACTGGCAAATGCCGAATACGTGCCCCCGTCGTTAGGACTAATTTATCATAGGGTAACCCATCTCCCTGATCCGTCAGCACTGTTTTTTCACTGCGGTTAATGGCACCCACTCTGACTCCAAGCCGCATATCGACATTAGCCGTTTCATAAGCGTCAGCGGGGCGTATCAAAATATCATCAATAGATTTTTGTCCCGACAGAAAGTCTTTTGACAAAGGCGGACGATGATAAGGCAACATATGCTCATCACCGACAACAGTGATATCACCGTCCCATCCCCCTTGCCTCAAGCTGACACAGGTTTGCGCCGCTGCATGGGACGCGCCAATAATGATAACGGATTTAGACATGAACGACACAGTTTTAGTTTAAATTACAACACTTCGAAAAGACCAGCCGCGCCCATGCCGCCGCCCACACACATTGTGCTAACAACATATTTTGCCCCGCGTCGTTTGCCTTCGATAAGCGCGTGCCCTACCATGCGCGCGCCGCTCATACCAAATGGATGCCCAATAGAAATCGCGCCTCCATTGACATTCAGGTTTTCATTCGGAATCCCTAAGCGATCACGGCAATAAATCACTTGCACCGCAAAGGCTTCATTCAATTCCCAGAGGCCAATATCATCCATCGTAAACCCATGTCGCTTTAACAGCTTCGGCACAGCGAACACAGGGCCAATACCCATTTCGTCAGGATCACAGCCCGCATATTCAATACCTACGAAACGACCCAAAGGTGTGACTCCGCGCTGCTCGGCTAATTTGCCCGCCATTAAGACGGCCGCAGACGCGCCGTCAGAGAGCTGGCTCGCATTACCCGCAGTAACATTATGACCCAGTTTTACGAACTGACCGTCTTTCCACACAGGGCTTAAACCAGAGAGGCTTTCAAATGTTGTACTCGGGCGATTGCCCTCGTCTTTCGTGAGCCTTGTCTCTTGTTTTGAAATTTCGCCAGTCTCGCGGTTTTTAACGACCATCGTAGAAGCAAGCGGGACAATTTCAGTGTCAAACTTTCCTGCGTCTTGTGCCGCGGCGGTGCGGGCCTGACTTTGCGCTGAGTACGCATCCTGCGCTTCGCGAGAGACCTTATAGCGATCAGCAACAATTTCTGCCGTTTCAATCATTTGGATATAGGCTTTCGGAACGGCGGCAACAGCGGCTTCTGACACCGCGCGATAAGTGTTTTTATGTTTCGTCTGCACAAGGCTAATCGACTCAACACCTCCGCCAACCGTTACATCCGCGTTCCCTGTCATTATGGATTGCGCCGCCATCGCTATCGCCATCATGCCTGAAGAGCATTGCCGATCAACAGTCGCGCCCGCAACCGTCAATGGCAGGCCCGCCGTGTAAGTTGCCAGACGCCCAATATTATAGGCTTGGCTTCCTTGCTGAGCGGCACATCCAAGCGTGACGTCATCTATCATGCCGCCTTCAACACCTGCACGTTCTACGGCATGGCGGATAGCGTGACCCGCTAAAACAGGGGCTTCGGTATCATTGAACGCGCCGCGAAACGCTTTTCCAATGGGCGTGCGGGCCGTTGAGACAATAAGAGCATCGCGCATAATTTTATCCTAAAACTGCGTTATATTTGAAGGACCCCAATAGGCCTTCATTTCGGTGACTTTACCGTCTTCGTTGAAAGTGAAAGTGTCGATCACATCAATCGCCATACCGCCCTTTGGCAATTCCACCGCCACGGCAACATCGCTATCGACATTCGTCATTGCCCCAACTGTCACCGTAAACGCAAAAGCCGCACAATTCCCCGCAATACGCGTGGGGCCATTTTGCTTTAACTGTGCCCCGTTTTTCACAGCCATTGTATAGAAGGTGAGAATAGCCTCTTTGCCCTCTTTGCTTGGCGTCCCGACAGGGTCAGTCACCGTCGCATCATCTGCATACAGGTCTGCAATGCCTTGTGCGTCTTGTGCATTAAATAAATCAAAATAGGCTTGAACGGCGTCTTGCATATGTTGGGACATTTTCTTTCCTTTATAAGATTATTTAAGGGTAGTAACGGCTGATTGTATCAACGACGCAGGCAGGTTTCTCTTCGCCTTCGATTTCAATCGTTACCCGCAGTGTCGACTGATACCCCCCTGGAACCTCTTTGATTTCAATAAATTCGCCATGTCCGCGAACGCGTGACCCAGACTTCACGGGGTTAAGAAACCGCACTTTATCGGTGCCGTAATTGATACCCATTTTCAGGCCTTTAATTTCAAGGATTTCAGGCATGAGTTTCGCCGCCAGCGAAAGAGTCAAATATCCATGAGCAATCGTTTTTCCGAAAGGGCCATGTTTGGCTTTTTCTTCATCAATATGAATCCACTGATGATCTCCTGTCGCCTCAGCAAATGTATTGATCCGCTCTTGCGATATTTCCATCCAATCAGACGGCCCTATTTTAAGTCCCTCTTTGCCAAGCAAATCCTCCGGCGCATCAAATATAGTCTGTGTCATAATCGGCTGCCTTTTTTTATGCGTGTTGAGACGATGTCGAAATCACTTCGCCTGTCAAATAACTTGAGTAATCAGACGCAAGGAAGACCATAACGTTAGCCTGTTCCCACACTTCACTCCCGCGTCCAAACGCTTCTTTTGCTTCAAGCTCTGCAAGTAACTCTTTGCTGGTTACCTTATGCAAAAAGGGATGTAGAGCCAAACTCGGCGCAACGGCGTTCACACGCACGCCAAAGTCTGCCCCTTCGACGCCAGCGCAGCGCGTCAACGCCATCACGCCAGCTTTGGCAGCTGCATAATGTGCCTGCCCTTTTTGTGCCCTCCAGCCCAAAACTGACGCATTATTGACGATCACGCCGCCGCCCCCCCCAGACTCATAAGAATCTTTCATAAATTGCATCGCCGCGCGGTTGATACGAAAACAACCATTCAGCGTGACGTCCAAAACAACCATCCATTGTTCATCCGTCATATCGACGAGGTTCGCCGTGCCGCCCAAACCCGCATTATTGATAATCACATCAATTCCACCAAGAGACTTTGCAGCGGCTGCAATTAAATTATCAACATCGTCTTGTGCCGTTACATTGCAGATCGCGTAATCTGGGCGTTGACCCGTCTCCGCCTCCAACGCATCTTGGGCTTTTTGTAAACGGCCCTCATGAATATCTGAGATAAAGACCTGAGCGCCTTCTTCGATAGATTTTTTAGCGGCGGCGAAACCAATGCCCGTACCTGCGGCAGCTGTAATGACAATGCGCTTGCCTTTCAGAAGGCCATGCCCCGGCACATAATCAGGTATTTTTTTAAGATCCGCCATATTTATCCTTTTAATACCGTGCCGCCGCCTCGAGGTTCTTTCGGCATGCCGAGAGCGCGCTCCGCAATAATATTGCGCTGAATTTGATTGGTTCCGCCATAAATCGTATCTGAGCGCGAGAATAAAAATAGTTTTTGCATTTTATTATACTCGCCGTCTTCCAGAATTTCTGCGGAGGCTCCCATGACGTCCATCGCCAGCTCGCCTAGGTCCCGATGCCAACTCGCCCAGTAAATTTTGGACATATAGCCTTCTTTGGTTAAATCGCCGCTCTCGGCGGCTTCAAGCGTGCGTAGAGCGGTAAAGCGCATAATCTTCAACCCTGCATAAGCTTTGGCTATACGCTGCCTGATATGCGGATCTTTCGCCGCTCCGTTTTTCTTGGCCAAGTTTACAATCTGATTAAACTCATCTGTAAAGGTCATTTGCTGACCCAGGGTAGAAGCCCCACGTTCGAACCCTAAAAGGGCCATCGCAATTTTCCAACCTTCGCCGACATCCCCAATAATATCATCCTTGTGGCACACAGCGCCGTCAAAGAAGACTTCATTAAATTCGGCAGTTCCGCTCATTTGTTTAATCGGGCGAATTTCAACACCTGCTTGATCAAGCTTCACTAATAAAAAGACGAGACCATGCCGCCCTTTTGATCCCTCTTCAGCGCGGGCCACAACAAAAATATAATCCGAGTCCATCGCCAGAGACGTCCAGATTTTCTGGCCATCAATTACCCATTGATCACCAACTAACTTCGCTTTGGTTTTTATGTTGGAAAGATCAGAACCCGCATTTGGCTCGGAATAGCCTTGGCACCAAAATTCTATTCCCTCTTTAATACCTGGTAGATATTTTTCTTTCTGCGCCTTGCTTCCAAAGGCAATCAGCGTCGGGGCCACAAGTGTTTCGCCAATATGCCCGGCGCGTCCCGGGCCGCCATGTTTGGCATATTCTTCGTTAAATCCAACAAGCTCTTCTAGGGTTGCGCCGCGTCCGCCATATTCTTTTGGCCACCCTACGCCAATCCAATTTGCCTTTCCCATTTCGCGTTCCCACTTTAGGCGCAGGCCCGGAAATGCATCTTCATCACCCGGCGTCGCGCGCCCTCTGAGGCATTCATATTCACCGCAAAAATTATCGCGCATCCATTGAGAAAATTCTTCGCGTAAGGTCATGCGGCGTCTCCCAATATAATATTGGCGAGACGATCATATTCTCTCGATGACGTTCCAAACATGGCGCGGTTGGCGCGGGCACGCTTAAAGAAAAAATGTAGAGGATATTCCCATGTAAATCCAATACCCCCGTGAAGTTGAATGGCATCGCCAGCCACTTTAAAATAAACATCCGTGGCGTAAGCCTTCGCTATTAACGCCGCTTCAGTTTTCTCTTCTGGCGGCGCAAGCGCAGCCGCATAGGTCGCGGACCTTGCTGCTTCAATTAAAATAAACATATCGGCACATCGATGTTTAATTGCCTGAAAACTCGCAATAGGACGGTCAAATTGCACGCGCTGCCCTGCATATTCCAACGTCATATCAAGGCATTTCTGAGCCCCGCCAATACACTCTGCGGCCAATCCCACGAAAGACTGTGCAATAATATTATTTAATTCAAACTCTGTTGTTTGGCCGATAATATTTATATCATTTTCATCCACCTGACTCCAATCAATCGAAGAAAAGCTTCGTGTCGGATCAAGTGACTTTTCAGCTTTGATGGATAATCCTGATGCATCGGACGCAATCGCAATGACTTCGATTCCGTTATCAATACGGCGCGAGAGAAAAATCATATCGGCGCAAGCGGCATTTACGACATTGAAAACTTTTTTATTCTTCGCGTTATAACCATCGCAATAAGCCGCGCTCAACTCACCCATCGCAATTTTTGAAAGGTAGATTTCTTTTGATGCGTCTGTACCAATTCTTGAAATTAAATCCGCAACAATTCCGCACGTCGTGAGGAACGGCACAGCACATAGACTTGCACCCAACTCTTCCATCACGACAACACGGCCTAAATCACCCAACCCAGCACCTCCATAAGACTCGTCAATCGCAATACCTGCCATGCCAAGCTCTTTTACAAAAGCGTCCCAAGCGGCAGGGTCATTGCCCGTGCCCACTTTATAAATAGCTTCGGGCCCTTTTCCGCCGTCATACCACCCCTGCAAGAAACCGCGAGCGGCCTCTCGGATCATGTCGTGATCCTCTTTAAAAGGGTAAACCATGCCTAAGTCCCGTAAACTTTCTGCTCGGGCGGCGTTATTTTTTGAAGCTCAGATATAACATCGTGAATTTCAGACACATTATAGCGTCCGCCCTTGTCTTTCATGGGACCAGTTTTCCACCCTTCGGCAATAGAAAGCTTCCCGCCAAAACTCTCAAAGCAATGCCCCGTTAAATGCGAAGATTTCTCACTCACTAAATAGCAAATCAGCGGTGCAACATTCGCTGGATCATATTTATCAAAGCTCCCATCTTCAGGCACTTTCATCATGTCCGCAAAAACATCCTCAGTCATGCCCGTGCGGCCCTGCGGCGCAACAGCGTTGGCGGTAATGCCGTAACGCGCGAGCTCGGCAGATTGATTGAGCGTAAGTGTGAGAATGCCGCCCTTAGCAGCAGAATAATTCGTCTGGCCAACAGACCCTTGGAGCCCTGCGCCAGAGCTCGTATTGATGATCCGCGCATTCACTGATTTGCCTTCTTTACTTTGCTGACGCCAATATTTTGCAGCGTGTGACGAAATGCAAAAATGCCCTTTGAGGTGAACACGAATGACTTGATCCCAATCCTCTTCGGACAGCGACGTGAACATACGATCGCGATTATTGCCTGCATTATTAACAACGGCATGGAGGTCGCCAAATTCATCTATCGCTGATTTCACAATATTAAACGCAGCGTCATAATTTGTAATATCATCGAGGTTACAGATCGCCTTCCCGCCTGCCGATTGAATAGCTTCCACAGTTGAATTGGCTGTGTCCGCATTAATATCATTGACGACGACATTTGCTCCTTCTGCCCCCAAGGCCAGAGCATAAGCGCGGCCCAAGCCGCCGCCTGCACCCGTAATTATAACCGTTCTGCCTTTGCAATGCTCACCCATGATTAGAGTCTCTCAATGATTGTCACATTCGCGACACCGCCGCCTTCGCACATGGTCTGAAGGCCAAAGCGAGACCCGCGGCGTTCCATTTCATGCAGCAGTGTTGTCATCAACTTTGTGCCTGTCGCGCCAAGAGGATGGCCCAGCGCAATGGCCCCGCCGTTCACATTGACCTTTTCATGCGGCATGCCTGTTTCTATCATCCACGCGAGAGGCACGGGGGCGAAAGCTTCATTGCATTCCGCCAAATCAATGTCGTCAACCGTCATGCCCGCCCGTTTCAAGGCGCGCTGCGTCGCTGGAATAGGCGCTGTGAGCATCAAGACTGGATCATCTCCCATGACATCCATATGGTGGATGCGGGCGCGGGGATTTAATCCATATCGTTTTACGGCGTCCTCTGAGGCTAACATAATCGCTGACGCGCCATCACAGGTTTGGCTCGCGACGGCCGCCGTTAAAATACCGCCCTCTTCTAAAGGCTCTAACTCGGCCATCTTTTCTAAGGTCGATCCCGCACGTATCGTTTCATCTTGGGTTAGGCCGTGCATGGGGGTGATCTCGCGGTCGAAATATCCTGCCTTCTGTGCGCGGTCCGCGCGCAAATGCGATTCAAGAGAAAAGACTTCTAGGTCTTTACGGTTGAGGCCCCATTTTTCAGCTATTTTCGTCGCCCCGTAAAACTGGCTAATCGGCTCCATTCCAAAACGCGCGACCCATCCCGGGGAGGTCAAAAATGGATTATCAAAACCAAGCATTTGCCCCGCAATCATAGACGACCCAATCGGAATTTTACTCATCGTTTGAACGCCGCCTGCGATAATGACGTCTTGCGTACCGCTCATAATCGCTTGTGCTGCGAAATGGACGGCTTGTTGCGAAGACCCGCATTGGCGGTCAATCGTAACGCCCGGCACCGTCAAATCATATCCCGCCGTGAGCCAACACGTCCGCGCAATATTCCCTGCCAATGGTCCAACGGTGTCTACGCAGCCAAAAATGACATCATCTATTTCTGTTTCAGGCACGCCGTTACGCGACACCAATTCTTTTATCACATGCGCCCCAAGGTCTGCCCCGTGCACCTCTGCCAAGCTTCCGCGTCTACGGCCTGTTGGCGTGCGCGTTGCATCAATAATATAAGCTTCAGCCATTTTAGAGCTCCTTAAGCAAAAGTGGTCCCCGCGCCGAGATCGACTTCGCCGCCAAGAACATAATCTTCTAATTTTTTCATGTGATAATTACGGTCGCCCCATTCCCCACAAAGCGCCCAAGCTCGTTTCATAAACAGGTGCAAATCGACCTCATAGGTATAGCCCATGCCGCCATGCACTTGAATGGCGGTTTCCGCCGCCAGCATCGCCGTATCTATAGCCCCGACTTTGGCATTATGAACGGCCGCGCCGCCCTGTATCGCCGCAAGGTGGATCATAGGCCTCGTAAACTCGATTTGTGTATGCACATTCGCAAGGTGATGTTTCACGGCTTGGAAGGAACCAATAGGTTTTCCAAATTGATGACGATCTTTCGCATACTCAACGGACATATCTAGCATACGTTTTGAAAGGCCGACGAGCTGCGCGGCTGTGAGTACAGCGCCGTAAAAGTTGACACTTTCAATGTTCTCTTCCTGACCGCCCTCCGCCTTAACAAGATGACGCAAAGGGTCAATAGAGTTCACAACTTCACCTGTTTCCGCAAGGGACGAATCTATATAGGGGCGCAAATCACTTCGAACCGCACGGTGTATTTGCCCAGAAAGTTCATCCTTTTCGGCATGAGGCACTGTAATGCCCGCTATTTCAACATAGGGTTCTGACAAGCCCGCATAGCCTGCCGCTTCGGCAACCCCTGCCATCACGACCAAAGGCTGCTCTAGCCCCGCTGCACTTTCTGGGGCCATGAGGCCGAGCAAGCCAAGCTGCGCGAATTGCGGCCACAAATCAGTTACCTGCTCTCCCGCCGCCATTTTGCGCATACGTTCAACCGTATTCTCGCCGTCAAAGACGGCCTTAGCGGCATCAATTAAGTCTTGCTGATCTTCTGTGAAACG
>CAYGTR010000020.1:30887-42977 GCA_964352855.1 uncultured Algimonas sp. | reverse complement strand
CCCGAAGCCATAGGCGGCAAAAAGCGCGCCTTTTGCGCCTCTGTCCCATATTCCATAATTGTCGGCGCAAGGAGAAAAATACCATTTTGACTGACCCGTAGCGGCGCATCAGCGCGGTAATATTCTTCTTCAAAAATCAGCCAGCTCATCAGATCTAATCCGCGCCCGCCATATTCAACCGGCCAATTTACATTGCCCCATTTATCTTTGGCCAGTGTGCGTTCCCACGCGCGGTGCAGCTCAAACCCTTCAGCCGTATCAAAGCTTGGCAAACGCGTTTTAGGCACATGTGCATCTAGCCATTCGCGCACATCTGCACGAAACTGTTTTTGCTCAGATGTGAACGCAATATCCAAGGTTAGTCCTTCTTGAAATCGGCGGCTTTGCCTGTTTCGACAAACGCATCCCGCGCGGCTTGGCTGTCTTCGTGCATATACATTTCAAATGTGAAGCCCTGCTCCCATCGATACGCGGCTTCCAGATCAATCCCTTCAATACCATTCAAGGCTTGCTTCGCTATGCGCAGGGCATCGCGCGATTTAGCCGCTAAGGTTTCAGCATAGGCGTGCGCCTCTTTTTCAAGATCCGCTTTCGGGACAACTTTTTCGATGCCGCCCAAACGATAGGCTTCTTGCGCAGGAATTTTTCCGCCCGTCAAAAAGGCCGCACGGACTTTAGCCAGCGGTAGCATACGCTGCAGATGTGCCGCGCCGCCCATTGCGCCGCGATCAATTTCTGGCAGTGAGAAATAAGCGTCATCAGACGCAATGACAATATCGGCTGCCCCGCACATAATTACGCCGCCGCCAATAATAAAACCTTGCGCAGCGCAAATGACAGGGACTTCGCATAGATGAATCGCTTTCCCTGTTTCGTAATTACCCTTGTTGACAGACACGATGGCCGCAGAATTATCAGCCAGCTCTTTAATATCCACGCCTGCACAAAACCCGCGGCCTTCTGCGCGTATCAAAATAACTTTGACATCTGGGCGCTTGCCTAACGCCGTGATGATTTCAGGAATGTCATTCCACATTTGGCCGTTGAAGGCATTGACAGGCGGATGATCAAAAACAACTTCGGCGATATAATCAGAGACGTTGGTATGAATTGGCATATCAGGCCCCTATTCTTTTCAGACTAGCTTGCGCATCAGACACTATTTGAGAAATAATATCTTCGCAGCTTGGTAAATCATCAATGAGGCCCGCAATTTGTCCACTCGGCAAAACGCCTTCATTAGGCTTGCCCTCGACCATCGCCTTTTGGATAATCATGGGTGCGTTACCCGCCATCAGCGTTTGTCCCAATGTCATATCCGTCTTACTCGCCATTCCCCAGGCTGTTTTGACGGTTTGCCCCATACTCATCCCTGTCTGAGATTTATATTTCAGACCATTTTGGAGAGCACGGATAAGCATGCCGAATTTAGATGATTTTTCGAGGTCATCCAAAGTCCCGTTCAAAATCATACGTTGGGGCAGGCCGTCTAATTTCGTCGAGACAGGTATTTTCAACACATCGGATTTTAGATATTCTGCCTTCGTCGCCTCAGGTGTTGGACTATCCGCACTCATCATAAAACGTGTCCCCATCGCAATGCCGTCCGCGCCAAATGTAAGAGCGGCCGCGAGACCCCGCCCGTCTTTAAAACCCCCGCAGGCCACAACGGGCACGCCGAGGTTTTGATCGAGGACTTGTGCGAGAAGCAGCCATGTCGGCGTGGCCCCTGTATGGCCGCCGCCTTCTTGGCCTTGGCAGACCAGAATATCAGCGCCCATTTTCACGGCTTTAGACGCATGTTTAGAGGCCCCAATCGTTGGCACGCATTTCACGCCTGCGGCTTTAACTTTATCCACGATCTTAGGCGAAGGGCCCCGCCCATAAGACAGCGCCGCTACATCATAATCGATGCACATATCGACAATTTTATCGACGCCTTGCTGAAACGCATGAATATTGACGCCAAAGGGTTTAGGCGTTTTCGATTTAATAAGTTTGATTTCTGCTTCGCATTCTTCGGGGGTCATAACAGCCGCCGCAAGAAACCCAAACGCGCCTGCCTCTACACTGGCAGTAACAAGTTGAGAGGTCGACACCCATCCCATTGCCGTTTGTATGAGAGGGTAGTCACACCCCAATGATTGGGTGAGCGGAGTTTTAAGAGCTTTATGCACTTAGCCCTCTTTTTTCTTATTGGCTTCCGCCATTTTCTTGCCGTCAAACCCAGCGATATAATCGCCTTTGACCAGTGTGTTATTGGCATGGGCAAAGTGGTGATACCCGAACACCATATCCATGCCGGAACGTTTACCTTGTAAATCTTCGATATGATTACACGCCTGTTTTGTGAGCGCCATTGCTAGCCGCGGTTGGGCCGCAATTTTATCGGCCCAAGTCTTGACGGTGCTTTCTAATTCATCGCGCGGTACAACCTTATTGATCATACCGGCGGCTAAGACTCGCTCCGCTGACCACCTTTCGCCTAAGAGCAAAAATTCTTTGGCTTGGCGGATATTTAACTCGAATGGATGGGCGAAATATTCCACACCCGGAAAACCCATTTGGACAACAGGATCCTGGAAAAAAGCATCGTCTGAGGCCACGATAAGATCACAAACCCATGCAAGCATTAAGCCCCCGGCAATACAGCCCTTATGGACTTGAGCAATCGTAGGTTTGGGAACCGCGCGCCAGCGGCGACAAAATTCAAGGTAGACTTCTTGCTCGCGCACATAGGCTTTTTCTGCGCCTGGTTTATTATCATGATTGTAATTCATGGAGCGACGATCATCGCGGCCTTCATGGAAATCCCGCCCCGGCGTGCCTATGTCATGTCCCGCAGAAAAATGTTTTCCATTTGCACGAAGGACAATCACTTTTACGGCGTCATCTCCGCAGGCTTTGTAAAACGAATCGTCTAAAGCATAAAGCATTTGGGAGTTCTGACTGTTATGATACTTCACGCGGTTAAGTGTCAAATAAGCAACATTTCCATCGACATCATAAAGAACAGGGTGTTCTTCCTCGTAATCAATTTCAACCTCAACCTTTGGAACAGTCTCATTTGTCATTACGCTCTCCGACCAGAGGGGTTATCTTTAAAGACGGTTGCACGAAGATTATGCGGGTCAAGCTCTGAGATAATATCTAATTGCTCTTGCGTCGGGGCAAGTGTTTCTCCGAGATCGTTCGGCCGGATCAAATCAAACCCCGTATTCTCTTGAACTTCGTCAAAACTTACACCCGGATGTAAAGACCGCACACGCATGGCATGGTCTGGACCTTCAAAATCAAGGACACATAAGTTGGTCACGATACGGCGATGGTCGAGGCCTTTTGGGTATTTACCATTCGGATAGCGCGCAGGATTATACCCTGCGCCGCTGACCATATCGACTTCGCCCGCAACAAGCGCCCGCGTATTATGACTTCCAAAAAACATAGACGTCCGATTATTAACGGTATTGCCGGGCAGACCCCGCACACCCAACATCGTGACTTTAGGAGCCGCATAATCTCCAATACAAGACAGGTTCATTTGGCCATATTTATCGACTTGCACGGGGCCAACGAAAGCATGACGATTACCTTTTGGAATTAAATCAAACACACGCTCATAACCAATATTACCTTCTTTTTTGGGGACATAACCATTGCGTTTTCCGACAGGCACAGGTTCTGCAGCGAAATAATATTCGCCGTCACTCATCATCAGGCCCGGCAGAAATGTCTTTTTGGCTAATGACCCTGCCAGACGCGGAACGAGACCAATGACGGTCGCGAAGACCTCCGGTGTTTCGTCCTGAAAAATATCTGCACCTGCGACAATACAAAGCTCTGCAAGAGAAAAATCAGTCATATTCTTCTCCTAAAATACCGGCAAGCGTAAGCTACGAATATGCTCCGAACCGCCCACTTTTTCGGCATAACCATCGGCTTTGATATAGTCAGAAACGTATTCCCCCCAACCTTCTTTGGCTGTAGCCGAATAAAGTTTCAGATGTGCCACATCGATGCCGTAATCAGGACCATTTGATGTGGGATGCGCGCCAAAAGGCACTTCGGCGACACCTGCAACAAGACTGCGCTCAATGGGCATACGCATGATTTTATAATCATCGTCAAAAGCCGCCGTCTCCACCATTTTTTCAGTGGTCAGAAATGATTTATCCGCGGCCCGGCAAAACCATTCATCGAAAAACACATCTGGCCCGCCGATAAAGCTATTCCCGAGCTGATCAGCTTCACTCACATGGCAAAGTGCGATATCAAGCTTAATGGCGGGCATGGCCACATAGTAATCCTCACTATAGGGACTTTTCATCACTTTAATACCAGGGTTATGCGTGAGGACATCTGTACCTAATCCCGCACGACAGGGCAGGAAGTCGAGGTTCTGCGCGGCGGCTTTCAGACCGAGTTGGAACATGCCTTCATCAACTTCCATTACCTCAAATTCACCCGCAGATCGCGCGCGGCGAAAATGTGCTTCGAGCGGTATGACATCAAGTGAAACAAACCCAAAAATCAGTTTCCTTATTTTCTTGGCACTCGCCAACATACCTACATCACATCCGCCATAAGACGCTATCGTCAAATCTTTCAAATCTGACTTCACGATCGCACGAATGAGCGCCATAGGCTTTCGCCTTGCGCCCCAACCGCCAATGCCAATGGTCATGCCATCTTCTAATTGATCGACAATATCCGCAACTGACAGGCGTTTATCTATAACAGGATAGCTCATCTATTATCCAACAACCGGAAAGTCATATTCATGACCCCAAATATCGCCAATCGTAGATTTTGTCGGCTTAAACTTCGACCAATCTTTAACTTGCTTACCGTCATAGCCGACTTCAAATCCAATACCGCCCGGCGCGAAAAAGTAGAAACTAATCATTTCATCATTTGCGTGGCGGCCAAGACTTGCAAAAATATGTAAGCCCGCTTTTTTCACGCGGTCCATGCAATGACCAACTTCATCCATATCATTCATTTCCGCCATCAAATGAATAACGCCCGTCGGATTGGGGAAATTATATAAACCCAGCGTATGGTGACGCGGGTTATCTGCATGCATAAAATAAATACGCTGCTCTGGCATACCCTCTGCAAAGGCAGGCAGCCTGAGATCGTCAGAAACACCAAAGCCCATAATTTTACGATAGAACTTAATCGTCGCTTCATTTTCAGGCGCAGGTAGAACCATGTGACCCAGGCCCATCTTACCCGTCTTGAAAGACTTTATGCCGTGTCCAGGTTTAAATGGGTCTGCTTTTTCGCGGCCGTAGAATATTTCTAGCAAATTACCCGAGGGATCCGTGGCCGACGCAAAGGCCTTAACAGCCCGATGCTTTGCCTCTTTATCGCTACCGTGTGTCACGGTCACTTTGGCTTTCTCAAAGGCTTTGATTTGAGCTTCAAAAGCTTTCTTCGACGACATTTCATAGCCGCCGCAGACGAACCGATCCGCATCACCTTTGCGTATCATATAGCGAAACGGTGAGTTATCCATACGGAGATATTTTGCACCCTTTTCCCCAAATGATTTCGACACACCAAAACCCAGAACGCTTTTCGCGAATTTGGCCCAGACCGCAGGGTCCTGCATCTCCAAAATAACGTAACCTAAATTAGCAACACCCATCTTATCCCCCTTGCTTTGCTTTTTGTAAGTCTAGTGCAACATCGACAATCATATCCTCTTGCCCCCCCACCATGCGGCGGCGGCCAAGCTCGACCAATATCTCACGCGTATCCATATTATAATCTTTGGCGGCTTTTTCGGCATGAAGTAAAAAGCTAGAATAAACACCTGCATAACCAAGGCTCAAGGTTTCACGGTCAACGCGAACAGGACGAACTTGCAAGGGCCGCACTAATTCCTCAGCCGCGTCCATTAACTTGTAAACATCACATCCGTGGTTCCAGCCCTTTTTATCAATGGCGGCGATAAAGACTTCCAGTGGCGCATTGCCCGCACCTGCGCCCATCGCGGCCAAGGACGCATCCACACGGCGCGCGCCATTTTGCACGGCGACAATAGAATTCGCCACGCCCAGTGAAAGGTTGTGATGCGCATGAACACCGCGTTCTGTCTCAGGCTTTAAAATGTCATTATAGGCCTTAAACCGATCGGCATAACCGTCCATATCGAGCGCTCCGCCAGAGTCTGTCACATAGATACAAGTCGCGCCATAATCTTCCATGAGCTTGGCTTGCTGCGCTAGGTGCTTTGGCTCTGCCATATGGCTCATCATTAGAAAGCCGATTGTATCCATGCCTAGCTCACGCGCCATTTCGATATGCTGGCGCGAGACATCTGCTTCCGTACAATGGGTCGCGACCCGCACAGACCTTACGCCCAAGCCATAGGCGCGTTTTAATTCATCAATTGTTGCAATTCCCGGGAGGATGAGCGTTGTTACAACCGCATTTTCAACAACATCGCAAACTGCTTCAATCCATTCCCAGTCCGTATGCGCCCCAAAGCCATAATTAAACGCCCCGCCGTTCAAACCATCGCCGTGCGCAATTTCAATGGCATCGACACCTGCTTCATCCAAAGCCTTGGCGATCGCGCGGACATGATCGACGGAATATTGATGGCGTATGGCGTGCATGCCGTCGCGCAACGTCACATCTTGGATGTAGAGACGGTCTTTAGTCGGATCTTTGACAACTCCACTCATTATGCCGCCGCTCCGAATTTTTTGCGCGCGATGGCTTCAGCCGTGCCCATACCCGCAGACGTCATAATATCTAAATTGCCCGCATATTTAGGTAGGTAATGCCCGGCACCTTCAACTTCGAGAAAGATGGTAACTTTCGTACCTTCATATGTTCCAAGCCCTGGAATATGGAGCTTATTATTCCCCGTAAAACTTTCAAATTGCACTTCTTGCTTGAGGCGGTAGCCCGGCACGTAAGCTTGAACATCCGCCAGCATATCTGCAACAGACTTACGAATATCGGCTTCTTTACCGCCCACAGATAAAGCGTACACCGTGTCTCGCATGATCATGGGGGGTTCGGCAGGATTGAGAATGATAATCGCTTTTCCTTTTTTGGCCCCGCCGACGTCTTCGATGCCCTTTGCCGTGGTGCGCGTGAATTCATCAATGTTGGCGCGTGTTCCAGGCCCTGCTGAACGGGACGACACAGACGCAACAATTTCGGCATAAGGCACCGAGTCAGACACTCGTGTTACCGCGGCCACCATAGGAATGGTTGCCTGCCCCCCGCAAGTTACCATGTTGACATTTGGCGCGTCTAAATGCTTATCCATATTCACAACAGGCACACAATAAGGCCCGATTGCGGCAGGGGTAAGGTCTATCATTTGCTTGCCTTCAGCGGCGCAAATTTCGGCATGTTTGGCATGCGCGTAAGCCGATGTGGCATCAAAAACGATTTTAATATCTTTCCAAACATCTAGCTTTTGCGCGCCTTCAACGCCTTCATGCGATGTTGTAAAACCGCGCGCTTTCGCCATCGCCAAACCTTCCGACGCGGCGTCAATCCCGATAACACAGCCGACCTCTAAAACAGCCGAGCTTTCGGCAATCTTAATCATCAAGTCAGTCCCAATATTGCCAGACCCAATGATGGCGACTTTGATTTTAGCCATTACACGAACTCCACATCACAACTGCCGAATCCAGCAATAGACATAGACATCTCATCGCCCTTCACCACGGGTTCGAGAGGCACAAGAGAGCCAGACAAAATAATCTCTCCCGCCTCAAATGGAATATCATAAGCCCCCAATGTATTGGCCAGCCAAGCCACCGCATTTTCAGGTGCGCCTTGTACGGCAGAACCAAACCCACGGCTGATTTCGCGCCCGTTTTTTTCGACGACAACTTCGAGCCCTGCCATGTCTAAATCTTTCGGATCAACCTTGGCGTCGCCTAATACGAAAACACCGCAAGACGCATTATCGGCGACAGTATCTTGGATCTTAATTTTCCAATCTTTGATACGGCTATCGACAATCTCAAAACAGGGCTGAACATACTCCGTCGCGTCAATAACATCTTGCGCTGTTACGCCCGGCCCCAGAAGGCCTGCTTTCAGTTTAAAGGCGATTTCGGCTTCCGCTCTAGGCGCAATATGACAGTCCATATGCACGCGTCCATCGGTAGCAAACATCGCATTCGTCAAAAATCCAAAATCAGGTTGAAACACACCCAACATATCTTGGACAGGCTTAGAGGTGACGCCGATTTTCTTACCGACAACACGCTCTCCATTTTCAGCCTGTCTGATTTTCAAAAAGGCTAGCGAGATATGATAGGCGTCATCTATCTCCATATTTGGATAGCGATCTGTGAGCGGCGAGATAGCTTGCCCAGAGGCAAGCGCCTCAAAAAGCTCCCGCGCGATAGACTGATATTTTTCTAAAACAGCCATTATCCGTGCTTCAAAAAATCAATAGAGGCCGCGTTAAACATTCGTGCATGTTCTATCATCACCCAATGACCGCAGGCATTCACCTCGATAAAGCGGGACGTTTCATTCGCTTTTAGGCATTTTTCTTTCCCTTGCGGCGGCATGAATTCATCATTCGTCCCCCAAAATGTGAGTATAGGACAGGTTAGCTCACCCATACGAGAACCAAGTTCAGGCGTCTTCATCGTTGTCAAAACTTCTTTGGGCTGATCTTTCGCAATGGCCCAGCGCATATCTATGAGGTCTTGCGTGACATGCCTTGGATCGTAAGTGAAAAGCCGCATGACATCGCCCTGCACCTCTTTACTCATGCCGGCTTTATTGGCTTCCATCATCTTGGCGATGCCCGGCATGCCCCAATACGCCCCTTGCTCTTCGAGACACCCTGGCCCCATCAAAACAAGCTTTTCGACAAATTCGGGATTGTCCAGGGCAATTTGTATAGCCACACCGCCGCCCAAAGAATTGCCGACAAAGCTACATGTCTCCACGCCCATTGCCTTTAGGCCCGCCATCAAAGTCTCACAGAAAAGCGAGAGCGTATAATCGCCCAAATCTAAGGGTTTATCAGAATATCCAAAGCCAATCATGTCGGGCATTAAAACGCGAAACCCTGCCCCCGCAAAAGCGTCTTTATTTAAATGAAAATTGGCCCAAGCGCTATTTCCGGGCCCAGAGCCGTGTAAAAATACAATGACGGGCCCCGAACGATCCCCAAATTCGAGGTAGTGCATGCGGATAGGCCCCGCTTGCACATAACGTCCTTCAGGTAGGCCTTCTAACGAGCCTGTCTCAGAAGACACACGCCGCCCCTAAACAAAGACGTCAGTGCTATCCGCACCTAATTGAACCGCGCCAAGATTACGTGCAAAACTCACAGGGCTATTCGCGACATGGGCGCGGCCGATGTGAACATCATGCCAAATATCTTGAATAGGCGAGCCATTATAAACTGAACGCCCCCCCGCCACATTGAACAGAAGATCAACAGCTTCCATCATTCTCTCAATGACTAAGCTAGCTTGATAGCGATATTTAATTCTATCGAGCATCGGAATTTCTTCGCCTGAATTCACGCGCTCCATCATTTGATCGAAATTACGATACATAATGGCTTCGGTCTCATCAATCAGGTTTGAAGCTTCCGCAATGCGCCGCGTTACGTCAGGATCCCCCGCCAAACGCGTTGGATCTGTAGAACTCGATGTCGCATTTTCAATGAAGAGCTTGAGCGCATGTTTGGCCGCGCCAATGGAGGGCGTACAAACAACGCGCACAAACATTTGCGCCCATGGAATCGAATACATGGGATTATCTTGAAAATGCTTACACTGAAACCCATCCATTTGATGATGCGTTCGATACTCTGGCACAAACACAGGGTTCTCTATGACAATATCATTTGAGCCCGTCGCCTGAAGGCCCATCGCGTGCCATGTATCTTCAATCGCATAATCCGGTTTTTTCACAAGGAACGTCCGGTAGTGAATATTCTCTTTGCCTTGGTCAAAAATAAGGCCGCCGAGCAGCGTCCAATCGCAATGGCCCGATCCAGAGGACCAGCCCCAGCGCCCTGAGAGCTTAAACCCACCATCAACAGTTTCCACTTTCGCGCCTGCAGGATTATAGGACGAGCTGATAAATGTATCGGGCCCTCCCGCGTAAACATCTTGCGCCGCTTTTGGATCCATCAAAGAGAGTTGATAAGCATGAACCGCGATAATCCCGCTCGCCCAAGCTGTGCCCATATCGCGCTCGGCGATATCAATAGAGGCTTTGAAAAACTCCTGCGGCGGACGTTCTAGACCGCCATATTGCTTCGGTAGGAATGAGCGAAAATATCCTGTTTTCCGTAAGGCTTCCATAGCCTTTCTTGGAATTTCGCGATTCTTTCGTCCTTCCGCCGCACATTCGCTAATTACATCCAATGCGCTCGATACATCCAATGTTTGATCCATCTCGACGGGCTTTAAAGCAGCTTGTCCCATAATAGACTCCTTAATTTAATTGATAGAATAACAAGGACTGCGCATTTTTCAATGGCATATAATACGCAAAATGCTATTATTAGGGTATAAATTCATCATTTTGCGTAACAATGTCGCGCTTTTTTACGATTTTAGTAGATACTTCATAATTTTCCCTGACGCATTCCGTGGTAAGGCCTCATGAAAGCAAAAGTGACGCGGTGCTTTATAATTTGCCATTGTCTCGCGGCACCACGCAGTCAGCTCGGTTGGCGTCACCTCTCCCGTCGTTACGATATGTGCTTCGGGCACTTCGCCTAAGCGCGCATCAGCCACGCCTATCACGGCTACATCCGCGATATCGGGATGCTGCATGAGCGCTTTTTCAATCTCCGCCGGATAGACATTGAATCCACCAACTATGACCATATCTTTCTTACGATCTGTGATTTTGAGATACCCCTTGGCGTCGCGCGTGCCGATATCCCCCGTTTTAAGCCAGCCCTCAGCCGTTATGGTCTCTGCGGTCGCGGTAGGATCATCCAAATAGCCTTGCATCACATTAAAGCCACGCACCCATATCTCGCCCTCATGGCCCGCAGCCACATCTTGACCAGCCTCATCCACAAGGCGCAATTCTGTTCCCGGTAAAGGACGCCCGCAGGTCGTCGCAATAGTCTCGAAATCATCCCCCTTTTTACAAAGTGACACAACACCCGTTGATTCTGTGAGGCCATAGGCTGAAAACACGTCATCTATGCCGAGGTCTTCGCTCATGCGGCGGATGAGGTCGATAGGGATTGTCGTCGCCCCTGTCGTCGCCACGCGCAGAGTGGAAATATCGTGCTTAGGTAAATCTGGGTGAGATAAAAGTGTTTGAAAAATTGTCGGCGCGCCCGGCATGACGCTTATGTGGTCTCGCTCAATTCGCTGCAAAACATCTTTTGGATCAAAAACGGCGAGCGGAAAAATAGCGGCCCCTTTGATCAAACAAGATAGCCAGCCCGCTTTATATCCAAAACTATGAAAGAACGGATTGACCACAAGATAGCGATCATCCTCCGTCATACCGATGGCGTCCGTAAAGCTTTCAAACACTTGTATGTTTTGCGCATGCGTTGTCATGGCCCCTTTGGGCGCGCCCGTCGTTCCAGACGTGAAAATAATATCTGAAATGTCATCGCCATTGACGAAAACATCATCAATCGATTTTCTGTCTCTAAATAAAAATGCGTCAAACGCTCCCTGTCCTGCCACTTCACGAATCACGACAATCTCTTGCAAATCTGGCAAGTCCTTATCGCCCAACATCGCGGGATAATCATGGCCCAAGAAACCTTTCACCGTAAAAAGCAGTTTGCAATGTGAACGGCGTAAAATATCTGCGGCTTCTGCGCCTTTATAGCGAGTATTCAACGTCACCATAATCGCACCGAGGCTTTGCCCGGCTAAGGCAATAATAATCCACTCTGCACAATTTGGCGCCCATATCCCGAATTTATCACCATGCCCCAACCCTGTAGCGCGCATCACGCCCGCGGCGTCCTTAACGTTTCGCGCTAAAGCCTCATAGGAGAGACGCCATTCACCATCTTCGATCGCTAAAGCGTCGGGGCGGCGCGCCGCTTGATCAAATAAGATTTGCGGAATTGTAGTCATTTTT
>CAYGTR010000020.1:21723-30787 GCA_964352855.1 uncultured Algimonas sp. | reverse complement strand
GTCGGGGCGGCGCGCCGCTTGATCAAATAAGATTTGCGGAATTGTAGTCATTTTTCGCTCATTTTTTACGCAATCAAAGAGTTTGACTATACATAGCTGTAATTTTGCGCAACATAAGAGCTAAATAATTACGCAGGGCAATATGAGCTTCAAAGGGAAAACCATTATCGTCACAGGCGGTGGACGTGGCATTGGACGCGGTATTTCTGAGAGCTTTGCGGCACGAGGCGCAAATATCATCATATGCGGGCGGCGAGAGCCAGAAACCTTGCCACAAAATACGCATTTTATGTCCCTCGACATTCGTGAGTCAGAAGCGGCTAAAGCACTCATTGGCTTCGCGATAGAAAAAACAGGCCGCATTGATTGCCTCATCAACAATGCAGGAGGCGGGCCGCCTGTCGCCAGTAAAGATGCCAGTCCGAACCTCACACAAAAAGTTATCGCGCTTAATCTCCTCGCGCCGATAAATTTAGCGCAAGCCGCCTATGCGTCGTTGAAATCCAGCGGCGGCTCTATCATTAATATTTCGAGTGTGTCTGCGACGCGCAGCTCCCCCGGTTCCGTCGCTTATGGCGCGGCCAAAGCAGGGCTTTTGAATGTGACGACATCGCTCGCGATGGAATGGGCCCCTGATATTCGCGTAAATGCTATCATAGTTGGATTGGTCAAAACGGAAGCCAGCGCCGATCATTATGGCGGCGAAAAAGGCATGGCCCATTTAGCGGATAATCTGCCCATGAAACGTATGGGGTCGCCAGAAGACATTGCCAAAGCCTGCCTCTTTTTGGCCGACCCTAGCAACAGCTATATCTCTGGCGCGTGCCTCGAAGTCTTCGGCGGGGGTGAACCGCCCAGCTTTCTCAAAATCGCAGAAGAAGCGCATAGATTAGGATGAGCCTAGAAGCCCGCATAGCCAAAGTCGAAGCGGAGCTTGCCATTCGCAATGTGATCGCGCGCTATAGCTTTGCGGCGGATTGCGGCGATATAGATACGGCTCTTGCCTGCCATACACGCGACGCGCTTTATGTCGTCAGTAATCCAAATGCGGGACGCGGGGACACGGGCACAGACCTATCGCTAAAAGGGCACGCTGCAATTAAAGACATGCTTGAGTCTGACATGCACCAATCTCTGCTCCCGAATTGCGCCCATACAGTTGGCCCACTTGTTGTTGATGTCGCAGGAGATACGGCAAACGTAACAGGATATTCGCGCGTCTATCACAATCAAAAACTTATGCGCCTCGCGGTCAATCACTGGACACTGAAACAAGAGCAAGGCGCTTGGAAAATCGCCCGCCGTGAAAGCCGCGTCGTCGGGGAAGCCGCTGCGCAAGGCTTATTAAAGGAGAGCCTCAATGAATTTTAAAGGATGGTCAGTTCTCGGCGGCGGTTTCGTCAATGCGATGCTTATTGCGGGGGCCGCGATTTATGCGTTTGGTTTATTTGTTATTCCAATTCAAGAGGAATTTAACCTCAACCGAGAACAAGTGAATTACGGCATTCTAGCGCTTTACATATCGATGATGGTCTGGGCTGTTATTGTCGGACGATTATTAGAAACAAAGTCCGCGAAAGCCTTTTCCATTGCAGGTGGTCTGGCCTTTGGATTGGGATATTTATTGATTGGGCTCGCCCAGCATCCTGCTATGTTCCTACTCGCCGTGCTCGGTCCATTAGGTTTTGGGTTGACTGCGGCTGGCCCCTTCTTGGAAAATACCTTAGCCGCGCGGTGGTTTACTAAAATGCGCGGTAGAGCACTTGGTATTGCAGCCATTGCAACATCAGCAGGTGGGTTTCTTGTCGTGCCCGCCTTTGCCGCTTTAATTGAGCGCTATGGTTGGCGACAGGCCACTTTAATCATGGCGGCTATTATAACTATTCTAGTTGTCCTTATTTCATGGAAATTCGTCATAGGACGACCAGAGGATATAGGACAGCATCCTGATGGTATAGAAGGTCAAATTGAGCCCACAAT
Source organism: uncultured Algimonas sp. (assembly GCA_964352855.1). Lineage (GTDB taxonomy): Bacteria > Pseudomonadota > Alphaproteobacteria > Caulobacterales > Maricaulaceae > Litorimonas. The sequence goes on along the minus strand of CAYGTR010000020.1, from coordinate 28,807 downwards.
GGACGCCCCTAAAGCGAAATTTATAAATCGCGCTGACTTCTGGCTGATCTCATTAGGGACAGGGCTCTTACTCGGATGTGATCAAGCTCTGCTTGCCTCACTTATCCCCTATGGGGAAGGGTTGAGTTTTTCAAAACAACAAGCGGCGTTTATTATGACCGCTTTAACAGGGTCAGCCATTGCAGGAAAACTTGTCGTTGGCTGGCTGGCGGAACGTTGGGATAAACGTCTGCTTTTTGCACTAGTGTGCCTTTGCAACATTATCTTCCTATTCGCACTCTTACTCGAGCCGAGCTATGTCCAACTCATGATCGTCTCCGCCTTTGTTGGACTCGCGATTGGGGGCGTCTACCCCGTTTGGACGACGCTCACGGCGGACGCGTTTGGACGTGAGAACTTCTCTCGGGTGATTGGCGCGATGAACTTGATCACTGTACCGCTGATGTTGATTTCCATAACAATTATCGGACGAACATTTGATCAAACAGGGAGCTATGATCTCGCTTTTAAAATCTTTATTCCGCAAGTCATTCTCGCCGCTTTATTTATCTTCTTTGTGAGGCAGAAAAATGCGTGAAACACTCCTGACTGAAACTAAAGATAAAATCCTCACCCTCACGCTTAACCGTCCTGAAAAATTAAATGCTTTAACGCCTAAACTATTGGCGGAACTCAAAGCTGAATTGGACGTCGCCGCCAATAATGAGGACGTCTCCGTCATCATTATCAAATCTGTTGGCCGCGCCTTTTGCGTGGGATATGATCTCAATGAAGAAAATTGGATCACGTCTCAATATCCCGCAAGCCATCCTGGCGGCGTGGACTATGAACAAGACAAAAAAGACATTATGGCGCTGCTCGATTACTGGCTTGATATGTGGCGTTTCCCCAAACCCATTATATGCCAAGTTCAAGGCGCTTGCCTCTCAGGTGCAGGCGAGCTTCTCGCTGTGTCTGACCTTGTTGTCGCCAGCGAAAATGCCAGCTTTGGCCACCCCGCAGGGCGCGATCTTGGCATTCCGCCCACCGTCTTCTTCTGGCCGCTAACCCTCGGTATGCGTAAGACAAAAGAGATGCTCTATACAGCGCGAAGCATGGATGCGCATGAGGCCGAAAAATCAGGTTTGATCAACAAGGTTGTACCTGCCGAAGACCTAGAAAAAGAGACACGCGCCCTTGCCGAGGACATCGCAAAAACGCCCGTCAATCATCTCATGATTTTGAAACAATCAACCAATAATTTTTACGATAATATGAACGTCGAAAAATCCACGCGCCAAGCCTCTGATCTCGACGCGGACTTCCATCAAAGCCCGACATTTTTGGCCTTCTTCAAACTCGTGAGAGAAAAGGGGATGAAAGCCGCTTTGGTGGAGCGGAAGCGTTTGTTTGGTTAGATAATCGCCGTTAAAATTGAGGTCGCTTCATCGGGCATATCAAAAGCGCTTTTTTCGCCGCCCAAATAAGTATCAATTAACCAACGTGCATTTAAATATCGCACGTCGGTAAAGCCAACGGATTTTAGAATGTCTTCCAAATCTTTCTCGTAATATTTGCTCTTCAGCGGCTCACCCATTTTACTTACAACATCTTGCAAATGCGCGACGGAATTTTCGGCTACGCCGCCTGCGGTGACATAGCTTGGGCTAATGAAATCCATCACCATTTGGCTACCTTTGGGGTATTTCCCCATGACGCCAAGCGTCGCGCGCACGGCCTCATCCGTTAAATACATCTGCACGCCGAGCCATGTAAAGAATGTCATCTTTAATGCGCTTACACCTCCTGCCTCAAAAGATTGGGCCAAGGTTTGGTTTTCAAAATCAAAGGCCACGAATGTGAGGTTATTTGGGATGTCGATATGAGCCGCTGCTAATTGCTCTTTTTTCCACGCCTGCGTCGCGGGGTGATCGACTTCAAAAACTTGCAAACCCTCAGTTAAATCTGTTCTGCGATAAGCGGTTGAGTCCAGTCCTGCCCCCAAGACAACAAGCTGCTTCACTCCGCGATTTCTGGCGATCGCTAACTCCTCCTCAACAACACGGCTACGCATACACACTGCGCCGTCAATACGCACCATGAATGTCGTCGCCGTTTCACGGTCACTCAAAGACGTAAACAGGTCTATCATCCCGTCAATATAGCCTTGCGCCTCCTCGACACTTTTCAATCCCGACAGCGCGAGCGCGAGATCATCGCGCAAAATCTTAGGCTCTGGCGCGGTGAGATAATGATGGGCACGTTGAACTGCGGTCAGCATGGCCGTTCTGCTGGGTTGTCCTTTAATCATAATCGACATAGCCTTTCGGTCCGGGTGTGTAGAGCGTCTTATAGTTAGGTTCAGCAAGCGCGGTGCCGTCTTTAAATTTCTCAACTAAAGTGGGGTTGGCCACATAGTGACGTCCAAATGAAATAGCGTCAGCTTGCCCTGCGTCTAAGGCTCTGTTTCCGCGGTCTAAATCATAGCTATCATTTAAAATGACGGGTCCTTTAAAGGTTTTCGCAAGGGCGATATTATCGACGCCCGCTTTCATGCGAATAACGTGGAGATAGGCCAAACCCATCGGATTGATCGATTGAATCAATTCGCGAAATGTCTCTTCGGGGTTCTCATCAGACAGATCATTAAACGGATTGCCGGGACATATACGCAAGCCCACACGGCCCGCCCCAGCTACGGCAAGCATCGCCTCCAAAACCTCCAAGACAAAGCGCAGTCTATTTTCCAGAGAGCCACCATATTTATCTGTGCGCGTATTCGTGCCTGTTGAGAGAAATTGCGCCATGAGGTAGCCGCTTGTGCAATGCAGCTCTACGCCGTCGCAGCCCGCCGCAAGGGCATTTGTCGTGGCCTGACCAAAATCAACTATCGTTTGCTCTATATCTCCCAAGCTCATTTCTTCGGGCATATCGAACGCCACCATCCCTACCGCATCCGTGTACATTTCACCTTTGGCTTGGGTCGCTGAGGGCGCAAGCGTGCGGGCGCTTTCAGGCTTGTTATGAGCGCTCGCCACGCGGCCGCAATGCATGAGCTGCATGACTATTTTTCCGCCTTTCGCATGCACAGCATCAGAGACTAATTGCCATCCCGCTACCTGCACTGGCGTGACAATACCGGGTGTACGGACATAACCTTTCCCCTCGAAACTCGGGTAGACACCTTCTGTAATAATGAGACCCGCACTCGCCCTCTGACCATAATAAAGTGCATTCATCTCCGTGGGGGCATCGTGAGCATCGGCGCGCGAACGCGTCATGGGCGCCATGAAAATACGGTTTGTGCACGCAATATCGCCAAGTGTGATTGGATCAAATAATGTGGGCATTAACGCACCCTTATCTTTGGAAAGGGCTGCCCCGCCCGCATGGTTTCAAGGAATTTTTCACGCGGCGCAGGCAGCGCGACTTCGGGAGTCACGCCGTCCTTTGGCGGGTTTCTCCAAAACGTCTCCCAACTAGGGAATAACTCATGATAGGCACCTTCATAAGCCTCACGGTCTGGCCAGCGCATTTTCTTTTCGCCCACAGGCGGTGCGTTCAAATCCGTTGCATACCAATAACATGGCAAACGCCGACGGAAATACCACTGCCCGTTTATGCGGTCGTAATTATCCCAATAGATCATCTGCATGATCACCCAATCCGCGCCCCCGTCTTTGCGCGGCGTTTCATGTTCATTCTTGGAATAGACGATGCCATGCGCATGGTCAGGGTCGTCAAACTCAATAATATGATTGCCAATGTGATGAGACGTCCCCGTGAATTGAAGCCGTAACGTATCATCGAGCCAAGCCTTGAGAGCATCTCGTCCCGACGTCTCGCGGCTCACCCGAATATCCTCGCAGAATAAATTCACATGGGCATCTAAATCTCGCATATCCAAAGAGAGCGAATATTTACAGACCAACTGACGAATGGCATCGAGAGATTCTAACCTATCAATACGCGCTGCGAGGTCTGTCATAGATATTTCCAATTTTAAAAGGAATATGCCAGAAAAAATACGCATTTCCACCTATTCTTTTGACTTCCGTGATGATTTGCGTAATTTTACCCCATGACTTCTACGCAAAAAACATATGTCTGAACCGAACCCGCATCAATTCCGTAATGCCCTCGGGCAATTTGCGACGGGAGTCACCATTGTCACGACTATGGACGATGGAACGACGCCTGTAGGGGTCACGGCCAGCAGTTTTAATTCAGTCTCGCTTGACCCGCCCCTTGTGCTCTGGTCACTGGCAAAGACAGCCCATTCCATGCCAGCCTATCAAAACTCAGGCGGCTTCAATGTGCATGTCTTGGCGAGCCATCAAAGTGATTTGTCCAATCAGTTTGCACGACCCTCAGATAATAAATTTGAAGGTGTCGTATGGACGAAATGCGACCAAGGCTTCCCTTTGCTCTCTGAATATGCGGCCCTCTTCCGCTGCAAAACACATTACCAATATGAAGGCGGCGACCATATCATTTTTGTCGGCGAAGTCATTGATTATCAAACCCATGACTTGCCAGTCCTTGTATTTCACGGCGGACGGTATGCCGATGCCAAACAAAAAACAGCTCCCGCGAAACCTCACACGCTGGGAGTGGATCTGAATAGCGGTCAATTCTCTGATGACTTTCTGCTTTACCTCCTGTCGCGGGCACATTTTCAAACGAGCTATCCCACACGCAAAGCTTGTAAGGCGATTGGCATGAGCGAGCCTGAATATTTCTGCCTCTCGCTCTTGGCCATGAGCGGGTCATTATCAGAAAGCGATATTGTTTATCGCCTCGAACATACGGGCCATCATCCTGACGCAGAAATATTCGCGCGGCTCTTGCGCAAAGGCTGGGTCGAAAAAGATGGTACAGATATTCATATTAGCGAAAAGGGCCGCGAAACGTTCATCAAGCTGCTCGCCCATTCGAAAGCGCTCGAAGAGCAACTCCTCAAATATTTCACAGATGATGAGCTTGCAGGTGCGAGCGCTTTCTTGAAAAAGCTCATTAACATTACGAGATCTGACATTCCCGAATTGTGGTAGAAAGTCCGATTAAAAAAGGAGGTAAGCACATGTTAAAAGATAAAGTAGCCCTCATTACAGGCGGTGGCCAAGGCGTGGGGCAAGGCATCGCTCTCGCGTTAGCCAAGCAAGGCGCCCATATTGTCGTCACAGGACGCACATTAGAGAAATGCGAAACCACGGCGGACATGCTGCGCGAACGCGGCGTCAAAGCCTTGGCGCTCAGATGTGATGTGAAATCCGCAGAGGATTTGCAAAATGCCGTTGATAAAACACTCGCGGAATTCGGGCGTCTCGATATTCTTGTCAATAATGCCCAAGAAGTCGCACGCGGGCCTTTGCTGTCTATCTCTGATGAGCAAATGACAGGAAATTGGGACTCTGGGCCACTCGCCACGTTCCGCCTGATGAAAATGGCTTATCCGCATCTCAAAGAGAGCAAGGGTAATGTTATAAACCTGTGCAGTTCTGTCATGAAGCGCTGGGATGTGGGGACTTATGGTGTATATGCAGCGGTAAAAGCTGCCACGCAGCAGCTCACCCGTGCGGCGGCAAATGAATGGGGCAAGGACGGCATTCGCGTCAATGCGATTATGCCCCACGCTAAATCCCCTGCGCTTGCAGGGTGGATGAAAGCTAATCCCGTCGAGGCCGAGCATTTCCAAAACTCCATTCCCCTCGGCTATGTCGGGGAATGCGAAGATGACATCGGCGCTTTCGTCGCCATGATGTGTAGTGACGGGGCGCGGTATCTCTCGGGCCAAACCATCGCCCTTGATGGCGGCCAAGTGTTTATAGGGTAGATGATGTTCAATCTAACGGGGCGTAAAGCGCTGGTCACAGGCGCAGGTCAAGGTATGGGGTTTGGTATTGCCAAAGCACTCTCCGAAGCAGGCGCGCATGTTTACGTTAATGACCTCTACGCCGAGCGTGCCGAACATGCGGCCAACAGCTTGACCAATGCGACACCCCTGCCTGGAGATATTACTGACCCCACTATCCGGGAAAGCTTTCTCAAAACAACAGGCGGTGTTGACATTCTCGTCAATAATGCCGGCGTACCCGAGGGCATGTCGACGACAATGCTGCGTGCAGACAAACTCACGGATGAACATTACCAAACGCAGATGGATTTAAATCATCATGCCATTCGCGGCCTTTGCAACCAGTTCGTACCTACAATGCGGGAACGCGGTCATGGCCGCATATTAGTCGTCACCTCCGAAGCTCACCGCCTCGGCATTCCTATAGGCCTCTCACATTACGCCGCGGCAAAAGCCGCGACAGTGGGCTATATGCGTCACCTTGCGGCTGAACTGGGTCGAACGGGCGTCACCGTGAACGCGCTGTCCCTTGGCACAATGAATAATTTTGAAGGGAGCGAACGCGCCGCACAAACCACAATGATCGGACGTGCAGGTTCACCCGAAGATGTGGGCGCCGCCGCGCTCTATCTCTGTAGCGATGAAGCGGGCTGGATGACGGGGCAGACTATTCCGCTCAATGGCGGGGCCTGTACGGCCTAACTCGCCGCTGAAATATTTACAGATCAAAAATACGTTTCATAAATTCAAGCTGTATCGCTTTGCTTTTCTTATCCGTTTCTGGATCATTTCCAAACTTATACCCTTGACCCACACAGGTGCCAGCCAGTTCGCCTAACCCCGCCCTCACCATCGCACGTTGGGGGCGGGTCATCTCTGGCGTCGGTTGGAAACGCCCCGCTTGGCCGTCAACCAAGAACGCCCCCGTGTTGGGGTCAAAAGAGAACTTGCAGCCTCTCACATAGCTCCCCTCACTGAAATTGCGTTGAGCTTCGGTATTTTCCCACGCATGACCTGCGCCCGGCATGACATGAGATTCAACCTTCGTCCCAGCAGCTTCGAGATCTTTGTAAACCTCTTGGCAAAGCGCGGGATCGACGGTGTTATCTGAATCTCCATGAATAGCCAAATAAGGCGCGCCCGTTGTGCCTTTATGCCCCGTCGTTTGATGGCATGGCCCATAAATGTCCATGTGAAGCGCGAAGGGCGGAACATCAGGGGCCAAGATAGCCTTAAGTCTATCATCTA
>CAYGTR010000020.1:0-21623 GCA_964352855.1 uncultured Algimonas sp. | reverse complement strand
TGAAGCGCGAAGGGCGGAACATCAGGGGCCAAGATAGCCTTAAGTCTATCATCTAGCACATAGCGCGTTGCCATACCGCCATAGCTATAGCCTGTAACGCCGATCTTTGAGGCGTCAATCGCGGGATGTGTACCGAGTATTTTAAGTGCAGAATACGCATCTGATATCACATCGACTTCGGTCGCGATCATAGTTCTCATCACATAAGGCGTTTCACTCGTAACACCGCGCGGCGCATAATAATCGTTGACAAAACCAGCGATTCCATTTTTCGCAAAGAGCGCAGCATATTCCATTTCCCGCCCCTCGGCGATACCGCCAGAGCCATGTAATATCACGATAGCGGGCACTGGAGTATCTGCACTCGCGCCCTCGGGCATAACAAGCGTACCTTGCCCAGAATGCGTTTTAAGGGAGTCATATCCGTTTAAAATACGAGAAAAATCGTAGGGGCTTTTAATCGGGTAATAAATCTCGCCCGCATCAGCGGCGTCTAAACTTGTTTTATAGGCGGGCAGGTCTGGAAAAGGCGGTAGCGGCAATTCCTTCGGTGCTTCAGAGACAACGGCAGGCGGCATTTCCACTTGCGGTGCTTCGGTTGTCGCAGATTCACAGGCGGCCAGAGCAAAAGATGCCCCAATTATATATTTCATTCGCATCATACTCTCCCCACTTGTCTCGTATACGAGCGCCTAAATAGAATAAAAACAGAAGGCAGAAGCGAGCAAAGAGCGACCAAAAAATAAAGCCCACTTGCGCTACCTCCCTCTAATAACTGACCCGCAATTTTGCCGCCGAGTAACATGGAGACCCCAAACGCCGCTGGCACTAAAACAACCAATTTATTCGTCGGGTCAAAGCGTGCAATCGCCGCTGTTTGATACAAACATCCCAGCGTAAACCCAAACTCCCAGATCCATGACGCGACCATGAAACCTGTCATTGATTTTGCCATAAACAAACCTGCAACACCGACTAAAACTATCGCGAGAGAGACGATATGCGGCAAGCGCAGTCCTGCCCTCGCCCCAATAATAGCACCGACGATTCCCGCACCACCGCCGAGCCATTTTAGCACCAAAAACATAAGCCCAAATTCTTGCGGTGTCGGATTAAATTTTTGCGCGATCACGGCGAGGAAAAAGAATAATCCAACATTCGCTAATAAATAAATTAAGAAAATGCCCAGCATGAGCCAAGCCGGTCTCGCTTGTGTCCAAGATGGAAACCCTTTGGTTTGAGCAGATGATGCTGAGGCAAGCCGTTTTGGCATAAGGAAAGCCCCTACGCCCAAAAGCAATACAAATCCCGCTAGTCCAAACATCGCGCCAGAGAAACCCGACTTCGCAATAAAATATATAGGTAAGATGCCGAGGAAGACCCCGATTGATAAAAGCTCAACCGATAACCTTGTGCCAAAGGCGCGTTCCGGGTCTGGCATTTCAGCCAGAACGCGCATAGCCAAAGCGATCGCTAAAGCACAGAAAAAAGCAAAGGCTGTAAAAGAGACTGCTAGTAAAGAACTATCAACATAGGCTGCAGAAAGAAAAGAGAACGCGGCCAAAGCTACGATTAGAAATGTCGCCTCCCGCCAATTCACGCGGTCCACCCAAAGCGGGCCTGTTAATGTGCCCACAAGATAGCCTAGCCCCGCGCAAAGAGAGAGATTGCCTAATTGCTCGGTCGACAAACCCAAAGCCGTCGAAACGGAGTTTAACAAAAGCGGCATCGTATTAAAAACTAACCCCCCAATGGCAGACACCATTGAAACGGCAATAATGACGGCCAAATTTGACCGTATCTGTGTCACGCTAATAAACCCGAGCCGGGTTAGGCGGGTTGGGCGAGCCTAGCATCTCTCGGTGGGAGGGCGGCTGCTTACCATTTCCGTCCTTCATTTTATACCTATCTTTAGCCACTTCTGCACCCACCAATGTATGCCCACTAATTTCTTGAGCTTTGGGATCCGTCGCTATCGCGTAGAGAATGTGACCCGTAAATTGGGGCGTCTCGGCCATTGCGATGAAGTCCTTGTATTGCTCTGGATGAACCTCAGCCGCAATCAAGGCGCGTTCCGTCAAAAGCGGGCCCATCCAAATTGAGACAGCTTGGACGTTAAACGGTTCTAAATCCACGGCCATGTCATGCGCAAGTTTATCAAGGCCTGCTTTTTGCGCCCCATAAGCTGGGCCGTGCATGTAACAACTCGCACCGAATGAGGATCCCATGCCAATAAGCCCGCGCTTTTGCTTGGCCATAATTTTAGCGGCGTGCCAGCTCGCAGCATAAGCCGAGCGAAGCCCCACATCGAGAATATTTTGTGCCTCTAACTCTTTTTCCCAAAATGGTTTTTGCTCAATCAATTGATGGTGAATATAGGCGGCATTATTCATGAGAATATCCACCTGCCCTTGCTCGTCCATCACCTGTTCAAACAGCTGCGCAATTTGGGCGTCATCGGCACTATCACAAATAACGCCGATACCTTTTCCGCCTGCATCGGCACAAGCTTGCGCTGTCTCTTCCACTGTCCCGGGAAGCGGCGTTCCATCCCACCCTTTCGCCGCCCCTACTTTTTTCGTGCGCCCCGTTACATAAACCGTCATCCCTTTTTCAGCAAGGCCCACGGCGATGCCTTTACCCGCCCCACGGCTCGCACCCGTAACAATAGCAACTTTTGGATTTGGCATTTTCTTCCCCATAATTGTCTAATATTTTTCCTATTGAATAAGTAACAGACACATCCGAATGCGCAATAATTTTGTCTATATTTTACGTATTCTAAGATATGTATAGCCATTTTTCTTGCTTTTGCGTAGTTTTAAGATGAAAAACAGACATATCACTCGATATCGCACAAGGGACTCGCACGCTCATGACACCCGAAAATAAGAATTGGCATTCCGATATAGAAGCGCCCCTTAGGCTCGACTCTTTGGATGATGTGGCATGGGCGAGTGCTACTGACGTGATGATTATCGGCCTCGGGGGCGCGGGTGTTGCCGCGGCCTTACAATCCATCGAAAACGGATTGTCTGTCACGGCGCTTGATCGTTTTGAAGGCGGCGGGGCGACCAAAGCAAGTGGTGGTGTCATTTACGCAGGCGGAGGTACAGCCACTCAGAAAGAAGCGGGCGTTAGCGATACACCAGAGAATATGTTTAATTATCTTAAATTAGAAACCCAAGGTATTGTCTCCGACAAAACTTTGCGGGACTTTTGTGATAAAAGCGCCTCCACAATAGATTGGTTGAAAGATCACAATGTCGACCTTCGTGGGACTCTCTGGCCCGATAAAACGTCCTATCCTGCGCCGCAATATTTCCTCTATCACAGCGATAATAGCCTCGTTCCAAGTTATAAAAAACATGCCGCACCTGCGGCGCGCGGCCATCGCGGCTATGTCCCGATTAAACAAGGGGCAAAAGCGACGAATTTGGGCGGGTCTATCTATGATCCCCTAAGAGAAAGCGCGTTGGCCAAGGGATTAAAAATCTTACCCTATACAGAAGCCAGACAGTTGATTTTGGATTCAAAGGATAAAGTTGTCGGGGTGAAAGCCTTGCAGTTTTCTGATCCCAATACGCTCGAGGCTTATAAAAATTTGCGGGCAAAAGCGCAAAAGCTTTTTGTGATGTTTCCGCCCATTATTCCAGGATCAAAATTCTTTTTCAAACGCGCGATGGGATATTTAGCGAAAGCACAATCTTTGGCGGACAAGCGAGAGGAGGTTTTCATTCGTGCCGAAAAAGGTGTCGTTTTATCGGCGGGTGGATTTGTATTTAATTCCAAAATGATGGCGCATTATGCACCTAAATATAAGGCAGGATATCCGCTCGGTACAGACGGTGATAATGGCGCGGGCATTCGCTTGGGACAAAGCGTCGGCGGGAGCGCAGGCAATATGGACCGCATCACGGCTTGGCGCTTTATCAATCCACCGCTCTCTTTCGCGAGGGGTATGATCGTCAATAAACAGGGCAAGCGTTTTTCGGATGAGATGGTTTACGGCGCAACGCTTGGCGTCGAGATGACAGAAAATCATAATGGAGAAGCGTGGTTGATTTTAGATAAAGCATTGATCAAACAAGCGCTCGAAGATGTGAAAGGGGATAAGGCCCTCGCCTTTCAACGCGCCTTGGCAAAGCTTAATGTCTATTTCGGAGCAAAGAAAGCCAAATCTGCCCGCGCGCTCGGATCCCTGATTGGTGTTGACGCGGAGGGTTTGCAAGCCCAACTTTCAGACTACAATAAAATGGCTCGCGGAGACATGGCAGATCCTTTCGAGAAATCGCAAACAGACATTGCTGAAATAGATGAGGCAACGATTGTCGCCATAGATATTAGCCTGAGCGCGAAACTCTTCCCTTGCCCGACACTCACCTTAGGCGGGCTGAAAGTCGACGAAGCCACGGGTCATGTTTTGACTGATAACAACGCACCTATTCATGGCCTATATGCTGCAGGGCGAAATGCGATCGGTGTGGCATCTTGGAATTATGTCAGCGGATTATCAATTGCGGATTGTGTCTATTCAGGCAGACGCGCCGCAGAGTCCATGGCGCAGACTCGCTAAGAAGTTACACATATTGTCCGATATAGTTGCGGTATTTTTCCCGAATATCAGCCTCCTCCAAACCAAAGTCTGCTAAACTATATTTATGTGCGGCGCGATGCTCTCGGCGATTAGCCTCTATCCAATCCTCCATGCCGCTTTCAATTTCAACACTCATCGTGATACCCGCAGCCTCCAAAACACGCGCGCCCACTTCGACGGGCGTCTCAAGAAGGTTTTTGTAATTCACATCAATAAAACGCGCGGTATCCGCATTTGCACGGACAGTCATAAAATTATCTAGCCAGTCTTTAAGGCGTTTAGTCCAATAATCCCCAATATCTTTATTTGAGATATCATGAGATCCCATTTTATAAAGCGAGGCCTCCATGCTGCAATAAGACGGAATGGTAGAGACAGGATCGCGGTGCGTCATCACAATCTTCGCGCTTGGGAAAACGTCTAAAACTGTTTGCAATCCCATTAAATGCCCTGGCGTTTTTAATACCCAGCTTTTACCGCGCCGCGAAGGGTCTTGCCATTGGAGAGATTGTAAAATTTCAACCAGATCATCATAGGCGTTGCGCGGGTCTTGTCCCGATAACCACGCCGCATAATCGGGAACAAAATATGTACTCTCTATCATCGAGCTAGAAAACAACTGACCTAAAATTATGACTTCTTCGTCTGGCTGTTCAATATCCATTGGATGAATGGACATCAGCTCTGGAATTTTCTCAAGCATATAGGCGAGCACGCCCTTGGCGGCTTCGCGCCTAGGTTCGGGACTGCCGCGCATCTCGCCGTCTAAAGGCACATAGTTTTGGGTTTCATACCACTTCACGCCTGTGAGGTTAGGCGCGGCCGCCAACATACGGTGAAGCATCGTACTTCCTGTACGGGGCAATCCTGTCAGGACGGCTGTTACATTGATCTGCTCCTCCAAAATCTCAGGATTATCTTTTATCAGCTGTTTGTGGTGCAAGCGATTCACAAGGCTGGAGACAATCATGTGTTGCGCCCCATAGATCCCCTCAGGGCTCAATTTGGCCTGTTTATTCAGCGACGGAATAAGCGCGTCAATATTAGCGAAAAACCATGTTGCGCCAAAGTCTTTCAAGCCTGTTTGTTCCCTAGCTTGCGTCACAAGAGTCTGTCTATCTGGAACCATTTTCATTCACTTTGCGTTTTTATTTTGTGTTATTACTACGCATTCAGAGAAAATTTTAAAGTTTTATATTTATATGCGTATAAAATTACGCTAATATCTACGCATGTTACTTAAAAATAAAGTTGTTATTATTAGCGGCGTCGGGCCAGGTATGGGTCAAAGCATGGCCAAAATCGCGGCGGCAGAAGGTGCGATGGTCGGATTGGGTGCACGGAATCAAGACTTTCTAAATGACGTCGCAAAAGACATAAGAGACGCAGGCGGTAAAGCTGTCGCCTTATCGACAGATGTCACGAAATCCGATCAATGCCGCGCGCTGGCCAACGCCGTCCAAGAAGAATTTGGCCGCATAGATGGCCTCGTCAACAGTGCCTATCTTCATGGCGACTGGGCGACATGTGATGTGGCGAATGCTGATGACTGGGCCTCTATTTATGAGGTCAACTGCCTCGGGGCCCTGCGTATGGGACAAGCCGTGCTGCCCATGATGAAAAACAATGAGGGGGGGGCGATTGTCAATGTTTCAACGATGGCGACGGTTAATCCTTTCCCCGGCGAGGCCGCCTATGCCGCTAGTAAAGGCGGACTTGGCGTTCTTACGAAACATATGGCGAAAGATTTCGGCGCGTTTGGTGTGCGTGTGAATGCCTGCCGTATGGGGTGGATCGGCGGCGCACCTGTTTACGGCTATATTGACGCGCAGGTCGCAAGCGGACGTGACCGTGAAGCCGTTATGGGAGAAATTACGGGCCGCATACCGCTCGGCATTATCCCGCCAGAAGACGACTGTGCCAAAGCCGTTCTGTATTTTGTATCTGATTATGCCAATGTTGTTTCGGGCGCGACGCTCGACGTCAATGGCGGTCAGTATATGGCGCCGTGAACGAACCAAATACATCAGAGCTATGGAAAAGCTTTTGCCGCAACCTCGAAACGGCAGGAGAGAAAGTTCTTAAGTCTGAGCTTGCCGCATCTGAATTAGATAAAACCGAAGGTGTGCGCTATCTCACACGGCTCTTGCGCATTGGTCTCGATATGCATTTGGAAAATGCAGACCCCGCCTTTCCCAGTTTTTATCAAGCCTCTCATGCCACGGCCAAAATCGGGGCGGATAATCCCGATAATTTCTACCAAAATGCAACCATTTCTGGCGCGCATAGCTACCGCATTCGTGGCCAGCGCGGCACGGTGCCAATTTTAAGTTTTGGCACGAAAGCGAATCGTTATGCGATTGATGGCTCGATGGCCTCTACGGGTGAGCTTGATATTCGAGATGTCTCCTTGGAGTCAGACGGCTCATTTGAAATTATTGTGAGCCGAGAGAAACAAGGTGAGAACTGGCTGCCCTTAGCCGAGGATTCAAGTATCTTGATTGTACGCCAAACCTTCTTTGATCGCACAAGAGAAATACCCGCGAAGGTCAGCATAGAGGCCATTGGCCAAGCGGTAACACCCGCGCCTCTCAATGCGGATACCTTAGCAAAAGCGCTATCGCGCGTTCCCGCGTTCATTGGCGGAACTTCAGCTATCTTCCTGCAATGGGCAGAGCTGTTCCGAAAAGAGAATAAAAATACCCTGAACACAGTCGATCAGTCCATGTTTTCCAAAGCAGGCGGCGACCCGATGATTTATTATCTTCATGGTTGGTGGGAACTCGCAGATAATGAGGCCCTACGTATCACAACGCACCTGCCAAAATGCGAAGGCTGGAATTTTCAAGTCAATAATGTTTGGATGGAGAGCCTCGATTATCGCTATCATAATATCCACACGAATAATGAACTCGCCACGTTAAACGCTGACGGAACTGTCACCGTAATTCTTTCCGCTCGGCCGCAATCTGGAAACTGGATTGATACGGCAGGCCATAATCAAGGCACTATGCTCTGGCGTTGGACAGGCGCACAAGATCACCCCATCCCAAAAGTAGAGCTTATCCATGTCTGATTTAGAAAACCGCCTCGCCAAACTCGAAGCTGAGAGCGACATACGAAAACTTAAGGCCCGCTATTTAAACGCCTGTGACGCCAAAGACGTGACGGCGATACGCGCCTGTTTTACCGAAGACGCCGAAATTGAGTTTCCCCCGCTTGGGAGTTTTGATCTGGATGGTTTAATGGGAATCTTCAACCAAGTCGCGGCAACAACGCCTATTGTTGATGTGCATCATGGTCACAATGGCGAGATAGACATCAACGGCGAGAGCGCGACGGGCCGTTGGAACCTCGGTTTCGCGACCTATGATCCGCGCAATCAAAGCTTTCGTATGCTCGCGAGTTTTTACGAAGACCGCTACAGAAGGACGAAACAGGGCTGGCGGATTTGCTACACAAAATCGACACCCCGAACGATTATTGACGGGACATTGGACAAAGACAGCGTCGCCGCAGAATGGGCAATGAGCCAATAATTTTAAGACTTATATCCAGAAAATTGGAGAGAAAAATGAGCGAAGACAAACTAACCTATGTCGACCCTAATGCCATTGTTGTCTCAAAGGCCGTCGATATCAACGCCCCCGCCTCTGTTGTTTGGGGCATTCTCATTGACCTGCCGAAATATCCAGACTGGAACCCTTTCTGCGTGGAGTGTGAATCCACTTTGGAAATGGGGGCCGCCGTCCAGATGAAACTCAAAAGCTACGTGAATTGTGACCCTGAGTTTTTCGAAAATACAGAATATGTGTGCGCTTACGAAGATGAAAAGCTACTCTCTTGGTCTCTTCCGCATTATGACGCTTGGCCATACCCAGCGCGCCGAGATCAATTCATAGAAGCAACAGGCCCCAAGAGTTGCCGCTATTATTCAACCGATCAATTTCTTGGCCCTAATGGTATTCATGTTATGAGATTTGCTGGCCCTTGGGTAAAAAAAGCCTTTGACGATACAGCGGATGCGCTCAAAGCTCGCGCTGAAAAAATGGCAAAATAAACCACCGGGTTTTAGGGCTCAACGGGCACGAAATCGGCGGGGATATTATGAAAATAACTCACGTCTTCATAGCGTGATTTAATACGCCACCCTGTGTCAGTGCGCAGCCATTCGTCGCGATACCAAAGGCCAATAAAGAAAGTTTTTGGTCCATCTTCTCTATCGACAACCATCGGATTAAAAACGGGTGTGCGCGATGTGGCTGCATCACCTTCAATCTTAATCACTGGGAGGCCTAGCATGTGTTGCATACCACTAAATTGTTCTAGGGCGCGAACAAGATAAGCTTTAGTGTGTTTGATACTTCCTTGGCCGCCACCTGCCTCTGTATAATCGACTGTCGCATCAGCCGTAAACATTTGGTCTAAAGCTTGAAAATCACGGGTATCAATCGCGTCACAATAAGCCGCGAGAATAGATTGAATCTCTAATCTGTCTGATATCTCTTGTATGTCCATGACTATTTATCTGCCGATTTATATTGAGAAATCGGCGTCATGATCTTCGCCACACGGTTGTCATATTTTATGACATCCACAACGACGGATGTTTCCACCAGCCTAACACCTTCTAGGTCGAGCACTTTATTACTTGCGACTTGATGCACTTCGGACAGGCCTTCAAACAAGCCAATTGCCAAGATATCAAACCGTCCCAGTAGGATAATTACAGCATTTATTTCTGAGAATTTCGCCACATTTTCTGCGACTTGCTTAATCATATTTTGCTCAGCATGGATACCGATATAGGCTAGTTGCGGCGTATCGAGATGGGACATATTCGTAACAGCTGTAAACCGAATATAATTTTCATCTTCAAGGCGTTTTACACGAGATCGAATTGTGCCTTCCGTAAAGCCAAGCTTTGAACCTATCTTGCGATTAGACAAGCGCGCGTCATCAGAGAGCAAGTGAATAATCTGCTGATCTAATTCATCTAATTTATAGTCGCTCACGTCTCGCTCCTAAATCGGGGCCACGTCAAAATCATATTTTATGATATCAACGGCAAAGCTAGGATCGAGGCTACGCACGCCTTTAATTTGTGAGAGCTTACTCAAGAGAAAATCCGCCATATTATCCATACTCGCTAAGGTCACCAAAATTTCGATATCATGCTTACCGCTCACTAATTGTACGGAAGCTACCTCATCAAGCTTAGCCAAGTCTTGTGCGACGTCATTTGCACGGCGGCCCTTCACATCGACTCCGATTGGCAGGAGCACATTATAGTCAAAAGCCGAAAAATCAGAAACTGCAACAACCTTCATGGCTTTCGCCTGTTCCATACGGCGTATGCGCGTTGCAACCATCGATGTGGTAACGTTCAATTCATCTGCAATCTTCTGATTGCTCGTGCGACCATCCATTTTTAGGATTTTAATAATGGATTTATCCAAATCATTAAACTCAAAGCTGTTGTCCGACATTGTTATCCCTTTTACTAATAAAATGCTCGTAGTTTGAATCGTATTTTCCTGCAACCTTATAGGGCGGCGTTGAACCAACTCATCGGAGATTAGCTTGCTTTTTTATCCATTTTTAAACTGGTGATCGTCTTGCTGTCATCGCCCCACTCCGCATAAAACTGAGCAAAGAATTTCCTAAAAGCCAAAATAGGGCCGTCACCATCGCAAATGCTTGGCTTGGGCATATATTTTTGGCGATCCCAAACGACTTTATCTTGGTCAAGCTGTTTGCAAATTTCCCGGCGCATCGCCTTGGCTAAATTAGCCATAGGCCCCTCTGCTTCTATTTTCGGCTGTGTGAAAGCAAAGCGGATATGTGTGCGTTCTTGGTCAATCGGCGTGATACCTGCGACCATCAAGGTTTCTGAAATACCTGTAAACTTCGTCCAACTTTGACCTGCTCCGACTGTACCGTAAGCAATCGTACCATCAACAATGCCCTTGGGTGTCGGCATTTTAGCATCTACCGAGGCTGTGCGGGAATGGCCTTCAAATTCGATATCATAATCAGGAAAGCTCTCTGTTCCGTGGATATATTTAAAATGTGCAGCATCTACACCATTTTCAGCCATATTTTGTACAGGGCCATAAACGATCCACTCATGCTTATCGTAATCTGTCCATGCAGAATCCTCAACTTGCTCAAATGCCACCGGGTCCCATTTCGGTTCTTCTCCGTAAGGATGATACCATGTAAGGATTTGTTTATTCACTTCAGCAACTTGCCACTGGTTTTTACACGGTCGCGCAGCAGATGGAGGAATTTTTTTGGCATAGGGCACAGCGACGACTGACCCTTCTTCATTATATTCCCAAGCATGGAACGGGCATTCCAGATTATTGCCTTTTACACGGCCACCATGTCCCATATGAGCACCAAGGTGTTTGCAATAAGCATCCGTTACACGCGCCCTGCCATCTTCTCCTCGCCAAAGCACAAGATCGCGTCCGAAGTAATAAAGGGGCTTAACCTCGCCAACGGAAAGTTCGTCCGAATAAGCAACCATAAACCAACCAAACGGCAAAGGCAGCTTGTCCAAATTACGATCTGCGTGAGAGGCCTCGTTTTTAACCAAACGTATGCGCCAGTCTTTCAACTCCTGACCTCTTAAACCTTCTAAAACTTGCCAAACAGCAACAGGTGTTCCGGCCATTTATGCCTCCTCTAACTTAAAGACTTTAATTGCGTTTTCACGTAAGAATTTAGGCCAAACGTCTTCTTTGAAGGGCACGTTATCCATATCATCAAAAATGCGGTCGAGACTCAACCCCATAGGGAAGTAGCCTGCATAAATAATTTTATCCGCTCCCCGGGTATTTGCATAATCAATGATCGCTTTAGGGTAATGTTTAGGCGCAAAAGCTGACGTCGAATAATAAAGATTAGGATATTTAATCATTAGCTTCACGGCCAAGTCTTCCCAAGGCTCAGCTCCATGACGCATAACGATTTTCAAATCAGGAAAAAACCAACAGACTTCATCCAAGTGCTCAACTTTTTGCGTGTGCATCGGAATACGTGGCCCCGGCACACCGACATTCACAACAAATGGAATATCAAGCTCGACACAACACGCGTAGAGGGGGTACATGCGCGCATCATTTATGGCGACCTGCGGACATGTTCCTGCAGGGAAAACTGAAACTGATTTTACGCCGTGTTCTGCCTGTAAACGCTTTACGCGTCTGACTTCATTCATCCCCTCATTCGGATTACAAGGCACATCAAAGAAAAAGCGTTTTGAGTAATCTTTTGCTGCCCGCAAAGATGTTTCATCTTCATTGAAACCCACCATCGCCATGTCGATATTATGTTTATCCATTTGCTCGACCGTCCACGCAACAAAGTTGGAAACATTTGCATTGGCTTCTGGAATGTCCTTAAACATATATTGTGCAGGCATTTTGAACATATCACGGCTTTGTTGGTCATTCAGCAAAGGACGAAAACTATCATACCATGACGATCTGTCAGCATGTGTCGGAATACCGAGCATCGTATCAATAATTTTGATATCTTTTGGGTAACCCATTATGTGCCCTGCTCTGTTCTTTTTTCATTTAGGTACAATTGTCGTATTTTATTTTTTTCAATTTTTCCCATGGCATTTAATTCATAAGGCTGAGTTTGAAGAACAATATCTGTCGGTACTTTGTAATCAGCCAAATTGGCTTTTGCAAAAGTCAGTATATCGTCAATACTCACACCGTCTTTGACGCGAGCACTTGCGACTAATCTCTCGCCGAGACGATCATCATCAACACCAAATGTTGTGACCGCCAATACCCCATCAAGCCGTCCCAAAACTTGCTCCACCTCGGCGCAATAAATATTCTCACCACCTGAAATGACCATATCTGTCTTGCGGTCTACGATATAGATATAATTATTTTCATCGAGCCGCCCAATATCACCGGTTTTAAACCAATCGCCTGACATTGACGCGGCTGTTTCGTCGGGACGACCATAATATTCTTTCATAAGCGTGGCACCTTTTGCCCAAATCTCTCCAACGCTCCCTATTGGTAAGTCTTGCCCGTTTTCGTCCACAATTTGCACATCCACCATCGGGAGCACCTGTCCCGAAGCGGATGAATTTTTCAGAAAAGCCTCACCGTTGGCTTGTGATATCGCGCCGCAAGTTTCCGTCATACCATAGCCGGCACCGATATAAGCACGCGGAAAAGCTCTGCGGACCTCTGCCAATAGATTCAGTGGCAGCGCCTGCCCCCCGCATGAAACTGACATTAACGATGACAAGTCATATTTTCCAAAACCCGAGGAATGAAGAATGTCCCATAGCATTGTTGGGACACCTCCAAATGTTGTAATTTTTTCTTTTTCGACCAGTGACAAAGCCTTATCCGCATCCCAATGATCCATGAGAACAAGCTTCCCGCCCGTCGTCAAGGCCGTCAAAAATACGGCACTACAACCACTTGTGTGAAAAAGAGGAAACACGAGAAGCGAACAACCTTGCGGCATTTGCGAACGTAATGTTTCGACATCAATATTATAGGCCTGTGCCATTTTCTGAAACACGGCCACCATAGCCATTTGTGTATTCATCATGCCGGTTATCAACGCTCGGTTTTGTATCGCCGCGGCCTTTGCTACGCCTGTCGTACCCGAGGTAAAGAACATGGCGGCTAGATCATCAGTATCTCTTGCAATAGCCTCAAAACCATGACGACCTTTTGGGAAATCATCCGGAATTAATGAAGGTAAATCACAACCCACTGAACGTAATTTTGCAAGGCGGCGCTCATCAGCAACAACAAAGACGCAATCTGCATCTGATATCGCACGCGCCATCGTTTCACCTGTCCCGCGACTATTTATAAGAACGGCAACACCGCCAGCATTCAGAATTGCGACAAAAGCGATCATCCACTCAGGACTGTTCTTCATACAAATTGCAATAGATTGACCCGGCTTGATCTTTTGAGAGCTTACCAACCACTCTGACAATCCATCCGCCAAAGCAAAGAAGTCGTCAAAGGTCAAACGCCGCTCGCCGCTTACAATAAATTCTGTAGCCCCGAATTGACGCGCGCGGTCAAAAATAGCACTCATCGTCTTTGGCGCATGCTTAAAAATTCGAACAGACTCGTCTGTCACGACTTCAAAAGGGGCACCAGGCGCCATAAGGCTTTGGACTATAGGGTCACCAGAAGACATTTAGAAGCAAACAATCCCAATTTTCGTTATTTTTTCTACCATATATTACGCAATATTGATTATCAACACGACATTATCACCTTATTGCGTATTTTTTTGGTTTATTTTCTACGCATTACGATTTAGATTAAAAGAAAAATAATATCGGGAAAGACTATGGACACCTTAACAGGAAAGATAGCGATTGTCAGCGGAGGAAGCGACGGGATCGGACGCGCCATCGCTCATAAACTTGCAAGCGAAGGCGCACATGTTATTATTTGTGCGCGTAACCAAGAGAAATTAAACCAAGTCTTAAATGAGATTTCTTCCAAGGGTGGGTCGTGTGAAGCCCGAATCCAAGATGTTGCAGATACAAATGGTTATGCGGAGATGGTTTCAGAAATAGCCCGAACCAAAGGCCTTGATATACTTGTAAATAATGCCCCTCACGTCGGCTTTGGCATGATTTCAGATACAGACTTAGACGCATTTCAACAAAATTTTCGCATAAATATGGATGCACCTTACATGGGAACCCGCGCGGCCATGAGCCATATGGCTAACAAGGGCGGCTCAATTATCAATATCTCCTCCATAAATGGCGATCGTGCCATGCAAGGAATGTCAGCTTATGGTGCTTCAAAAGCCGCACTTCTTCATTTCACGCGCAATGCTGCTATGGAGGGAGCACGTTCAGGCATTCGGGTCAACGCTGTAACACCAGGTCCTATAATGACTTCCGGCACCGAAGCCTGGTTCAAAGCCGATCCCGATGCAGGCGCGGCCATTGCGAATGCCAACCCAATGGGCCGCATTGGGCATCCCGATGAAGTCGCAAATGTTGTTCATTTCCTAGCGTCGGATGCGTCTTCTTATGTCACGGGGGCAAACATCCCTGTTGACGGCGGAAAAGCCAACGAACTTTATGTGCCGTCTTAGGAGCCCATGATGAAACTCACAGGTAAAGCAGCGGTTGTTACGGGGGCGGGTCAAGGGATTGGCGCAGCTATCGTTAAACGATTGTCAAAAGACGGCGTCCGCGTGGCGGCACTTGATTTAAATTTAGAGCAAGCTCAATCGGTCATTGGTGGACTAGAGGGCGGTCACCTTGCTTTAAAATGTAATGTTGGCAACAGTAAAGATGTTATCAAAGCCGTGCGCAAAGCTCGAAAAGAATTTGGACGTCTCGACTTTGCGGTAAACTGCGCTGGCATCGGCCAAGCTAAAGGTGACGGGTCAGATAAATTCTACGCGTCTATGAATGAGCGCAATGCGCAACTCGCTGCGGGTAAAAAACCAACGACATTTGTTGATCATCTTATTCATATGGAAGACGAAGGTTGGGCCGGTGTAATGGCCGTCAACCTTAATGGCGCGTTTTATGTCTGCCGCGAAGCTGTTCGCATAATGGCAGAAGACGGTAATGCAGGGTCCATCGTGAACATCACTTCAACTTCAGCTCAATCAGGGGAAGGCTCGCCACATTATGTGGCTTCGAAATCTGCTCTTATTGGTTTGTCTCGACAACTTGCCAGAGAGCTTGCGCCGCGCGGTATCCGAGTCAACGCTGTCGCTCCGGGGCCAACCAATACGCCGATAATGAACGGTTTGCCGCAAGAGTGGATTACAAGCATGGAACAATCGGTACCTCTTGGCCGTATGGCAGACCCAAGTGAAGTTGCCGGTGCTGTCGCCTATCTACTGTCTGATGACGCCTCTTTTGTTACAGGATCCGTTCTTGTGGCCAATGGCGGAAGTTATTGCTTTTAATTTAACCCAAGGAGATTGATATGACCCATAAAGCCTTCTTCGGAGTTTCTACTCTGACCCTCATGTTTGCGCTCAATCCCGCTGCCCATGCTCAACTCGACGAAATTGTCGTGACTTCACAAAAACGCGAACAAAGTATTCAAGAGGTTCCCATTGCCGTTACAGCCATTGATGCGGATTATATCGAAAGCCGCAATATTACGTCGATAAAATCTCTCTCAAGCCTCGCGCCGAATTTAAAAGTCGAAAATGCGCCAAACAACACGACAGCCGCGCAAATTTCAATTCGAGGCGGCGTTACAATCAACCCTGCCCTCACTTGGGAACCCACCGTCGGGATTTATCTTAACGGTTCCTACATCGGTAAAACGCAAGGGGCGATTTTTGACGTTGCAGATATTGAGCGCGTTGAAGTCTTGCGTGGCCCACAAGGCACGCTTTATGGGCGCAATACTTTGGCGGGGGCGGTAAATGTGATTACAGCCAAACCTACGGGCGAATTTGGCGGTAATGCGCGTGTTGGCTTTGGCAATTATAATGCCCTTATGGCGAAAGCCTCTGTCAATTTAGGGCAGCTCGGACCTATCAAAGCCAAAGTCTCTGGCCTCTTAGAGCAAAGAGATGGATTCGTTGAAGGCGTCGCCAATCCCTTCCCGGGCGTGACAACGGCAGCCCCTAATTCTAGTGCAGATGAATTTGGCAATATGGATAAGAAAAGTTTTCTTGTCGCCCTGAGCGCAGACTTAACTGAAAACCTAACTGTTGATTACACATTTGATTTTAGTGACGCCGATCAGAACCCAGAATTTTCACAAGTCATTGGCGTGTATGATGGCAATATATTTGACCCGACATCCCCCGCCTATATCGGCGGCGGACCTTTCGGCGGACAATATTTTGGATTTCCCCTTGATCTTTACACAAATGCGGATCGCCAATTTACAGGCACGACAGATGCCCCGGACATCTTTGAGCGGAGTCGTGTGCAAGGCCACACCTTTACAGCCGCCCTACAAACGAATTTTGGTGAATTAAAATCAATCACAGGCATCAGAAAGTTAGACTGGGATGACAGCCTAGACTTGGATGGCTCACCTCTTCCCCTTGCCCGATCGCAAAGACTGTCGGATTACGATTCCTTCAGCCAAGAGCTACAGCTCGTTGGCGGGATTGATAGGTTTAACTATGTCCTTGGTGGATATTATTTCCAAGATGATGGTTTCACTAATAACCCTCAAAATTTCTTTGGCGGCGCAAGTGTGTTTGACTCTCGCTATGGTTTTGAGACAGATGCCTTTGCTTTATTCGGACATTTAGACTTTCAAATTACTGAAAAGTTGAGCCTATCAGGCGGGCTTCGCTATACCGAAGAAGAAAAGACAATTGATCGCGCGAATATTGCAGTTGTCTTTGACGGGCTGCCGCCAAACACGCCTTTTGTGCCTGAAGGGACGACAGGCAAAGCCAAGTTTGATAATCTTTCGCCGCAAATCACATTAAACTATGCTGCGACCGAGAATGTAAATCTTTATGCAAAATATGCGAATGGCTTTAAGAGCGGTGGCTTTAATGGAGAAGCCGGCTCTGTTGTAGAAACCCTCAGGCCTTATGATGCGGAAACCGTGGACTCATTTGAAGTTGGAGCGAAAACACGATTTTTCGACAACCGTTTCCAAGTCAATATGGCTGCCTTTTTTAATCAGCATGAGGATATGCAATTATCTATTTTTACAGCCGTGGGTGCGGCGGCCTCTGATATTCGTAATGCTGGGCAAGCCCAGATAAATGGATTTGAAATCGAAGGTCTTTTTCAATTGTCAGATACTTTCCTCTTACGCGGAAATTATGGATATTTAGATTCAAAATATGAGGAGTTTATTGAGCTCGGCGTAGATGTTTCTGACGATCGCGCTTTACCACAAGCACCAAGAAGTACAACTTCTGCTGGGTTTGATTGGACAATGGCGCAAGGGAATTGGGGGGCGCTAAACCTTTCCGCAGATGGTAATTACAGTGCCAAATATTTCACCTATCCCTATTCGCTGACCCGCACAGTCCCTCAAAATGCCTTCACGTCTGAGGCGCCTTCTCGACTTGTGTTTGATGCGCGTCTCGCATGGTCAGATATCCCTTTGGCTGGACAAGATGTCGAGCTTGCAATTTGGGGAAAGAATATAACGGATGAAGAATATCTCACCAACTTCATCGACTTTGGCCCTGGATTTGGCGGTTTAACCAATGGCTTTTTCGGTGCGCCTGCCACTTATGGCGTGACGCTCGGCATTAATTTCTAACCTAACGATTTAGCGAGAACTTTACGGTCGTTTTCGACCGTGCGGCCAGCCATAAGGATACAAACAATACTTGGCAGCGCCGCAAGTAAAGTTACGGCCAAGGCATAACGAATGGCTTGGTCGCCATATTGCGGCGTGAAAAAATCATTTGCGAGACCGACAAACCAGACGCCAAGCGCAAGGCCGGTAAAAGTCAGCGCAAACCCCCAAAGCGCAGTCCCTGTTGCCCTTGCCTTTGCCGGCAGAAGGTCTTGCAAGGCCGCCTGCATGGCAATAACCCACCCACCGGCCATTAATCCGGCAGGCAGTGTCAACAACGTCGCGACATTTACATTTTCAACAAAGCATAAAATAATCATTGAAACAAAAAAGCCGACTAACCCCATTGCGGATAATCGAAACGGCCAACGCACGTCTTTCGCTGTCAGGCGGTCACATAATAATCCTAGAGCGAGTGCTCCGATTATGCCAGCGATGAAGGAAGGTCCACCGTAACGCGTATTTGCTTCTGTTAGTGATAAATCAAACGCGCGTGCGAAAAGCGTTGGCGCCCAAATTCCGAACCCGTAACTCGCAAATCCCCCAAGAGCTGTGCCGATTGTCATAAACCGAAAGCTTCGCATCGCCCAAAGTGCCTTGACTGTATTGAAAAAGGAAATTCGTACGCCTGTATCTTCTACAGTGCTTGGAGGGTCCAATCGCCCACGTTGGGGCTCTCTCACCAAGATGAGTGTCATTATTCCTAGCAAGACACCGGGCGCCCCTAAGACGATAAAGGCAGTCCGCCAGTGATAGGCCTCTGCAATCGCCGCGCCGCCAACCAAACCAAATATCTGACCAAAATAAACACCGAAATTCAAGATCGCAAAAGCGAGCGCGCGTTTTTTGGGAGCGAAATAATCCGACAAAAGTGAAAAGGCAGGCGCAAGAAAGGCAGCCTCTCCGACACCTACCCCTAGCCTTGCAACGGCAAATGTCCAAGGCGTTTGAACAAGCCCGGAGAGAACCGTAAAGCCGCTCCATATAATCGCACCGGCGACAATAATTTTCACACGGTTATGCCTATCCGCAAAACGTGCGATTGGAATGGCTAGGAGCGTATAAACAATTGCAAAGGCGGGCCCGACCAAAAATCCCATAAATGTGTCAGAGACTTCAAAGGTCTTCTTTATTTCTTCCAATAAGCCAGACGCCACATATCTATCGGCCACATTGACCAAATAAAGCAGCACCATCATCACAAGGACAAACCACGCGTAGCGGCGGCTATTGGGTGTGGGGTCGAGCGTTTTAGTCATGTTGAATTTGCTTTATAAATATCGAGTATAAAGCCTCGCAATCTTGCCATTCACAGACAAGAAAAGTAAAGTCGCGACAACTTAAGACCCCTTAATGCGTAGTATTATTATATTATTACTACGCAATTAGAGCATAATTACATATAAATCACGCTTTTTCATCATTTTTGACATGATTTTTTTCGTATTCGGTTTTATATGTCCTTTATGACACAAACGGCCTCAAAAGCATTCACGCCCCTCAAAATCGGCCCCATAACCTTGCGCAATAGATTTATCAAAGCCGCAACAAATGAAGGCATGTGTAAAGGCGGCGTGATTTCCAAGGGACTGACGAAATTTCACGAGCGTATGGCCGAGGGCGGTGTCGCAATGACGACCGTTGCCTATTGTGCGACATCCAAAGATGGCCAGACATTTGTTGACCAAGCGCATTTATCGTCTGAGACGGTGCAAGACTTCAAAGCGCTCACGGATGCGGTTCACAAGCATGGCGCAGCCGCGCAAGCCCAGATCACACATGCGGGCGCGTTTACATTTTTACCCAAGGATTTTTCAGCGATGAAACCGATATCCGCCAATGGTGGATTTAATAAATTTGGCGTCATGACAGGGCGCTACTTGAAAAAGAAAATGAACCGCGATGATATGGACGCTATCGCAAATGAATTTGTCCAGTCTGCACGCCATGCCAAAGAGGCAGGGTTCGATGCTGTTGAAATTCACATGGGTCATGGCTACCTCCTCGCGCAATTTATCACGCCCTTTTATAATTCGCGAAATGATGAGTATGGCGGCGGGATAGAAAACCGCATGAAGTTCCCCGCAGAAGTCTTGTCCAAAGTGTTAGACGCCGTTGGCAAAGATATGGCGGTCACCGTGAAATACAGCCAAACGGATGGTAAAGAAGGCGGCAATACGGTCACAGAAGGTATAGAGATTGCGAAAGTCCTTCAAAAAACAGGGGCTCACATGGCGCAACTCTCCAACGGATTAAATGTTGAGTCCATCTCTACCATGTTCGGCAACCCTCTTCCGGCATCTTCGGTTAAACCCAAAAGCCTGATCCTTAGGGTGGGTATGGCCATGCAACCTAAAAGCAAAGAACCCGCACGCGAGTTTAAACAGCTTTATTCGATGGACCCTGCTCAACAAATTCGCGCGGCTGTCGATATGCCCTTATGTTATCTCGGCGGCGCGCAGACGATGGACAATGTCAACAAAATCATGGCTGAAGGTTTTGACACTTTGGCATTGGGCCGGGCTTTGATCTTTGATCCTAACCTTGTGAAGGCCTTGCAATCTGGCAGCATCCGAAACTCAGGTTGCACCGCTTGCAATCAATGCGTTACTTTGATGTACACGCCCGGAGGAACGTCCTGCGTCGAAAAGGGCGGACATCGCGGACACGCCCCTGAACTTAATACAATTCCTGCCTCTGCCGCCTGATGAGGTGAATTGGCAGATGCACCGCAAAATGATATAAGACGAGACGGAGAAAATTATGGCGACCACAGCAGAATACGGCATCGGCGAGTTCACCTTCCCCCGCGGATGGTTCATGGTTGGGGAAAGTTCTGACGCAACCAACAAACCTATCCCTCTGCGTTATTTCGGACGCGATCTGATTATGTATCGCGGCGAGTCGGGCCGCGTCGTTGTGATGGATGCCTATTGCCCACACATGAAAACCCACTTGGCGAAAAACGAATCCTCTTATATCGTTATGGACGGTCAGCAAATTGTCGGCGATGATATACGCTGCCCTTATCATGCTTGGAAATTTGGCCCGGATGGTATGTGTAATGAAATTCCTTACTCGCCTGCCCCTATTCCCAAAGCCGCGAAAATACGGAGCTACCCTGTCCAAGAATGGGGCGGCCTCGTTTTGATGTGGCATGATGAAGAAGAGGGCGAACCTGATTTTCAACCTCATGAGTTACCGGAGTGGGACAACCCCAAATGGGTGAAATGGAAAGTGGATCATCTCGGTGTTTTGGACTGTCACCCGCAAGAAGTCATCGATAATATTACGGATAAAGCTCACCTCGGCCCCATTCATGGATCGACTGATATGGAGCTTTTTGAAAGCGAAGCCAAAGGACATGTCATTCGCCAAGTCTTGGCCGCAGGTCACCGTACGCTCTCTGATGAAGTGATGACGAATGATACGTGGTACACAGGACCAGGATTACTGCTCTCTCGTATGGATGGCTATTATAATTCATTGATGATGATTTGCCACACACCGATTGAAGACGGACAAATTCGGGCGTGGCACGGCCTCATGGTCGAGCCGCCCAACTTCCCCATGACAAAAGACGACGCGGCCGCTGTCCCTGCTTTCCAAGAAGGCTCAAAACTGGCCTTACTTCAAGACTTTGATGTCTGGGCCAACAAAGCCCCCTGCCTCTCCATCATGCAGGTTGTCGGGGACGGCCCCTTCGGCAAAGCCCGCGCATGGTACAAACA
>CAYGTR010000019.1:5922-62459 GCA_964352855.1 uncultured Algimonas sp. | reverse complement strand
CCAAGAAGCGTGCACGCTTGATGGCACGGGCCAATTCGCGTTGTTTCTTACCAGATACCGCTGTGATGCGTGATGGCGCGATCTTACCTTTTTCAGACATATAGCGCTGCAACATTTTCGGATCTTTATAATCGATCGTCAGGCCATTCTCGCCCGAGAAGGGACAGACCTTGCGGCGACGACGAAAGCTCGTGCGGCTTGGCAGGTTTTCAATTTTGATTCCGTCTTTAGACATGATCTAATCCTCCCGTGAGCGTTTTTTACGCTCTTCGCGTTTTTTCAAAATCGCTGAAGGTTCGTCAGAGAATTCTTCAACACGGATAGACATATAACGCAGCACATCTTCATTGATGCGGTGCTGACGCTCAATCTCGTGGATTGTGTCAGAATGGGCGTTAATTTTCAAAAGCGAATAATGCGCTTTACGGTTCTTATTCATGCGATAGGCCAAATTGCGAAGACCCCAATATTCAGCACCTTCAACAGTGCCGCCGGCATTTTCAACTTTTCTGGCGAGATTTTGGACAAATTCTTCGACTTGACCCGAGGAAATGTCCGGACGTGAAATAACCACGTGCTCGTAAAGAGACATAACAGTCCTTCATTGTTTGGGACGCGGCGCAAGGCGTTTCGTGAAGGCGAAACCCCAACGATGGCTCTGCGCGTTAAGTTTGACCCCATGCCAAACAGACCACACACAGACCACGTCCAGTGAAGCGAGCCTTATAGAAGGGTTTCTCGGATGCGCAAGGGGGTTATTACATTCGAACGCCGCTTTTGCCCCACAAAAACGTGTCAGGAGGTCCTTTACGAATTTGGCCAAGTCCAACTTTTTACCTCATCCATTATTATTCATTCGCCCCGTGCCCCGACACGGGGCCATCATCCAGATGGTTGCCGCATGAGGAGAGTATCCGTGTGTTCGGAACTTATGTAGAATAGGGCATATTTTGCAGGTGAGGATCAGATTTTTGAAAACGGCAGTTTAATCGGCTGAGAACGTTTTGAAGCGTGAATTAAAGTCAAGTTCCGGCGCGGCGAATATTACCAGTGTCTTACTTGGCGCGATTTTAGGACACTCACTGAGACAAATAAATTAATAGTGAACCGCTAACCGGAGGTGTGATCACTTCTTTAACGCCCCACCAAGAATGTCCGAAAGGGCTTCAATATAGATTGCAAAAGCTTTACGTCCGGAACGCGTCATGCGGATAGTCGTGAGAGGTTTCCGGCCGACAATAGTTTTATCAATCTTTATGTAACCCGCATCTTCAAGCTTGCGCATCTGAATCGACAAATTGCCTTGAGTCACGTTCAAAGCGGATTTGAGTTCTGTAAAGGACGCGGCTTCGGCATTGGCCAGGTAGGCCATAACCCCCAGACGCACCCGCCCATGGATGATGTCACTGATCTGATCGATCCCGTGCGCGTCTTGAGGGTCTGAGCCGGGCATGGCGATTAAGATGTCGCCCTTGTCTGTGAGGCCGACCGAAGAATAAGAAATCCGGGCAACGCCATACAGGCGAAAAGCGCGATTCCAAGGATCAGAATATAGGCGGGCGTATCATCAATCACCAGACCGAGAATGACTGCGGAAACGAACCAACCCATGGCCGTCAAACCATGCCAGAAGTTGCGTCGCAATTTCGCCGTCGCGAACCAGACCGCCCCTTGCAGCGCACAGACGACCAGCGGGAACAGCAACCAAATGGACCAGTCGCGTTTCTGGTAGGCGACCCATCCAAACATGAGCGCTAACACAAAATTCGCGGCACCTGCCCCTGAGAACGCCGCCCCGACGGCCCGTTTAGTTGTACCATTACCATAGGGGTTAGCCCTGTTCTTCCAGGAATTTTGAAAGAGCAGGATGAGAAAGATGACTGTGGGCATCCATCCCACCAACATCCAGATAAGTGCCGGCACCTGCGCCCCGGTTGTGATTAACGCCCAATTCAGCAAGCACTGCGCCCCATAAAGCAACCCCGCCATCAGATAAATATAGCCGAAATTCCGATTGTGAGAGCCATCGTCATCGACGAGGGCGCGCATGAAGGCGAGATCGGATTCTACTTTTTTCGTATTAAGTGTCATGCTGTCTCCTTCTTAAAATGACGTTTTTGGCGCGTACGTTTTCTGCCATTTAGCAGCCCACCAATAAATGTGTAACGCACAAGAAATTCATAACTCACAAGCATCATAGGAATCGATAGTCCTAATATCATGACGTATTTAATTTCAGCTGGCCATCCCCATTGCGAGACCCATACTTGTAGGGCCATGACGATAGGCAAGTGTATAATGTAGAGCCAATAGGAAGCGTCTGCGATGTAGCGGCGAACCGGACTTTCTTTTGCCCAGATCTGCATACAAAGCCCGATAAGGCCCAATGTCCAAAGCCAAATAGAAAGGGCATAAGCGGCCGGGTAAAGATATTTCGCTTGTTCGGGAAGCGGCTGAAAATAGCTGATTTTCAATCCGACCACAGACAGGCAATAGGCCGTCAGAAGAAGAGCGCCCACTAGATATATAGGCCAGAGCTTCGTTGCGCGTCTCAGATGTTGAGGATCTCGCTGAAACAACCATCCCAGCATAAAGGCTCCGCCATAGGCAATGATCGTCGCGCGGCTGGGGATAAATCCATAATCAGGCGTCGGAATACCAAAAAAAGGATGCCAATTGGGGTGATATAAGAGCGCGATAGCCGTCGGCGCAGCCAATAGCAGGGGTAATATCCCGATAGGGGAAAGCCACTTTAAGCTGACGTCACTCAATTTTCCTAAGGTGCCTTTCAAACCCAGCAGAGACAGGATTGCGCGGCCGCCAAGCATGACGGCATATAAAAGAAGTAAGACATATAAGAACCACAAATGCGTCAATGGGAATGTCTTTAGGGTCATGGGAGGTAGAGGTGGTGCATTTTCAGGTATAGCTCCGCCATTCGCGACCATCGCGCCCCATATCGCAATTGCGATAATACTGGCCATGATAACGGGCCAAAACACAACTAAAGGAATGCCGACGCGTTTCAGGCGGTCATAGATGAAGGGTTTCATGCCGAGGCGATAAGTCTGCATGCGGCCAAAATATCCAGCGAGTAAAAAGAATACCGTCATTCTGAAAATATGCAGCGCATAGGCCGTGCCCGTAATCGAGGCCGAACGTTGAATGTCCATAATCAGCCAAAGCTGTTCTCCAGGAAAAAAGGAAAATGCCGCGTGAAAAAAGACACCCAGCAGAAGAGCGCCTCCGCGCAATGCGTCCAGAC
Source organism: uncultured Algimonas sp. (assembly GCA_964352855.1). Classification (GTDB taxonomy): domain Bacteria; phylum Pseudomonadota; class Alphaproteobacteria; order Caulobacterales; family Maricaulaceae; genus Litorimonas. The sequence goes on along the minus strand of CAYGTR010000019.1, from coordinate 59,194 downwards.
CATGCAGACGTGTTGATGGAGCAGATGACATGATTTTTCCTTCCGTATGGAAGAGTTGTATACATAATATTGTTTATTTTGTAAACAAGTTTATAAATTTCCATCCCCTATATCCTTATTGTAGTCGATTCAATCGATGTAAGTGTCCTATTTTGGGCAAATGCTGCAGTATCGGCAAACATTATCAGCGGCCGTTTTTGGGTGCGGATTCAAGCGGTCGCCGCAACACATTGGCTGAACCTCTCAGCTTGTGTCCGCTTGACCTAAAGCCCAGCACTAACTTTCCGGGCAAGCCTCTACTTCTTTAACCCATGTTTCCTCAGTAACCCTCGAAACTGATGATAGCTCAGGCTTAAATGTTCGGCGGCTTTGCCTTGGTGATGATCGTGGAGGTTGAGGGCTTCGTCTATCAAGCGGCGTTCAAAGGTGAGGACGCGCTCGTGAAACCCTGCTTCCGGGGGAAGGGAATCCGCCCGTTCTGAATTGGCTATATGTGGTGCTCCTACGGCCTCAGACGGTTGTAATTGTTTGGCCCAGTCCGGCCCCTCAAACGGATCTATATATAATGTCCCGATGGGTTGGCTCAGGCTTTCATCGGCCAGAAAGCTATTGGCGACACTGCGCTCGACCACATTTTTAAGCTGTCTGACATTCCCGGGCCAGTCTAGCCCTTCTAGCGTCGCCATGGCCTCCGCTGTAAAGCCTGGAAAGCTTTCAGCGTCTAAGGTGCCTGCCATTTTACGCCCAAAGAAACTGGCGAGGGGCTCGACATCATCAGGGCGAATACGCAGAGGCGGCAGGTGCACCACATCAAAGGCGAGACGGTCGAGTAAATCTGCTCTAAATGTGCCTTCTCTGACACAGTCTCGCAGATCAGGGCCGCTGGCGGCAATGATACGCACATCGACCTCTTGGCTCTCGGCTTCTAACCCGGCTTCAAATTGACCATATTCAATTGCGCGTAACAGCTTTTCCTGCAGGCGGGGGCTCGTCCTATCTATATTGTCCAAAAAGATCGTGCCGGTATCGGCCAGATAAAAGCGCCCATTTGTGTCTTCACGTCCATCCAAGAAGGATTGACCGAAGAGTTCTTTGTCCAACATCTCGTCCGTATAGGCTGCGCAATTGACTCTTATATAGGTTTGCTCCCATCGCGGAGAGAGGAAATGAAGCCGGGAGGCGATCAGTTCCTTACCTGTGCCGCGCTCTCCGGTAATGAGAATCGGCTTATCAAGCGCTGCAGAGTTCGAAACTTTGTCAAGCAAAGCATAAAATATGGCCGACCGGCCAACAGGCTGTTGTGAAATGGCGCTCATAAAGCCTTATATATAGTAAAATATGCTAAATCAATAGGCTATAAAATAGTAGGATATACTATATCTAAAGTAATATTTTTCGAAGAAAATCAAAAAACATAATTAAAACAATAACTTAAAAAAAATAGACAGAAACCATTCATCTAGGCATATTCATTTTGTCAGAGGGACTTACCAATCAAGGTAAAAACCAAAGACAGAAACCAAAACCTCCAAAAAGAGGTCAAACAGAAAGAGAGAGAAAGATGACCTTCCGCACTTTAGACATAGACACTGCTAATGAGACACCTGATGCCGCAATGGCCTTGTCCTCAGCGCCAGCACGTCACAGCCGTTCACGCCGCCATGCCTCAGTCATGAGCCACCGCAACATCGGTAGCCGCGTCGTTGGCTTCGGATTTTAAGAACAAGAACATAGATATAAAGGACGGATCATCATGAACGAACGTTACACAGACGATTACCGCCAAGGGGACGAGAGTTGGCAACGCAAAGGCGCCCGCTTCGTCCGCTACCTGACAAGCCGCAAGTCCGAGACTTGGATGTTTTTCATCGCCGGCTTCGTCATTGCAGCGATCCTCACATAATCAACTGCCTCACGGCCCCAACACAGAGTATTACAAACCCCAACGAAAGTTTTAGGAGACGAAAATGGGAATTTTTTCACGCATGGGCGACATCATCAATTCAAATTTGAATGCCATGATTGATCGTGCCGAAGATCCGGAAAAGATCGCACGCCTTATCATCCAGGAAATGGAAGATACGCTCATCGAAGTTCGGACAGACGCGGCCCGCAACATCGCAGAACGCAAAGAACTCGCCCGCAAGGCCGAAGAATATACAGCGCGTGCCGGTGAATGGGGTGCCAAAGCGGAACTCGCGCTTTCCAAAGACCGTGAAGACCTTGCCCGCGGCGCGCTAAGTGCCAAACAGCAAGCCGAAGCCATGTCTGAAGTCGTCATCAAAGAAATGAGTATTCTTGATGAGGCCGTCGATAAAGCTGACGCGGACCTGTCAAAGTTACAAACGAAATTGAACGAAGCGAAAGCCAAGCATAAAAGCCTTTTAATGCGAGGCACAGTCGCCCGCGGTCAAATTAAAGTTCGCACGGTTCTCAAAGACACAAAAGTCGAAGACGCGCTGTCACGCTATGAGCGTATGGAACGCAAAGTTGATGAGCTAGAGGCCGAAGTCGAAAGTTTTGATCTCGGAGCAGGTCAGTCACTTGAAAGCCAATTTGCTGAATTGGAAGCCAGTGACGCCATTGAAGACGAGCTTGCAGCTTTGAAAACCCGCTTGGGCGGCAAAGCTGCGAATAAAAATACTAAGAAAACAGGTTAAAGTCCTGTAAGAGACGTCCGAGCGGTTTATACCCCTTGCTCATACCCCTTCGAACTGGTGAGCATTCCCAACCGCTCGGACAATTGATTTAAAGAGAGAGAAACACAATGGAGGACAATTTGGCCCTTTTAATACCCATAATCGCCATACTTATGCCTGTCTTCATCATCTGGACTGTCATGTATTTCAAACATCAGGACAAAAAACTCAGCCATATGAGCGGTGATGAGATTGCTGAGTTAGAACAAATGTCCAAAGTGGCAGACATTTTGGATCAACGTGTCGCCGTATTGGAGCGCATCCTCGACGATGAAGTGCCGGATTGGAGAGAGAAAAATGTCTAAGAGACACTATAAAAAAAGCTGGGAAGACTATGACTCGGATTATAGCGCAAGCGGAAGCACCCATAAAAAGCTCCGTCGCAACAAAATAGACGGCGTCTTTGGCGGGGTCTGTGCCGGTATCGGTGATTATCTCGGGCTGGATCATACAATTGTGAGAGTGCTATTTGTACTCTCGGTTATCTTCCTGAGCTTTCCGCTTTTGGCTTACATCTTGCTCTGGATTTTCATTCCTAAAGATGTGCGAGCACCTTACCGACGTGAATATAGACAAGCGAGACGTGCCTATCGCGAGTCCCCTGATGCGCCGGTTCGGACCACCACATTTAAGGATGTGAAGTCAAAATACCGCTCACTCGAGACACGGATGCAGGACTTAGAAAAGTCCGTTACGTCCAAAGAGTGGAAATTACGCAGAGACTTCCGCGACTTAGAATCCTAAGTCGCGGGGGCTCCCAAACCCCAAATCCGGCTGACCCCTGTCGGCCAATTGACCAAAGGAGGACACGGTCATGTTTAAATCAATCGCTATACTTGCAGTCTTTGCTACTGGAGCTACACTCCCTGTCATGCAGGATATGCAGCCTGTCAAAGGCGCAACGCTCTCAATCGCACAATTAAGTTTGGATTGGGGCGCAGATGGTTTCGAAGCCAAAGTCGCAGAAGAAGCTGACTTTGCATTGAGGATAAAGCTCTCAGGCGATAATGCCGTCACATTGAAATTCTAAGTTAAGCCTAGGGGCAAAAATCATGAAAACATTTTCTAAAGTTTCACTCAGCACCGCCGCCATTTTGTCTTTGACAGCAATTGCAGCCCAAGCAGATAATTCACCGGAATTAATTATCGAGAATTTCGTCGGTACAATTAACTGGTCAAATGATGCAGGTGATATACGCCTCACAAAAAGCGAAAATATAGAGGATACACTGATTGGTGAGGGTAACGAATTCCTGATCGATGGGGGTATTGACGTTTTGAAAGGTGCCAAGTGCAAAGGCTATTACGGCTCTTATGACATCAGCTTATTTGGGCGTGATAATCGCAGCCAAGGTAAGTTTGGAGGTTATGAAGACTTGGAAGATTATCCTATTCTAAATCTCACCCTTCCGACAGATACGAAAGTTGTTATCCGAAACTCTATTGTTTTCACAGACGGAGCGCCTGATATCGGCTCTGCAGATCTGCAGCTTAATCATTGCGGAAAAATATATCTCGGTGATGTCGCAGGCAATATCGTGGTCGAAGGTCGAGGTTCGTCTGATCTTACGATGGGCGATGCACAAGAATTACGATCTGAAATGACCGGGTCGGGCGATATCGAAGCCAAAAATATTGGGTTGCTAAACGCAGAAGGCCGTGGGTCGGGCGATATAGAAATTGCGAAGGCCGAAAATGTGGATATCCAAATTTCAGGTTCCGGGGATTTTGAAATTGATGAAATTTCAGGATCAGCCATTATTCAGTCCTCAGGTTCCGGTGACGTCGATATCGGTGATGTTGACGGGTCGTTTGATTATCAAGGCTCGGGATCCGGTGATCTCTCGGTTGATGATTTACGTGGGACTGAGCCGAACCGGGTCAGTCTACAAAGCTCAGGTAGCGGAGACGTCTCAATAGGCAGTGGTCGCATTTCCGAACTGTATGCACGTGCATCGGGGTCTGTCAGCATGGATATTGACGCTGATGTGATAAACGCGACTTTAAAAGCTTCCGGATCTTCAGATATTTTTGTCGAGCGAGTCTCAGGCACGCTTGAGCAATCTGAGTCTGGATCTGCCGACATTCGAATTGATGAGCGCGGATAAACGTAACTAATCCAATAGTCTGGCAACAGAAAATCTTTGCCAGACAGATTTGGCGATCGGCATTGGGTCACCGAAGTAATGTGACACAATGGCCTCAGCCAAAAGCGGGGCAAACACAAAACCGCGAGAGCCTAATCCTGTCAGCACAAAATGACCGTCCGGCGTTTGTCCGATAACGGGCAAAGTGTCAGCAGAGGTGACTCTTACGCTCGCGCGCGAGGGTTTTTCTGCCAGAGTTGCCGTGTTTTTCATATAGCTGTTAAACTGCTCCAAATTTTTCTCGTCATCAGACGGTATAAGCTGAAACGGGTTTTTGCCGTCGACCAAACGATCATGTGTGGCTCCAATTAAAACGGTATTCGATTGGGGGATAGCATAACCGCCATAGCTGACAGCTTTATCTAACCCTTCAAAGGATTTGGCCCAACTGACTTGACCGCGTGAAAACCTTAGCGGCCAATTTGGTATAAGGTTTTGGATGCCAAACCCGGCAGCAATAAAGAGAATCGCGGGCCCGTCCTTTAAATTGTCTATGATTTGGTTTTCATATGTCACTTTGGCCAAAATAATCTGCCGATAGCTGAGGGGCTCAATCGTTATCGCGTTTGGAAATAAAAGGGTTTTATTATCCTCAGAGGTAAGATGCGTTTTTGGCAAAGGGCCTTGATCCAAAAGTTTTGCATGACGTTTTTCATCAGACGTGTTTTTTGGAATATGCGATATGCCAATTGATAAAACTGCGTCTTGATAGCTTTGCAACGCATAAAAATAGCTGCCCAAAAAGAAACGGCTTTCAGGGCGATCTTGCAGATCCAGACGTGGTTTGACGAGGGCTGCGGCATTCCCGCTGGCGGCGATATGCGCTTTGTCCTCAATAAGTGTCGGGGTGATGCCGCGCCGTAAAAAGGCGTTTGCCAAAGAGAGCCCGCCAATCCCGGCGCCGATAATGACAGGGGTCTGAATCGGATAGCTATAGGTAGCAGGCTCACCGTCTAATCTGGCTTCCAGCCTGTGACGCTTTCGACCAAAACCTGCCTTACGTTCCACGATAAAGCCTGCGTCTTGCAAAGCGTTTCGTACTTTGCTGGCGACGGTAAATGTCGCTAATCTGGCACCGGGGGCTGAACGGGCGGCAAGGGCTTTCATAATATCTGCCGACCACATAGCGGGGTTTTTAGAGGGGCTAAACCCGTCCAAAAACCACGCATTAGCCCGCATATCGATTTCAGGAATTGCGTCCACGACATCATCATGAACCAGGGTGAGGGTAACGTCACTAAAATGCAGACGGTGAAACCCCCGCACGCGTCCGGGCCATTGGCTTATCAGTGATTGGGCGTAGCTATCTAATTCAGGCCAAGCGCTTAAAGCGTCTTCTAATTGCGCGCCGTCAAAGGGATGTTTCTCAATAGACACAAAATGAAGATGCCCGTTTTCAGGCTTTGTTTGATCCCACATTCGCCAAGCTGCGAGAAAGTTCAACCCTGATCCAAAGCCTAATTCCCCAATGACAAAACGCTCTGTGTTTTGCCATCCTTCGGGAAGACCGCACCCCTGCAAAAAGACGGTACGTGTTTCATCCAAGCCGCCATCCGTTGAAAAATAAACATCACCAAAATCAGCGGCGACAGGTATTTCAGGGCGCGCCCAGTCCAACTTGGCGGAGGGGCATAATGTCAGCGGGCGAGGGGCAGGCATGTAATGGCTTTACGTTACATTCGTAACATTGTCATGTCGACAAACTCTTTGAAGGGGGTATAAAAAAGCCCCGGTAAAAAACCGGGGCTTGATTATTTGAAGTGTTGCCGGACTTAATTCGGGTCTTTGGCTTCTTTGACCATTGCGTCACCTGTTTCTTTCATAGCGTCCGCTTTGTCTTTGGCGCGTTCCACGACGGCTTTACCATCTTCCGTAAGTTCAGCTGCTTTGTCTTGAGCGGCGTCCATCATGGCTTTGGCTTCGTCCTCTGTAATATCACCTGCTTCTTTGAGGCGTTCGATATTTTCAGCTGTTGCCTCTTTGACGGTCCCTGCTGCGCCTTCGAGACGTTCAGCTTGGGCTTTGGCCTCATCTACCAAACGTTCGCTTTGCTCTGTGAGGCTTTCAGCTGTGCGTTCGGCGGCCATTTCTGCTTCTGTTTTGACCTCGGTCGTAGCCTCAGTCACATCTTCTGTTGTGACGTCACCGCCTGAACATGCCACAAAGGCTGCTGCCGTGCCTGCAATGAGCAAGGTTTTAAATTTAAATTGTGTCATTGGTCTCTCTCCAACTCTTTTAACATCAGCCAAAATGGCCTGACAATCGGCAGAGCATGAGCCGAAATATGGCTACTTTAGGGCCAAATTCATAATTATTTTAGGGGTGTCAGCCTTGTTGCATCAAACGCTGAAACAGCATCTGTTCTATATAGCCGTCCGCAGGTAACGCATTTGCCCGTTGCCAAGCCCGAATAGCCTTGCGCGTATTGGGGCCGATTTGACCGTCTACCCCGCCTGTCGAGTAGCCAAGCGCGGTCAGTTTGGATTGTAGCGCTTTTTTGTCTTCAAAAGAGAGCGCTTGATCCTCGCGTGGCCAAGCTGTGCGCAACGTCGCTTGTCCGCGAAGCGCGTCACCTAAAACGGTAATACCCATGGCATAGCTGGTTGAATTATTATATTTCTTGATCACGTCAAAATTTTTGAATGTCAGGATTTTTGGGCCACGATGTCCGCCCGGGGCGATCATTTTGGCTTCTAAAAATCCGGCCTCTGCACTCCAACGTTCACCTGTTACAGGGCCGACGCCAATGGCTGTCCATTCATTAATCGTCTTTTTTGTGCCTTCCAAGAGCGAGTAATCAAACCCGTCAGGGACGCTGACTTCGGTCATGACCGGCTCTGATTTACGCCATCCATGACGGGCCAAATAATGGGCAGCGCTGCCAAGCGCATCTTCGCCGCTGTCCCAAAGGTCTTTATTGCCGTCATTATTAAAATCGACGGCATAATCGCGGAATGTCGTCGGGATGAATTGTGTCATGCCCATCGCGCCGGCCCAAGACCCGGTGAGTTGATCCGGGCGGACGTCCCCGGCCGCGACCATATCCAGAAGCGCGAACAGTTGTTGCTCGCCGAATTTCGTGCGTCGGCCTTCAAAGGCAAAGGTCGCGAGCGAGCTGACAATGTCGTGATTGCCCATGATCCGGCCATAGCTCGTCTCAAGCCCCCAAATGGCGGTCAATACATGACGCGGCACGTTATAACGCGCCTCGACGGCATCAAAAATAGCACTGTTTTCGGACAACTTTGTACGTCCGGTATTCAGACGATCAGCCGAGGCAGCATTATCGACATAAGACCAAACAGGCTTGGTAAACTCAGGTTGTTTCGCATCGCGGTCCAATGCTAGTTCGTTGATTTCCGCGTTGGTAATCAGTGAGAAGACCATTTCACGGTCATAACCATTGGCCACGGCGCGGGAGATGAAATCAACTTTCCAATTGGCGAATCGTTCACTTTGGCTCAGTTCCGCGCTTTGCTGTGGGAGGGTCGAGGTCGGAATCGTTTGGGCCTCCGCATTGGGGGAGGCCGCGCACCCCTGCATCAGAGCTGCGATACCAAGACAAGCGACGATGTGACGGCTATTATTCATAAAAGGAAACCTAGCAAAGACGGGCAATTTCGACCAGAGAATTAGTATGACAAGGCGGTCATCGTGGTTAATAAGTCTTAACCTGTTCAAAACCGCTTTAAAACAGGGGCTTTATTGCAGTTTTGCGCGTTGACTTCGTCTCGATGCCTCCGTATATGCCCCGTTCGAGATAAACATGGTGTAACTGCGCCTGCAGAAATGCCCGTAAGAAAGATAGACCGATGAAAGTCCGTAGTTCGTTGAAATCCCTGAAAAACCGTCACCGCGACTGCCAAATCGTGCGTCGTAAAGGCCGTTTATATGTGATCAACAAGACTGATCCGCGTTTTAAAGCGCGCCAAGGTTAAGTCTCAGGCGCATTGCCTCACATTGAATTGCGTCAATTGGCGCATCCAACATGTCGAACGCCTCTTGCCTCTTATCGCGGGAGGCGTCAGTGTATCGGGGTGACGAAACTCTTATTTCATACGTTGTGCCTATTGATGTTGTCTATCGCGATGCCTGCTATGGGGCAAATCGTGACGCCGCCCGACGAGCGACAATTACCGCCCCCCGAACCCATTTTGCCAGAATTATTAGAGCCCCGCATAGAGCGTGAACCGGTGGACACGGCGGATACGCCTTTATTTGACAAGCCGGATTACTCCCGCCTGTCCGCCGAAGAAGAGCGCGCAGTCCGCTTGAACGCGCTTTTTGTGCGTTTGTCCGAAGCCGGGAACGAAGACCAAGCCGATTTGATAGCCGAAGAAATCTGGGCCATTTGGCTCGAGAGTGGCTCTGCCTCGGTTAATTTTATTCTGCGTCGCGGCACAGCCGCCCAAGGGCGCGGCGATGTGAAACTTGCGCGCCGTATGTATGATCAAACGATCACGCTTCTGCCGGATTACGCAGAAGGCTGGGCACGCTCGTCCCGTCTGGCGTTACAGGAGAAAGACCTGTCGCGCGCACTGACAGAGGCGGCCAAAACACTGACGCTGGAACCGCGGCATTTTTATGCGCTTTGGACCATGGGCAATGTATTCGAACAATTAGATCGCAGCGAAGAAGCCCTCGAAGCCTACCGCGAAGCCAATAAACTCCACCCGCAATTAAAAGCGGTGAAGGACAGGGTAGATGCGCTGGAAAGCGCGATTAATGGGGATGTGCTTTAATCGACGACATTTACGGAAACCAACTTGCTTTCCATCATGTTTTGCACAATTTTTTGACCGCATATAGCGCCCGCTGGATATGCGAACCAAAAGGTTAGAGCATTACCAATCAATGAGAAGACCAAGATAGCTTCAATAATATAGTTTATGGCTTGAAACTCATAGTTTGATGCCTCTATAGACCTGTTGCTAGGCCTATAGCCGGATAGGAAAAAAAGACCGTTAAAAGACCTGCCCATAAACCCGCTCTAGCAGATTTGGCTTTTCGAATAACAATTTGCCAAATAACCAATGCGACTATACCCGGAATGAATGACATACCCAGCGTTAAGAAGATAACTTCACTAGTATCACTAATATTTTGGTCGCCGCTAAGTGATATAACAAAAATAATACTCATACTGACAAATAAAGACGTTGCCACGGGAATGCCGCAAAACATGCTTACATGTTTTAAATTGTTTTTCATCGGGTAGAACATGTGGGGTAGATAAAAATTGTTTTCGGCAAGATTTTGTAAAAATGCGCCTTAGTTGAAACAAATCACTCCGCTTTTGGCGCGGCAGGTCGCGCCACACTCACCAAGTTCTCGTCTAAAATATGGGCGGCATTGACTAAGGTTTGCACGGATTTTTTGTAGAAGCCTTGTGGGATGGTTTCGAACGTATCTGTAGGTTGGTGATATTGCGGGTGGTCGGCGACACCGAAATAGCCAAAGGGAATACCCGCCGCGTGGAAAACGGCGTGATCGGATTGCGTCGTCCAGTCATTTGGGCCGTCTTCGGGGCGGTCATTCCCAAATAAGAGTGTGAGCCCTGTGCCTTTGGCGGCTTTTTCAATCAGGGGCTTGGACTCCGGATAATGGTACGTGCCGGCATAATAAATTTCACTCTCATTTTGGCTGACCATATCAAGATTGAGGTTGAAGACAGGGCGGCCGTTAAATGAATTATCATTCGCCACCAAAGCCCGCGCGCCTTGCAGGCCTCTCTCTTCGGCATCCAGCCAGACAATCATGACGTCATGATCCGGCGGGTTGATCTTGAAGCTCTGCGCAATCGCGAAAAGTGCAGCGCTGCCTGAGGCATTATCATCTGCGCCGTTATAAATGTCGCCATTATCGCGCGTACCGAGATGATCATAATGGGCCGTAATCACCAGGAGCGGGCCTGTGTCCCCATCATCTGTATCGATCAGACCGATAAGGTTGGTGCCTTCGATTTCTGTTGCCGTTTCACCTTCGCGCACACGCGGAGTGAACGCAAAGACTTGTCCTGACGTGGAATCAAAGACATCTAATTGTTTAATTTCAGATTGCAAATATTCGCGGGCTTTATCGCCGCCCGGTGTGCCCGTCGCGCGACCCTGCATGTCATCCGAGGCGAGCGTTTCAAAGACGCGCATAGCTGTGTCCATGTCGACATCAGGCGCAGCGGCGGAACAGGCCGAGAGCGCGATGACCGAGAGTCCTAATACATATTTCATAATTTATTCCGGTAGGTAGCGAGAAAAATAAGCCTTGGCATTTTCGCCCATGACTTTGCGAAGTGTGGTTTCATCCATGCCTTGACGTAAAAGCTCATGGGTCAGGGCGGCGAGTTCTGATGTATCGAGGCTAGTCGTGACAGACCCGTCAAAGTCCGAGCCCAACGCAACGGCGTCAGGCCCTAATAACTCAACGGCATGAATAATGGCAGCCGCAATGCCTTTGGGCGAGATATCACAAATGACTCCGTTAAAATAACCGATACCGATAATACCGCCGCGCCTGGCGATCTCTATCAAAACATCATCTGGCAGGTTGCGATTCGCCGTTTTTGGGCAATGGCTGATCGTGCCGCCATGCGAGATAAATATCGGACGATTTGTAATGGTGAGCGTGTCGCGCACGCTGGCGACAGATGAATGGGCGACATCAATCAAAATGCCTTGGCGTTCCATTTCACGCACAGCCTCTTTACCAAAATTTGTGAGACCCGCTCTGCTGTGTCCGTGCATGGAACCACCCAATTCATTATCAAAGAAGTGCTGCAATCCCATCGCGCGGTAGCCTTCGTCATACAGGCGTTTAATATTATCTATATTGCCCTCAAGCGGATGCGCCCCTTCGATGAGGAGGAGACCCATAAGCGTGCCTTCGGGCTGTTCCAAATCACTTCGACGTTTGACAATGACCAGATTATTTGTCTCTTTGGCGGCGAGCTTGTGCAGGCGTTGTGCTTGAAAGGCCGCGCGCTCATAAATGGAGTTCCATGTGCGCAGAGGCCATAATTGAGCTTTGGCGAGGGTCGTAATATCATCGGGGGCATCCGCGTCATTGCCGTCGAAATTGAGCCCGCGTGGAGATTTGGTGACGGCCGAAAAAACTTGAATATTGACCCCGCCTTCGCGCAAACGCGGGAAGTCAACCTGCCCATAATTATTGCGCTTTTCCGGGTTGCGTCGCCATAATAAATTATCCGCATGGAGATCAACGATCAGAAGGTCATCATGAAGACCCTGCGCCGCTTCGGATACGGGATAAGTATCATGCGGAAGAACTTTATTGAGGTCTTTATCGACGCCCGGCACAAGAATGACGAAAACATAAAAAGCGGCAGCTGCCAAAAGCGCTGCGATAGTGATGGCAAGATATTTGAAAAAGACTTTCATTAACTCCGCCATTTCAGTGTTCTGGCTTTGACCGGATTGACAAAGGCAACACCTGTTTTGTGTGATTGAGCCCACGCCTTTTTTAGCGCAAAATACCATTTGGCTTGTGTGTCGGCATCATCGACTAACATGAGTGTTGGGTCATATTTGAGGCCCATTTGTTGCAAATCGACCATGCGGGCATCTTGGCGCAAGAAAGCGCGGGCCCCTAGGCGAATAATGGGTTTCAGTAATTTGAATAACACATGGTTCGTGAAGAAGATCTGCCGGATTTGCGTATGGGTCTCATCAATGGGGGTCACGGCGGTAAATGACAAAACCGTTTTATTCCCGATTTTGATCTCTTCGGTGCGGATGCTGGGCAGGTGGAAGCTGATTTCTGTGACAGGCTTGCCGCCCAAGAGTTTATAGGCAAAACTATTAGACGAAGGGCTATGCGCGACCATGGCAAACCCGCGTTCGCGCGGTGCGAAGTTTTTGGACTTTTCATGTATGGAATGTTCTGAACGCCACCACCATTGACGATGCACATAGGGCCCGTGTGCGGGATCCATTAGGCCAATCACGGCGTGATCAACATGACAGTTCAAGATGAGTGCGTCCTGTAATGTCGCCTTGCCCGTCGCAAACGGAAACACAGGCGGGTCTATATCCGGCACGCCGCTGTATTTCTTGGCTGACGCAATATACACCCAGATCAATGCCCCTTCTTCGCGAACAGGAAATGTGCGCACAGCGATTTTCTCAACTGCGATGTCTTGGCCCTCGCAGAGCGACGGAATGTCTTGAAGGACGCCGTCTTCAATCCCGAACCGCCATCCGTGATAAGGACATTCTACTGTATTAGATTTAATACAGCCTGCCGATAAAGGCGCCGCGCGGTGGGGGCAGACATCCCGCATGGCAAAGACCTTACCCGTCTCATCGCGCCCTAAATTGATAGGTTCATCCGCGATTTTCCGTCTGACCATTTCACCTGATTTTACATCAGTCGATAATCCGGCAAAATACCAGATGTCTAATACAAAAGCAGAAGTCGAAGCGGCCATAAAATGTCTATATCGGCACTCACCCGCCCTTACTAGCCTTCTTCGCCCTTACGTGTCGGCAGGTTGAGTTTATAAAGAATCGTCACGGCCCTCAAAATAAAGATAAGTCCGGCCCCTAATGATAGGCTGATAAGTTCTGAGAGACCTTGCTGTTTGGACAGCACATAAACCACGGCGCCTGCAAAGGCTGCGGTGGCATAGATGTCTGCCTTTAACAGCATGGGTGTTTCATTGCAGACGACGTCGCGTAATAACCCACCAGCTGTGGCAGTAATTGTGCCCATAATGGCGCAAATGATAAGGCTGTAATCGAGGGAGTAGGCTTTGGACGCCCCCACAACGGCAAAAAGCGCAAGCCCGGCGGAGTCGAGCCAACGCAGGCTCCGGAATTTTGTCCAAAACCGTGGGGCTAAGAAAGCGGCAACGCCTGCGCCTGTCGCAATCATCAAACTGATTTGATCGCTTAGCCAAAACACGGGTTGGTTCAGCAACACATCCCGTAATGTCCCGCCCCCAACAGCTGGCAGCATCGCTATCACGACGACGCCAAAAATATCCATACGCTGACGGACGGCGATAAGCCCGCCTGACATGGCAAAGACAAAAACGCCGATCCAATCAAATAAATCAAGGAAAGATTCGGGACTCATTGTTGTGAATTTCCGATCATTATGCCCAATCACGCCGAGACAGCACGACACAAACCAAAACGAATAAGAGGATCCCACCTAACCCACCCGTCAGTATGGCCTGCAATGCGCGCTCAGGTGTTGAAGCTAAGACATTCGTTGGTAGCAACCAAGGGAAATAAATTCCAGCTTTCGCACCTGTTGCTATAAGAGCGATAAATGTTCCGGTAATCCCGACTATTGAAGGAATAGCGAAGCTAGAGAATCGTATGGCGACGGCAAATTGAATGGCTATCATTAGCCCTCCGGCTAGCCACATTTTTGCTATTATTACAGCTAGTGAAATTGTCGGAATATCTCCAGTGAGTGCGGCATTAGGGAAAATATTACTTGCTAGAAAAGCACCTAAAAGAATGCCACCCCATATTAATGCGCTAGCAAAGGCCATGGCGGCCCAACACAATATCGCTTTGGCTACAAATATAGACCATTTTGGATGTGGCAAAGTTAATGCGTAAGACCAACCTTTCGTACTATGTTCGATTTGAGCAATCAGAGCCGTAAGTGCAGTCGCTGTCATAGGGAATAAAAAATAGGCCCAAATGGCGGCACCGCCCATTACTGCAGCATTCCAATTTTTTGGCCCGTTGTCGCTTGCGATAATGACAAACACAACGAGCATCACCATAGCAGGGATACCTGCCAAGAGTAATAAAACTAGGGAACGGCGAAGTTTCGCTATCTCGACTTTTAAAAGTGTTATCATGATACAACCCCTTCATTTGAACGGGTTATTGCTAGGAATATTCTTTCCAGCTCCGGTGGTTGTGACTCGAAATGATAAACATCTATGCCTTTCTCGAGTATACCCTTCAAGATCAGGTAGGCTTTATCTTTATCAAAAGGCGTATCTATATAGATATACTCTTCATCGGTTCGTGCTGCATATCCTTGTCTTTCTAAATATTGTTTCAACGCAATTTTATTGGAGGCACCGATACGTAAAGAAGTTACCGCTTGTTCTCGCAACTTCGACATTTGACCTTGGAACTTTATGGTGCCGTGATCGATTAATGCACAATGGTCAGCCAATTTATCTATTTCGGCCAGCATATGACTTGAGAGTAGCACAGTTGCATTAATGCGTTCTGGCAGGCTTTTGATAATATGCCTCATTTCAACAATACCTGAAGGATCGAGTCCGTTTGTGGGTTCATCCAAAATAAGAAGTTTTGGTTCGCCCAGTAAGGCTCTTGCTAAAGCCAGCCTTTGGCGCATGCCTAAAGAATATTGTCCAACTTTTCTATCCGCACTTTTTTCTAAATCGACCCAAGAGAGCACTCTTGAAATATCGGCCTTTGGGGCGTTTAAGAGTTGGGCTGAGATACGCAATATCTCGCGTCCTGTTAGATTCGGATAAAGTGTGGGTGTTTCAACAATTGACCCCACTCTCGCCAATGCGTGCTTACGGTCTTTAAGGATATTGCTTCCGTTTAAAAAAACCTGACCGCTATCTGCGCGCATCAAACCCAAGAGCATACGGATTGTTGTTGTTTTTCCTGCACCATTCGGGCCTAGGAAAGCAAACACAGACTCTTTGGGCACTGCCAAGGATACGTTATTAACCGCTAAAACATTGCCGAATTGTCGGGTGAGGTTTTTTGTTTCAATTGCAAAAGTGGAGCTCATTTTATCATTTCCAAAATGTTTTGAGGCGTTTGCCCCGCTTCCCTCAGGCTTTGCAATGTGGTGTCCAGATTACGTTTTGACAGTTTTTCACCTGTGTCATTCCTCACAAGTTCGTGGTGGTAATAAAGCGGGCGTGGCCAATCCATAAGGGTTTGTATCAGCACTTGGAGGGGCGTTTCGGCAAATAAGTCAGCCCCGCGAACAACATGCGTCATCCCCTGTAGCGCATCATCATGCGGCCCTGCAATCATATAGCTACAACCAATGTCTTTGCGGGCGATGATTGGGTCTTCACTGTCACGCAGAACATCATAAGCGTTATGATGACCGTTATGCACCGGGCCGATGTCTTGAAAGATCAACCTGTCGGTCTGAACACGCGCCATGGCGGTTGACAGGTCAAGGCGTATCGCGAAGGGGAGGTTAGGCGTCTCTGTCTTTGAGCTGTGTGTGAGTGTTTGTATAATTGTGTCTTCACCAAACTCTGTGGGGTTAAGAGGCGAGGGCGTTTGCCCGGCTTTAATCTCAGACCGTGTTAAAATGCACGGGTAAGCCAAGCCGCTTCTGATCAAATTGACGATAACTTTGGCGTAATCCGGATAATGTTGACTTTGCAAGCGGACGGGCAGTGGCCAATCAAAGCCGAGCCAGTCGAGATCAGAATAAATGGCGTGAGTGTTCTCATCCTTGCAACGCGTATGGTCAGTGTCTTCAATGCGCAACAGGCATTGACCTTTATACAATTTCGCAAAATCAAAAGCCTCGCGCGCCGCACGGGCATGTCCGACATGCAACAGGCCCGTGGGCGAAGGCGCAAAACGCGTGCGCATGACGGATCAGCGACGCATCATGCTACCAAGAATGCCTCTGACGGCATTGCGCATGGCCCGCCGTGCGATAAGTCGTCCCTCGCGCTTGACCTCGCGCACAAAAACACTGTCTTTTTTTCGGGTCGTACGCGAACGTGAAGACGTGGTTTTTTTAGCATTTGCGGCTTTCGCCTTTTCGCGCTCAACACGCTTGGCTTCTGCAGCCTCTTCTTTGGCACGAGCGGCGGCTTTTTTCTCTAACTCTTCATAGGCGCTTTCGCGGTCAACAGGGATATCATAAATACCAGTAAGAGGGCTATCCGCGATAATTGCTTCACGCTCAGACGCCGTAGCAGGGCCAAGTCGGCTGGCGGGGGGGCGAATGAGCGTGCGGCCTACAATCCCGGGGACGCCTTTTTCATCAAGCAAGCTCACAAGCGCTTCACCCACACCGAGATCCGTAATCACTTCTTCGGTATCAAAGGCGGGATTTTCACGGAAGGAACTGGCGGCTGCCCGGACGGCCTTTTGCTCTTTGGGCGTATAGGCCCGCAGCGCATGTTGTATGCGGTTACCCAGTTGTCCCAATACGCTGTCGGGAATATCCATCGGGTTCTGGGTGACAAAATAAATACCGACACCTTTGGAACGGATAAGACGGGCGACTTGCTCAATTTTGTCGATCAGGGCTTTTGGGGCTTCATCAAAAAGCAAATGGGCTTCATCAAAGAAGAAGACCATTTTGGGCTTATCCGGATTGCCAACTTCTGGAAGCTCTTCAAAGAGCTCTGACAAAAGCCAGAGCAAGAAGGTTGAATAGAGAGAGGGCGAGTTTATCAACTCATCGGCGGCCAGAATGGAAACAATGCCCTTGCCGTCTGAGTCGACGCGCATCAGATCTTCTAACTTAAGCGCGGGCTCTCCGAAAAATTCTTCTGCGCCCGCGCGATCGAGTTTGAGCAAGCTGCGTTGAATGGCGGCAACGGATTGGCTCGTCACATTACCATATTCCCGGCTGATTTCTGCGCGATTATCCGACAAATGGTTCAGTAAAGCTCGTAAGTCTTTGAGGTCAAGAAGGAGCATGCTCTCATCATCGGCCAGCTCAAACGCGATCGTCAAAATTCCTTCTTGCGTTTCATTCAGACCCATTAATCGCGCCAGTAATGTCGGGCCCATTTCTGAAATCGTGGTGCGCACAGGATGGCCTTGCTTGGCATACATATCCCAAAAAATCGTGGGCATAGCGGAATAGCTGTATCCATCACCAAGAAGGGCTTCGTAATCATTGCCGATGAGGCCTATTTTTTCGGCTCTCGCGATAAGCTTGTCATGCAGCTTGTGTTTTTTAGACCCTGATTGCGACACGCCTGAAAGGTCACCTTTCACATCAGCTGCAAAAACGGGGACACCTGCTTTTGAAAAGCCTTCGGTCAAGATTTGCAGCGTCACAGTTTTACCTGTACCTGTGGCGCCTGCAATCAGGCCGTGACGGTTGGCAAGTTTGAGTAAGAGGTTTTGTTTCACCCCTTCTGAATCGGTTCCGACAAAAATATGGTCGCTCATAATGATAGTCTCTTCCCTTGGATTAGTTTCTGTTATGGAATAGGGCGAATGAATGCAATATGAGTCTCAAACGAGGCGGAGGGATATATGCCAAATACTGACGCGAATAATACAGGACGTACGCTTAATGCGAGTCTGCTTTTCATCGCCTTTTTCCTAGGCATAGCCGGACTTTATGTCATCCGCGATTTGGTAACGCCTTTCGCCTTAGCCGTTTTTATATGGCTCATTATTGACGCCTTCGCCCGATGGTTGGAGCGGCTTTCGCCGAAATTTCCTTATTGGTTGGCTTTGACAATTGCTGTTTTGACCGTGGTGGCCGCTTTTGTCGGTATTGGCTTTATTATCGCAGACACGGCGGCGGATGTGGCGAGGCAGGCGTCTATTTATCAAGGGCGCCTCAGTGACATTTTTGCTTGGGTCGAAAATTTGACCGGGCAAGAGAATATTAGTTTTGCATCGCTGAACGAACGTTTCGGTCTGAGCGAGAAACTTCAAGCTGGCCTCACGGGGTTTGCAGCTTCGATACAGGGTGTGCTATCAAATCTTATGCTAATCGCGATTTATGTGGCGTTTCTTTTTGCGGCCCAATCTACTTTTCCCAAAAAGATGGATGATCTGTTTCCAGATCGAAATCGTCGCGCACAAGCTGCGAAAGTCGGCGAGCGTATCCGTCATTCGATTGAAAAATATCTCGGTGTTCAGACCATTATCAGCCTGATGCAGACGGTGGTAAGTTTTGCCATTATGGCATCTCTAGGGCTTGAGAATGCGCTGTTCTGGGCGCTCGTTATTTTCATTTTAAATTACATTCCTATTATTGGCGGGCTCGCCGCTGTGGCTCTGCCGGTGATGTTTGGTATTGTGCAATTTGATACAGCAATGCCGATTATCATTTTGGCGGGCGGATTGTTTGGCGCACAATTCATCATCGGTAATACGATCCAGCCCAAAATGATGGGTGATAGTATGAACCTGTCGGCTCTGGTTGTTGTCTTATCTTTGACAATTTGGGGCGCATTATGGGGCGGCGTTGGGGCGTTTCTCTCTGCGCCTTTGACAGTCATCATCATGATAATTTTGGCGCAATTCCCGACGACGCGGTGGATTGCTGTGCTGTTATCAGCCGATGGTCAGCCGGATTTAGATCCTGACGAGAAAGCGCGAAAAAATGCGAAACCGTCTATGTGAGCTTTAACAGCTTATCCTGCCAAGCGATAAGTTTATTAGCAAGCCACCAAAAGCCCAACGCCATAATAATACCTGCATATGAGTCGACCGCGTAATGCCAGGCTAAATGCACCGAGCCAATAACGATGATGGCTAAAAAACCTGCCATAACCCACCCTAGGATACGGTGGATCCTAAAAGCGGTGAGCATGAAGACAGTCGTGACGGCATTATGCATGCTGGGCATTGCGGATATGCCTGCAATGCCGCCTTGTGCGGGATTGAGGTAACTCTCCCGCAGCATGTCTTGTGTTTCAAGGGCATAAACGGGGGTGTTTTCATTAATCGCACTCAGCCAAATCATCTGATCCGCAAAGGGATTATTATTAGGGTCAACAAGGTCATAAAAAGCTGGTCCCATGGACGAAAATACAACAGCGAGACCCACACCGCCAATCATCCAGCACATGATAAAGCTCAATAAAAACTGTCGTTCCCAGCCATGGTCTTTTGCAGTTGTGCCAGAGGCCAACCAGAAGGCAAACATGACGGTAAACCAGAAATTATAGAAAAAATTGATGATGAGTGTTGGGATCGCATGCCCAAAAAGCGGCTGGAGCAGGCGCCATGGATCCTGACCAAAATGTAAAAGGCGATCTAGTTCCATGAAAGCCACGTCCCAACTATAGGGATTTAAAGCTGGTATCACAGGTTTGAGCTCTGTGAAGGCCATAAATCCGAATAACATTATGCCAATTGCAGGAACGGCTTTTGCCCACCGTCTTGGGTCTTCCAAAATAGAACGGTAAATTTTGATAACATCGTGTATCGGGGATTTAGAACGTTTGATAAAGAACAGATGAGAGAGGACAAAAATAAGGGATATACCAAACGTTAAAGGCACAATGGTTGTGATAATGGGCTCAAGATAAGACCAAGCGGATACGCCCATTTCCTGCCCTAAAGAGGCTTTAATTATGATAGCTGCAATGAAAGAGGCCACACAGAAAAGACTTAAGACGGTATGCGCTTTTAGTTGATGCCCTAGCAGGATCAAAAAGTGCTTGAGTGATGCAACAGCGTGGGGTGCCTTTGAAGCGGTAAGCGTGTCAGTCATGTCAAAGCCCATTTTTAATATGTATGGGTTTAACGAAGCTCTGTTAAGAAGTGCCTAAAAGAAGAAAGGTTCACATAGCTGTGATGAACTCGTCAATCGCATGTTCATGTAGATCCGCTATAAATGATTTCATGAAATCACGTTCTCTCAATTTTGTCTGTGCCTTTTTGGTTGTCGCTTCTATATACACAACGGCGACGGCACAGAGTCAGGAAACGAAAATCACACCCGTCTCACTTGAGGTTTCAAAGACACAATCTTTTCAGCCTGACTATGTGGTTGAGCTTTTTACGTCACAAGGATGTTCATCCTGTCCGCCGACTAATAAACTGGTCTCGCAATTTGCCCAAAGTCGTGATGATGCTTTAGTCTTATCTTACGGCGTCACCTATTGGGATTACTTGGGGTGGGAAGATACATTCGGTGACCCCGCTTTTACGCAACGCCAGCGCGATTACGGAAAGTCTTTGGGTGTCACCATCTATACACCGCAAATCGTTTTAAACGGTTCCGCGCATAGCCCGCGCTATTCTCAATCCGATATTGTTTCGATGCCTTTGCCCGCCAAGCGCCCAAAGGCGTCACTCACATTTGAAAAGGGTGTTTTAATAATTGAGGCGGACGTGAATGCCAACCACGATCTTTCCGTCGTGCGCTATAGGCCCGGCCTTCAAGAAGTGGCCGTCAAGCGTGGTGAAAACGGAGGCCGGACGCTCAAAATTGAGAATGTTGTCACGAGTCTCTTGCATCCAAATTGGATGGGGAAAACCTTATCCTTAAAAATGGATGCGGTTGAGGGCGAAAACTATGCTGTGATCTTTCATGATGCAGGCTCTGCTAAGGTCGTCACAGCTGCCGTCTTGAAATAAAAAATCCATACGACAATAGAAAACGGACTTTTGCTGGGCTGAAGAGCAAAAGTCCGTTTACCGGTCTGCCCCAACACAATCGGATGCAGCCTAATCAATTTTGAGTTTATTTATATGTAAATAACCCAAAACGTGGGAACGTCGTTGTTGGCCGACAGGATTTAATCAAACCCGGGGGCTGGGGGGGCTGTAAGAAAACCGCGTCTTCTTAAATCTTGCCAACCAACACTTGATAAATGCACACTTATTCTGTTCGGATAGAGACGGAAATGGGGCAAGAATAAGGCAAGTTATTACGCTTAGGACAGGGTTGTTAAATTCGATTAACTCTGATTTGGACAAGCATGGCTTGCTCTACTCCTTTGCTAATCCTAAAGTGCGGCTATGACGAATATTGTTCCACTGTCTATTCAAACGTCAAAACCACCGACTCAAGTCGCTTTTGACCGTCGTGAGTTGGGATTGATTCTTAACGTATATGGGCAAATGGTCTCCAACGGGGACTGGAAGGATTATGCCATGGATTTCCTGCGGGATAAGGCAGTTTTTTCCGTTTACCGCAAAGCATCGGAACACGCCCTGTATCAAATAGAAAAAGTCCCAGCCTTGCGACAAAAGCAAGGCCAATTCGCTGTGATTGCCCCCGGCGGCCTTATTCTTAAACGGGGGCATGATTTGGCGGCTGTTTTACGCGTGTTTGACAAACAACGCTTCAGAACGATTTAGCCAAAAAAACCCGCTGCGAGAGCGGGCTTTATCTCTTACTTGTCTTTTAGTCTCTTATGTAGCTGATGCAGCATTGGACTTGAGCAAACGCTCAACCAATGTTCTGACGATAGCCATAACGGAAGCGGCTCCAAAGACAACACCAAGGCTACCCAGAATAGTGCCGAGATGCTCTCCGATTCCCATAATACCGTTCAAGGCGTTTGCCCCGCCCACCATCAGGAATATAGCCGCGATGATAACGCCCCGCCGATGCTCATGATCTAAGAACCAACCGGACGCAAGTCCGAGGATTGCTAATATCATACCGTCATAAGTTCCTGCATTAATGAAGGCTAAGACGATTGCGGCGAGGGCGCTGACGGCCCAGACGATTTTTGCAAGTGACATAGTTTTCTCCCCTATTGTCGCTATTTGCGAAAAGACTGCGCAGTCTTATGCTGCGACAATCTGTCAACTTGGTGTCACAAAACGTAAATAAAGACAAGCACGCTCAAATCGCAATCGCTTGATTTACGTTTTATAGGTAGACACTGCATTTTGGGAGTCACAAAAAAACCCGCCTCGAAAGGCGGGTTTTAAATCGTTTCTTTTAGGTCGGATTAATCACGACCAAACAAGCTCAACAGAATTTGGAACATGTTCACAAATGCCAAGAGGAGTGAGGCTGCACCGTAAGCGGATAGTTTATCCATCATCATCGCGTCACCTGAAGACCCGTAATAAACGCGCTTGAGCATTTGCGTTTCCCAAGCTGTAATCAAGGCAATTGCAGCAAGTGCAACGAGGTTGATGATAACGTCAAGCGGTCCGGTCGGCTGCAAAGCTGGTACAAACGCACCTAGAAGGCTAATGGCGACATAACCGATAAAGGCAGCAATCGCATATTTGACGAATGTTCCTAGGTTACGCTCAGTCGTATATCCGAACAGGCTTAAGGCACCGAACATGGCAACTGTCATAAAAAAGACTTTTGCCAAAACAACACTTGGGAAAGCGATTGTGATCGCAGACATAAATATACCGAGGAAAGCGGCAAAGCCAAACAAGAAGGTTAAGACGCCACCCTTACTCATGGATTGTAGCTTCGCACCAACGGCTCCAAAGAGCACAGGGATAGCAATCACAAAACCCAAGAGGGCAAAAGGACTACGGAAAAGGCCAATTTGTGCCACATATGGGGCACTGACATAAGCGACAGCGGCTGTCACAAGCATAGCCATCGCCATATAACGGTAAGTACCAAGCATAAAGTTTTTCAAGCCGACATCGGTTTGTGCACCTACGCCGACGGAGTTGTTGAAATCGTTCATTAAACGCTCCTTAATCAACATAAATGTGCAACATCGCCCTGCATTTTGCGAACGTTGCGTTGCACGTTGATGCCTATATAAGCCATTTTTATAGAAATACCAAGATAATGCGTAAGTTAAGATAAGGACAGGTTACTATGGAAAAACGTCGACTCGGATATACAAATATCGATGTCACCTCTGTTTGCCTTGGAACGATGACCTGGGGTGAGCAAAACACAGAAAAAGAGGCTTTTGAACAGCTTGATTGTGCCCTTGAGCGCGGGATTAACTTTATTGATGCCGCTGAAATGTATCCTGTCCCAGGGCGGGCTGAGACACAAGGCCGCACAGAGGCCTATATTGGCAATTGGATAGAGGCCCGCAAAAACCGGGATAAATATATTTTGGCGACCAAAGTCACGGGGCGGTCCGGGATGGTGTGGGCGCGCGACGAAGACCTGCCCTTGACGCGGCACACGCCTGAACAAATCAACGAGGCTGTCGAGAAATCGCTCAAACGCCTAAAAACGGATTACATCGATCTTTACCAACTGCATTGGCCGGATCGCGGCTTTAGCGGTTTTGGGTTTCACGCTTATCACGACTATGATGCCGACGATATGGTGCCCCTAGAGGTCATATTGGGCGCGCTTAACCGGCATGTCGAAAAGGGTAATATTCGACATATCGGCATTTCTAATGAGTCGCCTTGGGCGACGATGAAATACCTGCAAATAGCGGAACAAAAAAACTGGCCACGTATGGTGTCCAATCAATGCGTCTACAGCCTGGTTGCGCGCCGATTTGATTATGACCGTGCTGAAATTGCGATGCGCGAAGGTGTGGGGCTTCTCGCATATTCCCCGCTTGCAATGGGGATGTTGACAGGAAAATATGACGGCGGTGAGACGCCAAAGGGATCACGTAAGGATCTGTTCCCGACATTTTTGGGGCGGTACGAAGATGCCGGTGAGGCTGTTTTGGACTGTAATCAAACCGCCAAAAAGCTTGGCCTCACGCCCACGCAATTTGCGCTTAAATTTGTTGAAAGCCGTGAATTTGTGACCAGTAATATCATTGGGGCCACGTCGATGGCACAGCTCAAGGAAAACATTGATGCCCATGAGATTACGTGGACAGATGAGATGGAAAAAGAAGCCACCCGCATTCATAAGACGTACCGGTCTCCTGCGGCGGGTTAATGAAATAGAAGCCCTATGATTCTGTTCGCCGCCATAAAAATGCAACCCCGAACAGTCGCGGCTTTGACCCGCATTCAAAAAGGTGTGTCCGGTGCGCGTTGGCAGGCGGAAGATAAGCTACATATTACGGTGGGGTATTTCGGCGAAGTCGATGATGATCGCGCCGAAGTTTTGGATGTGGAATTAGCGAAGCTACGTCTCACAGCTTTTGATCTGTCGATTAAAAGTGTCGGGCATTTTGGTGCATTGGAACCTCACGCGATTTGGGCAGGTGTGCCGCCCCAGGCTTCACTCACCCGCATTCATGAGCATTGCAAAGTGGCGGCTCGTCGTGCGGGTATCATCATGGAAAAGCGGAAATATATACCGCATGTGACTTTGGCCTACCTCAAACAGGGGGCACCTTTGGATAGAATCATCAAGTTTGAACAGCGCTTGGCTCATTTTGAAGCCGGGCCGTTTCTGGTCGATGAATTTTTTCTATTCTCCAGCTGGCGTAAACCTGACGGCCCGAACACTTACCGCGTTGAGGCGAGTTATCCCTTATTAGGATAATGCTTAGGCAGCGCGCCTTTTGTCAATCTTGTCCACAAACCCGTGATTGACGTCTCGATGTTCACATTCATCTGCACGCACGGCGATGACGACATCTCTCAGTGTCGCGTTTTCCGCGAGACTCCAATAATCAATGGCAATTTGAGGGGCGGGGATATTCTCTTGTCGCCCTGCATCAATTTCATTCAGATATTGAGTGTAGCTAAATACAGCTTCTTCTTCGAAATAACCGACAACGCGGTGGGCTGTCCGCGGTGCCAATAAATACAGCAAGAAATAAGCGTTAAAAAACACACCTTGTGCAATCAAAATAATCAGACGTTCAAACCAATTGGGTTGTGCAATTTCAATGAAAGTCATGAGATGCATGCGTTCATTTTCAGCTTCGTCTAAAAGTGTGCGTATCCAACCTTCATCATCTTTCATCCGGCGAAGACTTCTGAGATGAATTAACACCCCTCCGACCATTCCGGGGACCGCAGCAACAGTTTCTAAGACCACAGCACGATGTCCATAGCGCTTTGAAAAAAACCGATCCGCAATAAAACGAAGTGTTTTTGTAAAGCCATAAGCCACATGGTCGCTTAAATTTTGCCTAGGGGCATGCGCGTCTAAAGGAGAACGAACATCTAAGTCTGACATTTTGACTTCAATATTGGATATATGACCCATCAACATTTTACTCCTGTCATTTACAATAGATATGAGTGCTTTCTTAACGGAGAGAATAGCCGCTTTCGCATAACCCGATTGCATCTTTGCAACTGTGGCAAAATGGCTTGATGAAAGAGATGCTAAGTTTAGAGGTCGGGCGCGCGAGGCTTTTGCCGATCACATGCGTCCCGTTTCAAACCCCATCAGGTTCGCGAGATGCACGATAACCATGAATCCTGTTGCGATACTGCCCAAGGATATGATCATCCAAGGTAATCGATGGGGTTTAATTGTTGATTTTTCTTTGAAGTGATTATGGAATCCCAAAATTGCAAGTCCGGCGCAAATCCCCAAAGCGATAAGAGTGAGGGTGAGGTCTTCATTGCGGCTCATGACCTTTTACTCCGCTGGGGTTTGGGGCGTTGGCGTGTCGATGTAAGTGACATCTGATGATGTGCGCGAGGGGCTAACACCATGGGTCGTTTTATGCCAGTGAAAACGTCGCGTTTGTAATTCGATAATGGCCCTTACTGTGGGCCAGAATAAAAGCATCCAATAAAAAGGCATGAGCAAGGCCCAAGGTATAAGGTGTTTCTTATCCGCGCGATAAACGCCGACCATCCCAATGAATATGCCGACAGAGAGGCTCAGCCCCAAAGCAAAAAAATGGGTCACCGAGAAAGGCATGTACCAGCCAAATTGACTAAACCCGATGGCATAAAGCCCTCCGCCTATTACGACAGGTGTGAAAACCAAGGCGCAGAGTAGAGTAAAGCCCAAGGTAAATTGTAATGAGAGAAACCTGATAAAACCAAATAAATTTAGCGGCTGAATGGGTTGGTGCATATGGACGAGCCAGGTTTGGATATAGCCCTTCATCCACCGCGCACGCTGATTGTGCCAAGCTTTTAAATCAGAGACGGCTTCTTCGCCTGTCGGGGGTGTAATATAGCCAATTTCGAGTCCAAGCGCCGCCAGACGAAAGCTCAAATCCGCATCTTCTGTGACATTATGAGCGTCCCATCCATCGCAGGCCTCTAAGGCTGAGCGGCGCATGTGGTTGGACGTGCCACCAAGGGGGAAGGGGACTTTCATTGCAGAAAGGAATGGCAACCAGACATGAAAAAGGGCTGCATATTCCAAAGTAAATTGTCGGGTTAAAAAGGTATCCCCTGAATTATAATAATCCAAAGGCGCTTGCACCGCAGCCCAATTTGGGTTCTTTTGAAACGCTCGTAACGCCGCCTTTAACTGATCCGGATGAGGGCGGTCTTCTGCATCGTAAATGGTCACATATTCTCCACGCGCATATTGCAGGGCATAATTTAACGCGCGCGGTTTGGTTTGGGGTGTGCCTTTCGGAATAATGATTAACTCAAAAGGCGGTTTCATATGTCGCCTTACAGCTGCAATTGTTTCTGGGTCTATCGCTTCACACAGAAAGAAAATCTCTAATTTCTCTTGAGGGTAATGAAATTGAGAGAGCGTGGAAATCAGACCTTCTACCATATTATCTTCATGAAAAAGTGGAACTAACACTGTGTAAAGAGGCAGGTTTGTTTCTTTTAAATCAACATCATCTTTTGGCTTTTGATGCGCACAGGCCCATAGCCTTAAGAGTGCGACAAAAACAGTAGCCCATGCAATCGTTGCCGATGTTTTAAAGACAGTGTCAAAAGGGGCGAGCCACAGGCAAATCATTAAAGCCAACACAAGACAGAATAAAACCCCGCTTAATAAAAGCGCTGTTGGTTTATCAGCTTTCCGGCTTCTAGGGGTCAAGCCGTCTCGATTGCGATGTTCTTTAAGCGATCCCACCCAGAGGCCTGCCAATTATTTCTATCAAGCTACATTATCGCAAAAGTTGTAAAGAAAACGCAAAGGTTTATTTTAAGATTTAAGCCTCGTCGCTGCCCACCTAGCTGCGTCCCTCACAACAGGGTCGCCATGATTGACATATAGCTCCGTCAGATGAGCGAGTTCCGGTTTCCCGCTATTCCCGATGGCATAAAGAACATTACGTAAGAATCGGTACCAACCGATCCGTTTGATCGGGGATCTTGCAAATGTTTGGCGAAACCTTTGTTCGCCAAGCTGTGCCAACTCGGAGAGTTTG
Organism: uncultured Algimonas sp.; assembly: GCA_964352855.1. Taxonomy (GTDB): domain Bacteria; phylum Pseudomonadota; class Alphaproteobacteria; order Caulobacterales; family Maricaulaceae; genus Litorimonas. The sequence goes on along the minus strand of CAYGTR010000019.1, from coordinate 31,508 downwards.
GGCGCGTTTAAATCATCCCGTGCCGCGAGCTTGGCTTCTTTGCCGAGAACAGCAAATTTATTCCAAGGGCAAACCGCCAGGCAATCATCGCAACCATAAATGCGATTGCCCATTTGGGCCCGAAGTGTTTCTTCAACAGGGTCGGTATGTTCAATCGTTAGGTAAGAAATACAACGACGGGCATCTATTTGATAGGGTGCGGGGAAAGCCTGAGTGGGGCATATATCCAAACACGCCCGACAACTCCCACAATGATCTGTCTCGGGCGGCGTGGGGTCTAATACTGCCGCGCTTAAAATTGTCCCAATAAAGAGCCAAGAGCCGTAATCCTGACTGACCAAATTCGTATGTTTACCTTGCCAGCCTAAGCCTGCAGCTTCGGCGATGGGTTTTTCCATGAGGGGGGCTGTGTCGACAAAGATTTTGACGTCCTCGCCTGTATCTCGCGCAATCAATCCGGCGATCTCTTTCAATCGCCCTTTCATCACGTCATGATAGTCGCCGCCTCTGGCATAGACTGAAATTGTTGCCCGATCTGTTTCCTCTAATGTGAGAAGCGGGTCACTGTCAGGGCCATAATTCATCCCGAGTACAATGGCTGATTTGGCGTCTGGCCAAAGATTTTGAGGGTGCGCGCGACGCATAGCTGTCTCTGCCATCCACGCCATTGAGCCGTGGCGCTCTTTTTTGATGAATGTTTGTAAGTGCTTGCCTGCTTGATGGCCATAAGCGGAGACATCTAGAATATAAGGCTGCGTGAAGCCTAAAGCCTTTATACGGTTCAGGGCGGGTTTTGAAAGCCCGACCATGGCTAAAAATCCAGATCTGTGTAATAACGCGGGGCGCGAAAGCCGGGGACACGATCATTTAAAATAGACCGCATAGACGGCCGGGATTTAACCTTCTGATACCATTCTTTGAGTGTCGGCCAATCCCGCCAGTTGATTTCTCCCAGAAAATCTAAACAAGAAATATGGGCCGCTGCAGCAATGTCGCCGAGGCTGAAATAACGTCCGGCCAACCAGTCGCGTTGTTCCAATAACCAACACATATACCCTAAATGATGCGCGAGAGCCTCACGGCCTTGCCGTAAAACAGCCGGATCCGCCGACCCCAACCCCGCCACAGATTTCTCGACTTTTTCGTGTAAAATAAACGCGTCCACTTCTTGGGCAAATTTATGGTCAAACCAGTCGGCAATCCGACGAGCTTCTGCGCGTTCGATAATATCTTCTCCCAAGAGAGGGTGACGTGTTGAACCCTCATTTACATATTCACAAATGGCCCGCGCACCCGTAATCACAACACTGCCTCCGGGAATAATATCAATTAAAGTGGGCGGCACGCCTTCGGGTGTTGCATCTTCAAATTTTTTCCAGTCACCATGGTCAAGTTGCCAAGGGTTGACGGGGCTCTCTGTGACTTTCAGTTTCTTTTCACCCAACGCAATACGGGCCTGACGGCTCGCGGGGTGAAGAGCAAAATGATAAAGCGTACGCATAGCAAAATAGCTAACCGAAATATAGGTAACGAAGCCTTAAGATGACGCAGGATTATCTGAATAAAAACGTGCATTTCCGTGCGAATGACCACAGCCTGCCGGATGCGGATGAATAAGAATATCTGCTGCCTGAAAGTCGGCCATTAAGCGTCTTTCCGTCTGAATTATAACGTCATGAGCTTCTGCCAGTGAGAGCGATTCGTCCATGTCGAGCCGCATTTGAATATGAATATGTGGGCCTGAGGCGCGTGTTCTAAGCTCTGTCACAGCACGCACACGCGAATCTTTCATCGCGGTGCGTTTGATGAGGGCCCGTTCATCCTCATTTAGTTCCATATCCATTAATTGCGCCCAAGCGAGGCTCGCAACGCGGAAGGCTGTGTAGAATAACCACAGCGCCATAAGGCCACCCACAGCTGCATCCGCCCAGACCAAAGAGGTAAATGTCGATAAGGCCAGCCCAATAATCACAAAGAGATTAGCAAAGAGGTCTGCTGTATAATGAGCGCGGTCACCTCGCACAGCGATTGAACCCGTTGCCCGTATAGCCCAACTCTGCGCTATTATCAGCCAAGCCGTGATGATAATAAAAATACTCATGACAAAAATGGCAAAGCCTGAGTCGCCGAGGTGATTATGCTCTCCTGCCTGCTCAATGACTTCTTCAAGGAGGTGGAAGGCCGCAAAAATGATCAGGCAGACTTGGAAAACAGCAGAAAAACTCTCGGCCTTTCCGCGCCCAAACCGATAGCGCTTATCCGGCTTGCGAGAAGCATAACGGACAGCAATAAAGCTCGACATCGCGCCAAACATATCCAGTCCTGAATGGACGAGTGAGGCTAAAACGCCGATGGAGTTGGTTCCTTGCCACAAGAGTATTTTGCCGGTTGTCAGTATTAGCCCCACCACAACGGCGACAGCCGTGATACGGCGTGTAATGCGTGATGAATTTTCAGGTGGCAGACGCCCGGGCCGACCGCGTCGATCTGGCTGGTCAAAACGCGTATCGTCTACGGTTTTAAAATTGTTAGGCGCAACACTCATAGTGTGTTGTTATAGCATAACTTTTAAAATCGCGACAGTTTTGTTCTCTTAATTTTAATGTCAGACTCTAAAATAAGGCATTGCGGATGCCATCCAGAATGAATTGTGCGGCTAAAGTGGCCAGTAAAACCCCTAAAACCCGCGTCAAAACATTGGTGAAGCTTTTACCCATCAACTTCATAAGCGGTCCGGCCACTAAGAAAGAGATGAGGGTAATTACCAGAACGAGAACGAGAGCTGCGATAATCGATAATTCTTCCCACCCATTCTCACTTTTGCTCATTAAAATCAGCAGCGATGCCATGGTTCCGGGGCCCGCAATCATCGGGATACCCATGGGAAAGACGGAAATGTCTTCCGGGTCTTCAACTTCTTCTAACAGATCTTCTGCTCGGTCTTCACGCTTTTCAGTACGCTTTTCAAAGACCATATTCAGGCCTATCATAAAGAGCATAATTCCGCCTGCGATACGCAGAGCATCAAGACTGATCCCTAATTTTGAGAATAGCCATTCACCGACATAGGCAAAGCCAAATAAAATGATTGAGGCCACGGTCACGGACTTAAACGCCATTTCGCGCTGATGTTTTTTAGTCGTGCCTTGTGTCAATGTGGCGAAAATGGGCGCGCAACCCGGCGGGTCGATAATCACGAAGAGGGTCGCGAAGGCGCTGAGGAAAAGGGCATAGTCAAACATAACTTGCCATAACGACGATAGATAAGGGCTGCAATGCCTATTCTGATAACAGGAGTTTGTTGAGACAGCTCTGGTATTGAGAGGGCTATGGGGTATGATTATCTATATTCCAAGCCGGAGTTTACATGAAAATCTCGAAATCTGTTTTAGCTATGTTGTTATGTTCTGCGTCGCTGAGCCTTGTGTCGTGTCAGGACAATGAGCAGGTTAGCGAATCTGTGACGCCCGAGCAGGCGACATCTGGCCCTCTTAGTGAGATCAGAACCACTGAAAACACGTCTTTAACAGGTGAACTAGATTTCATCAGCCCCGAGGCCGAAGCTTTATCCATAGGCTTAGCTGGTGAAACACCGGCAGATATCGCACGTTATCTTTTAGCACAGGGTGCCGGACCTGCGCGTCTGTCCCCGGACGGCACTTTGGTGGCGTATCGATCTGGTCTCACAGGACAAAACCAAATTTGGATTATGCCCACTGAAGGTGGCCAGTCACAGCAACTCACCTTCGGCAATGGTGTTACTTTTTTCGAGTGGCTCCCATTACGCATGCAGACTGAGCAAGGCGGCGCGCCGCAACTTGTTTATGGTGCCGATAATAATGGGAATGAACAAGAAAGCTATTTTCTCATTCGCGCTGACGGAAGCGAAGAGACTGAGATATTGCCCGCGAGTGAGGGTGGCTTTCGCGTTTTTGGAGGGTTTAGCCTAGACGGCACACAGATGAGCTATGCCTCGACGGAGCGGAACGGTCTTGATTTTGATATCTATGTTAAACAGATCAATGGCGGGGAAGGCAATGCACCTCGCCGTGTTTTTGAGGGAACATATGGTAATTTTGTAGAGGCTGTGTCGCCTGACGGTTTGACACTTATTCTGTCCGATTCTGTCGGTGAAGACTCTGATAATCTTTATGCTTTGGAGATCCAATCCGGAGAGCGGCGCATCCTATCACGACCTTCGCCGCGAGCGAACCACACTGATGCTGGTGTTCGCTTCGTGCCCAACAAGAACGCCATCCTCTATGCGACGAATAAAGACCGTGAATTTATGGCGCTCACGGAGATGGATATTGAGACGGGCGCTGAAACATTATTATTTGAAACAGATGCTGATGTTGAAAATATTTCTATTTGCGGCTTAGAAAATCCTGTCACAGCGTTCACGACTAATCACGATGGATTTAGCCGTTTGCACATTTTAAAGCGCGGAGAGGTCAAGACTGTTAAATCTTTGCGTGAAGGCGTTTATTCATTAGATTGCAGACTTTCCAATAATACGCTTTTAGTCCGTATCTCTTCGCATGACCGCCCGGGTGATTTGTATCGCTATGACCTTGTCAGCGGCGAGACGAAACGGATTTATGCCTCTAACCTGGCAGGCCTAGATCCGAAAGCGCTCGTCCGACCGGACAGCCTGAAATTTCCGGCACGCGACGGCGTAGAAATCCAAGGTCTTTTATATATGCCAAAGACAAGTACAGGTGAAAAACCGCCTGTTGTGTTTATGGTGCATGGTGGGCCGACAGCCCAGTCGCGCCCGGATTATAATGGCCCTCTCCAATATTTATTAGGTCGGGGGATTGCCGTTTTCCAACCGAATGTGCGTGGCTCAACAGGGTTTGGTCGTACCTATACGACATTGGATGATCGTGAAAATCGATTGGAATCGATTGCCGATCTCAAAGACATGTTGGATTATCTCAAAACGGATGGCCGTGTTGATACGGATCGCGCCGCGGTCACGGGTGGCTCATATGGCGGCTATGCGGTGAATGCGGTTCTCGCTGAATATCCGGAGGCGTTTAAAGCAGGCGTGTCGCTTTATGGTGTCGCGGATTGGGTCACCGCCTTAGAGGTTGCGTCGCCGGCCTTGAAAGCAGCTGATCTCATTGAATATGGTGATATTAATGATCCGAAATGGCGTGAATTTTATGCACAAAACTCGCCTATTCAAACAGCGTATAAAATTAAAGTCCCTGTCTTGTTTTCACATGGTGTGATGGACCCCCGCATTGATATTGCTGAGACGGAAACCATGGTGCGTGCTCTACGCGCAAACGGCATAGACGCACCGTTCATTCGTATTCCCGATGAGGGCCATGGATGGCGGAAATTATCTAATCAACTCTTCTACTATCGTCGCCAAGCTGAATTTTTAGAACAACAATTGGGCGTGGAGTAATTCTTCATATGAATAATTTTTCTATTGCGTCACCGCTCTGACCCGCTTTTAATAGATTATGGCGGACACTTCACTAGAAATTCTTTTTACATCACTCGGTGTGCGTATAGGACATGCCCATGACGCTAAGGTGAAAACAGGGGTCACCGTTATTATGCCTGATACGCCCGCGAACTGTTCTGTTGATGTGCGCGGCGGTGGGCCCGGTACACGCGAAATTGCCGCTCTACAAGACGGCGGTCTTATCGAGCAGGTTCATGCGATTGTTCTGTCCGGTGGTTCCGTTTATGGGTTAGCGGCAGCGGATAGCGTGACGACGTGGTTAGGCGCGAAGCGTATAGGTTATGCCCCGGGTCCTGACCCTGTGCCCGTGTCCCCCATCGTGCCCGCCGCTATTCTTTTTGATAATGGCAATGGCGGCGATAAGCTTTGGGGCAACACGCCCCCCTTTCGCGAATTAGGTTTAAAAGCTTGCGAGGCGCTGGCATATAAAAGTTATGAAGGCGCCGTGGGCGCAGGTTTTGGCGCCACGGCCGGGCTCTATGCGGGTGGTTTAGGTATTGCATCGGAAGTCATCAACGGTGTGACAGTTTTAGCGATTATTGCGGCCAATCCTGTCGGCTCGCCTTATATGCCGGGTACGGCGTGTCCGTGGGCATGGCCATTTGAGCGTGAAGATGAGTTTGGCGGCCAATATCCGCCAAAGAATTATAAAGTGACCGATGCTCAAGACACAAAGCTCTCTTTTTTAAAGGCTGCAGGACAATCCACCGTGATCGGTGCTGTCATCACGGGGGCGTCTTTGTCTCAAAAACAGTTAAAACGCCTGTCGATCATGGCCCAAGACGGTATCTCTATGGCCGTTCAGCCTGCGCATACGCCTTTAGATGGCGACACGATTTTCACCCTTTCAACAGGGGATAAGCCCTGTCCCAGCCCCGTTGCGTTAGCGGAATTAGGCGGTGCAGCCGCCCGATGTGTCGCCAGAGCCCTCACCCGCGGCGTTTTAAAAGCCAAAGTCTGAGTTTTTGAAGCCATGTCGAAAATAGGCTGAAAATAGGTCTTGCAAACCCAGACCAATTCCGCTTTAAGGCGCGCTCGCAAGAGATTGTGAAAATCGCGTCTATGACGCACTCTAAGCACCGGTAGCTCAGCTGGATAGAGTACTTGACTACGAATCAAGGGGTCGGGAGTTCGAATCTTCCCCGGTGCGCCATCTTTAAAATATTGTTTTTTATGGGTAATTTTCTTTCTAATATTGGCTTAGAACCAAGCTTTGTTATCAAGTGTCTGTTTTTGAATAAGAATTTTTGTTCAAATCCTCTTGGGCGTTGATTTTGCAATAAAGCCAAAGATTTTTCTAAGTTTATACATTCGATTTTGCTGGTAAGTATCGGGTATAATCGGGTATAATTGGGTATGAAATTGGATATCCCGACATGAGAGAGCCCTTTTTTACACTGACACCAGACCTTGTGAAACTCATCGCTGAAATAGATGAGTTTAAAGGTCGTTGGCAAGCTTTAGAAACGCTCTCTCCAGATAGGCTCGATGCACTGCGTAAAGTGGCTACGATTGAAAGTATTGGCTCCTCGACTCGTATTGAGGGGGCAAAACTGACAGATATGCAGGTCGAGACTTTGCTCTCGAACTTGGAGAAGGCTTCGTTTTTGACGCGCGATGAGCAAGAGGTTGCGGGTTACGCCGAAGCAATGGACATGGTGTTCGAGGCTTATTCCGATTTGACGATTACCGAAAACCATATTCGGCAATTGCATCAGGTTTTGCTGCGCCATTCGTCCAAGGACGAACATCATCGCGGATATTATAAAACCCTTCCCAATAATGTGGTTGCCTTTGACGCAGATGGAAAAGAAATAGGCGTCATCTTTGAGACGGCTACGCCATTCGATACCCCGCGCGATATGGAAGCTCTGGTTGCATGGATGCAAAAAGCCACCTCTGAAGAGGCCCAACACCCTTTGTTGTCGATTGCTGTTTTTGTTGTGACATTTTTGGCAATTCATCCGTTCCAAGACGGGAATGGAAGGGTTTCGAGAGTCTTGACCACATTGCTTTTGCTGCGCGCTGGATATGTTTATGTGCCGTTCGCTTCTCTTGAAAGCGTGATAGAGGCGAATAAGGATTTTTATTACAAGGCTCTGCGCCGCACTCAAGTAACTTTGAAAACCGATAATCCCGACTGGATGCCGTGGATAGGGTTTTTCCTGCGTTCTCTCAAGAAACAGAAAGATAGCTTGGAGACGCGTATTGCTAATGAAAAAATTGGGCAAAGTGAGAATGACGATCTTCCCGCAATCTCTGCGCAGGTCATTGCGTTGTTGCGCCAACACAAACGCATGACTGCCCCTGAATTGGTTAAGGTAATGGGTGTTAATAAAAATACATTGAAAGTGCGTTTGCGAGAATTGGTAAGTGCTAAACGCATCAAACGCCACGGTAAGGCTCGTGCAACATGGTATAGCTTGTAGTGGTATGGGAGTGCTCATAGCTTTGGCTCCCATTCACTTAAATCATGACGTTTGAGTTGGGTGTTCCAATCCTCTAAAGTCTCGAACAACTGGTTCGAAGTTTCTCCTTCGAGGCGCGCCATTTTTCCTAAGTAAATTTATGCTAAGGCACTGAAAAACTTGTGTTTTCCTGTGATCTCTTTTGGCATCCCGCAAGTTAGCCCGATAATTGGGTAATATTTGGTCATGACGACAACTCAAAATCGCTATCTCGTAAGACGCGGTAAGTGTTGATATTACTTCCGTAGAATACAGTCCATAGCAGTGTGGCTGCAATGAAAACGCCAACCGCTCATCAGACAATACCTTCCTAAAGGCATCGATCTCTCCGTTTATAGCCAAGCAAAATTAAATAGGATAGCAAGAGTCATCAACGAGCATCTCAGAAAGACCCTCAACTATGAAACATCGGCTGAGCAGTTTAGCTAATGTGTTGCGGCGCCCCGTTAAACTCACAGGGTTAAGGGTACATGACGAGCGAGCCTTACTTGGAGCACTTTTAGGGTTTTCATTACGCCCGAATTTATAGATTTCCCAAGTATATAACTCGGCAACCTGTAAATCATAAGCATCTGGGGTGATGAAATGAGGCGTGCAGGACGAATTTAACTGAAAATGGATAGAATAATTTGCGACTGTGATATCAAATTTTTGTGAGTAGAGAGTTTGACAACGTCAAACGTGACAACGGTGAGAGTAGGTGAGCCCATTTAATCTACTGGTTTAGACAAATTCATCACTATACACTATTTATAATATATTTAATATTTCACACTAATATAAAATATGTTTCGCCTTTGCACTTTATTCTATTTGATTGCATCGATTTGGGCCTCGAGCTTTATGTCGACCTTTGCCGCCGGGACAGGGATTGCTGAGGATCCTTTTACGTCGGTCGAGGACGCTTATAACGTCCCGTCCGCAGGACGGTATCACTTCAATACAGGCGTGGGAATTTTCCAAGCCGATGTGGATACATCGGAAGGCGGTGGTTGGATATTGGTTCTGCAATATGTCCATAAAGGAGGGACGAATCCGCCTCTTGCGGTGATAGGGGCGGGTTCGAACTTGCCTGTGACATCAACTGCAAGCTTGGGTGCGGACGAAAGTTCGCAGACGGCGCGTTGGGGAAATGCCGGAAATCTCGCCATGAGCCAATTCGGGAGAAATGTTGAGCTGAGGTGGTTTGGTGAAACAAGCGCTCATACACGGCAGGTGCATTTTCGATCCACTGTGGGCGATGACTATGTTCGGACAGGCATCGGAAGTTTTTCAGGTATAAATAGCGATTTTACAGCGTTGGCCGGACATACAGCCAATATACCTGCTGCCGTCAACAGTGTTCGCTTCGACAAAAATGATGCCGCGATGACGGAATTCCCCTTTTTCCGTACTGGAAATTTTCATTGGGGGATTAAAGGAAATGATGACAGATGGGAAGTTGATGATTTTCACGATAATGAGTCACAAGACACTATTCACCGCGTGTGGGTCAGGGCGTCGAATCCGTTGCAGGTTACGAATAAAGATGACAGCGGCGCAGGCTCATTACGAAATGCCATTGCGTTTGCAAATGCGAATTCAACTGAAGATGACATAACCTTTAATATACCGGGTCTTGGACCGCATGTGATTTCTCCAACTTCTGCGCTTCCAACGCTTACAGATGATGGCATCAGTATTGATGGATCCACACAAGGTAGCGTGGTTTGCAATGGAACCCCAAATGCAGAAGGTGGGATGTCCAATCGTAAACATTATATCGTGCTGCTTGCCACCAATCATTCGGATCATGCACTCAACATCTCCGGCGCGAGTAATGTGACAATCAAAGGCCTGACAATTGGAGACAGTGACCAGAATGGATTAAACGCCAATAATGCAGATGGGTTGACATTGCTCTGTAATCATTTTGGCACCAGCACTGATACGACGAATAATATTGGTAATGTCGACAATGGGGTAGAGATTAACAGCAGTGATAATGTCATCATTGGCGACGGAACATTATCAGGCGCAAACATTGCTGGATTTAATGGGAATTATGGTATTTTTCTGAATAATGGCAGCAACAATGCCACGCTTAAGCGGTACTTCGTTGGTATAGCCGCCAATAGTAGCTTAGATATCGGTAATGGTTCCGACGGAATAAAAATTTCTAACGGCAGCGACAATTCAATCATCGGTGACCAAAGTGGCGGTGGGAATATAGTTTCGGGGAATAGAAGCGATGGCATCGACCTTCAAAATCTATCCGGCTCCACAATTCTGGGAAATTATATTGGAAGCAACGGTATTGGCACGGTTCTCGTCGCGAATGATGATGATGGCATAAACTTGGTATCCACATCATCAATCAGGATTGGTAATGGCACCTCCGCAGGGCAAAATATTGTTGTCGGTAGTGTCGATATGGGCATTTTATTTTTGAATGCTTCCGGCGAGGTGAATGGAAACTTAATTGGTATCGGGTCAGGTAATCAATCAATTGGGAACAGAGTCGGTATTCAGATCATTGGGTCGTCTTCAGCACAAATATCCTCCAATATAATCGCCAATAGTCAAAACAACGGCGTTGAAATCAATAATAGCGCAACCGCGGCTATTTATGAGAATTCAATTTACGACAACGGTGAGTTGGGTATTGATGTCGATGCAGACGGTCAAACCGATAATGATACGAATGATACAGATTCCGGATCCAATGATCGGTTGAATTTTCCTATTATCAATGCGTTCCGTGCGGGTGGTACAACAAGCGTATCTTACGATATAAACCTAGATGTCCCGTCAAACCCAACGGATGGCTATCGTATCGAATTTTTCAAAAATACAGCCGCCGATCCGACGGGCTATGGTGAGGGAGAAATTTATCTCGGGACAATTGATATCGCCGCACCCGGTAATCACATAGGCAGTTTAACTACGACCGTTACCGTTGACGTTGGCGACATCATTTCGGCGACGACCACGCGAAAAACGGGCGCGCTTACATATGATATTACCTCAGAGTTCTCAGAAAACAGTATGAGCACGGAGCTAGACCCTGCCACTTTAAGCGTCATACAAACCGTCACTAACCTGAACTCTGGCAAGTATTCAACTCCTGGGAATGATATGGTTTATACACTCTCAGTTGTGAATGAAGGTAACGGGTCCGTGACAGCCGATTCTATTGTTTTGATTCAAGTGCTGCCGGCGGAAGTTAGATTTTTTAATGGGGATCACGACGGCCTTGGGCCGTCAACAGCCGTTATAGGTTTTGAGGAAACAGGTACGTCACTGACTTTTGATCCGGCTGTAGACGCGCTTTATTCTGATGCCGCGACCAAACCTTCTGGATTATCCGAGTGCGACTATACGCCCGCATCAGGCTATGACATTAATGTAAATTTCATATGCCTCAATCCTAAGGGGATAATGTTAGGAGGGGATCCCGATCCGAGTTTTAATATAAGTTTTAGGGTGGGAATAAATTGAACTATAGGTTTGTTTGCCAATTCGGAAAAATAGGTTTTATCCAAAACAGTTTTTTGAAAACTATACCCACTAATAAATAAAAAAAACTGCTTTAAAAACCGAAAATACCCAAAGGTAAAAGATAATCTAGTGTACTGTGTGGATGGCTTCACTTTACAAAGAACGGCAGTACGCGTGCTCGCCGCAACGGTTTGTTGAAAGCAATCTCGCCCTCAGCTGTTATGCCGTGAACCTGAAAAATGTTCTTGGCTAAGTCTAATCCGATTGTGGCAATACGCATTTGGGTGGCTTCTATGGTTCACAGTTATTGATAACAACTGCATTATGGCGAGCTTAAACCCCGGAGACAGAAGCCATCCTCACCATTCCCTTCTTTAAGGGGTTTGTTTAGTCAAATTCCTAGCTTCCTTTAATTGATGGTTCTGTTCTTTCCCGGGCGCACGCCAAATGCATCATCTTTCGCACATCTCATCAGTAAGTATCCTTATTACACGCTTTTGGATCATGACGCTCAGCTCATGATGTTTTTCCGTTTGTCTTAATTACACCTACAAGATGTAAATACTATTTGACTACTATAAGTATTATTTATAATAACTCTCCATAAAGTTGTAGATGGAGAGATGTGTGGGCGTAGTGCAGAGTAAGCTTGCCGAAGTTAGGGCACCTATGGGTCTGCGTTTGCCTGTTGCCAAAAGGCATGTTCATAAGGCTTTGGATCAAAATCGCTTTCTCTCTTGGTTGTGTTGTGATGTGGCCTCAACGGGTGGCCCGCTTTACATGGCGAAAGTGCGCCTCGTGCCGGATCACACCTATTTTTTTGAACATGACCGCGCGCATTTACCCGGTCTTTATATCATTGAAGCGGGCCGACAATTGGGCCTCGCCGTGCCGCATCTTTTTTTAAATGTTGGGTATGAGTATAGTTTCATTCTCGAAGCCTGCGAGATGGAATTTTCCGGTTTTGCCAATCTTAGCGATGATCTGTTTATTGAGAGTCGTGTCTTGAACCCGGTTTATCGGAAGGGGCGTCTGCAATCGCTTAGTTTTGAGGGTGCCTTCATACAAAATGGGGAGCCGATCGTCCGCTATCAAAGCCATATTCGCCTCATCCATGAGCGGCTACTTAAACGCTTTGAAAAACAAAATTCATGAGCGAATTATGTGACCAAACAGTTGCCGTCATTGGCGGAGGTGTTTCCGGCATTGCTGCGGCACATTATCTCTTAAAGGCAGGCCTAACAGTCGATCTTTTCGAAGCGGATAGACGTCTGGGCGGCCGCGTATGTATCGATCAATTGAATGGCCGCGAGGTTTGTTTTGGCGGTAAAAATATCGGCTATGACTATAGAGAGTTCAGAGCCTTCCTCGAAACTTATGCCTACCCCGATTATGAATATTTTGGCATAAATTCAGCTCGTTTGGTTAAAGGTAAGATAAAAGCCTTTAATTCGAAAAAACCATTTCAAAAAGCTCTCAATATTCTTAATGCGACAACGCCGCGTGACTTGATTAAACTTAAAAAAGCGATGTCATCCGTTAAGTCTGAGCGGGATAATGGTGATATCTCTGGTCCCTATTTTCAGACATTAAAAAATAACTCTCACAAAACAATTGAGGACTATTTCAGTAAAAAATTATCTCGGTATCTTATACGGGCTTTGACAGTGCGTATGAATGGCGCGGAGCCGAGTGAGGTTTCGATAGAGAATTTAGGTACGCATCTACAAATGCTAAAAGATGAATATGAGCAACTCACCACGCCGCTCAGCGATGTCTTTGATGCTTTTAGAAAGGCTTCTCATCTGCGTGTTTTTACAGACACGACCGTAAACTCTATTTGTGCCGAAAGGAATGGCTATCTATTAGAAACAGACAGAGGTATTAAAGCGTATCAGCGTATCATTATCGCTTTACCGGCAAGTGCTGCGCAGCAGTTATTGAAAGATCCGTACCCTGACATCTCAAACACATTAAATGCTGTGCGTTACTTTCCTGTCGGTGTTATTATTGCGCAATATAAATATGATGTTTTTCAGAACGATATCCGTGCGCTCACATTTGGCCCAGACTCACCCCTCAGTAATATCGGCGCTTACGGCATAAATGACCTAAATCTCGTGCGATATACATTTAGCGGGCAGGCATCCGAAGATATTTTGCACGAAACGCTCGATGATCGGGATTTATTAATCTGTGCGGAGGCGATTACGCGGCCCTATTTCAATCTGACAGATAATGAATTGATCGCGTATAAATCTCAATATTGGGCCTCTGGGCTCTGCGGATATGCCTTGAATGAAGCGGAATTTCAAAGTGGTTTAAAGGCCCAAATCGAAAAGGCGCCAGGCCTTTATTTAACGGGCGATTACATCAAGGGCGCATCAATTGAGAATTGCTTTCGCGCGTCCAAAAGCGCGGTCGCTGCGCTCCTGAAAAACCAATCTCATTTTTCAAAATCAATTCAAAACTTAAATAAAGCATTGGAGCAGAGTTATGTCCAAAATTGATATCTCCCCTTTTTATTATGGCCCGAACCCACCACAGCCGACACCCTTTGATCGGCTCTATGCGATTACGCATTTTATTATGCCGAATTTCGGCACGATGGATTGGGATTGGCAAACGCGTGAGCAAGTGAATGAAAACCTCTTACGTCTCCAAGACACGGGCGCGAACCTGAATGATGACATCATGATGTATATTCATGTCCCTTATTGTAAGTCTTTTTGTCATTATTGTAACTTCAATAAAAACCATTATCCGCGTCAGTCACAAGACAGGCTCGATCTTTATGTTGATTATCTTATCAAGGAAATCGACTGGTATATGGCACAGCCCTACGTACAGGCCCGAAATTTCACCGCGATTTATATAGGAGGCGGCACCCCCTCAACGCTCAGCCATAAAGGGATGGAGCGGCTCTTTACGCATCTCAAAAAAGTGATTCCGAATTATGATATAATAGAGAAAACATTCACGGGGGAACCGCGCTCCTTTAAAGATATTGAAAAACTTAAATTGGTCAAAGACTTTGCTTTTGACCGTGTGACCTTTGGCATTGAAACTTTCGATCCCGTTCTGCGCAAGCAAATTGGCCGTGTTGACAGGCAAGAAGATATTGATGCGCTTTTTGAAAATATGGCCAAAATCAACTACAAAGGTGATAGGTGTGTCGACCTTATGTATGATTTGCCAGGCCAAACATTCGACGGGTTTGTCAGCGATCTGACCAAACTTGTCTCAGAATACAAACCCGAAGAAGCCGACCTCTTTGGCACGGTTTATCTCCCTTATCGACCTATGCACAAAATGATAATCAAGGAGAAACTGGAACAACCCGGAACCATGTGGCAGCTCTTGGCCATGCGAGAATTCGGATATGACTTTATGACTGCGAACGGATATCACAATACAATCGCGGAGACATTTTCAAAACATCAGAGACCCTCGCAATATCAAACGGCGCATTGTGGACGTCAGGATATTATCGGTGTCGGATGTGCAGCACGTGGCAATGTCAAAGACATGGTTTCGATTAATCCGGATAAGATCGAAGATTATATCGCCAATATTGATGCTTACGGTGTATCGTCTACGACCATGCAGCCCATCGGTATGTCGGGCGTTTTGGATCGTCTGATGGTTATGTTCCCCCGATTTAAAGAGATCGATAAATCTCTATTGGATAATTTCAAAGAGTGTAACCGTTATGCACCCGCGATGAAGGTCTTGAACACGCATATTAAAGCAGGCTGTGTGGAGGATGAAGGCGAGCGTTACACCATCAATAAAATGGGCGTTGTCTGGCACGGAAATCTCCAAACAGATTATATGTCTCACACGTTGAATACTCAGGGTAAAATGCTGTTGAAATGCATCAGTGATAAAAAGAAACACTTCGCCCGGGATACGCGGTTTGGTACAAACTTCGTGACGAAATTTATACTGGGCAATCCGGAGCTTTTCCCGCTATTAATGAAATAGATGGAAACAAAACAGATAAATATTAAATCAGCGGATGGGGCGGAAATCACCGCCTCGCTCTTTCGCGTAAAAACACATCCTTCTGATAAAGTCTTTATTGTCTTACCGGCCATGGGGGTGAAGGCGGCCTATTACAAACCTCTCGCCGAACAACTCACCCGTTTGGGTCATGACGTCATGCTATGTGACCTTCGCGGGCAGGGAACAAGCAACCGGAAGGCCCCAAAGGCGAAATTTGGCTATCGTGAAATACTGGAATTGGATATGCCTGCTTACGTGAAGGCTGCGCGGAAACACTGTCCCGATAAAACACGTCTGTTTTTGGGCCATAGCCTTGGCGGACATCTCAGCTTGATGCATGCGGCCACGCGTCCCGCCGCAGTCTCCGCCTTGGCAATTGTTGCGAGTGGGTCTGTTTATTACAAAGCCTATGCTTTTCCGCAAAATTTGAAAATCTGGTTTGGCACGCAAAGTTCTGTTTTTCTCTCGACACTGTTCGGATATTTCCCGGGTCATAAATTGGGTTTTGGCGGCAAACAGCCCAAAAGACTTATGGAAGATTGGGCACGGCAAGGGCGCACAGGACAGTTTGCGCCAACAGATTCGGATTTAAATTACGAAGAGGCGATGGTTGAGTTGGATCTGCCTGTCTTCGCTCTGTCGCTTGATGATGATAAATTCGCGCCGCATAGCGCGACAGATCATCTGGTTTCAAAGCTCAAACAGGCCAAGCTGACACGCATACGTTTTACATCATCGCCGCAAGGCCCGAAAGTCGACCATTTCCGCTGGGTCAAAGACAGCGAAGACATCCTAAATCCACTCACTAAGTGGCTCGAGACATTATAAATTCCATGTTTTACGATGGAAATTCCATGCTGTTTGTATGATGTTTTTGAGGTCTGAATATTGTGGCTCGAAGCCTAAAACCTCTCTGGCATGGCTGGCATCGGCATAGAGCTGCGTCAGGTCGCCGTCTCGGCGCGGGGCGGCTTCATAAGGCACGGCCATGCCGGTGACCTCTTTAATCATTTCGAGGATTTGAAGATTGCTGACGCCTTCGCCGGTGCCGATATTGACTTCCGCTCGACTCAATCCGTTATCAAAGGCCTCAATGGCTTTAATATGAGCGAGGGCGATGTCATTGATGTGGATGTAATCCCGCACACACGTGCCGTCCGGCGTGTCGTAATCCATACCAAAGAGCTTCATCGCTTTGCCCAAGCCCGCCGCGGCCTTCAAGGCGTTAGGGATAAGGTGAGTTTCAGGGTCATGCTCTTCGCCAATCTCACCACTGGCATCAGCCCCGCTCGCGTTGAAATAGCGCAGGGTCACATAATTCAGCCCATAGGCTTTGTGGTAACTTTGAATCATATGTTCAATCGCGAGCTTGGTTTTTCCGTAAACCGAAAAGGGATTTTGGATCATGTCTTCGGTTAGCGGCATGACATCAGACTCGCCATAAGTGGCGCAAGTCGAGGAGAAAATGAACCGGTTATACTTAGCTGCCTTCATGGCATTGAGCAGGTTAAGCGCGCCAACGACATTATTGTGATAAAACCCTTGAGGGTCTTTTTCTCCGGCACCAACTTCAATTGAACTGGCCAAATGTATGACGGTCTTTGCATTAGGATATTGCTTAAAGGCGGTATCCAAGGCCTGTCGATCACAGCAATCAACCTTGATATAGGGACCCCATTTAACCGCATGTTCATGACCCGATGAAAAATCATCGAAAACGACGGAGGTGCCACCATTGTCAGAAATCATTTTACAGACATGTGCACCGATATAGCCCGCGCCGCCAACAACGATAAATGTTTCACCCTTGAGATCATAGAGGCGCATAATCATTTTCCGTTTATTATAGACGTCTTAGGTTTTTCATATTGGAGGGTCTCATACAAGGCTTGATGTAAAAGGAAATACGCTCACGTAGCATTCTGCGTTTAGAAGCTTTTTGCAATTCTATTATGGGCTGCTAAGAGCCCATTATGGTTATTAAAGTTCTGGATTTTCAACCGTCTAAAAGACAAAAAGCCATTTTGGATATGGTTGCCGATAGGGGCTTTGTGTCAACAGAGTCAATGGTTGTTGAGTTTAACGTGACGCCTCAGACCATTCGGCGTGATTTGAACGAACTCAACGCAGAAGGTTTGCTCACACGCTTTCATGGCGGAGCGGGACAGCCACAAAGTATTGAGAACCGTCCTTATAAGGACCGTCTGAAGTCCGGCGTTGATGCGAAACGAAAAATAGCGGCGCTGACGGCGTCTCTCGTGCCAAATGGGGCTTCACTTTTTCTGAATATCGGAACGACCACCGAATTTGTGGCGCGGGCCCTACTGAAACATGAAAACCTGCATGTTGTGACCAATAATATTAATGTCGCGCAAATCCTTTCCAGTAATGAGAGCTTTAAAATTATGATTGCGGGCGGTGAAGTACGCAATCAAGATGGGGGTATTATCGGGTTAAGTTCCATTGATTTCGTCAATGATTTCCGACTTGATATCGGGATTGTAGGCATTGGCGGCATTGATGAGGCGGGCGTGCTGCTCGACTTTGATCATCAAGAAGTGAAGACGGCCAGAACGATTTTACGAAACTCCCGCAAAACCATATTGGTGGCGGATAAGCATAAATTTGGCAATCCGGCGATGAACCGTATGGGGCATCTGGAAGATTTAGATGTCCTTATCACGGATAATAAACCCGCCGCGCTTTACATGGATATGTGCAAAAAAGCAGGTGTGAAGGTCTATATTGCGAATATGTCGTAAGGCGCGCGAGAGAATCTGTACATCAAAATTCTGTTTGTGAAACTTTATATATCAGCCTAGGTCAAAGTGACATTTTATGGAGACGGCATCCGTGACGACATTAGCCAAGACAGCGTCTGATATAAACCGCTTCGACCTTTTGGTTGTGGGGGGCGGGATCAATGGAACGGCCATAGCGCGAGACGCGGCGGGGCGGGGTTTGTCTGTGTTACTGTGCGAAAAAGACGACCTCGCGAGCCATACATCTTCGGCCAGCACAAAGCTTATCCATGGCGGACTGCGCTATCTCGAACACTATGATTTTCGCCTTGTCAGAGACTCGCTGAAAGAGCGTGAAGTCTTACTCCGGGCCGCTCCACACATTATCTGGCCGCTGCGATTTGTTCTCCCGTATGATAAAGGTCTGCGGCCTAAATGGATATTGCGCCTTGGCCTCTTTTTATATGATCATTTGGGCGGAAGAGAGCTCTTGCCGGGAACAAAGACCCGCAATTTAGGCCATCCCATTTATTCTGAATTAAAAAGAAAGTTTGAAACAGGATTTGAATATTCCGATTGCTGGGTTGAGGACTCGCGGCTCGTGACACTCTATGCCGTCGATGCGGCTGAGAAAGGCGCCGACATTCGCACCCGCACTGAAGTTGTCTTGATTACGCCGTCTCGCGGTGGCTATGACGTTATTTTAAAAGCCAATGAGCAGGAACAGACGGTTCACACGAAAGGCATTGTCAATGCGGCGGGGCCATGGGTTGATACGCTGTTGCAATCCGTTATTGGTGGTGCGCAAGAACATGAGAGTTCGCTGCGATTAGTCAAAGGCAGTCATATTGTTGTGCCGCAAATGTTTGACGATCCCTTTGCTTATATCTTCCAAAATGCAGATGACCGTGTCGTTTTCGCCATTCCCTATGAGCAAAATTATACCTTGGTCGGCACAACCGATGTGCCACATGAGACAGCGGACGATCTGCCGGAGGCGTCAGAGAAGGAAATCGCCTATCTTTGTGAGTGTGTGAACGAATATTTTGAAAAACAAGTGTTGCCCGAGGAGGTTGTATGGACCTATTCAGGCGTGCGTCCGCTTTATGATGACAAAGCCGAAGATGCCTCAGAAGTCACCCGTGATTATGTTTTGGGTCTGGAAACACCTGAAAAAAATGCGCCGATTTTATCTGTTTATGGCGGTAAAATTACGACGTCACGAAAGCTCGCGGATCACGTCATGACAAAGCTTGAGGCGTTTTACCCAAGCATGACAGGGGCTTGGACAAAGCCGGCACATTTACCGGGCGGGGATATCAAAAATGCGGATTTCGACAGCTTTTACGCGGCGCAATGCGCTAGGTTTAAAGACATTGATCGCGCCCAAATTTTTGTCATGGCCCGTCGTTATGGCACACGTTTATCCGAAGTCCTCAAGGACGGGATAGGGCAAGACTTTGGCGGGGGGCTTACCGAGGCGGATGCACGTTATTTGGTCAAAGTCGAATTTGCGCAAGACGCCGAGGATATTTTATGGCGACGGACGAAATGTGGCCTGCATATGAGCGAGGCACAACGCGAAGCGTTTGCGGTTTGGTTTAAAAATTTTATGACAGCGCTAAAGGGCTGAACTCATTATGATTTCAGTCTCAGACGATAATGTTTTTGGTCTCAGTAACGCGCAATTCAGCTATGTCTTTCGCATCTCCCCTGAAGGGATTTTGGAGCATTTATATTACGGGGCGCCGATCAAAAATCCGCTCTCTGTCAAGGCGCATTTTTTTCGAACGAAGCGCGATAATGCTTGTGAGTTTCAGGGTCACAAAAATTATAGCCTGCTCTCTACCCCCCAAGAATACCCTGTTTTCGGAACATCGGACTTTCGATATCCGGCCTTTCACGCCAAAAATAGTGACGGCAACACGGTTTTTTCTTTTCATTATAAGCATTATGAGATTCTGGATGAAAAGCCTGTTTTGGATGGTTTGCCGTCATCACGGGGTGGTGGCGCCCAAACATTAAAAATAACGTTGGAAGACCCGCTTTATAAAGTCGAAGTTGATTTACTCTATACAATTTGGAAAGACTTTAGTGTGCTCGCGCGCTCAGCTTGTTTTAGAAACAATGGGACGCAAAAAATTCATCTTCAGAATATTTTTTCCTCTAGCCTTGATTTGCCCCCTGGTGACTATGAGGCTCTCCATCTTCACGGTACATGGTCAAGAGAGTTTAATGAAGAACGGGTGAAACTTCCCACAGGACGTTTCGTGATTGAGAGTGCGCGTGGCACGTCAAGCGCGGCGCATAACCCGTTCTTGGCGATTATGGAAAAAGGCACAGGCGAAGATCATGGCTGTGTCTATGCGTCGACCCTGATATATAGCGGTAATTTTGCTATCTCAGCCGAGACAGGTGAATTCGAAGACCTCCGCCTGATGATAGGGATAAATCCTTTTAATTTTGAGTGGTCTTTAAGCCCGGGTGAGGCGTTTCATACGCCGGAAGCCCTCCATGTTTTTGCACGAAATGGCCTGCGCGATATGAGTGCCAAGTGGCATGACTTTATTCGCGCGAAAGTCTCACCCGAAGGATTTAAAAATAAACCGCGCCCGACCTATCTCAACACATGGGAGGCCGCTTATTTTGACGTGACTGAAGACAAGGTTCTGACCCTCGTGGATAAAGCCGTTGAGATTGGCGTTGATATGTTGGTGCTTGACGATGGATGGTTTGAGGGCCGCCAAGATGATAGCAGCAGCTTGGGGGACTGGCGGGCGGATAAGACACGGTTTCCGTCGGGTATCCCGTCGCTGGCCAAGCGTATCAAAGCTAAGGGGTTGAAATTCGGTGTTTGGTTTGAGCCTGAAATGGTGAACCCTAACTCTGATTTATTCCGCTCACATCCGGAATGGGTAATGCAAGTGCCGGGTCGTAAAGCGTCGTTGGGACGCAATCAATTGACGCTCGATCTCTCGCGTTATGACGTGCAGGACTATATCTTTACACAATTAAATAATATCCTGTCATGTGGCGATATTGACTACGTTAAATGGGATATGAACCGTAATATGACCGAGGTGGGGTCTTCGAATTTGTCACCTGACCGGCAAGGTGAAGTCAGCCACCGTTATATTTTGGGGCTCTATAAACTACTCACCCGCTTGACGAAAAAATATCCTGATATTCTGTTTGAGAATTGTGCGTCCGGCGGAAACCGCTTTGATCTCGGTATGCTGAGTTTCATGCCGCAGGGATGGATTTCGGATATGTGCGATCCCATCGGGCGCTTGCAGATTGTTAACGGGGCCTCTTATCTTTATCCACTCGACACGATGGCGGCCTATATTGGGCCGTCGCCCAATCATCAGAACGGACGGGTCAGTTCTATACAAACCCGTTTTTTGGCAGGCGCTTTTTGTGCCGCCCGTGGTATTTCGCTGAATAAAGCTGATATTGACGTGCATGCCCCCGAACTTCAACATTGGATGCAATTCGCCAAAGAGACGGCGGCTGATATGGTCAGTGGCCGTTTTCATCGTCTCCTTTGCAATCAGAATGAAGTCTGTTGGCAATATAGCGCAGCGGGGGGAGAGACTGTCTACCTTACTTATTTCCACTGTCTCTCAGCGCCCAACCAACCCTTCAAACACATTCGCATGACTGATTTAGACCCGAACGCAACGTATATTTTGCACGAAGACGGCGAGGCCTATGACGGGGACACGCTAATGCAAAGCGGGCTGGCTTTACCTTATGTCACCACAAATCAATTTAGTGAGACGCTACGTTATATGGAAAAAGGTGATTTTTCGTCCTATCTGTTTGTGTTTGAAAAGCGTAATTAAGTTTTATCACGCCTTTTTCCAAAGGGCTTGTCTCTTTTCGGTATTGCAAAGTGCAAAAGCGCGCTACTGTAACTTATGTTATCGGTTCTGGATATTTTTCGTGTCGGCATAGGCCCGTCAAGCTCGCATACGGTGGGACCGATGCGGATTACCGAACGGTTTGTGAAGCGGCTGATACGCCATGACCTGTTGGAGACGACGGCCCGTGTTCGTGTGGATTTGCGCGGCTCTCTGGCGTTTACGGGTATTGGACATGGGTCTCCACGGGCCGCGCTTTTAGGGCTGGCGGGGTTGAAACCTGAAAGCTTTAAAGCTGACAAAGCCGAACAAATTTGGACACAGGCCCAAGAGAAGGGCCGATTAAAACTCGGCGGCACACAAGACATCGTTTTTGATTTTAAAGCGGATATCTGCCTCGATTTTGATACGCCGGCGGATCTTCACCCCAATGAAATGGCTGTTTATGCGTTTAATAAAGACGGTGCTGAAATCGCCAAGCGAACCTATTATTCTACGGGCGGCGGCTTTATCGCTTCCCGCGCACAGCTCTTAAAACCTGCCAAAGACGATATTGTGCATGTGGGCGAAGAAGCCGGGCCTTATCAATTCACATCTGCGGCGGATCTTTTAGATTTTTGTAAAAAAGACGACCTGCCAATACACCACGTGATTTTGGCGAATGAGGACAGTAAACGGCCACGTGCCAAGACGGACTCCATGTTGGACGGCATCGCCGCTAAAATGATGGATTGTATAGACCGCGGCCTGAACACGCACGGGATTTTGCCGGGTGGATTAAAAGTCACGCGGCGCGCACCCAAGCTCTGGGACAAACTCAAAAACGCGCCGCAATCCAATGAACGCGAACAGCTTTTCGATTGGCTCAATGTTTATGCCATGGCGGTGAATGAAGAAAATGCGGCAGGCGGTCAAGTTGTGACGGCACCGACCAATGGGGCCGCGGGGATTATTCCCTCAGTCATTCGCCATTATTGTTTGGATAAAGGCGAGGAGGCGGTGCGGATATTCCTCCTGACGGCGGGTGGGATTGGACTTCTCTATAAACAACGCGCGTCGATCTCAGGGGCGGAAATGGGCTGCCAAGGTGAAGTCGGCGTGGCCTGCTCGATGGCGGCGGGGGGACTCGCTGCCGTCTGGGGCGGCACGCCCGATCAAATCTGCAGTGCCGCCGAAATCGGTATGGAACATAATCTCGGACTGACCTGTGACCCCGTAGGCGGCCTCGTGCAAATTCCTTGTATCGAACGCAATGCCATCGGCGCAGTCAAAGCCGTCAATGCAGCCCGCCTTGCTCTGCATAGCTCAGAAGCCGCAAAAGTCAGCCTCGATCAAGTGATTGAGACCATGCGCCAAACCGGATTGGACATGAGCACCAAATATAAAGAGACCAGTCAGGGTGGTTTGGCTGTGAATGTGGTGGAATGTTAAATTTATTCTTGATTTGTTCAGATTTCAGTTGGTGATGGAATATACCCTCATAAGGAGCGCTTATTATTCCATCGTCACCAACTTTGCCAAGTTTCGTGGTTGATCGACATCCGTCCCCAAATGCACGGCTGTGTAACAACCCAATAGGGTGTTTGTTAAGCTAACCCATTTTAAAGTGATGATTTAGAGATTGTAATGTGCGTTTGCTCGTGAAACGCTTTATCCGAGTTCATTCAGAAAAGAGTAATTCATGACTTACCACATTTTTTCTTTTTCGTTGAAAACCGCGGCAGCCGGTTTGATTTGCAGCGCTATGCTCGCAGCCTGTGCGTCCGGATCTCAGCGCGATGCGCGCTCAGCCGGCCCGGCGGACACATTGCGTAGTGGCGGCTCTGTGAATGCCGTGCGCCCGATTGGACTGCTTTTTGCCTCAATGGATCAGGACGGCCAAATCGGCTTGGACATGTCAGAGCTGGAGGCCGGTATTGCCCGCGAATGGACCGTTTTGAATGCGGGGGTAAATGTCAGCGCAAATGACTATGCGAATTGGAGCTTGTCCGTAATGGGTTCACGCGCGGTTCTCCCGAATTTTATGAGCTTTGATAAAGATTTCAATGGCGGGCTGTCAGAGGGTGAATTTGAACGCGGTCTGAAAGACGAATTTAAACGGGCAGATCAAAATAAAGACGGGCGCGTGACCCGTGATGAAACAGTTTATCAAATTAATATGCCGCGCCAAAGAGATGAAGCTCGCGGCCAGAACAACTCCGACGTTGAACAATTGCCGCGTCAAAGACGTCGATAACCCATTAATCGTCGGACAAAGCCTTATGCTTACTCGCGCGGCCACTCACGCGTTTACGCCACATACGAAAACTGCTCGGCTGCATGTGGTCTCGCATAATTTTGATAACTTCGGGTTCGGATAGGCCTGATTGGGCTTTTATGGCATCAAAAGACGTTTCATCATCCCAAGCCATAGCGACGATTTCAGAGGTCGTGAGGCGGCCTTTATCAAGGCGCGGCTCGGCCGGAATGAAATCACTGGGGAATTTTCTATCATTCATAACGTCTATACGCACAAAGCTTGGGCAAGGTTGCGATAGTTTTCACTCAAGTTCAAAATTAAGGTTTGATTAACCACGTTTTGTCCAAGCTTTACATATCCGTCATGACAGTGTCATCGATTCGGGGTCGATTGCAGGTGTCAAAAGACGCAACAGCGAAGGATCTCTATGCGCTGCAATTATGGGCAACACGCGTTTCGGCCGCCCAGCCGATTTCAATCCGTCAAAAAGGAAGGGATGTGGCGAAAGCTCAAACGTCTCTGCCGAAAATCCGATCAACGCTTCATGTTTAAATTGCCGGGATAATTAAAGCCTTACACGCACAATCGGTGTAAGGCTTTCGGTTTATTTGGCGGCCACGAATTGTAACTTATCGAGCCCTATGGTCTCGCTAAGATTTGGGTCATTATTCCTAGAAAGCGTGATGCTTGTAAGGGAATTTTGATTGTCTAAATTAAAGCGAAGCGTATTCGGATGATCCGTAATCTTAAATGTGTTATCTCCAAGATAGATCATTTCACTCTTCTGCTTGCCGATGAAATACTCGAAAATAGGGGAAGCATAGTATAATTTTCCATCCTCATTTATGATTTTAGTTTCGGGGACTTCGCCGTATAAAAAGTCTGAGTAAGAGCCCGTTATAGCGTTTATAAGTGTCTTGGGAACATCCTGAACAACCATTCCATCATAAGTTTGTTGCCAGCTCATCATATCAATAATTTCGCTACGTGCAGAGGTGAAGACAGGGGTGCGATTAGGCCGGTCACCATTTCCAAAGAAGGCGTATCCTTTCCCTTTTTCCATAGACGCCAAAACCTCTCCGCCGACACCTGTATTAGACCCGCCTAAAAGCATCCAGTCGGTGTTGGCAAACCCAAAGCTACGAGGCCCAAACAAAGAGTGCCCGCTTGATGATTTTAAGGTAATGATATCGGTAAGTTTTTCTGCAGTTTTCTGTGAGATGAGACTGTCTTTGTCTCCGCGAAGAGCCTTTTGCATAGCGATAGCTAATTTTGCCATGTCTTCAGGTGTTGACCACA
>CAYGTR010000019.1:0-5822 GCA_964352855.1 uncultured Algimonas sp. | reverse complement strand
AGAGCCTTTTGCATAGCGATAGCTAATTTTGCCATGTCTTCAGGTGTTGACCACATACCCGATGGTGCCACTTGAGGTGTGATAGGAATGCCGGAGCGTATGACATCGCCTTTGCTGTCATGAACGCTGGCAATATTGGTTATGAAGCCTTCCTCGTTGGGTTGAACCATTGTTGTGCGTTCCATGCCTAGAGGGTCAAAAACATATTCTTTTGCCAAGAGGTGAAGCGGCTTTTGGAAGTGGTCTTCTAGTGCCATTTGAACAATGGTGTAGCCCCCGCCGCTATAACGCCACTCACTGCCGGGCGTGAAAACAAAGTCAAGAGGCACACCATTGTAACGGGGTAACTTACCCTCAAGGCTTTCCAGAAGTGTTGGAATTTTATCCCCTTCATAAAAATCAGAAAATCCTGAAAACTGATCAGCACCAGACATATGCGATAACAAATGTTTCCATGTCACGGGCGTATTCTTGGTAAACTCATTTTGTGGTATCGACCAACGTTTAAGATAGCCTGATATTGGGTCATCCAAATTAAGGAGACCTTTTTCTTCCAGAGTAACGCTGAGCAATGCGGTAATAGGTTTTGCCATAGACGCCGTTGAAAATGCCGTGTCTTTGTCAATTAATTCACCAGTAGTAGAGGCCTTAACGCCCCATTGCTGCGAATAAACAACCTCATAATTCTCAAATATAGCGAGGCTAAACCCTTTTAAATTATGCTTGCGCATTGTTTCCGTCATGTCGGTTGTAAAGCTCTCGGGGATTTTTGTTTGCGCTTGTGTTGTGACTGTCGGCTTTGCGGGTGTGTCCTTATTTGTCACGCTGCCGCAAGCTGTGACGAAAGCTGCAACTGCAACGCCTAAAAATAAATGTTTCATCTAATGTCTCCTAAAGGTGAGTGGTCTTACTCATTCAACATGCAGGCGCATCTCTCGGCTCTCCATAGAGGATCGGGCAACGGTCTTGTTTTTTCGGTGAAATGACAGTTTTTCTTTGCTTATTTGCGCAAGCTTCATAAGACGGCCTATGCGCATTTTATGGTCATTCATGATAAGAGGA
Organism: uncultured Algimonas sp.; assembly: GCA_964352855.1. Lineage (GTDB taxonomy): Bacteria > Pseudomonadota > Alphaproteobacteria > Caulobacterales > Maricaulaceae > Litorimonas. Next base: position 4,760 of record CAYGTR010000019.1, on the reverse strand, counting down.
GTTTTCTTCTGCCTTTTAATGGGACTTTCTGTCATCTCGTCAGTAGCAGAGCCGGTCGTAAGTTTTGCTAATGAACAGGTAATTATTTGCTTGGCTGATGAACAAGATGAAACGCCCGTCAATAAAAATGGTCCCGATTGTAAAGCTATGACCTTGGCGGCGCTTGATCCTCAAGGCGCGCATATTTGGGCGTTTTTCAATATTTATATCCCGGACCGTATATTGGAGAGTTATGAACCGCTTGGCCTCGGCGTGTCCGCTAAAGCGTCGAGTCGGGTTTATCTCAATGGACGTGAGGTGGGGCGCAATGGACTACCGGGAGAAACCCGTGAGACTGAAAAACCTGGCCGTATGGATGTTGTCTTTCCTTTGCGTGAAGGCGCTCTAAAAGCGGGTCAAAATGAAATTGCGCTGAGGCTGTCTTCTCATCACGGAGTGTTAAAATTAGATAGGCCGTTCCATCGTATTTATATTGCGCCTTATGAGAGACAGCAGTCCCGCCGTCTCCGCGAATATGCGCCCTCTTTATTGCCCTTTGGTGTTTTTATTATCGGCGCTTTATATTTTGCAATTATGAGCGTTGTTGGGCGCAGACGCATTGAGTTTGGTTTACTAAGCCTGATGTCTGTAACGGTCGCTTTGCAATTATTTATAGAAGTCAGTCGGGGTCTGTTTGCTTATGTTTATCCCGTGCATGATATGCGGTTGATCGGGATTGTATTCTGTTCCGCTATTTTCGCGATGCTGTTGTCGATTTATGTTGTGCGGGTTTTTGATCTTAAGCATCAAATGCGGTGGTTCTTTTTGATTGGCGTGTCGCTTGTTTTATCAATCGCCCTTCCCGGGGACTTTGACGTCAAAGCCCTCGCGGCGCTTCTCTCACAAACGGCTTTGGGTCTTTTGATTGTCCTTCTGAATACGAAAGACAGTCCGCGTCAAGCGCTGGCCTTTCTTCTCGTGCTTGTCGCTTTCGCGTTTGTAAATATATTTGGGAAGGGATTGTTTTTAGATATTTATTTCTTTTTCGCCATTGCGCTGCTGATGTTATTTCTGTTTGCACAGCAGGCCTTGGCTTACGGGCAGGAGCAAAGGCTCCGGCAAGAAGAAGAAATTCGCGCTAATAAATTACAGCTCGTTCTGGATAAGCGACAGGAAGAAAGCGAACCCGTTATTTTGTCTTTGGCCGAGGCGGGGAAAATTCATCGTATCCCTGTGGACGATATTCTCGCCATTAGCGGGGCAGGGGATTATGTCGAAATAATGCGTAAGAGCGGGAAAGTTCAGCTTATCTCGGCAACATTAACGGAGTTGGAAAGCCAATTGCCGTCCTTCTTCATTCGCGTGCATCGCTCTCATATCGTCAATACGAATTATATCGTAAATTTAGAGCGTGAAACGTCAGGAACAGGCAAGCTTTACTTGCAAGGTGACAAGACACTGCCTGTGAGCCGACGGATTATGCCAGCTATTCGAAAAGCTTTGATTTAAGCTTTCCCGATTAATTTCAAGAATCTGTCCTGCAAAGCGGGATTAGTTTTAAATTCGCCTGTAAACTGTGTTGTGATGGTGGAGACGTCAGGGTGATGAACCCCGCGTGTGCTCATACATTGATGGACGGCGTCAATCATAATGGCCGAACCGCGGGGTTTCAGGGCACTATCTATGGCCTCAGCGATTTGCGCAGTCATTGTCTCTTGCGTTTGCAAGCGTTTAGCAAAAATTTCGACGACTTTGACAAGTTTAGAAATGCCAACGACTTTTTCAGTCGGCAAGTAAGCAACATAGGCTTTACCTAGAAACGGTGCCATATGGTGTTCACAATGGCTCTCAACGTCGATTTCGCGCAAAATTACCATGTCATCATAGCCTGACACATCCTCAAACACGCGGGACAGTTCTTCGGCGGGATCCATGTCATAGCCGCGGAACCATTCCTTATAGGCATTCACAACGCGCTTCGGCGTATCTTTCAAGCCTTCACGATTTGGATTATCACCCGCCCAGGCAATAAGCGTCCGCACAGCCTCCATAGCCTCTTCTTTCGAAGGACGGGGAGAATTCGCAACAGCCTGCAGAGCAGGCTTCTTAGTAGGTTCAACAGTCATGGCGGCCCTATAGCGCAAGACTGACCCAAAAGGCCAGTCTTCAAAGCCGTTATACGGTCATACTGATATAATGGACGTTATTTTGGATTATAGTCACCTGTGACCAGACATGTCATATCAGCTTGCGCTGTTGTGCCGATCGGGCAGGCAACTGTTGTCGCAAATTCACCATCTGTCGTCGGAACAATGATCGCATTGTCGAGAACAGTCATATCGCCCTCTGCAGAATCGATAGTGCCTTCTTGTATGGCCTTACCGTTAGATAATAGTAATTTATCGTCATTTTCTGCACGTTCGATATTAGTCTCATTCGATTGCAAAATATCCCCAACGTAGTTTCCTGAGTCAGTGGCACCCGTCATATAAGTATTAGCTTTTGTCTCGGCATTCCACTTTTTGTCAGTTTTCTGATCCATTTTCATCTTTGACTGGGCATCTTTATTTTTTTTGTTGTAGTCGCCTTTTTCACCGGCAAAGCTTGTGCTAGCCAAGGCAAAAGTTGCAACGGTACAGATAAGGGCTGTTTTAAAATAGGTCATAAATATCTCCTTCTTGGTCTTTGTATTCAAAGAATTGGGGTGCATAAACTTACGCAACCCTCACAATAATAGTGCATAGGGCGAATTATCGTTCCAAAGACGCCTCATCAGCAAAGCTTATGAGGTGATAAGAATTTGAATGTATTGATCTCTTCTTAGTTTATAATGTGCATGTTGTTGGTGGCCTTGTAGCGCAAGACTGACACGGTAAAACTGACCTAAAAGGTCAGTCTTCATAGTCGTTACACGGCATAAGCACGATGGACGTTATTTGTCCTTATTCGTCACCTTGGTAATCACCGGTAATCATACAGGTGCCGTCGGGTTGGGCTGTTGTCCCTGAGGGGCAAGCGATATTGATGGTCTGAACGGGAGTATCGGTTGCAATGGTTGGCAGAGGGGCCTCGACAGGCGACTGAATGACCGCAGGGGCCTCCATAACGTCACCTGTTTCCATCGTGGGCTCGCCCATCATTTCTTTTTTCGCCATATCTTTGGCTTTATCCTTAGCGTGATCTTCTGCCATATCCATCGCGGTCTCGTTGACTTTGTCTTTCATAACGCCTTCTGCGCCTTTGACCATGACATCGCCCGCGGTTTCAGATTTTATCGCGTCAGTTGCCATATCTTTGGCTTTATCTTTCGCCATGTCGGTGGCTTTGTCCTTAACCGTGTCTTTGGCCATATCAACGGCCTGATCTTTCATGGCGTCTGTCGTTTGTGCGAAAGCGGGTGCTGCCATCAGGCCGAGTGCTGCGACGGATAAAGCGAGTGTGCGTGATAGGTGTTTCATAAATCTCTCCATTAGGCCCTCCCAAAGCTTGGCGGATAATGAAGGCAAATAAGGCTAAATTATGGACGTCCTAGTCGCAATTCAGCGGTTCAGTCAGAATGCCAAAGCGTTCAATGTCGGCCGGTGTGAGATAGTAAAGCTCTTCCGGCTTCGCGGCGCTGCGGGTGAAATCATAGAATAACGGGTCGATCCCCATGTCTGCCAGAAACCTTTTCGCTGACCTTTCATAGCCGTCATAGCCGGTTTTTGCGGGGTAAAAGGCTTCGCCCCTTACAAATCCGCCTTCCGCAAGGAAATAGCTCGTATGCACGCCGATTAAGGCCCCGCATTCCATTGTCCGCTCGACCCCTGCGAGGAATAAATCCACCGCACCGGAAGCAATGAAAGAGTTCGATTCAAGATGCGTTTTCAGGCCTTCTTTGCGGATACGCCGTGCAATGCGCAGGTTCATGTCAGCATTTTGAGTGCCGGGCATTTTCTTTAACACCAATGTGTCGACTTGCGGATATTCATCCAGAAGCTTTTTCACTACACCCACAGAACGTTCATCCGTCCCGCCATAGCCATAGGCGACATTGCCTTTGACATCGAATTTTAACAGGCCGACGTCGGGCTGTACTGCCTTATGGGTCGCGACAGAGAGCACGATAGCGACCAAAACAGCCGCGATGATTTGTTGCCTTTTCATAGTAAACTATTAGATGGTGAGCCCATGACTGAAAACCACCCATTATGGCTGTATAATTCGCTCACACGCGAAAAACAGCAATTTGTTCCTCAAGATCCGCACCGCGTGACCATGTATAATTGTGGGCCGACAGTGTATTCCTATGCCCATATCGGCAATGCCCGCGCGGCTGTCGTGGCCGATGTCTTGTTCCGCGTGCTGCGTCATATTTATGGTGAAGAGCATGTCGTCTATGCGCGTAATATTACGGATGTCGATGACCGCATCATCCAAAGCGCCAAAGAAACAGGCCGCCCAATTTCCGAAATTACTGAAAAATATGCGCGTATCTATAATGAAGATTTGGCAGCGATAGGCTGCCTCCCGCCGACGCATCAACCCAAAGCGACGGATCATATTCCCCACATGATTGAGATGATTTCTGACTTAATTGAGAAAGGCTTTGCTTATGAGAGCGACGGCCATGTCTTTTTTGATGTGTCCAAATATGATGATTACGGCAAGCTCTCCGGCAACACGCTAGAAGCGCTTCGCGGCGGTGACCGTGTCGGCGAAGGCGAAGTCGCGCGAAAGAAAAACAGTGCGGATTTCGTTTTGTGGAAACCCGAACTCGACGGTGTTGGTTGGGATGCGCC
>CAYGTR010000018.1:4518-63430 GCA_964352855.1 uncultured Algimonas sp. | reverse complement strand
CGCTCGAAAAGAACATTCTAAAAGGACAGACTGGGGCGGATTGTTACAGTTGGGGGTGTCGCATTCCATACGCAGCGGCAGGTGAGGGGAGGTTTTTGATATGAAAATTTATCCTCATAGGGGACCTTAGCCTTGTGTCAGTTTTCGGTTGGAGCTACAAACTTTAGGGAGTTAAAAACTCTGCTGGAGCTAGCTTCATGATTGGCCAGCTTAAAACATCGTGGTACGATCCAGAGGCAATACAGTCTTGAATCATTTCCTTGGTCACGGTTCCTAACAAGATATTTCCACACATAATAAATGCAGAGGAGCCAGAATTTTTAGACATAGTTGCTTCTATGTCTTCAACAACTTTCTGTGACAGTGGAAATCCTCGATGCCTGTAAATCTGATAGAAGTTGATTTTTGCTACATCTTTATCGGTATCGTTATCAGCTAAATTATAGCTAGACTGAGCCATAGACTTGATTTCTTCCCAGTCCACTTGCTTTTGTATTCCTAAATGAATTAACTCCAATAATTTATTGGTATCCACTTCACCGTTATCTTCGTCGAATTTCATCTCCTTTAGCAGCAAATTTGGTTTTCCGAATTCAAAATCATCGCTTGTGGCCATAGCATTGGCCTTCAAAACAACGTCTGGCGCAAAACCTTCCCCGAATAATTTACGCCATTTTCTGATGCTTTCATTGCGATCAAGTTCGTCATAAGCATCGTCAATCCATTCTCTATACTTATGAATTGTATTTCGAAAATTTTGGTAATGATCCTCTGTCCAATTTCGGGTAAAGCTTTCCTCTTCTAAGACAGGGTTTTTAATATCTGGCATATATTGCCGCTCTTGAAGATATTCATCCAATCGGCCAAAAATAGTTTTCAGCGTTGTCGGGACATCTTCAAATCCTTCACCAAGTGTTGATTCGAATAGTGAGATTTCTTCTTCATTTACCATGTTTCCGATAAGGGTGGTCAGCAGAATAGACTTGCATGAGAAAGTTGTCTTTGTATCGCGCAGGTACTTGATCAGTCTTGCCGCTTTGATGAGCCGGTTATTAGAAACAATCTTATCTTTGTCTTTCCACCATTGCTTAAACCCATCACCATCGGTTAGCTCAAACTCGTTAGTGTTTCGGTTGCATACTCTATATGTTTCTCCTGACAGGAGATGTTCCCTCACAGTAATTGGAACAATATCAAGGTGAAAATCACCAGCATAGTTGATGGTCACACAACGTGATTTACGACCCACAAGAGGCCCATAGGTTCCATTATCCCGAAAGGTTTTATATAACTCTTCAATGTAATCCTTAGCCTCCCATCCCTCAACTTCATCGATATAGGCCACCATGTCTGCATCGAATTCATTAGTTTCTTTTACGGGTTTTATGATGGTTTTATGAGCCCAAGACCCCTGAGTTGAAAAATTCAGTATGTCCGGTTCGTACGTACTGCCGTTAATAAAAGTCTTAATTGCTGAAGTGCGAGACTTGAGTGTATCAATCCGAGTTTGATTGAGGTTCACGGTATCATTTAAAAACGCGTTGAATTTGGTTAAATGTTTCAAGAGTTATACTCCCATAATCAAGCGATGCATGAAGCCGTCATCGTTTCGTGACTGATCATAAATGTGCAAAGGAAGGTCAGCTTTGGGCATCCAAATTCGTCCGAACTCTACTGCAACTGAGACAGGAACAGCTGGAAATACATTGATAACAGCTTTCTCCCCGTGAGCTTCTTTGATGTCCGCTAGGACTCTTCTTGCATTGGTGCGAAATGCCTGAAGGTCATCGCGATATCGCATGCAATCATTATGGGGTTTGCTAACATTTAGGCTCCAAATTGATGCATCTGCGCCTAATATGGATTGTATCCGCTCATCAGCAATACTAGACGATACTTCCAATTTTAAAGCTATTGGGTCGTTGATGTTGTCAGGGGCTTTTATACCGAAAACGAGTTCAGGTCCTGTTTCCGCCCACCTCCAACCTGCAGGTTCACGGTGGAGTTGATGGACCTCAGTGGGCGTAATGTCAGAAATCAGTCGCCCCAGCTCCATCAATAAGGGAATAGGAGCTAGCGCAAATACTGAAATGTGATTTATTGCTTGCTTTTCTAATTCACCTCGCAGTTTCGCATCAAATTGTCGTTTTAAATTTTGTGCTTGTAACTCGAAGTATCCGGATTCGTTATCGGCTAAATCCAATCCCGACATAGAAAAGTCAATTGGAGTGCGAGCAGCAGGGTAGTAGTCTGGTAACATAGCCTCGCGGCACTTATTAAACGCGACTACACCTTCGTTGTGTCCTACATTCGCAGAATACCGAACAACATGAGAAGCGCGGTCAGGTGAAACATCTGTCGCAAGTTCGATCCGCGTTTCGCATTCGTGTTTGATCTGTAGAAGGCGTTCCACCGGATAGTCTGCTAATTCATCTCTATCAATTAAGCGATGATGAGCATCGCATAGTAGTAAAAGGTTGTCAGGATCGTCAGCTAACAAAGGTGATCGTACTTTGTCACCGCGCGGCCCGCCTTCCGTCTCGGCGACAATATGAGCGATATATGCTGCGTTAAGGGTGTCATTGCCAGCTCTCAAATCACCTACGAGAATATCATTACATCCAGGAAATTGACAACGCCCGGCGGCCCGAGCCCATACAATACATCGAGTTTTAGTTGTTACAGCCATAAGTTATAAATGGCCATAATCACTTGCTATTCAAGACTAAATCTTAAGAAAAATTAACGGAAACAATATCCTAATTGGCATGTTCCTTAAGTCCGCAATGCCCCAAGGGGACCTAACTGTTCAATTTCCTTTTGGCTCAAAAAACCCAAAAATATCCCTTTTTGAGCGATGATCATGGAAACACGTGATACGATTTCGACCTCATCAAAGAGAGGGTCTTTCTTGACATTGTAGACAGGGTCTTCGCTTGTTGTTTCTGCATCCTCTAAATCATCTACTCTGGCGATGTAATAGGGTGCCTCGCCTCCTTATCTGAATTATTGCAACCTTGATGCGATGCCTGAAACTGTTTTCGACAGCCCATCATGCTCTATGCCTTCGGCCAGAACACGCAGCTCAGTTGAAAGTTTCGCATCGCTTTCACCACTCTTTAATTGGGTCTCGGCGCGATCAAGCACTTGTGTTAATTCCGCGAATGCCTCAGCCGTAATATTGTCACTTCGCTGCAACTGATCCATATAGGCTTTGGCAACGACAGGTTCGGCGGGCCATGTAACCGGGAATTGTTGTTGCGGATTAAATGTATTCCCTTGATCCGCGAGTGCCGCCGCGGCGATTTCATTCTCGCTCAAATGCTCACTTGGGATGAGTGAGAAGACATCCATTCCACGCGCAATTTCGGTTCCATAAATTTTTCCATTATACCAATATGTCGACCAATAACCGCCCAGAACAAGTTTTTTCTCGTGGATAGGTCCGCGATCAAAATACGCAATTTCGACAGGATTGGTTGAATCTGTAAAATCAGAGATGGATAACCCGCCCTGATACCAGGCTTGAGCAAAAATATCCCGGCCCGGAACAGGAATAATAGATCCGTTGTGAGCCACACAGTTCTCAGCATCCGTCTGCGGTGCCGGCATTTTGTAATAGCCCTTAAAGACTAGCTCTTGGTTCACGATATCGTAAATCGCATTAGCACCCCAGTCTTTTGGGTCATAAACACGGCATCTCGGACGGCTACCGCCACCCCATTCATCCGTAAAGAGGACTTTTGTCCCATCATTATTGAACGTCGCTGAATGCCAATACGCGAATCCAGTATCGACAACTTCATCAATACGTTTGGGCTTGAGTGGGTCGGAAATATCGAAAAGAATACCATTGCCTGAACACGCACCGGCGGCAATTTTAGCTTCGGGGAACACCGTAATATCATGACAATGATTGGTTTGACTTGTCTCTTGCGTGTCATCGCCGTGATCTCCGCCCTGCCACAACCCCGCCAAGCGGCCCGTTTTTTCATCTGCAAATACGGTTGGGCTGTCAATAATACGAGACTTGGATGGATCCGCTAAGGGTATTTCAATGACATCTATACGGAAAAGCGCCGTGCGGTCATCACCGGGAATTCGACCCACACAACCTTCAAGTTCTTCTCCATCGCGAATGGAGGATGTCCCGGAATTATAGACGATGAGCTTCGTCTCATCTTGCGTGACAACAGAATGTGTGTGCGACCCGCGGCATGTCTGAACTTGACCTACTTGGACAGGTTTGGCCAGATCGCTGATATCGAAAATCCGAAGACCTCTGAACCGATCCGCACTCACATCCTCGCTAATGCCTTGCAGGCCACAATCCACGCGTCCGCGGGTCTGCTCAACCGACATAAGTAATAAATCACCAACGACGGAGACATCCCCCTGTCCACCCGGACAGACCACTGAGCTATAAAGCTTAGGTGTGCCGTCTTCCTGAAGTTTATAGATATTAAATCCATGATAGCTGCCGGCGACCATTATATCGTCTTGAAACGCCATATCCGTATTCGAAAAACTTAAGAGCGGAGAGCGGTCACTCCATTGGGTATTGTCCAAGCTTTGACCATCATCAGTATTGTCGGACTCTTTTTCCGTGTCATTACCTTTTTTAGGCTTAATTGGCGGCAAACCTGATGGATTTTTCGGATCAAAAAACCCGGCGGGCTTAGGCAGGGACGCAACAAGCTTTAAATTCATTGCCGCTTCACCCGCATCTTTAAATCCGGCAGCGAGCGTTGCACGCGGATCAGAAGAAAATGAGCCCAGTATTGCGCTCATTTGTTCAATTTCCGCACTCTGATCATTTTTAACATCACTGATAAAACTAAAAAGGACGGGATCATAAGCAGATCCGGGCTGGTCCGTCAGATCTTTCACCATGGTCAACGCGCCCTCATGATGGGTAATCATCAGTGTCAAAAACAATTCATCAAAGTCAGTCCCTTCTGAATTTGCCAGTTGTTCCATTTGAGCAGGCGTGGCCATGCCCTCCATTTGGTGATGGCCCCCATGATCTCCTTCATGGTGTCCGCCATGGCTCATCATGGCGAGTGGTTCATCTCTCTCGGTCAGCCAATCTTGCATGAATTTTATCTCATCGCCTTGAGACGCCTTTATGCGACCGGCTAAATCAATGATTTCAGGCCGGTTCGTGCGGGAGGACACGAGGTTGGACATCTCAACAGCCTGAGCATGATGTGGGATCATGTTCTGCATGAAAAACACATCATCCGGTGAGTAGCTATTATTGGCAACTTTTATGGCCTCGTCTGCAGCCAATATTTGGGAGGACTGCCCCGGGGCCCCAGGTAGAATAATGGGCGTTGTGCTGTTTGCGATTGTGACTGCAACATCCTCTGAGACCGTTTCGGACGCTTCAATTTTAGCAGAATCAGTCTGTTGCTGACAGCTGGATAACACAAAACCGCTTAGAGCCGTGACTAAAAATAAAGTCTTTATGTTCATAATACTGTCCTGCTTTGAATTATTCATTACGTCGTGCGCGAATAGCGAATAGTTTATTAATGGAGGAATTAGCGGTCAAGGTATAGAAGAATATTGCGTTTCACCCCTGTGATTTATGTTTACTTTGCCCCTGTAGCGATCTTGCTATTTATCATTTTGAATGTGTCCAACGCTTTAAAATCTCCTAAAATATTGCTCCTTGAAAGGGTGATTGCGACAAACATATTAAACGATTTCGACCTCATCAAAGAGGGGGTCTTTTTCTGCATTATAGACACGGTCTTCGATGGTTGTCTCTGCATCCTCCAAATCATCCACTCTGGCGATATGATAGAGTGCATCTCCCCGGTTTACGATGGGCAGGTTAGTACGCCCGATAATCACCCCCGAATATTTTGCCAGAACATCAGCCTCCTGCTCCCCTAAGGGGCCGGAAACATTGGCAATAACGGCGCCTTTTTTAACGGCGTCGCCCAGGCCGTATGTGGCGCGCATTAAGCCGCTAATCGGCGCGCGCACCCAATGACTGGACACAGGTTGAACCGGCGTAATGCGCTGTTTCAAAGGTTTAAGTTTCGGAAGCATCCCGGTATGGCGCATGACGCCCAAAACGCCTTTGACGCCGATACGCACAGCGGTTTCATTAAACCGCAGGGCCTCGCCGGCCTCATAAAGCAACATGTTACAGCCGACAGATCCGGCGGCTTCGCGTAAAGATCCATCACGCAAATTCGAGTTCAGCATAATTGACGCCCCGAACGCGACAGCCATGTCTTTCACAACCGGATTGTCGAGGTCGGCTCTAATCTGTGGCAAGTTTTCGCGGTGGATAGCCCCCGAGTGCAGATCAATCCCGTAGTCGCATTTTGAGACGATCTCCTGCATAAAAATATAGGCTAATTGAGAGGCAGGGGATCCGTTCTCGACGCCCGGAAAAACACGATTCAAATCCCGCCTGTCCGGCAGGTAGCGTGACATGCCCAAAAATCCATACCCATTGACGACGGGAATGAGAATGAGTGTGCCTTTTATTTTGGAGAGTATTTTCATGAGCGAGATACGCCGAATAATCTCAACACCGATAATTTCGTCACCGTGAATAGCGCCGCTCACAAACATAACGGGGCCGGGCTTTTTCCCGTGAATAACCCGCGCTCGCAATGTCATATCCGTGTGATCCGCGAGGCGGCTTAAGGGAATAAGAACCGTGGCTTGTTTGCCGGGTTGTATTGTCGTGTCACCAAGGGTGAACGCGTCCTGTCTGTTCGTCTTTGGCATATTCGTCTTTGGCATATCAGCCTTTGCCGCGCGTGCTTGTTTTGCCGGGCTTGGCATGTTTTTCAATAAATTCGATGATTTTTCCGGCCACATCGATTCCCGTGGCTTTTTCAATGCCTTCCAGTCCGGGCGAAGAATTAACTTCCATCACGACAGGGCCGCGAGCGGAGCGCAGTAAGTCAACGCCGCAGACATTCAGTCCCATCGCCTTGGCAGAAGCCACCGCAGTTTCACGTTCTTTCGGCGAAATTTTAATGGATTTGGCGCTGCCGCCGCGATGTAGGTTAGAGCGAAATTCGCCTTCTTCCCCTTTGCGGAGCATGGCCGCGACAACCTTGTCTCCAATGACGAGGCAGCGCACATCTTCTCCGCCGGCTTCTTTGATGAATTCCTGGACTAAAATATTGCTGCCGACGCCGCCAAACGCTTCGATAACACTTTCTGCCGCACGGTCTGTATCGCTAAGCATAACGCCAATGCCCTGCGTGCCTTCGATCAGTTTGATAACGACCGGCGCGCCGCCTAACCGCGAAACAACCTGTCCCGGACGATTGGTTTTATGCGCAAAAATAGTGCGCGGCAGACCGATCCCGCGTTTACTTAATAATTGAAGACTGCGGAGCTTATCGCGGGATCGCGAGATCGCGACGGACTCATTCACCGGATAGGTACCCATGACTTCGAATTGGCGCAGCACGGCCGTACCGTAAAATGTGACAGATGCCCCAATGCGCGGAATGACAGCGTCGTAATGGGAAATTTCTTCTCCTTTATAAACCACGCTGGGTTCGCCTGAGGCGATGTCAATCAAGCACCTTAAGTGGTCAATGACGTCTATCGTATGGCCGCGTGTTTCAGCCGCCTCTACAAGGCGCGTATGGGAATAAAGCCGAGGGTTACGGCATAGTAGGGCAAGTTTCATAGGGGATCTCCTGAGCCTTTTATTAGCATAGCAAATGAAACCAGCCGCATGGAATAATAATTTATAGCAGCTGGCGTGATTTCATCTTTCGCAGCGCTCCTTTCACATCTCATGAGGTAACACCGTTAAAGGGTAGTTCATTTTATACGCTTAAAGCGGGTGTCATGTTCCATCGTTTCATTCTGGCATTTAGCCTCATCGTCGCTTGTGGCTGTCAGTCTGCTTGGGCGCAGGAGAGATGTGCTATCATGGATGAGGCTTTGGGCGTGTTTTCTCTTGTCAGAGACGTTCAGACGGGACGCGCGAGCTCTTTCGATGATACGATGTCGGAGCTGAAACAACGGCTGGATCGTTTCACGCCGAGCATGCTGGTGTCGCAAACAGTTCAACAGGATTTTCCGAAAGAGAGTGAAACGTTTACGCTTTATCTGTCGTCCCTTCGCGACGCAATTGCGGGGGCGGAGAGCGGGAATTCAACCTATGCCGAATGGGTGTTGCAAAAGGGGGCGAGCCAAAACTTTGCAATGTCTCTGGAAACCTTAGGACGATTTTGGAATTGCCAAGAGGTAGACGACCTCAATCCAACGGAGGGCGTTTCGTCAACGGATAAGGCCTTGTTTAAAAATGGCGCGAGCGAGTCAAAGGAAAACAAACGTGTAGCACCTGATGCGCCTGTTCCCGGGCGCTCAAATGTTCGCAGTGTAATGCAGAATAGCGGGCATCTTCGTCCTGCGAAAATAGAACGCCGTGAGAATCTTCAGGTGGATGTCTTACTGCTCTTTGCCATGGCGATAGGCGCTGTGTTGGGGATGTTTTACGTTTTGAAGAAACGTCCGAAACCGCGGGAGACACGGCGGATCATTCATAAGCCTACAACTGTGCGCTTGGGTCAATCCAAACACGATATGACGATCGTCGATATTACGGCGAATGGTTGTAAGTTAGAACATGTTGATCATGTTGACCGACAAAAAACGCTACAGGTTTATTTGGACGGGCACTGGTATCCGGGTCATATCAAATGGCACAATACAGCCTATATCGGCGTGAGATTTCATCGCCCGATGAACCAAAAGACATTTAACAAAATTGTAGAGGGTTAGGGCTTTACCCAACGGCGGAATATAGCATGGGAACGAGATATCCTCTTGCCCAAGCGAGCAGAATAAACAGCACCAAGAAAGCCATATCAAATCCGCCTAGGGGCGGGATAAAACGGCGGAGCGGGTTGAGCAGAGGTTCAACAATCGAGGCGCAAAGGCTGTAGATTTGTCCCATGATCGGGTTGCGTAAATTGACGACTTTAAAGGCAATCAGCCAGCTGAAAATCATATACACAATCAGGATGATTTGCAGCAGCCCAATAGCGGGTGCAAGAAAATATACGATGATGGATTGAAGGAAGCTCATATGGAGTGTCTTTTGATGTCTCGAAATCTAAAGCCTAACTAAGAAGCTTAGGCCTGTTTCGCAAGAGCTATCAACTGCAGAGGTGGCTTTTGACCACGGCGCCGGCTTTGCCCATGTCAATACGACCTGCATAGTCCGTTTTAAGCTGTCCCATGATTTTGCCCATATCTTTCAGACAAGTCGCGCCACTTTTTTCAACGATTTTCGCGACGGCGTTCTTTAATTCGTCCTCGGACAGGGGTTGTGGCATAAACTCTCGTACGATTTCGATTTCAGTCCGTTCGCGGTCAGCGAGTTCGGGGCGGCCATTATCATCGTAAGTCCTTGCGCTTTCTTCGCGCTGTTTGACCATTTTAGACAAGATTGACAGAATTTCTGCATCCGTAATCCCTTCGCAGCGATCTTCGGCACGGGCGGCAATGTCGCGGTCTTTGATAGCGGCACTCACAAGGCGCAAAGTCGAAACACGAATCGAGTCCTTGGCGCGCATCGCGTCTTTTGTGTTGTCAGAAATAAGGTCCCGTAAAGGGGTAGCGGCAACTGGCATAATGATTTTCACGTGACGACCCAATATCAGGCCCGACAAAGTCCTAAAAGCAGCTTGTCCCACGCGCTGCTAAACAATCATTATAACGCCTTGGACAGACTTGCCAAGCCACCAGAAGCTGTAACTCGGAAAGCTGTGTTTTTCTGTGGGTGAGGCGGGCAGCCTCGCGCTCTAATACATATTCGCCCTTGAAAAATAGAGGCTGATCCTTAAAACCCTTCAAAGTTTGGCCTGTTTTCAACCAGACTCGCGTTTTAAAGACTCGCGGTTTATGCAAGGATAGGCTTATGGCCAATAATTACACGCCCTCTGCCAGTGCGGTTCTTGTCTTTGAAACGGGTGACGTTTTTTATGGCCAAGGGGTTGGAGCCACAGGTTCCGCAGTTGGCGAGGTTTGCTTTAACACCGCCATTACCGGCTATCAGGAAATTCTAACAGACCCGTCTTACGCGTCGCAAATCATCTGTTTCACCTTTCCTCATATCGGCAATACGGGCACGACAGAAGAAGACGAAGAAGCCACAACCGAGGCCGCGCGAGTTGCCGCCTGTGGCGCGATATTTAAAGCGGCCGTGACGCCTGCGTCTAATTGGCGTTCTGAGGGTGAATTGGGCGATTGGCTCTCGGAGCGGGGCATTATCGGGATTTCCGGTGTCGATACGCGCGCGATTACAGGCTTTATCCGTGATAAAGGCATGCCGAAAGGCATCATTGCTCACGACCCGAAAGGTAATTTTGATATTGAGGCGTTAGTCGCAAAGGCCAAGGAGTGGCACGGACTTGTTGGGGCGGATTTGGCGAAAGACATGGCTGCAGAGGCGCCCTTTGATTGGCGCGAAGCCCGCTGGGTCTGGCCTGAAGGCCATAGCGATAAGGACGGTATCAAAAAAGTCGTGCTGATAGACTATGGCGTGAAGCGAAATATTTTGCGTAATCTTGTCAGCGTCGGCCTGTCCGTCAGTGTTGTGCCCGGTACGACATCTGCTGCGGATATTCTCGCGATGGAACCTGACGGGGTTGTGCTCTCTAACGGCCCGGGTGATCCGGCCGCCACGGGTGAATATGCCGTGCCGGTTATTCAAGCGCTGGTCGCGGCAGACATGCCTATACTCGGCATTTGTTTGGGTCATCAAATGTTGGCGGCTGCCCTGGGGGCAAAAACAATGAAAATGGATCAAGGGCATCACGGAGCTAATCATCCCGTCAAAGATTACACAACACATAAAGTCGAAATTGTTTCCATGAATCACGGCTTTGCTGTGGATCAGAAAAGCCTGCCGGACACCGTCGAAGAAACGCATATCAGCCTGTTCGATGGCTCAAATTGTGGCATCCGCCTCAAAGGGAAACCCGTCTTTTCCGTGCAACACCATCCCGAAGCCAGCCCCGGCCCGCAGGACAGTTTCTACCTGTTTGAGAGATTTGCGGACGCGTTATAGCGCCCGCGTATTGGTGCGCAGCCAAGTGTCAAGATTATGAAAGCTGACATCACTCGCGTCGAATAAGCCGTAAATGAAATCCGTGATGTCATCAGGTGAGGCTGAACATTCCACGCCATTTACGGCGAGGAATGTCAATGTCACGTCCAAAGCTGTGCGTTTATTTCCATCCACAAAGGGATGGTTTTGCATAAAACTCTCCCAGAGTGCAGTGCCCTCTTCGAGAATGTCCTTGTAATAGCCTGTTTGCGGACGAAACAGAGCGGCTTCGAGCTGCCCCATATCCCGAATCCCGACGCCGCCGCCAAATAAGGCGAGCTGCATGTCATGAAAAACTAAAACGTCGTCAATTGACGGATACCATCGGATCATTTCGCCAAGGCTTCAAAGGTTTTGGCATAACGTTTCACGATTTGATCATGCGCCGCTTTAACATCAGGGCGCATTTGATAGCCTCGCTTTTCTTTGAGCATATCTCGGACGGCATCTTCCAAAACGGCTTGAATTTGGCGGCCTTCAGACTTCGCATAACGGCGCAACTGTTCAAGAAGCTCGGCATCCATTTGCGTTGCAAATTTTTTGCGGGGGGCATCAGCGGGCATATTAAAAGCCTCTCCGCGCTCACGCACAGAAATGGTGTTTGTAGTTTTACCCGGTTTAGAGTCGCGATTTACCATTGTTTTAGCCTTCCGAAATAACAAAATAACCAATGATATTTATTTATCAAGAAATATCATGATGGAAGTAGAGAAATATCAAAATCTATCTCGACAAATTCCGCTATCGGGCATATCCTCAATATATAATGAAGACGGGCTTATATTGTTTTAAGCCGTGAGACCCGTCTCATGTCACATCGGGGAACATTATGGGTCGCATCCATAAACTTATGATCCGTGCCTGTTTGAGAGGCATCATCATCGGCTGGACGCTTTTGGCGCTCGGCTTGGCTGTAAATGTAATGAGTATGCGCACAATCATATTTTCATCATCAGATACAGTCTTAGCCATTTTTTTATTGATGGTCGGTTTCGCCATCACCTTTGGTAATGCCTCAATGGGGCATGCTGTGATGTTTATGAACCGAAAAGCCAATCGCGAAGACGCCCCATAAGGAGCCTAATCAAAAATGATATCACCATTGGCGATGAGGCTTTCGGCTGCTGCCAATATCGATTCTTTTGAAGGACGCGGAATAACACCTGTCAGGTTCGTGACATAGGCGGCATCGGCTTCGTGGAATGTGCCGAGGTCGGGAAGGATGCCTTTGACCCGATCATCGAAAAGACCGACAAGTTTGACGACAAAATTCGGTAGCGCCCCCTTGGGCAGTTTTTTGGCCTGCGGATAGGCCTCCCTCAAAATGTCGCTAATTTCACCGAACCAATAGGTTTTACCTGCCGACATGAGGCGTCGTCCGCCTGCGCCTTCAGCTGTCATCGCCGCCACATGGAGGGAGGCACAATCGCGCACATCAACTATGGGATAGGCCACTTTGGGCGTGCGCGGGAACTCGCCTTCGAACATGGCTTTCACCAGACTCAGCGAGGCTCCGCCATTTTTATAAGGGTCAGGCCCAAGAACAAGGCCGGGACAAACAGTCGTGAGTTTCTGATCGACGCCCTGGGCTTTGGCATAAGCCCAGGCCGAAAGTTCTGCGCGGGTTTTGGACACAGGATAAGCCGTCAGCGGTTTCCAATCCGGATCCGACCAATCTTCTTCCTTAATTAACATTTTTTTGCCGCGTCCGGGCTGTCCCATCATCGACACCAAAGACGACGTCATCACAATTCGATTCGCACCTGCGGAAAAGCCGTGTTCCAACACACGTTGCGCGCCGGCGCGGGCCGCAGGCACAAGCGCTTCGCGGTCGCTGGGGGCTTCTAGGGGGAAAGGCGAGGCGATATGTTGAATATAGCGACAGTCCTGAACGGCATCGGCCCAACCCGCATCTTTTTCAAGATCCGCTTCGACAAGCTCAAGTTTAGAGATGTCTGCCCCGCCCGCAGCAAGGGCATCGACAATGCGCTGCCCTTTGACCTTATTGCGCACGGTCCCGCGAACAGAATAGCCTTTATCCAGTAGCTTCGCTGCCACATGAGAGGCAATAAATCCGGAAATGCCGGTAACGAGGACGGTGTCAGTCATATGATCTTTCTAACTTTGGGGGCACTAAAGCGAAATTTTATTTGGGCAGCTTTGATTATAAATCTCGATGGCCGTCGGCATCAGGCGGTTGAAATCGGCAATACGCGTTGCGGGGCTTGGATGTGTGGATTGAAACTCGGGTGGCGTTGCGCCGGCTTGAGAACCCATACGTTCCCACAGGCGCGGGGCTTCTCTGGGATCGTAACAGGCGCGTGCCACAAGATAGAGGCCAATTTCATCGGCTTCAGATTCGTGTTTGCGTGAAAAGGGAAGCGCAAATCCATATTGGCTGATACCTCCAAATACGCCCATGACGGTGCGCTGCGCGCCTGAATCCATACCGCCCGCACCCATTGCCACGCCTGCGCCGACAATGCGTTGCATATTTTGTTGCGCCATCCGTTCTGCGCCGTGATGGGCGAGGGCATGGCCAATTTCATGGCCCATAATGACGGCAAGTCCGTTTTCATTTTCGGCTATGGGAATAAGGCCCGTATAAACAGCCGTAAAACCACCAGGTAAAGCGAAGGCATTGGCTTGTTCGCTTTCAATCACATTGAAGGCCCACTGAAATCCGGTTTCTTTGCCTGTTTCTTCCACAATCATTCGTTCGGCTTCGCGTGCCAGTCTTACGCCAATTTCTTGAACGGCATCGACGACGGGGCCGCGTTGTAAAACTTGACTGTCAGAGAGGATTTGTTGGTAGCTTTGCAACCCGAGTTGAACCTCTTGGGCAGGGGTCATGGTTCGTAATTGTTGACGCCCCGTGATCGGCACGGTTTCTTGATTGGTGAAATAGTAAAAGGCCGCCCCAATCGCAAAGAGCACCATAATTTGCCAACGGAATCCACCACCGCGACGGCGTCTTCTGCCTAATTGACTGCGATATACCATAGAGACTCTCCGACCCACACTCGCGAATCTTACCCGATATAGCAGTTAAATCTAGGGGGATGTGCGATGAAACGCGGCCAAAGCCCCGGAAAAGCGCGTTAGTTTTTTGTTGAAAGCGCGTCTGTCAGCCGTTGGAAGGCGCTGACGGGGAGCGTTTCGGGACGTAATTGCGGATCAATCTCTGCTTTTTCGAGCCAGTCTGTTGCGTCTAACCCTTGCTGCTTTGCAAAGCTTTTCAGGGAAGCGCGGAGCATTTTGCGTCTTTGCCCGAAGGCCGCTTGTGTGACCTGGCCGAGTAACTTTAAATGAGGATAACGCTCCCCAATCAGAAGGGGCGTCATGACAACAACGGCGCTGTCCACTTTGGGAGGCGGGGTGAAAGCGCGTGCGGGAATATCGAAAGCGATATGGCATTGAGCGACACTTTGGCAGAGTACAGCAAGGCGGCCATAAGCATTTTCGCCCGGCGCGGCACAGACGCGTTCTGCGACTTCTTTTTGAAACATCAACACCATTTGATCCCAAAAGAGCGGTGTCTCCGTCACCCAATTGATCAACATTTTCGTCCCGACATTATAAGGCAGGTTCGCGACGATTTTTCGAGGGGCAGGAATGTTCGCGGCAATATCGAATTTCAGCGCGTCCCCTTTGATAATGGACAGACGATCCCCGCTGACTTTGCCAATGTCTGCCAAAGCCGGGAGAAAGCGTTCATCCATTTCAATGACGGTCACAGAAGCCGCCCCGTTGGAGAGCAATGCGCGGGTCAAGCCGCCGGGGCCGGGGCCGATTTCTGCGATATTCATGCCGTGTAGCGGTGTTGCCAATCTTGCGATCTGATCCGTCAGGTTCATATCCAACAGGAAATGCTGCCCCAGTTTTTTATTCGCGCCGAGATGATACTCCCTGACGACGTCGCTGAGGCTGGGCAAATTATCCATGAAGATAGGCTTTGCGGTGATCGGCGATGTCTCGGGCTGTTTTAATCGCGGCGATCAGGCTGTCAGGGCGGGCTTTGTTTCGGCCAGCAATGTTAAAGGCTGTGCCGTGGTCGGGCGAGGTGCGGATAATGGGCAGGCCCAATGTAATATTGACACCGCCGTGAAAATCGAGCGTTTTCACAGGTATCAAACCTTGGTCATGATACATCGCGAGGACAGCATCATAATGTTTGCGGGCTTCAGCATGAAATAATGTATCGGCAGGTTGGGCGTCGCTGGCATTAATGCCGTCTTGGCGCAAAACGCGGGCGGCGGGGTTGATGATATTAGTTTCTTCAGACCCAAGGCTACCGTTCTCACCCGCATGCGGGTTTAGCCCTGTTAGAGAAATGCGGGGCTTGGCGATGCCGAAATCACATTTCAGTGCTCCGTTTATCACGCGCGCATTTTGAATAATGGTGTCGCCAGATAATTGTGCGGCGGCGTCTTTCAAGGACACATGCACTGTCGCAAGCCCCACGCGCAAACCACCGCCTGCCAGCATCATGACAGGGCCGCGGGCATAGGGTGCGTCATGCACCTGTGTTAGTTGGCCGAGATATTCCGTATGACCGGGAAATTCGAAGCCGGCTTTATACAGCACCTCTTTGGCGATGGGGTTGGTGATCAGCGCGTCTGCTTTACCCGAGAGACAGCAAGAGACGCCGCGTTCAATGCTTTCCGTGACGGCGAGGGCATGATCCGGATCAGGCTCTCCGGGTTCTGCCATGCGACCGCCGATCGATAAGATAGGTAGCGCATTTGGAAACACATCTGCAATCTGGTTGCAGTCTTTGATTTTTTTCAGGGGGTAGCCGTAAATTTGATTGGCGCGTTCAATCACGCGCGGGGTCGCAATCACAGCAAAAGAAAAATTCGCTTGATCTTTCAATGCTGCCCAAGCTTTTAGCGTTATTTCCGGCCCAATGCCTGCCGGGTCGCCCATTGTCAGCAGGAGTGGGCGCCCTGTCATATTTTAACGTACGACGACGGTGGCATTCCGACGAATATCACGCAGAGCCCGGCGAGAGGCTTGCGCCAATTGCTGATCCATAAGGCGGTCTTCGATACCGTCGCGGGTCGGAATATCCGAACCTGTGGCTTCACGCGAGCAGACCATGATGGAAGCCGCCCCTGTTGGACGTTCAATCGGATCCGAAATCGTACCCACATCGGTGGACGCCAATACATCGATTAATTCGGGGTTTAATTCGCTGGCCTTGAGCTCGCCCATATCGGCCTGGTCAACGCCGTCCAACGCCGCCACATCTTCTACTAAAGAGTCACAAGAGGTCAGCGTATCGCGCAACGCAATGAGACGCGCTTTGGCTTCTTCAAAACTGCCTTCGCGGATACCGACCTGTTTTAGCTTATAGAGCGTATCAGCCTCTGATATTTTCTTCTCGACCAAGGCAACGACATAAATGCCGCCCGGCACTTGTATAGGTTGAGAGACTGCGCCCGGTTCCATTTCTTTAATCACGGCGTCCAATTCGGGGCGAAGCTCGCCTTCGCGTACCCAGCCGACATCACCGCCGCGGGCGGCACTGGCCGCAGAGGAAAATTGTTGTGCCAAAAGCGGGAAAGGAGCGCCGTCCCGTAATTGTTGGATCATGGCTTTGCCACCTTCCATCGCGCCGTCAATACCGCCGATTTCGGGTGTGGCTTCGATATAGATTTCGGCAACGCGGAAGCTCGGCTTGTCCGCATTGGCGGTCATGCGGTTGAGCGTTTCATCAATCTGGGCATCGGAAATACGAATACGCGAGCCATAAAGGCCATTGACAATGCGCTGCCATGCAATCTCAGACCGGACTTGATCGCGAAGCGTTTCAATGGAGACACCCGCTTGCGCTAGGCGGCCAATCACTTCATTTGGGTCAAGACCGTTACGACCAATCAGGCGCGCAACGCTTTGATTGACTTCTTCATCCGCGATGGTCTGTTCGTATTTTTCGGCTTCCTGCATTTGTAAATGCTCATCGACCAAATTGCGCAGAGCTTGTTGCTGTATACGCGTAATGCTTTCTTCATCGCGCTGTGCCCCTGTTGTCGCGAGCATGAACAATACACGCTGGCGCAAATCATGTGTGGTCACAATATCGCTATTGACCACAGCGGCAATGCCGTGGCTCGGTGTCTGTGCCTGCGTGGTCAGACTTGTTCCGGCTAAAAGCGCCGCCGTGAGTGCGAAACCTTTAAAAGCGGTTTTTATGGCTGTCATATGAATCATCAGCGTCGGGTCCCATAATCATTTTGTGCGTTTATAAGCCTTTACCCTTCAAAGGCAATTCGCTAGCCGCAGTCTCACAGCTTTATTTTAACGCGTTCCGCGCAACCAAAGGGTTAAATTTCGGTCAGGAAGCAGTCGGCTATACCTCAACGAGACCTGCTTAGAAATGATGCGCAAAGACGGCTTTAATGACTCTGAGGTCGCGGAATAATAAGAATAGCTAATTGGGCAAGTTGCGACAACTGCATGTGTGAAGTTTCAATAACATTAATTATCTAATTACTAAGCGTTGTAGATAAGAGACGAGTAAAGTTGTATTTCAGTTCAAACTCAGTTCATATTCCAAAACTTGCCTTTTTGATAAAGCAACCTTAGACAGAAGAAAATCGTCATAGTTTCAAGACGGGCCAGTTGTCCTCAGCGATTTTTCGGAGTTTTTGGAGCCAATATGGGTAAAATCGCGCAGCTTTCAGAGGCCTCCCAAATCGCCTCCCGAGAGCAATTGATGGGCATGCTGCAAGAGGCCGCAGAGGTCGAACACAACCTCATGCTTACCTATTTATACGCTGCCTTTTCAATCAAAACTGAAGAAAAAGAAGGGCTGACGGCAAAACAAGCAAAAGCCCTACAATCTTGGCGGCGCAGTATCATTCGCATCGCCGTTGAGGAAATGGGGCATCTTGCGATTGTGTCCAATCTTTTATGTTCGATTGGCGGCGCACCGCATTTTGGACGATTGAACTTTCCCATTTCTCCCGGGCCTTTGCCGGCCGATATGGCCGTGCGGTTGCGGCGTTTCGATATGGCAACGTTGGAACACTTCATCTATTTGGAACGCCCTGAATGCGCGCATGACATTGAAGATAGCGAACCCTTCCGGAGTGTTTATAAATATCAACGTGGCCCGATCGAGCAGTCGCGCCTTATGCCCGTGGCCATGGATTACCCAACTGTTGGGGCACTCTATGATAAGATTATTGAACATTTTGAAATCCTGTGTGACAAATACGGCGAAAATGTTTTGTTCGTCGGCGATGCGTCTCGCCAAATCGGGCCTGACCTCACGCCACTCCCCGGCCTATGTATTGTGTTGGGGCTAAAGGATGCTATTGCGGCCATCGACGTGATTAAGGAGCAGGGCGAGGGAGCATCCGATCATGTTGAGACCTCTCACTTCAAACGCTTTTGTAATATTAAAGATGAATTTTTGTCTTTTTTGGAGGAAGATCCTAGCTTTGATCCTGCGCGGCCCGTTGCCGAAAACCCAGTTATGCGCAGTCCGCCGACGCCCGATGGAAGGGTGTGGGTGAGAGAGCCAATGGCGGCCACATTAATGGATTGGACCAATGCACTTTACATACATATGTTACGTCTTTTAACGCAGAGCTTTGGTCGTCCCGGCAAAAAAGATGAAAAGCGCATTCTCATCAATGCAGCCACAGACTTGATGTATGCGATGACGCCGGCCGCCGAAGCCATGACCCATATACAGGCCAATGGGGATTCTGCACAAACCGCCGGAATGAGCTTTGCAACAATGCGCAATGCGGCGCCTTTGCCAATGGGTACGGAGTGGCGCGTCTTCACCTGCCGCTTTGTCGAAATCATGGAGGCGGGCGAGGATATGCGTGGCCTGTCCGACAAGGTGGATGCATCAATCGACATGGTCAAAAATATCGGAGAGACGTTTAATCGTGAAGCCCTTATGATTATTGCGACCCACGGATCGGATACAGAGACATGAGTTATAATATGCCGGAAGGCGAGACACAGAATTACCCAGTCCGTGAAGGCCGTACGAAACCCATTAACGCCATTAAACGCAAAGACGGAGTCGAAATCATTGAAGGCGAAAAGTTGGTTCTGGAATTTGATGGCAAGGCTTGTATGCATTCCCGTTTTTGCGTGATGGGGGCACCTAATACGTTTCTCGGTAATGTTGACGGCCCTTGGCTCTATCCCGATGATACGCCGCCGGATGTGCTTTACGCGATTGCGCGGCAATGCGCA
This sequence comes from uncultured Algimonas sp., assembly GCA_964352855.1. Lineage (GTDB taxonomy): Bacteria > Pseudomonadota > Alphaproteobacteria > Caulobacterales > Maricaulaceae > Litorimonas. The sequence continues at coordinate 44,091 of CAYGTR010000018.1, read as the reverse complement.
TCAGGCGCCATTCGCGTTCATCGCAAAGATGGCGGGCAAGAAGTTCAGCCCCCGCCCGTAAATGTGCTGCGGGTTATAGAAAATGGCCCGCTGACGTTTCACGCGGATTTAAATATTCATGAGCCCGAAGGCAGTCTCGCAGCGGAAAGCGACGGCGAAGGTGTAAACCGTGCGCTATGCCGTTGCGGCGCGTCCAACAATAAGCCCTATTGCGACGGCTCCCACCACAAAATTGAGTTTCAAGCCAGTGGGGAACATGCGCCACGTGATGTAGATATGCTCAAAAACCGCGACGGAACTCTTGATGTTCGACCGCAACCGAACGGCCCTTTAGCCATTTCCGGCAATCTTGAAATTTGCGGCGGATCAGGCACGCTTATCGAACGCACCAATAGCTGCCGCCTCTGCCGTTGCGGCGCAAGTGCCAATAAACCCTTTTGCGACGGCAGCCACGCCAAGGTGGGTTTCAAAGCCAAGTGATATTATAGGGCCGCGTTGAAGTGTATGGGGTGGTTCCTACCGCATACACACACCCTTTTCCTGACTCGCCTGTTGCGCCGCGCCGCCCGTTTCTCTAAACGAAGGCAATTTGGCTTTTCTTGCTAGATTCTTGATGTTTTAACGCTGCATTTGGGTTGTCGTTCATGCCAAAACGTACTGATATTTCCTCCATCCTTATTATCGGGGCGGGGCCTATTATTATCGGGCAGGCTTGCGAGTTTGATTATTCAGGGGTTCAGGCCTGTAAAGCGCTCAAGGATGAGGGTTACCGCGTTATCCTCGTCAACTCCAACCCCGCTACTATCATGACAGATCCCGGCATGGCGGATGCGACCTATGTTGAGCCGATTACCCCCGAAATGGTCGAAAAGATTATCGAGATAGAACGCCCTGACGCGCTGTTGCCGACCATGGGCGGACAAACCGCGTTGAATACGGCGCTGGCGCTCGAGGACATGGGTGTACTGGAAAAATACGGCGTTGAAATGATAGGGGCCAAAGCCGACGTGATTGACAAAGCCGAAAACCGCGAACGCTTTGCCGAAGCCATGACGAAAATCGGTCTTGAAAATCCGCGCGCGACGATTGTGACGGCTCCGGACGGTGATATTCAAGCCGGGATAGCTCGCGCGATGGACGCGCTGGAGGTCACAGGACTACCCGCGATTATACGTCCCGCTTTCACCATGGGCGGTACGGGCGGAGGCGTGGCCTATAATGTTGAAGAATATGAAGAAATTATTCGGTCCGGTCTCTCAGCGTCCCCCACCAATCAAGTGCTCGTCGATGAGAGCCTGCTCGGGTGGAAAGAATATGAGATGGAGGTCGTGCGCGACAAAGCCGATAATTGCATCATTATTTGTTCGATAGAAAATATTGATCCGATGGGCGTGCATACGGGCGACTCTATTACGGTCGCACCTGCGCTGACCCTAACCGACAAAGAATATCAGATCATGCGTGATGCCTCGATTGCGGTTCTGCGTGAAATCGGCGTAGAAACGGGCGGATCAAATGTGCAATTCGGCGTGAATCCCGTCGACGGGCGTATGGTCGTCATTGAAATGAACCCGCGCGTGTCGCGTTCTTCTGCGCTGGCGTCCAAGGCGACAGGCTTTCCAATTGCGAAAATCGCAGCGAAGCTCGCGGTCGGTTATACGCTGGATGAGCTCGACAATGACATCACCGGGGCCACGCCTGCCGCGTTCGAGCCGAGCATTGATTATGTCGTCACGAAAATTCCGCGTTTTGCCTTTGAAAAATTCCCCGGCTCCGACGCTGTGCTGACCACGGCGATGAAATCTGTAGGCGAAGCGATGGCAATAGGGCGCACTTTTGCCGAGAGTTTCCAGAAAGCCCTGCGTTCGCTGGAAACCGACCTGACGGGTCTGAATGAAATCACCATCGACCCAAGTGGGGAGATGAGCGAAGATGAATTGCGCAGTGCGATCAAAGCACGGCTGTCTATCCTCGCGCCTGACCGCCTTTTGGTTGTGGCCCAAGCCTTCCGTCATGATTTCACGGTTGAGAAAATCTTTCAATATACGCAGATTGATCCGTGGTTCCTTCGCCAGATAGAGGCGCTCGTCAAAGCCGAAGCGTGGCTGCGCGAAACAGGTTTACCAAGCGATGCAGCGACATGGCGGGCAATTAAATCCGAAGGTTTTTCCGATGCGCGCATTGGGGAGCTGACGGGGAAAACAGAACACATTGTCCGCAAAGCGCGGCACAAGGCGGGGGTTCGCCCCGTTTATAAACGCGTGGATACCTGCGCTGCTGAGTTCCAAGCGAAGACGCCCTATATGTATTCGACTTATGAAAACCCAAGTTTTGGCGGGGTTGTCGAAGATGAGGCCCGTGTCTCGGACAAGAAAAAAGTTATCATTCTGGGCGGCGGGCCGAACCGTATCGGCCAAGGGATTGAATTTGATTATTGCTGTTGTCACGCCGCCTATGCGCTCGCCGATATCGGCATTGAGAGTATCATGGTCAATTGTAACCCCGAAACGGTGTCGACGGATTATGACACATCTGACCGTCTCTATTTTGAACCATTAACCGAAGAAGATGTTCTCGAATTAATTACGACGGAAAAAGCCAAAGGCGAATTGCTAGGCGTTATCGTACAATTCGGCGGGCAGACGCCGTTGAAATTGGCCGAGGCCTTGGAAGACAACGGCATTCCGCTTTTGGGAACAAAACGCGATGCGCTTGACCGCGCCGAAGATCGCGAACGCTTCAAAGACCTCGTCGAAATGCTTGGCTTGAAACAGCCCAATAATGCGATTGCGCGCAATGCCAAAGAGGCGCAAGCCGCAGCCGATATTGTTGGCTATCCGCTTGTCTTGCGCCCGTCCAATGTGCTGGGTGGCCGCGGTATGGAAATCGTGGATAGCGATGCTGAATTAAATCGTTATATCACGGAGGCCGTGAAAGTCTCGGGTAAATCCCCACTCTTGATTGATCAATATTTGCGTGATGCGGTTGAGGTCGATGTTGATGTGATTTGTGACGGTGAAACGGTGTTTGTGGCCGGCATCATGGAGCATATCGAAGAGGCAGGCGTGCATTCGGGCGATAGCGCCTGTTCACTGCCGCCTTATACTTTGTCTGCGGATATTGTGGCCGAGTTAGGTCATCAGGCCAAAGCGCTCGCATTGGAGCTTGGTGTGGTTGGCTTGATGAACACACAATTCGCTGTCAAGGACCGGGAGGTTTACTTGATTGAAGTGAACCCGCGGGCTTCGCGAACTGTGCCGTTTGTGGCCAAAGCCATTGGCTTGCCTATTGCCAATATCGCCGCCAAAGTGATGGCAGGGCATAAGCTCTCTGAATTTGATCTCTCTACACGTCCGCAGAAATATATTGCGGTCAAAGAAGCCGTTTTCCCATTTGCTCGCTTCCCCGGCGTGGATACGGTGCTTGGCCCGGAAATGCGCTCAACCGGGGAGGTCATGGGCTTGTCCGAGACCTTTGGTATGGCCTTTGCCAAGAGCCAACTCGGCGGCGGCGTTGTTCTGCCGAAGTCTGGTAAGGTGTTTATTTCCGTGCGTGAAGAGCACAAACCGCTCATGGCGGATCTGGCCAGAGAGTTAATTAAACTCGGCTTCACTATCATGGCCACGGGCGGTACGACCAAATATTTGCGAGAGCAAGGGATTGAAGTTGAATATGTCAAAAAAGTCCATGAAGGCCGCCCGCATATCGTCGACGCAATGAAAAACAGCGATGTGCAATTAGTGTTTAATACCACCAGCGGAAAACAATCGTTGAAAGACAGTTTCAGTTTACGTCGCACGGCGCTCACGGAAAAAATCCCCTATTTCACGACAGCCGCCGCCGCCCGCGCTGCGACTGAAGCGATCAAGGATTTATCCAAAGGCGATTACACAGTCGAGAGCTTGCAGAGTATTGCGGCGGGGGTAGGGTTTTAATTACAATATTATTGTATTGTTATAAGAAATTTTATGTTATATACATGGTTATATTAAATATTCACTATAACTATAAAAAACCTTTATATCATGGATCCAGTTAGAAATCCTTATGCACCGGGAGCAGGTACACGCCCGCCAGAGCTTGCCGGTCGGAGCGAGCTTTTAGAAGAAGCAAATATTGCACTACAACGAACGGCAATTGGAAGACCTGTTAAAAGCCTCATTATGGTTGGTCTTCGAGGGGTTGGAAAAACTGTTTTACTAAATGAAATTAATATTTTAGCGGAGCAACAACATTTTTATAGTATGAGCTTGGAGGCACATGAGGGGAAGACTCTACCGGCGCTGATCGTCCCGGGAATTAGACAAGCGTTAATTCGAATTAGTGCTAAGGACAAAGCGACCGAGGTCGCCATGCGCGGATTGAAAATACTTAAAGGGTTCGTGTCTAGTTTACGCGTAAAAATTGCTGATATTGAGGTAGGTTTTGACTCTGAAAAGGGCACAGCTGATAGCGGAGATTTAGAAGCTGACTTACCGGAACTTTTCGAAGCTTTGGGCAAGGCGGCTAAAGCGGCTGACTGGCCAATCGCAATTTTCGTAGATGAATTACAATATTTGGCACCTGACGAATTTTCAGCCTTAATTATGGCAATTCATAAAATTAATCAATTAAGGTTGCCTCTTATTCTAATTGGGGCGGGCTTGCCTCAGATTCTCGGAATTGCAGGTAATTCAAAATCCTATGCAGAAAGACTGTTTTCTTTTCCAAGAATTGGAGCTCTTAAAGATATAGATGCAAAAGCAGCTATCATTAACCCTGCATCTGAAGAGGGGGTAGAGTTCGAAAATAAAGCTGTCGAAGAGATTATTTCAAAGACAGAAGGATATCCATATTTTATTCAGCAATGGGCTTATGAAGCTTGGAATTATGCGGAAACAAGCCCAATTATGTTGAGTGCTATTAAAAATATCTCTGACTCTGCATTATATGAATTAGATCAAAGCTTTTTCAAAGTCCGATTGGATAGATGCACGCCTAGTGAAAAGAAATACATGCGTGCGTTAGCGGAACTCGGTCGCGGTATTCATAGATCAAGTGATATTGCAGATATTCTAGGTGTCAAACCGGCATCAATTTCACCAACACGCAGTAGCCTTATTAAAAAAGGGATGATTTATTCTCCCTCTTATGGAGACACTGAATTTACAGTGCCTTTATTTGATCAATATATGAAACGGGCTATGCCAAATATTGATTTCAATTCCTCTGTTTAAGAGGCATCGTCTAAATCCGGTAACCCTTCTTGCTCACTTCATGACCATAGCGTTGGACGAATTTGCGTTTGACGCGGCGGATCATGTTGGTTTCGTCTTCGATCTTGAGTCCTTCGGCAAGAATGAGCTTTTCGGTGAAGACTTTCGAGGTCAGCGGTTTACCGCCGTCGAGTAGTGATTTCGCCGTGAGGTCTGCCTCAAAATTCCACTCCGAACGTAAATCGCCAAGTAATATATCTAGGTCCGCTTCCAAATCAGGATGTCGTCGTCTGTCCCAAGCCATGCCTATCCCAATCCCATACCGCCAACAGGCTCTGTTTTTGCAATTTGCGACATGCCTGCAATCATGTCACGTCCTTTGCCAATGGCATCTTGCACGGAGGGTAAGGAGAGTGACGCTTTGTGATGCGCTTCACTGATCCAAATTTCGGAAATCCAAATTGCGTTGGGGTCTGTGCTATCCTTTGAAATAATATATTGGAGGCATCCCGTCATGTCTTTGGTGCCGTCTAATAATATCGCGATTAAAGCCTCACGCTTGCCTCCGGTTGCTGTAATTTTGCCGATTAATCCAAACATATTTTCCACGTCCTTTGCTGTGTTGCATCCGGTTGTCGAAAGCATGGCAAGCGCCGCCGCGCCCTGTATTATTGTGCGGCGATGTAAATTAAACACCATGCGTCGCGTCGGCGAGGGATTTGACCAGCGCGAGTGCCGCATCATAACCGTCTTCATGCAGGGCTTTGACAATGGCCGTCCCAACGACCACACCGTCGGCGTCTTTGGCGACTTCACGGGCGCGTTCGGGTGTTTTGACGCCAAATCCTACGACCACGGGTAGGTTGGCGGCGTCGCGTACGCGGGCAACTTGCGCGGTGACGCTGCCCGCTTGGGCAAAGCTGGCGCCTGTGATGCCCGTCATCGACACGTAATAGACAAAACCTTTCGTGCCTTTCACCACTTTGGGCAGGCGCTTTGCATCCGTTGTTGGTGTGGCGAGGCGGATAAGGGCGAGGTCATAGACTTCAAACGCCGCGCGTAATTCACTGTCTTCTTCGGGCGGGAGGTCGACAATGATCGCGCCGTCCACGCCCGCCGCTTTGGCGGCTTTGGCGAAACCCTCATAGCCCATGTGATGTATCGGATTACAATATCCCATGACGATGATGGGGGTTGTGTCGTTCGTTTGGCGAAATTCTGTCGCCATGTCCAAGACCGTCGTCAGCGTTGTGCCGGATTTACGGGCGCGAATACCTGCCTCTTCAATCACGGGGCCGTCCGCCATAGGATCGGTAAAGGGAATGCCCAGCTCAATAATATCCACGCCATTTTCGGGCAAGGCATTGAGGAAGGCTTGCGACGTGGCACGATCAGGATCTCCCCCCATCATATAGGCGACAAAGGCGGCTTGGCCTTTTACTTTGCGGGCGGCAAATATATCATCGATACGGCGTGTCATAGGGGCGGCTCTTACAATCGCGCACCCCCTTTGGCCAGAAGAAATAGGGGATGAGGAAACACCCTATCGATTATCGCCCCAATAGGTGAAATTGCGCAGTAGGATTTCAAACGGGCCGCGTTCGAATTTCGTGCGCCAGAGACTCATGGCGGCGAGAGTGAACAGACCCGTGGCCAGCGCAATCGCGATACAGCCTGCTGCGCCGATTTGACCGTAAAGCCCAAGTCCGTATCCGTTGAAGACCCAAGAGAGGATGAGCGATTGCAAGAGATAGATCGAGAGCGTGGCTGTGCCCCCGCGGGCCATAAAGGTCTTAAACGCGCTGTCGGGCGCGGCGGCCCATTTCGCGATCAGTCCTATATAGCCAAGAGATGCAAAAGGCGAACCGATGAGGATCAGCGCATTACCCAGCATGCCTTTGGCGGTCATTGGGTCATGCGCGGCATACATCACATAAGCGGCGAAGGCGCTGATGATAAGGCCGAGCGGGAGATAAATCCGTCTTGCTTTGCGCCAGAGCGGCGCATGCGGGTCTGTTATCACGCCGCTCTTGACGGCCGCGAGACCGAGGAGGAAGAAACCCAAAATGCCCGGGCCCTGAATGGGCAAAGCGAAGCTGATGAAGCCGCCCCAACCTGACCAACGCCCTGCGACTGTGTCAATGAAACTGCCGGAGCCGAAGACCTCATAATATCCGGGAAAGGCTTCGCGCATTTTGACAAAGCCTGCGGCCATTTCCTCCGGGGAGAATGTTTCGCCTGCATAGAAAGCGGCTGCGCCGAGCAATGACAGCACGATTTGAAGGATAACAAAAGCGATACCCCAGCGCATGAGGGACTTCACGGGTTTATTGCGGAAGAGATATAACAGGCATCCCAACACGGCGTAAATCATCAGAATATCACCAACAAACGCCAGAGTGACATGAAGAACGCCAAGGATAAAAAGCCCCAAAAGCCGACGGAAATAACGACGCCCAAACGGCAGGTTGCGCCGCTGCGCTGACATCATTTGATAGGCCAATCCCGCACCAAACATGAAAGAGAAAAGTGTATAGGCTTTAAACAGGAAAAATGCATTCACGCCGAAATAGGCGGCGTTATCAAGCCCCGTCTTTAACCCGCCATCATGATAGGTGACTTCCCCAGGATAAGCGAAATAGGCGACATTGACGAGCACGATACCGAGAACGGCAAAGGCGCGGACAAGGTCAGGTAAGATGTGCCGCCCAGCGGCTTGGCTTTGAGTGGCGTATGACATTGGTGCGCTCCCCTTTTTGGGGAGATTAGCCGAGTGGGATTGACGTGGCAAATCGAACCTTTCAGGACGTACTAAGAAGTTCGGGTTTGAATTTTGCCAAGGCCCGATGTTCTTTTGCGGACAAAGTGCTTTCCGCCACAATATAAGTATGAATCGCAAAAACAACTGCGCGAGTCTCAGGGAGTCTTCGAAAGGTTTGGCGCTCCACACGGATACATCTGGGAGCAGTCGCCTCTATGGGTTTTGATATACCTTCGCCGCGCGGCTGATGTAGCTCTGGGTCTGTGTAGATCAAGAAATTGGCGCGCCCCAAAGGCTGTTCGACGCGGATTGCGGATAACATGCGTTCGACACTGTTTGAGACGTCAGAAAATTCAGGAACTGGGGCGTGAATGCTCTCAATCGAGCGCCCTATTTTCTGGCGCACATCCCAACTCGACGGGAAACACATCACGGCGGCGGTCAAAATATGTCGATCACCGTCTTTCTGCAAAATGCACAGATCTTCTTGGATGTGAGATGCGGCCTCCAGCAGAGGATGATCTTGCTCGGAATAGGATAGATGAGCCTCTTTAAATATGAGGTCTCTTAGCTCAATACAGGCCGCCTCGGATTTTGGCGTGGATTGAAATACTATATCTCTCTGTGACGCAATAAGCGCGCGGCGATACGCCATTTGCGCGTCATAGGTCTCGGATTTCGCGAGCCAGTCTTTTATTGCGATGGGCCGCACACCCGGAAGACGTGACATCTGCGGATCGAGCCAGGCTTTGATCGGAAGGTGAGTGTTGAGAATCATGAGGGGTTATTGGTCTAGCCTTTGGTCAAAAAGGTAGGCTATTTTAAATTTCAAGTCTATTGGGTTGAATTAGATTCGAAGCTTTTGGAGGGTATCTTAAGTTTGCAAGGAGTGGATACGTCCTCAGTAAGTTGAAATTGTATTCGATCATGACTTTCAACGCCGAAGTAAACATCTCCGACTTCTTTATAATAATCGACCAGTCTTAATTTGATAGTAACGTCACAATCCTGTTCATCGGTGCTGAAACGCCAAACTCTGTCAACTCCCTCGTAATGACTTTCGACTATCCCAAAATACTTCCAACCTGTTTGCTCCAAATTGACGATGTAATTCTCTAAAATTCTATTTTGTTCTTCAATCTTGGTGTCTCTGAGGGGAAACAATTCTTCAAAAATAATAACACGGTATTTTTGATTGTCGGAGCGAATGTCTTCCACGTACATTGAAGCAATTGTTTCCACACGTGGGATATCGAGAAAGGGAGAGATATTGATACGTTCAGATTTGTTGCTCTGACAATTAGTTAGAAGAAGAGTTGAAAATAATACCAAACCAAAACCGCTAGCGGTTTTGGCACTCCGTTGCATTCGATTCACAGGATCGAATGCGGTCACTCCGTGCCCTCCGAAATATGCTCACCCAAAGCATCGGCAATGGTGAACACGTCTTTATCGCCGCGGCCGCACATGTTCATGATGATTAACCCGTCCGGGCCGAGCTCTTTGGCGAGTTCGACGGTTCGGGGGATGGCGTGGCTGGGCTCCAGCGCGGGGAGGATGCCTTCGAGGCGCGCGCATTCTTGGAACCAGTGCAGCGCTTCGTCATCTGTGGCGCTGACATATTCCGCGCGGCCAATATCGTGTAAATGCGCATGTTCCGGCCCGATGCCGGGATAATCCAGGCCCGCGCTAATCGAATGGGCATCCGCGATTTGACCGTGTTCGTCTTGTAGGAGGTAAGTGCGGTTCCCATGCAATACGCCAGGCGTGCCGCCCGTCAGAGACGCCGCATGTAAACCTGACTTCACACCTTTGCCTGCGGCCTCAACGCCGATGAGGCGTACCTCTTCATGCGGGACAAATTCGTGGAATAGACCCATCGCGTTTGACCCGCCGCCAATACAGGCAACAACGGCGTCAGGCAGGCGGCCTTCGGCTTCTAGGATTTGCTGCTTCGCTTCACGTCCGATAATGGCTTGGAAATCACGTACCATGGCGGGGTAAGGGTGCGGCCCCGCCACTGTGCCGATGCAATAAAACGTATCGCCGACATTGGTCACCCAATCGCGTAAGGCTTCGTTCATCGCGTCTTTGAGTGTGGCTGTGCCGGAATGCACGGCGCGCACTTCAGCACCAAGGAGGCGCATCCGAAACACATTCGGTTTTTGCCGGACAATATCTACTGCGCCCATATAGACAATGCAGTCCATACCGAGTCGCGCCGCGACCGTCGCCGTGGCCACGCCGTGCTGGCCCGCGCCCGTCTCGGCGATGATGCGTTTCTTACCCATGCGCTTGGCGAGCAAAAGCTGGCCCATGCAATTATTGATTTTGTGCGCGCCGGTATGGTTCAGCTCATCGCGTTTGAAATAAATTTTCGCGCCACCTGATTGCTCGGTCAGACGTTCCGCGAAATAAAGCGGGCTGGGGCGACCCACATAATGTTTCAGGAAATAGTCGAGCTCGTCTTGGAAAGACGGATCAACCTTCGCCTCTTCATAGGCCTTCTCCAGCTCTAAAATAGGCGGCATCAAGGTCTCGGCGACATAACGCCCGCCAAAATCGCCAAAGCGCCCATTCTCATCAGGCGTCGTGATATTTTCCGGTTTACCCATTTGATTGAACCGCTTTCATAAAGGCTTGGATTTTCAACACGTCTTTTATGCCTGGCTCGGCTTCAACGCCAGAGCTAACATCAACCATTGGGGCTTTTGTCGCGGTGATCGCTTCAGCCACATTTTCGGGCGTTAGGCCGCCTGCCAAGGCATAAAGCTTCGGTGTCGGTGCGCGGCGAATGATGCTCCAATCGATCGCGATGCCATGTCCGCCCCGCACGTCAGAGCCTTTGGGTGGTTTGGCATCAAACAGCATGAGGTCGGCGACACCCGCATATTCCCCTGCCGCTTTCATATCGTCATCCGAGGCAATGGCGCAGGCTTTGATAATCTTGAAATCGTAGCGTTTGGCAATATCGGCCAAACGGTCAACACTCTCATCGCCGTGGAATTGGACATAATCGGGTTTTAGAGTGAAGGCGATTTTGTCGAGTAAAGTTTCATCTGCGTTAACCGTCACGGCGACGCGTTTGGCTAAACCTGCTGCTCCGTCAAAAAGCGGTGTGGCTTGCTTCACGCTCAGACGTCTTGGGCTTTTGGCCTCAATAATAAAGCCCAAAAAATCTGCGCCGGCGCTTATGGCGGCTTCGACATCCTGCGCACGGGTTAGGCCACATATTTTGACTTGGGTGTTCATAGAGGCCTCATAACAGATTACAGACATCATGCCAGTGACATCATATGGGTCTCAACGCTTCATTAACCCTGTCATCACACGTGAAATTAAGGCTTATTGCCTAAAACCCGTTCCAACGTGGCCACATACTAAAAACAGGCCCGATAAGTGAACATGGGTATTTTGGATGGCATTAGCGCCTAAATTACAGGCCAGACAGGGTCAGCAACTGGCGATGACGCCGCAATTGCGGCAGGCCATCAAGCTATTGCAATATTCCAATATTGAACTGGCTGAATTTGTTGAAGAACAGTTGGAAAGCAACCCTCTGCTGGAGCGCGGCACAGGGGATGAGAACCGACGCGGCGAAGACGTGGCTGCGACATTGAACGAAACGCTCAACGCGACACTGGATACTGTCTCGTCGGGGGAAAAGGCTTCTGACCTCGACGCACCTGCTCATGCCATCGATAGTGAGGCTACAGCAGCCGATGTCGGGGGCTCTGTCGATTGGTCGCGTAATGACAGCTCAGGCAGTTTTTCCGGCAGCGGAGATTATGATGCGGCGGCGAATACGGCGGCGGATATCTCTCTGACGGATCATGTGCAAAGTCAGCGCGCCCTTTTACGCCTTGATGCGCGGGACGGTTTAATTGCGGATTATATGATCGGGCAATTGGATGAAGCGGGATATCTACGCATGAGCGTAGACGAGATTGCCGAGAATATGGGTGTGGGCGCTGCGCGCGTGTCCTCTATTTTAGTGCAGCTACAGGCCTGTGAACCAACCGGGTTATTTGCGCGGAACTTGATGGAGTGTTTGGCGCTGCAATTGCGGGAGAAAGGCCATCTGGATGAACCGATGCAGGCGATGCTGGCCAATCTTGACCTTTTGGCGAAGCATGATCTGTCGAAACTCATGAAGATTTGTGATGTCGGGCGCGACCGTATGAGCGCGATGATTGCGCGTCTACGGGATTGTTCACCGAAACCGGGGGCGGCATTTGGAGGGACATTGGCAGCGTGTGTCGAACCGGATGTCTTTATCCGCGAAACCCCGCAAGGCGGTTGGGCGGTTGAATTAAATGCTGATACTCTGCCGCGTGTATTGGTGAATAAGCGCTATTATAATGAAATTAAACGGGTCGGGGACGAAGACGCAACCGCGCGGGAATTTATTTCCGAATGTCACGCCAATGCGAGTTGGTTGGTGAAGTCACTCGATCAGCGCGCGCGAACAATTTTAAAAGTCGCGAGTGAAATCGTGAAACAGCAAGATGCCTTTTTTGCTTATGGCGTCGATCATATGCGCCCGCTAAAATTAAAAGACGTGGCCGACGCGATTGAAATGCATGAGTCCACCGTGAGCCGTGTGACATCGAATAAATTCATGCATACAACGCGGGGCCTTTTTGAGCTGAAATATTTCTTTACGGCAGCTATTCCGAGCCTTGATGGTGGGGAAGGGCATTCTGCTGAGGCTGTGCGCAATAAGATCAAAATCCTGATTTCAGAGGAGACGGAAACCTCTATCCAATCTGATGATAAATTAGTCAAACTCTTGCGCGCCCAAGGCATAGACGTCGCCCGCCGTACTGTCGCGAAATACCGCGAAAGCATGGGCATCCCGAGCAGTGTGGAAAGACGACGGATATTTAAACACGCGGTTTAGAAAGTGCAAAATGCACAACCGGGCTTCGCTCGTTGTGACAGCTCATTATGCTTCGACTTCGTCCTTATCTTTCGGCGGCAGTGGGAAGAACCCACTCGTACGTTTTATATATCTTTGATATTTTTTTCGTTTGCCCATCTCTTTTTCGAGCAAGTCTTTACCCGACACCTTCGTAAGCAAAAATGTCATAATGATGGGCGCAAAAATTGTGGCCCATCCCCAAGGGGCTTGGCAGGCAACAAGCCAGATGCCCCACCACATACACGCATTACCGAAATAATTCGGGTGGCGCGTATAGCGCCAGAGGCCTGAGTTCAAAACGGGTTTATCTTCTTCCGGCCCGTCATAATCGGCATGTTTCTTTTTGAATTGGGAGAGTTGCCAATCGCCAATGGCTTCGAAGAGAAAGCCTATGAGCCAGAGGAGAGTTCCGAGAATTGCCATGACTCCTATTTCTGGAACACCCCATTTATCAGGGTCGATTACAATTTCTCTCTTTGACGTTACTTCAGCAAATTCATACATTATCTTAGATGTTGCAAAGCCCACCCAAACCGGCGCACTCACAATCATGATCAACAGGCCTTGCCCCCAATAGATGGTGAAGAGCGAGCGCAAGCGCCACATCAGTTCGGACACGCCTTTTTTCTCTGCGCGTTTTTGCATTTTAGTGTAGCGCTTATCTTCTCCATGTCCGAGGTTTCGTTTTGCGAGATAGAGCGTTAAACGAAGTCCCCAAATGATCGGGAGCGCCGCCAGTAAAATCAGATAAGGCGTTTTCGGGTTGGCCAAATAAAGGCACACTGCCCCCACCACCAAAAACCCAAAGCCCCAATAAATATCCACAAGGCTGGCGTCTTTTACCATCACGCTCACCGCCCAAAGCAGCGTGAGCAAACCAAAAACCACAACGGCGGAATGGGTGAAGTAAACCAGAATATCCGTCAGCATAATAAATGTCCCCGAAGCTGATATACGTAAATTCAGTCTTGTTACGAATGAAACCAAAAAGAAAGATGGGAAAGGGAATTTATTTCTTTGGGATAATTTCTTCCTTCCTTCTGTTATTCTTTTTCTTGCCCAGTTCCTCCTTGTGCCTCTCGACCTTCTGCAACCCCGTTTTTTTAAAACACAAGATGCAGAATGACAGGAAAGAGGGAACTCCCCCGCCACAACTTTGCCCCAGTTTCACAAAACTGGCCGAAACTAAGGCAGCTTGCCGTCATAAGCGCGCCATACTCGCTGTCTAATTCAATCACATCAAATCACAATGTAAGGGTTGGACAATGCAAACGATGAGCTTAGTAAGAAATAACGGATATTCACCTCGTAACGCTGTTGTGGCTGCGGAGGGAGAAAATACCGGTAGGCTGAAACAGGGTAAGCGCATGTCCAAAATTTACTTGGTCGATGATGACGAGAATATTTTAACGTCGGTCTCTATGTTCCTCGAAGGTGAGGGCTATGAGGTGCGTAAATTCCATGATGGCGTAAGTGCCTTGGAGGCTTTAAAAGTCTCCCCGCCTGATTTGGCTGTGTTTGATGTCAAGATGCCCCGTATGGACGGATTGGAATTGCTCCGCCGCCTGCGTCAGACCTCAAACTTGCCGGTGATTTTCTTGACGTCCAAAGACGACGAGTTTGACGAAGCTATCGGTTTTAATATGGGCGCGGATGATTATATCACCAAGCCGTTCTCGCAACGCCTGCTGGGTGAGCGCATCAAGGCTGTGCTGCGTCGGGCCTCGCTGACGTCCATCGAGATGCCAATTCCGCAAGAAGGTGATGATAAAGTTATTCGCCGCGGGAAGCTTTTACTCGACCCAAACCGCCATGCCTGTTCTTGGGACGGCAATCCTGTTCGCCTGACAGTGACAGAATTTTTGATTTTGGAAAGTCTTGCCAAACGTCCGGGTTATGTGAAATCGCGCGATCAGCTTATGGACGCGGCCTATGATGACCAAGTTTATGTTGATGATCGCACAATTGACTCTCACATCAAACGCTTGCGCAAAAAATTCCGCAAGCACGATAAAACTTTTGACGGTATCGAAACGCTCTACGGCGTCGGATATAAATATAAAGAAGCTTAGTTTCTCCATAGACGATTTCAGGTACAATAAAAGCCGAGCTTTGGGCTCGGCTTTTGCATGTCTGACTCAGAGTCAGGTTAGCCACAAACTTGCCGTGTTTGGCTTTGACTAATCCTATTATGGACGTGAGTGGAAAAAGGGTGTTAGGGAATGCGCATGAATGAGGTTGTCGATAACGCACCGCCCAAAGCGAAACGTGTTCGCCTGCGCGATCGCCGCATGGGGCCGCGCCGGTCATTGCTGACATCGCGCCTGACGCGCGTTATTTTTATGTCCAATCTGATCGGTTTGGCGATATTAGTCTCCGGTGCGCTCACGATGAACCGCTTTGAAGAGGGGCTCATCCAAGCGAAGGTCGATAACCTACGATCTCTGGCAGCAACGATTACGACGGTGATCGGTGAACAAGCGACCGGAGAAGGTTCTTTGGCGGAGCTTGATATTGAGGGGGCGAAACAGGTTTTGCGCGGCGTGAATGTGCCCGAAGGGTGGCGCGTGCGATTGCATGACCGGGGCGCGTCCGCCGTTGTCGATACCGAACGGCTCGATGATACAATTACGATGGGGATGCTGGACCCGATTATTCCCGAGCAAGAGGCACCCCCGACATGGGAGGTATGGCGCGACAACACAAAGTCTTGGATTTCTAAGACGACACACAACCTGCCGTGGCGCAAAGCCAAGCGAAATAGCCTGCGCCGTGATTTACGCAGTGACGTGCGCTCGGCCTTGGAAGGTACGCCTGAAATGGGCCCACGTTATGACGATGATGATAATTTGATCGTCACAGTGTCTTTACCAGTTCAACGGGTGCAGCAAGTGTTGGGTGTTGTGACAGTTGAGAGCAATGATGTCGGCGGGATTGTGAACGCAGAGCGCCGCGCCTTAGCGCCCATTATTGGGTTAGCTTTGCTAGCAACGATATTGAGCTCTATGGCGCTGACCTTATTCATTGCGCTGCCTATGCGAAAGTTGGCGCGGGCGGCAGAAGTTGTCTCGCAGAGTTCGCGCAAACGCGATGCATTGCCTGATTTGTCAGACCGCCGTGATGAAATTGGTGATTTGTCTATTGTGTTGCGCGACATGACAACGGGACTTTATACGCGCATTGATGATATTGCGAATTTTGCCGCCGATGTGGCGCATGAAATTAAAAACCCTCTGACCAGTTTACGTTCGGCGTCTGACACGCTCCGCGTTGCGAAAACCGCAGAACAGCGCGCGCAGCTCATCGACATTATTCAACAGGATGTCTCGCGTATGGACCGCCTGATTACGGATATCTCTAAAGCCTCTAAAGTTGACGCGAGTTTGGCGCGTGAGATGGCGGAGACTTTGGACGTGGGGGAGATCATTCATAATATTGTCGAATTTTATCAGCAAACGCGCTCCGGCGAAGGCCCAAATGTTGTGAATAAAACAGTTTTTGACAGTAAAGACCCCGTGTTTATTCGCGCCTTTGAGACGCCTTTCGCACAAGTGCTGCGCAACTTAATTGATAATGCGCTCACCTTTTCTGCGCCTGATGGTGAGGTAAGAGTCTCTGCCGCGATAGAGGCCGTTGGCAAAAAAGAGAGCGTGGTCATCACCGTCGAAGATGACGGGCCGGGGATTCCGCCTGATAATCTCGAAACCGTATTTGAACGGTTTTATACGCAACGTCCTGACGGGGCGAAGTTTGGCAGTCATTCAGGGCTTGGTCTCGCCATTTGTCGTCAAATCATCACAGCGCATAGGGGCCAGATTTTTGCGACGAACCGTATTGACGGCGTAACGGGTAAAATTGCGGGCGCGCGTTTCGTTGTGCAGGTTCCAAGACAAATGCCGCGCCAAAGCTAAGGCAGCTGTGTAAAAAACCATAGAATATGCGTTTGTTGGGTCATTCTCGCATTTTGTGGCTTCACAGAGTTCACTTAATTTGATTAGGTAAATTTTTGGGTTTTGGAGCGTTCACCTTGATTGGTTTCGTTATTGTCACACATGGACAACTCGCCGTAGAGCTGCGACGTGCGACTGAGCATGTTGTTGGGCCGCAAAAGGCTGTTGAAACCGTGTGTATTGGCCCTGATGATGATATGGAACGCCGCCGTGATGACATTGGTGCGGCCATTAAAAAGGTCAGCCAAGGTAAAGGCGTCATTATTCTGACAGACATGTTTGGCGGCACGCCCTCTAATCTTGCTATTTCGATGATGCGCGATGGTGAGGTCGAAGTTTTGGCGGGGGTAAACCTCCCTATGTTGATAAAATTGGCCGAAGCCCGAAGCACGTCAACATTAGAAGAAGCCTCAATTAAAGCTAAAGATGCCGGACAGCGTTATATCGCTATTGCGTCAAAAATACTGGCGGGTGAAACTTAGATTTATTATGAGCCAACTGGCCCAAATTACGGTGAGACTGACGAATAAAAAAGGTCTCCATGCGCGCGCGTCGAACAAATTTATGGAAACGGTCGCACAGTTCAAATCTCAAGTCTGGGTGCGTAGCCACAATGACGTCTGCGCTGACCGCGTTGAAGCTGATTCTGTGATGGAACTGTTACTTTTGGGCGCTGCCTGCAGTGAAGACATTACTGTAACGGCGCAAGGCCCTGACGCGACGGAAGCCGTCGACGCTTTAGCCGAGCTCGTAAAAAATCGTTTTGGAGAGGAGAACTAAATGCGCTGGGTTGTCCTCATTTCTGTTTTGTTATTAAGTGCCTGTTCGACAGGTAAGGCCTTTATGCCGGCAAGTGCCTATCCGCCGGATCCGTGGGTGAAAGGTTATTCTAATCCTGATGATTGCCTCGGAGGAGAGAGACTTGCCGCGCGTGCCTTTGCTTTACCGGACTATCCATCGCGTGCCTACCGTTCGGGTCGGCAAGGTTGGGTGATCATGAGCCTTGATGTCGATGCTGAGGGGCGTACGCAAAATGTCGAGGTCGAACGCTCTGTGCCTGACGGTCTCTTCGGAGGCGTGTCTCGTAAAGCCGTGCAGGCTTGGACGTTTGAGCCGCCACAAGGCGGAGGTTTGCAAAATTGTCGTGTGTTGTTACGGTTTCGTGCAGGTAGCGTCACGCTGGGCGGCTGATTTTGCCGTTTTCAAAATATTAAGGCTGCTTTTGTTTTCATTACATCTTTAAGGCGATTTAAACGAATTCTATGCTACATAATTTCCCATGAGAGATGTGGGGAAAATCATTCCGGTTGTTATGTCGGGTCATGCAGAAAATGGGTATGATCCAGTTTTGCCCGTGACTTTACCAAAGCCGTTTCAAAAATCGGCCTGTGGGCTCTCTTTGATTCAAGAGACGGTGCAGAGATACAATACGGATATGTTTCATCCCCCTGTCTTCATATGTGCGGAAGACCATGTCTCAATCATTCAAGAACAGATGTTAGAAATTAATCGTGAGATCGGGCCGATCATTGTTGAACCTGTGATGCGAGGAACAGCGATTTGTGCGGTGGTGGCGGCCCATTATGCACGTCTTTATGACCCGGAGGCTCTGGTATTACTAACTACCTGTGACCATCACATCGAAAAACCACAAGCTTTCAAACGCTGTATCGCGGCGGCAATGCCTGTTGTCCGGGATAGTTATATTTTGACATTCGGAATGAACGCCACGTGCGCCGAGACCCATCATGGTTATATTCGTAAGGGGGAACTCCTCAAACCGGGAACCTATCTTGTCGATCATTTTGTTTATAGGCCTAGCCGAGATCAGGCCACAGAATTTCTTCGTACAGGCCAGTATTTTTGGAATTCTGGAACTGTTTTATTCGCGCCTGAGACATTACTGCCCGAAATTCAAAAGTTTCAGCCTGACGTGTCGCAATATGGTCAATTGGCCTTTGAAAATGCAGCACACTGCAATGACGTCATCTCTCTGCCAACTGAATATTATTTGAATTGTCCGGATTTGGCTTTTGATAAAGGCGTTTTGGCGCTGACGGACTCGGCGGCATTGATTGTTGCGCCCATGGGGTGGTCACATCATCATCAAGTCTCGCCGGTACAAGCCATCGCGTCATAGCTGTTTCATCATATTAAAACCAATTTATGCCATATTAGCGCTGTTTTTACTCTTTCTATGCTTTTAGAGACATATCACAAATTATGTACGGGTCCTCACGCGGGCGTAGGATGTGAAGGATAAGGTTATGAGTGCAAAGACAACGTCAGAAAATACACGTAAGTTTTTTGGCACGGATGGTGTGCGCGGCCTTGCCAATGTTGGTAAGATGACCCCGGAAAGTGTCATGCGTTTGGGGCAAGCGGCAGGCCGTTATTTCTGTAACGTAGATGCCGAAGCCGGTCATCGTCCAGCTGTGTTTATCGGTAAAGATACTAGGCTCTCAGGTTATATGATTGAGCCGGCTTTAGTGGCAGGCTTTACATCTGTGGGTATGGATGTGACGCTATGTGGTCCCATCCCAACCCCTGCCGTATCTATTCTGACGCGAACGCTGCGAGCCGATATGGGCGTCATGATTACAGCGTCACATAATAAATATCACGATAATGGGATTAAGTTTTTTGGCCCGGACGGGCGAAAGCTATCCGACAAAGCCGAACAGGCCATAGAGGCTTTGCTCGATGAAAAACAAATTCGTCTGACGAAGCCTGAAAATTTGGGCCGTGCGAAACGTTATGAAGATATGCAAGCGCGCTACATTGAAATTGCTAAGGCCACGTTTCCGAGACGAATGCGCCTGACAGGATTAAAGATTGTCTTGGATTGCGCCAATGGCGCCGCTTACCGCACAGCGCCTGACACGCTTTGGGAATTAGGTGCAGATGCTGTTATTTCCATCGGCGTGTCGCCCAATGGTAAAAATATCAATATGGATTGCGGGTCGACACATACAGATTTATTGTCTCAAACCGTCATAAAAGAAGGCGCTGACATCGGTATTGCTTTGGACGGTGATGCGGATCGCCTGATCATGTGTGATGAAAAAGGGCGTATTATTGACGGCGACCAATTACTGGGTCTCATCGCTAGTGGCTGGCACAGAAAAGGCCAGCTTTCCAAACCGGGTATTGTTGCGACCGTCATGAGTAATCTGGGTCTTGAGCGATATATAGAAGATCGAAAGCTAGATTTTATTCGCACGGATGTCGGCGACCGTCATGTTGCCGCCCGTATGCGTAAAGATGGATATAATCTCGGCGGGGAACAATCCGGCCATATTCTAATGACAGATTTTACGCCAACGGGTGACGGAACGATTGCGGCGCTTCAAGTCTTGGCAGAAATTATTCGCAAAGATAAGCCTGCCAGTGAGGTCTTAAATGTTTTTGATCCTGTGCCGCAAATGTTGAAAAATGTCAGCTATGCGGGAGCATCGCCTTTGGATCAAAAACATGTTCAAGATGCCATTAGAGACGCTCAAGACAGCTTTGGTAATTCCGGTCGTGTGCTTGTGCGAGCATCAGGTACGGAACCCCTTATTCGGGTCATGGCAGAGGGTGATGACGCAGCAAAGGTCGACCGCATCACAGATGACCTCGTTGCCGTCATAAATAAATTCGCGGCTTAAGCCTTTTCGCTGCCATGCGCTTGTATTAGGGCTTTTCATGATTCTGCTTATCTCCTATGCCTGACTTATTCGTATAGGGGGATATACGGCGGGAGTAGGGAAGACCACAGCGACGCATGGACCAAATAATAAATCCATTTTTGATAGTCACGTTAGGCGCTGTTGTTCTTGCAGTCTTAGCCTCTCTTTTTGCTTTACGCGCGATCAGCCAAAGCGGAGAAGCAGGTCGTCGCTGGAAAAACAAAGCGTCTGAATTGGATCGCCAGATCGGTGAATATGATTCCATTTTCGGGGCTTACCCCGGCCTTATTTTGGTTTGGGAAGAGGCTGTGCCAACGGGTGCGGATACAATGCAGAGCCAATGGGGTAACCCTAAGGTTTATGGGTCACCTGCGGCTCTGGCGTCAATCTTAAGGTTTGCCGATGCGGGTAAGCCAAAAGATCTACCGCAACGTGTTTTAAATAGCTTGGCTGACCACAAAACGATTGCTGCCACAGAAGAGCCGCTGACGCTGCGTAGCTATCTTTTGGGTTTGCGGACGCGGGGCGAACCCTTTTCAATCTCTATTGTTTTGCCCGAAGGCAATATCATCGAAGCCGATGGCCGCGTCGCGGGACGACAAGTTGTGCTTTGGCTAGAAGATTCTTCCATCCGGGGCGAAGACGAAAAGACGGCGATTTCACGGTTTGAGACCTCACGTCTCACAGGCGAAGATGACCCGGGGGCCTTTATCGATATGATGGGACGCGCCCCTTTTCCGATTTGGCGCTATTCCAGCGGGGGGCAGATTGTGTGGGCAAACCCGGCTTATGTCGAGGCCGTCGGCGCTAGTGATCTGCGTGACGTGACCAAAAACCAAACCCATCTGGATGAGGCTTCCCTGAAACAAATGCAGGCGGTCTTACAGACCAATCATCGGTTGGAGGAAACGCGTCATATTATTTTGAGTGGCGAAAGGCGGGCAACGACAGTGAGTTTATTCCCTGTGTCCGGGGGTATTGCCGGCATGGCCGTTGATGCGACCAAAGCGGATCAGTTAGGTGAGGCACTAAAGCTCCATGTGCGGGCACATGATGAATTGCTTAATTCAATGGATGAGGCGATTATTATTTTTGGCTCTGACAAGTCCGTTCGGTTCCATAACAATGCATTGGATTCCCTGTTCGGCATCGAAGCGGCTTGGTTTAAAGGTCAACCGTCTCATAGCGAATGGCTAGATCATTTGCGTGAAAAAAATGTTGTGCCTATCCATCCTGATTACAAAACATGGCGAGAGTCTGAGCTTTCGCTTTACACGGAATGGCCCGATGAAATGCCAGAAGAATTATGGGCTTTGCCGGATGGGCGCACATTACGCCTTGTCAGGATGCGTGATCCGCAGGGGGGTATCTCGCTGCTCTTTTCCGATATGACCGACGCCATGACCTTGAAAGGACAACTCGGCACGCTAATAAATGTCCAACGCGCAACGCTTGATAAATTGTCGGAAGGGATTGCGGTTTTTGGCACGGATGGACGCCTCAAAATACACAATTCGGCTTTTGCAAAAATGTGGAGCCTTAATGAGGATGAGTTAAAGGACAATCCGCGATTTGGTGACATCATTAATCTGTGTTTACCGCTCTTCCACCAGAAAGCTTTTTGGTCAGAAATGCTCGGGCGGATTACCGACCCTAATCCTGAAATTCGCAAACATGTAGAGGGCGAGGTTAAACGCTCTGACGATAAGATGATGACGTGGTTGTCTAAGCCTTTGCCCGACGGGGCCACGCTTTTGGCATGGGATGACGTAACGAGTGCCCGCGCTGCCGAAGCCGCGCTGATCGAGCGCGCGCAAGCGTTGGAAGAAGCTGACCGGATGAAATCTGAATTTGTCGGGCATGTCAGCTATCAACTCCGCACGCCCCTCACGACAATTTCCGGCTATGCCGACTTCCTCCAAAATGGCGGGGCGGGTGAAATGACAGATAAGCAAAGCGAATATGTCTTTGCGATCCAGAGCGCGTCCGAAGATCTTGCGAAAATCATTGATGATATTTTAGATATTGCCGCGATTGAAGCCAATGTGCTCGATTTGGATCTCGGCGATGTGAACGTCTTTGACTTGCTCGATAACGCGCTCGATTATGTGGCGGTCAAAGCCGACGACACCAAAATTTCGCTAGAGCTGAAATGTGATGATGATATTGGTATCATTCGTGCCGATGAAACGCGTCTGAAACAGGTTGTGCATAATCTTTTGGGTAATGCGCTGCGCTTTACCAAACCGGGCGGCCTTATCGAGCTTGGCGGTAAAAAAGCGGTAGGTGGCGGCGTCATGATTTGGGTGAAAGATAACGGCGTCGGCATTCCGACGGAACGCCAACCACAAGTCTTTCAAAGTTTTGAGAGCTCACGCGGCGGGGCAGGGTTGGGTCTCGCCCTCGTGCAACGTTTTGTAGCGCGTCACGGCGGTTGGGTTGAGCTGGAGTCTGCGGAAGATGAAGGCACCCATGTGACCTGCTATCTGCCCAAAGAAGCCCCGGCTGAGAATGCCCATCCGGAATTATTTGACGATGTATAATTATCGTGGCCGCGCTTACTGAATACGGGCGCGAAACCGAATATTGAAACTCGGATTGGGATCGCTGTCGAGCATCTACCCTTTCGGGTTAAAGCACATATATTCGACATTAGGATCATAGCCCGCAGCCGGCGCATAATTGCACTCCGATAGCTTGGCAGGTTTCGTCGTCGCGTTCGAGAACAGTGCATCTACGCTTGTAACGGCCGGAAGGCTGCTTGCGAGTGTGAGAACCCAGACACCTCTTTCGGAGTCATACCCCCATCAGTTCACGAAATTTCTAAAGTAATTACATCATTCGACATGTTTGCATTCTCATGGTTGGCCGCATAGCGGAGTGTACCGATTATATTTGTGTCTGCTGTGCTGGTTATCACAAGAGGGTCAGCGCCCGCTGTGTTGGTAAACTCTAAATCCACGTCCGAGAAGTAGCCTGTATCGTCATTAAAGCAATCCTGAATGGACAGTGTCCAGATGCCCCGTACGCGTTTTCATTGTCGAATGCACCCAATGGGCTTGAGGGTTGACGTCTGTATTCTGGATAGTGTGCAAATATATTACGGCGTCTCAACCGCCTTTTTTTGGCATTACTGGCTCTCTGGTGTTGTGACTTTAATACCGTCAAGCTCATCACTGATGAGGATTTGGCAGGAGAGGCGGGAATTATCTTGGACGTTTTCTGCGAAGTCGAGCATGCTCTCTTCCATATCGTCTTTGTCTTTTAATTTACCCAGCCAAGCCTCATCAACATAGACGTGACATGTGGCACAGGCACAGGCGCCGCCGCAATCCGCATCAATGCCGGGGATCATGTTTTGCACGGCGGCTTCCATGATAGATGTTCCGGATTTGGCCTCGACTTCGCGAGATGTGCCTTCGCTGTCCGTGTAAATAATTATTGCCATGAAATGAGCCCTTTAGTCTGTCTATTCTCACCCTATCTAAGGGCTTGATATGAATTTACAAGGCGCTATCACTGTCCTCGTGACAAAGTTTACGTGTAAAAATGAAGCAGAGATGTTGGTCTTGGGGGGCCGCATGGGGGCGTGGCTAAATTCAAGAGATATAGTTGCTATGACGGGCGATTTGGGTGCAGGAAAGACAACACTCGTGCGGGGTTTGATACAAGCGCAAATGCCGAATGAAGAGGTGCCATCCCCGACTTATACGCTGGTGCAAACTTACGACCTACCGCATTATGAGCTGTGGCATTGTGATCTTTACCGGTTAAAGCATCCCGACGAAGCCTTTGAGCTAGGCTTAATCGACGCCTTTGAAGAGGCTGTCTGCGTTCTGGAGTGGCCGGATAAAATAGGTCAGCACTTACCCGATACGGCTCTCAATGTGCATATTGCTTTTGCCGGTGACGGTCGTGAGGTCACATTTGGTCCTGAATGGGATAGTCGTTTTGACTGATCGCCTTACCCAAATTTCTGATTTTTTAGAGAGTAATGGGTGGGGCGGCGCAAATCGCAGTGCCATTCAAGGTGACGCCTCGACCCGCAGTTATGAGCGCTTGCGATTAGGGGCGCAGAAAGCGGTTCTGATGAACGCGCCAAAGGGGGCTGAACTCCCGAGTGAGCCCGAAGGTGCCAGTGTCCAGCAACGTAAGGCGCTAGGTTATAATGCGCTCGCCCGCTTGGCAGGGCCGAACATGGAAAGTTTTGCGACGATAGCGTCAGAGCTCTCTAGGCGCGGTTTCTCAGCTCCGCAAATATTGGCTGCGGATTTGGAGGCGGGTTTGCTTCTACTCGAAGATTTCGGCGATCCTGTCTATGCGAAAGTGATTGCTGCAGATGCGAGCCAAGAGGCGCCGCTCTATGAAGCCGCCGTTGATACACTCGCTGCCATCTATCGCAGCTCGTTCCCGCGAGTTTTCTCTCATGAAAATGTAACGTGGCGGGTGAGGGATTATGATGAGGCGGCACTTTTGGCTGAGACCGATTTGTTTCTGGACTGGTATGCCAAAGATTTTGGACGAGAGTTTGGCGCGGATGCGCGCGAAGAATTTTACGGTCTTTATGCGGACAGTTTTAAATATCTTTCCGCCCATGCCGCGGGCTTAGGGTTAAGAGACTTTCATGCAGAAAACTTGTTTTGGCTGTCTGAGCGCAAGGGTGTTGCCAATGTTGGATTAATTGATTTTCAGGATAGTTTATTTGTACATCCGTCTTATGATCTAATGTCCTTAATTACAGATATTCGACGTGATGTTGCGCCCAGTTTAAAAGACAAGTTAATCAGTCGTTTTTGTGACAAAGCGGGCCTCAAAGATGACGCGAATTTTCGGGCGGCCTATGCGGTCATGAGTGTGCAACGCGGCACGAAGCTTTTAGGCTTTCCCGTACGGGCAGATTTGAAATTTGGTAAGCCGCAATATCGGGCTTTGCTGCCGCGCGTAAAGCGGCATTTAAACGAAGATTTAGCGCATCCGGCTGTTGCGCCTATACGCGATTGGTTCATCGCTAATATGCCGGAGGCTCTCATATGAGTAAGCAAATTAAAACGGGCCCTATTAAAACAGCAATGGTCATGGCAGCTGGGCATGGCACACGGATGAGACCCCTGACCAATGATCGTTCCAAAGCTATGGTCGAAGTCGGCGGAAAGCCACTCATTGATCACATGCTCGATCGTCTGATGGAGGCAGGCGTAGAGCGGGCTGTGGTGAATGTCCATGCACATGCCGATCATTTAGAAGCGCATTTGAGAAAGCGCCCCAGTCGTCTTGAAATCATTATTTCGGATGAGCGAGACGAGCTGTTGGAAACAGGCGGCGGTGTCGTCAACGCCCTACCACTGTTAGGCAAAGGCCCTATTTTTATCTGTAATATCGATGCGATTTGGGTTGAATTTGCGCCTGTTCTGCAAACACTTTTGGCCGCTTGGCGGGCAGAGGACATGGATGAGCTTTTATTGCTCGCCCGTAAAGATATGAGTTTAGGGCATGACGGGACAGGGGATTTTGACCTTGCTAAATCGGGGCATTTATCGCGCGGTAAAGGTGAAACTACCCCATATTTTTATTCAGGTGTTCAAG
Source organism: uncultured Algimonas sp. (assembly GCA_964352855.1). Lineage (GTDB taxonomy): Bacteria > Pseudomonadota > Alphaproteobacteria > Caulobacterales > Maricaulaceae > Litorimonas. Next base: position 18,007 of record CAYGTR010000018.1, on the reverse strand, counting down.
TCTTCAAACCTGAACTGGCCAAACCCTTTCCTCTTGAAAAATTCTCGCGTAATAAAATCTGGGATAAGAGTCTAAATCGGCGCGGACTATACGGTGTTATCATGCCGGCTTTCTGGATGCATGTCGGCGACCCCAAAGCCAAAATCGCAGCTGAAGCCGTGCTTAAACAAGCGTCCCAAATATGAGCCTTCACGGTGTGTTCAATATGCCGTCCGGCGTGCCGTTTCTGGGCTCGCTCGCGCAGGGTTTGAAGGCGGAATTGGGCGATGATTTATCGCGTGCGCTAATCCTTTTACCCACGCGTCGCGCAGTGCGGGGGCTGACAGACCTGTTTTTGCAATCCGCGCGGGAGAGCGAAAAGGGCGTTATGTTTCTGCCGCGCCTGAATACGCTTGCCGATATCGACCCCAACGAACCACCGTTTGAGCCGAGCGATGTGGCAGGACTGGTGCCGCCCTCTATTGATCCGGTTCAGCGCCGGTTTGAAATGGCGCGGGTTATAGAGCAGTTTTACCGTCGCGCGTCGGATATGCCTTTAGATGCGGCCGCAGCTTTATCTCTGGCTGACCCTCTGTTGAGCATTTTAGACGACGCCGCGTCAGAAGAAACCAAGATTTCGGATTTGGCAGCTTTGGGGGATATTCAAGCCTTTGCCGCTGAGCATTTCCAATATCAAGCTGAGCTTTATAAAATCATCCAAACCTATTGGCCGCAAAGATTGAAAGAATTAAATGCATTAGAGCCCAAGGCACGGCAAGTCCGTGTGCTTGATACGTTAACCCAACAATGGATAGATAATCCACCGGATTACCCGATTGTTATCGCCGGTTCGACAGGCACATTAGGGGCCACCGCGCGTCTTATGGCTTGCGTATCTCGCCTGCCGCGCGGGGTGGTGGTTTTGCCCGGGCTCAGCAAAAGCACAGATAAAGTCTGGGACGCGATTAATGAGCAACATCCGCAAAATGCTTTGCGGAATTTGCTCGGGACAATAGCGATCAAACGGGGTGACGTGCATGACTGGCCACATATCCAAAAAACTGCGGCGACAGAAGCGCGTTATCTCTCTGCGCGAAGAGACATAATCGCTGAGTCCCTTGTGCCGGTTGATAATACGAGTGATTGGCTGACGCGTATCGCAACGATTCGTAAAAACGCCCAAGGCCATGAACCGTTTATGGATGCCATGGACGGTCTTTCGGTCATTGAAGCCGCAAATGATGAAGATGAGGCGCTAACGATTGCCTTGGTTATGCGAGAGACTTTGGAAACGCCGGGCCATATGGCAGCCCTCGTCACGCCGGATCAAGCGCTTGCCAGACGGGTGAAGGCTCGATTGCGGCGTTGGTCTGTTGATGTCGATTTATCTCAGGGCGAGCCTTTGGAAGAAACGCCGATTGGCGGGTTTCTGACAGCCATCATCGATCTGTTAATTGACCCCCAAGATCCCGTTGCGATGGCGTGTTTGTTTAATCATCCACTGACCCTGTTGGGGCAGGGTTATGGCGAGGCGAAAGCAAAATGGCACATATTAGAAAAACGTCTCTTCAGAGGTGTGCGTCCATCTCCGGATAAGGTTGCTGAGGCAGATAATGAGAAATTAATTGCGTCGCTTCGTCAGGCCTTACAGCCTCTCTTGGATGTTGGTGACTTGGCGGCTACGCAGACTTGGGCGCAAGCGCTTTGGCGGGTCGCATCGGATATTGCCGCAGGAGACCCATCCGAGCCGATCTGGTCATCGACAGGTGGAGGTGAGGCGCAGGCCGTTTTAAAGTCTCTTTTGGATTATGGGTATAATTTGCCCGATATTTCCCCGCGTGGACTCTCCAAGCTTTTGGCGGTCTTGATGCGCGGAAAGGTCGTGCGTCCGCCTTTCGGCACCCATCCAAGGCTTTCTATTCTTGGCCCTTTAGAAGCGCGGATGTTAAGCGCTGATGTTATCATCTTAGGTGGCTTGAATGAGGGTATTTGGCCCGCCATGCCAAAGGTAGAACCCTTCTTATCTCGCTCTATGCGAAAGGCCGTTGGTTTGTCTTTGCCGGAAAAACGCTTTGGGTTGTCGGCGCATGACTTTGCAGAGCTTGCCGCTAACCCTAATGTTATTCTAACCCGTGCCAAACGCAGCGGCGGCAGCCCAATGGTCGCCTCGCGTTGGTTGTGGCGTCTGACGACATTGCTCGAAGGGGCGTTAGGAAAAGAACACGCCGCAGCGCTTTTGGGAACAAAGAATGATTACTCGGAGTTAGCAGAAGCTTTAGACCAAGTGACCTCCGAAGAGGTCAAACGGGCAACAATAGAGCAACCGACACCTTGCCCTGCCAAGGATGACCGCTGGGCGTTTGGTAAGGGGCGGAGTGTGTCGATTACGCAGGTCAAAACATGGATACGCGACCCGTATTCCATTTTTGCCAAACACGCTTTGGGGCTCAAAAAACTTGATCCTTTGGATGCGCCGCTGGGCGCAGGCGAGTTTGGCACCGCGATTCATGACGGGTTGGAGCAATTCCTGCGCGCTCACAAAGTGGATTGGGCCGAACAAAGCGAAACGCAACTAATGGATTATTTCAAAACCTCCTTTTTGGCGGCAGGCTACACCCCTGCGGAAATTTCCAAAGAAACTTCTCGTTTCGCCAATATTGCTAAGGACTTCTTGGACTGGCTAAAGACACGTCAGTCCGAGGGATTTGATGTTTATGCGATAGAAGCAGAGGCTAAATATAAAATTGACGCGCTTGACTTCACGCTGACGGGCAAGGCGGATCTGATTGAGCGCCGCCCCGATGGCTATGGCGTGATCGATTATAAAACGGGCACGCCTGCCACCGTTAAAGTGGTCAAGGCGGGGTTTGATCCGCAATTGCCTCTCACGGCTTGGTTGTTGGCGCAGGGTGGTTTCGCAGGCTTACCGAAAAACGACACTGTGCAATTGGGTTATGTGCGGGTGAAAGGGTCAAATGATGATTTTTCTCATCAGATTCTGACATCTCCTGAGAACAAGCAAGGCTTATCGGGCGAGGATTATGCGAATGAGGCTTTTGCCGCGCTTCGGGAGTTAATTCTAAGATATGATGATCCAAGCACGGCCTATTATTCGCAGCCGCGTGTGCAATATACCCATGATTATGGCGAATATGATGATTTGGCGAGACGGACCGAATGGGCGTCGCTGGGTCGGGATTTCAACACATGATGACCGCTTATGACAAGGCGGTTGCGGCGCAATCCGAAGCCGCAAATCCACATGAGACGCGCATGGTGTCCGCCAATGCGGGCTCCGGCAAAACACGGGTTTTGGTTGATCGTGTCTCGCGTATTTTGTTGCAGGGTGTTGAGCCTGAACACATTCTGTGCCTGACCTATACGAAGGCGGCGGCAACAGAGATGCAAGACCGCCTCTATGACAAGCTCGGTGATTGGTCGATTTTAGATGAGACACAATTAAAGGCCGAGCTTCGAGAACTGCTTGGCCGGAATTATGAGGACATCTCTCTCGATATTCCCTTGGCGCGTCGTCTCTTTGCCAAAGCCTTGGAAACGCCTGAAGGTTTGAAAGTCCAAACCATTCACGCTTTTTGTGAACGCGTTCTGGCGCGCTTTCCGATTGAAGCCGGTATCATGCCGGGGTTCGAACCCATTGAGGACGTAGAGGTCGCACAACTCTCTCAAGAGGTTCGCGAGAAAATTTTGCAAATGGCGATGGATCACCCAGAGGGTGAGATTAATCAGGCCCTTCAAACGCTGACGATGAAAATGGCAGATCAAACATTGGATGATCTGCTGCTGCGCTTTGCTTATCAAGGCGATGCAGTTGAACGTTGGGTGGCTGCCGGCGGCGTCAGTGCACTTGCCCGGCATTTGGGATTAAAGGATGGGGATACCGCAGAGACCTTAGCTGGACAATTTTGGTCAGAAACAGACCGCGAAACACTCGACGCCGCAGTACCGATACTCGCCAACGGTTTAAAAACGGACCAAACGGCCGCAAGTTTGATGAAAGAGAGTCTGGCGATAACTGACCCCTTGGCAGCGTTTCATCGCTATAAAAATATTTATCTAACACAAGCTGGCACCTTACGGAAATCACCCATTACCAAAAGAACCATGGAGGCGACACAAGATTATTTTTCGGCTGACGGCGCAGAGGCGCAACGTGTCTTTACCTTTGCCGATAAATTGAAAGCCTTGCAGGTTTTGTTGCTAACCAAAGCAGTCTTCATACTCGCGCAGCCTTATGTGGCACTTTACGCCAAGGCGAAACGTGAGCGTCGCGGGCTTGATTTCAACGACCAGATTTTACTAGTTAAAGACCTGCTGAATAACAAAGCTGTGTCTGATTGGGTGCGCTATAAACTCGATGGCGGTATTGAACATATTTTACTGGATGAAGCGCAGGATACCTCGCCTGAACAGTGGGAGATTATCAACAGCCTGTCTGAGGCGTTCCTCCAAGACAGTCCTGACCGCGACCCGAACAAGCCCCGCACTTTGTTTGCTGTTGGGGATGAGAAGCAATCCATTTATGGTTTCCAAGGCGCAAAGCCCGAGCAATTTCTGACTGAAATCCAGAACCGTTTAGTCGGTGAGGCCAAGCAGGTGCGTATGGCGATGTCATTTCGGTCCTCGCAAACGGTTTTGGATGTTGTCGATGCGTTTTTACATGCTCAAGGCGGGCGGCAGGCCATGTTTGATGCGCAGAATTTTCCGCCTGCCTCTGATATCGAACCACATGTAGCTTTTCGCGGCGATGTAGGACGGGTCGAATTGTGGCCGCTCTCCTTAAAGCCTGAAAAAGGCGAAGAAAAAGAGCCGTGGGATACCACACCCGTTGACGCGTTAGGTGAGGGCGATGAACGCGAAGTTTTGGCTAAGGAATTGGCGGCGAAGATCAAAACATGGTTGGTCAAGGGTGAGCCGATTTATGACCGGGAGATGAAGACCGTTCGCGCCATGGATGCGGGCGATATACTTATTCTGGTGCGCACGCGCGGCGGGCGGAACAACTCGCTTTATGACGCCATTATTCGGCATTTAAAACGCCAAGCTATCCCGATTGCGGGGGCAGACCGCATTAAGCTCGCAGACGCCTTAATTGTGCGGGATTTGTTAGCGCTGTCGCGCTTTACTCTCTTGCCAAGTGATGATTTATCGCTTGCCGAAGTTTTGAAAGGCCCGGTCTTTGGCTTGGATGATATGGATGTTTTGGACCTCGCCAAAGGCCGCGGACAACAAAACCTGTGGTCGGCGATACGCGACAGAGATGAAAATATTGCGCGTCAATTAAATCATTTCATTCGTTTGTCTCAAGCTCACGCGCCTTATGAATTTTATACGGCCGTCTTGGACAGTTTAGATAATCGTGGCGAAAGCCTCCGCCGTAAATTTTATAAACGCTTGGGGTTGGAGGCGCGTGAAGCACTTGACGTGTTTTTAACACGCGCGATGGATCACCAACAAAAAGGTGTACCGAGCCTGCAACGCTTCATTCGGGGTTTCGATGATGACGCCGCAGATGTGAAGCGGGATATGGACGCCGCCAAAGGGCAAGTGCGCGTTATGACGGTGCATGGTGCGAAAGGCCTTGAGGCACCTGTCGTGTTCCTCCCGGATACAACGCAGGTGCCAGTGTTCAAAGAGACACTGGTGGGGCTTGAAGAGGGGTATTTTCTAAAACCTCCCGCTGCTGACCTCCCCGATGCACTGTTACCTTTTATCGAAGCGGGCAAGGCAAGGCAGGATCAAGAACAATTGCGCCTTCTCTATGTCGCCCTCACGCGCGCTGAGAGTCGCTTAGTGATTTGTGGGCATCAAATCGGCAGTGATGATAATCCTGCCAAAGAGGGGTCTTGGTATAACTGGATGACGCGGACATTCGCGAGTTTAAAAACAGAAACGATTAAAACACCTTTTGGGGACGGGCTATGCTTTGGAACGGCACCTTCTGCGGCGCAGACGATTAAAAAGCCTGAGGTAAGAGAGCGTAAGGATATTCCGGGATGGGCGTTAAGGCCTGCACCCGAAGACATTCGCATGCGCAAACGTTTGAGCCCGTCTCATCTCTTGGCAGTGTCGGATGCGATGCCTTTGGCAAAAGATCCTTTGGTCGGTTTATCGCCGATGCAGCGGGGGACATTGATCCATCAGCTCTTGGAAATCTTGCCAAATTACCCTGACGAACAGCGCGTTGATAAAGCCAAAGCGATTATCGCCGGTTTCATTACGACGACCCCCGACGACGAAGAGAATATTCTGTCTGAAGTCTTTCAAATCTTGGATAATTCAGACTTTGCTTTCCTGTGGGTGGAAGGCAGCCGCGCCGAAGTAAATTTGGCAGGTTGCATAAAGGGACTGTCATATGATGTCGATTTCAGCGCGCAAATTGACCGCCTCTGCATTGTGGGAGACCGCGTCATTATCGTCGATTATAAATCTAACCGTAACGTTCCGGAGACGGAAGAGGCGATTGATGATATCTATTGGGGACAGATGGCGGCTTATCGTGCGTTGGCGCAGCAAGCCCATCCGGGTAAAAAAGTTGACTGTGCTTTACTGTGGACGGCGGGACCTAAACTTATGTGGTTGTCGTCACATAAACTTGACGACGCCTTGACGATGATTGCGGCACTTCCTACCTTTACAATAGACGCAGATTCTCGATTATTATAGGAGCCAATCATGGCCACAGTAAAAGTATCCGACGCCAGCTTTAAAACTGACGTTATTGACTCAGATAAGCCTGTCCTTGTGGATTTTTGGGCGGAATGGTGCGGTCCTTGTAAGCAAATTGGCCCGGCACTCGAGCAGATTTCGGATGAAATGGGCGATAAGATTAAAATTGCGAAGGTCAATATTGATGATGATCCGGAAACACCTGCGAAATTTCATGTGCGCGGTATTCCGACCCTTATGATTTTTAAAGGCGGACAAGTCGTGGCCACCAAAGTCGGTGCCATGACCAAAACAAAACTCCAAGAATGGGTCTCAGAGCACGCTTAAGCTCTTTCGAACTTTAAGTTCTTAAAGCCTTCGGTTTTGCCGGAGGTTTTTTTGTGCCTCAATTATTTTTGTCTATTTTCGGGACGCTTTATTTCGGAACATTTTCAAGGGCGTGTCGTTGATAGGACAAAGGAGATTGCTCATGCCTACTTCAGATTTGAATGTTCTGGCCGTCGATACGGCTATAAATGCAGAGGGTCATGCCCCCGGCATTGCCCAACCCGTCTCGTTGGACGAGATTAAAGATATCTATATGTCTAATGCACCACGCGAGACAAGATTGAGCCGGTTACAGCAAATCAGGCAAGAAATCGTCGCACGCGACTCCGCCGATAGGGAAGGTGGCTTTGACGGTTTGATTCAAGAGATTGACCGCGGTATTGACTATATGAAACGTCAATCCGACGGCAACGCCACTCCTGCAACGCTCGATATGGTCGACCGTGCTGTTAATCCTGATAATTTTTCTGACTCATAAAATTTCTAACTCGACTAGAGTTTCTACCCCAATCTGAAGAAAGTCTCTCAATGCCACATTTGATCATCCCCAAAAGTAAAATGCCTACGATCGACGTTCCCCTTATCAATGGCGGAACATTCTCTCTCGCGGATACCACAGCTGAAAACTTTCAACTTGTTGTCATTTATCGCGGTATTCACTGCCCAAAATGTAAAGCGCAGTTGCAAGAGATAGATACCAAAATGAATGATATTCTGGCGGACGGGATGGATATTGTTGCCATTTCTATGGATAATGAAGACCGCGCTAAACGAGCAGCGCAAGAATGGGACATAAAAAAACTACCCATCGGATATGATTTATCTCTGCGAACAGCCAAGGAATTAGGGCTGTTCTTGTCAGATTCTATCTCTGATTCTGAGCCTGATTATTTCTCAGAACCCGGTTTGTTTGTTGTTCGGCCCGACGGATCTCTTTATGCTCAATACATACAAAACACACCTTTTGGCCGTCCGAATTTAAGCGAGCTTTTAGCAGGCATGAAATACGCCACCAAAAATGATTATCCCGCACGTGGTACGTCAGTCGCTTAACCTTTAAGGACTTCCCCTGCCAGATATAGAGAGCCGCAGATGAGGATGCGGGGCGGTGTTATAGGCTCATCCGTGGTTTCACGCGACAAAGCTTCCCCCAAATTAATCGCTTTTTGGACGGCAGATGTAATATTGCCGGAAATAAATCCCAACATATTGCGTGTCATGGCGAGCTCTTTGAGTGTTTCAGGCGCAAGAGATTCGTGATCGGGAATGCTCACGCCGATAACGGCGCTAGCTAAGCCTTCAAAAGCATCCAAGAAACCACCGACATCCTTATTCGCTAAGATGCCTGTAATAAGAATAAGTGGACGTTCGTTTGTTTGTTCCAATTCCGCCATCGCATTGGCAATAGCCCTCGCGGCATGCGGGTTGTGTCCACCGTCCAGCCATAATTCAGCGTCCGCCTCTTGGGCCATCTCGGCGTAAATACCTTGCGTCAAATTTTGCAAACGTGCCGGCCATACGGCTTGTTGTAATCCAGCCGTAATCGCTTCATTCGACCAGCCCATATGTTTCGCTACGGCTACAGCCAGACCGGCATTGAGGATTTGATGCTCACCCCGCAAGGCAGGCAGGGGGAGATCCAGCATTTCATCCCCTTGCTCAAAAACCATGCGCCCATGTTGACGAAAGGCGCGATAATCTTGCCCCCAAAATTTCGCCTTGGCCCGTATTTTCTGAGCTTCGGCGTCCAGCACGGCATTGACGAGATCTTGCTGATAGCCGCAAAAAACAGGCCTATGCGGTTTCATAATGCCCGCTTTCTCGCGGGCAATACCGGCCAGATCCCGCCCTAAAAACTCGGCATGATCTATGTCGATGGCCGTAATGGCGCAGCACGCGGGGGTGATAACATTTGTCGCGTCATAGCGACCGCCAAGCCCGACTTCGATGATCGCAATATCAGCGTGATGTTCCGAAAATGCCAGATAGGCGGCGGCTGTTGTGGCCTCGAAAAATGAAAGAGGGTCGCCGCCATTTGCGTCCCGTATGCGGGCCAAAACATCGACGAGTGTGGCGTCCGATATTTCTTGACCTGCAATAACGATACGTTCGCGAAAATGAACCAAATGCGGGGAGGTATAGACATGCGCTGTCAGACCGGATGCTTCTGCTATGGCTTTCAAAGTGGCAACCGTTGAACCTTTGCCATTCGTGCCTGCTACATGAATAACGGGGGGCATTTTTTGCTCAGGGTGGTCGAGCTTTGCCAGAACGGACTGAATGCGTCCCAATCCAAGATCTATTTTTTTAGGATGCAGAGCCCGTAAGGTAGCGAGTGCCTGCTCAACTGTCTCTACCATATTAGACGACTTCGGCTGTCTGTTCCGGCCTTTGGATGTCCGCTTTCATTAAAACAGCAAGAACTTGGCTGAGCATTTCACGCATGTCTTTTCGGTGGACAACGCGGTCGATCATGCCTTTTTCTTCGAGATATTCTGCCCGTTGGAACCCTTCGGGAAGCTTTTCACGAATAGTATCTTCAATAACGCGCGGCCCGGCAAAACAAATCAAGGCATCGGGCTCCGCGAAATGCACATCCCCTAACATCGCATAGCTGGCCGTTACGCCGCCTGTCGTCGGATCACAAAGTACGACTATATAAGGAAGGTTATTTTCCCGTAATAGTTGCACGGCAATAGTTGTGCGGGGCATTTGCATAAGCGACAGAGCGCCTTCTTGCATCCGTGCGCCGCCCGCTGCTGTAAAGGTCACAAGCGGGAGTTTATTTTCAACGGCATATTCGGCCGCTTTGATGAAGCCTTCGCCCGCGGCCATGCCGAGAGAGCCGCCCATAAATGCAAAGTTTTGCACCAAGACGACTGTTCGAATACCATTAATGCTACCCACACCAATGCTCATTGCGTCATCATCACCCGTTTTGGCACGCGCTTTTTTAAGGCGGTCTGTATATTTTTGGTCGTCTTTGAACTTTAGCGGGTCTTTGACAACGTCCGGTACAGGGACAGTTTCATATTCAGCATTATCAAAAGTATAATCCATGCGAAGATCCGGTCCGATCCGCATATGGTGACCTGCGGGTGTCACATGAAGCAGACCCGGCATATCGGCAGAGAAAACCATCTCGCCGGACTTCGGACATTTGATCCAAAGATTGTCGGGCGTATCTTTTTTAGAAAAGATGGATTTGACGCCGGGGGGCGTAAGTTTTGTGAGCCAATTCATAGAGACCTTTTGCCTTGATTTGCCAATGGGTGCAAGCGCGAGGCTGCGAAAGAAGAAAGCCTATTTGAGTGAATGGCCGAACTATATGCTATTATAGAGACACTTGCCAAGCCAAGGTCTTGCCCGCGTGAAACGGGATGATATTGGCTTTGGATAAACGGATTGAGTCCGGCACTGCAGTCGGTTTTTTCTCTAGGGTGAGCGTGCCTTTATTAAGGGCCAAGCCATAAAAGCGCGGGCCGAATTCTGAGGCGAAGCCTTCCAATTTATCGAGCGCGCCTTCTTCCTCAAATGTCTTGGCGTAGCTCTCCATGGCGTAAGGGGCATTGAAAATGCCTGCGCAACCACAAGCGCTTTCTTTCGCGTCAACGGTATGCGGCGCTGTGTCTGTGCCAAGGAAGAACTTAGGTGAGCCCGAGGTTGCAGCTTTACGCAAGGCTAATCGATGCTTTTCACGCTTGGCAATCGGCAGGCAATAATTATGCGGGCGAATACCGCCCTCAAAAATGGCATTACGATTAATTTCAAGGTGATGCGGTGTGATCGTGGCCGCGATGTTGTCACCTGCGGCATTGACGAAATCAACGGCCTCTAATGTTGTGATATGCTCAAACACGACGCGGAGATCGGGAAAGTCCTCAATGACTTTACCGAGCACGTCTTCGATGAAGCGCGCTTCGCGGTCAAAAATATCAACATCAGAATGCGTGACTTCGCCGTGGACGAGGAGCGGCATGCCGACTCGGCTCATCATGTCTAAAACACCGTAGATGTTTTTAATATCGGTGACACCCGCCGAAGAATTAGTTGTTGCATTAGCGGGATAAAGTTTGAAAGCTGTGAAGACCTCTTGGTCCTGGCCCTGCTTGATGACATCGGGGTTCATATCGTCTGTCAAATAGCCCACCATGAGCGGCGTGAAGCCAAGGGCGGGATCAACGGCCGCTAAAATGCGCTCGCGATAAGCGCGGCCCATCTCGACGGTTGTAACAGGAGGGGTGAGGTTCGGCATAACAATCGCGCGGGCAAATTGCTTTGCTGTGTAGTTCACGACATCAGCCAGAATAATCCCGTCACGTAAGTGAACGTGCCAATCATCCGGGCGGCGGATTGTGAGGGTGTCAGTCATAAGAATCTCTTATTATCAGTGCCTCGCGCCTAGCACTGTCTAAGTCGGGCCTCAATCCCAATCACGACGATGCAGGCGCAGCACAGTGTCGCCTTTTTCGTCTATAATCGACATTTCAAGATGTGTGGCCTCAAAACGTCGCGATTTCTGGACGGCGTTCATGAAACGAGTCTCCGCCTCCATTTTGCCTTGGCAAAGCATTTTGGTTGAGGCGAGAGGGCCAAAGGTGAGGGCGTCCCCCTCTTGGTTGTAAGAACCGAAAAAATTATTGCATCCGCCATTGCCGGTGACTTCACCGTTTGTTTTGAATGCGATGAATTGTTCTGTTTCCTGCAAGCCCCATTCGGAGCCTTCGAGGACAGTCAAAGGGCGGGCTTTGCGCACATCACTGACAACTTTGGCACAACCAACAAGAGCAATAGCCCCGATCGCGAGCGGTATAACGGGTAACATGCGCGCGACGCGAAATGCGGTGACAGCTGTTTTAACAGAAATGGCCATAATCAAAGTCTCATTGTTTAAAAATCACGGTAAGGATCGCCGAGCATAGACGAAATATGGCGCCCGTTCTCAGACAGCGCCGCGACATCTACACTGACATTTTTACTGCAGACCGAATGACGTTCCTGTTCTTGATAATAGCCTGCATTGAACGCACGGACCAGACTGCGGCGTGTTTCCGGGTCATCCTTACTCTCAAGCGTCATCATACGAGAGGCATAATCGCGCCACTTTTGATCAGACGGCCCAAAGCAAAGCGTACGCAAATAATGAAGCTGTCCCATATTTTTGGACAAGGCTTCGACCAGAGACGTCATGGTGACCATATCTCTTTCAATGCGCAATTCTGCCGCGTCTCTTGCCTTTTGGGCTTCGCGGCGTTTTTCGGCCTCTGTCATTTCGGAGGGTTGCACGTCTTGCGCGATAACAGGATATGCCGTCGTCCCGCATAGACAGAGTGATATGAACAAAGTCCGCCACATATCTCAGCGTTTACCCTGAAATGTCTGAGGTGGCTATGATTGACTTCAGTGCTTGTCGTGAGGTTTCAATGACTTCGCGCGTTTTTGGCCACATACCCAAAGCGTCCAGCTTTTCAGTCGGCATAAAGACAGCCTTAGCCGCATCATCGCCGGCCATAGGTTCCCCGCTGACCCAGATGGCGACGTAATCATGCAGCATATAATTAAAACCTTCGAACAGTGCGGGTATCGTGGCAACTTTCGGGCCGAGCTTTGCAGTGATGCCCGTCTCTTCCATCAATTCCCGCAGGGCGGCCTCTGGTTCTGTTTCACCAATCTCTATGCGTCCACCGGGAATGGACCAGTCGCCTTTACGCGGGGCTTTGCCCCGTTGGATCAGCAAAACATCGTCACCGCGAAAGCAAATGACGCCGACACAATTTACAGGCTGGTTTTGAGGCTGATTATGGGTTTCAAGGCTTTTCGCGGTCATAGCTTTCTGCTTATAGAGATATATGTGCGGACGCCATACATTAACGGGAACTTTGGACGAAATTCGGGCGGTCTTTAAGGCCGAAGAAAGTCTGACAGAGGATTGGTCATGGGAGCCGAATTATAACATCTCCCCCGGTGCGGTTATGCCTGTTGTCGCCTTTGATGCCCAAAAGCGACGCAAGGTCGTGCCGATGCGATGGGGGCTACATCCGCATTGGCGTAAAGAGCCACCCGAGGGTCGCCCGCTGTTCAATGCGCGCATGGAAACTGTGGCCGAGAAGGCGAGTTTTCGTACGCCTTTCCGTCGTCGCCGCGCGATTATCCCGACCAGTGGGTGGTATGAATGGGAAGGCGTAGAGAAACCGAAAATCCCCAACTTCATTCGCGAAAGTCATGATGACATGTTTGGGCTTGTCGGGTTGTGGGATAAGTGGCGGGTTGATGAGGGGATAGAGCTTTTGACCTGCACGATATTAACAGCACCCGCGACGGGACGGATCAAAAATCTGCATCACCGTATGCCCGTGCGCTTGCCGATGGAAAAGTGGGATGCTTGGCTTGATCCGGACTCAAACCCCTCGCGTGTTCTGGAACATATGAGGCCGGGCGAAGACCTCGAATTTTGGGAAGTAGATAAGGCGGTGAATTCGGGAAGAGCGCAGGGCGG
>CAYGTR010000018.1:0-4418 GCA_964352855.1 uncultured Algimonas sp. | reverse complement strand
ACCTCGAATTTTGGGAAGTAGATAAGGCGGTGAATTCGGGAAGAGCGCAGGGCGGGGATTTGGTGAAACCTGCCAATTTGGCGTGAAATATTTAGTTTTCAAATTGTTTTTGATAAGCCTTTACGTGATGTGGGAATAGTTCTTCATAAAGTGGGTAACTGATACCGAGTGCCGTAAACTCAATATGAAATGGATTATTTATATCTCCATATTCAATGACTACTTTTCCAATAGAGCATTCAATTTCAGTCCCATCTTCTTTTTTTAGTATAAGCCCTTCTAACCTTCTTGAGTCTTCATCAAGTATTTCGAACTGCTTTCTGTAAGTGTCAAAATCACTTGTGGCATGAAAGTTACCCAAGGCGATGCCCATTGGTGCATCCCCACGTTCAAGCTTTGATGTTCCTATTAAGATATTATCTTTGTAAATATTGTAGACCGTTGACTTCATTAGAGCACCACACCCAAATTCAAGCGATATCCCAAGAACGCCAACGCCGCCAACAAACCAATCCACACCACAGCATTGATTTTCACACTACGTGATGCCTTCACTTGGCTTGACCACGTTCTTGGCCTTACGCCTTTATAAACGAAAATAAGCTGCGCGGAGAGGACGGCGCATACAACATTGACCGCGAGCAGTATTGCGGCACCTGCGGCTTTTTCATATTCGCCTGCGCCTAAAAACAGCGCCGAAGCGACAGAGGGCGGGAGCAAGGCGACGGCGACCATCACGCCGACAAGTGCCGAGGAAATCCCAGTAGACAATGACAAAGCCGCCGCCGCACCGGAGGCTAAAGCCAATGCGATAATGGCGGGGTTAATCACGGTGCGGTCCACCATTTCTTTGCTGACCAAATTCACATCCATGAAAAGCGTGAGGGCGAAAGCAAAGCCGAAACCCACGCCCAAGCCCGCCAACGCGGTTTTACTCGCTTTGCGCATGAGTGATAAATCGCCCAAAGCCACTGCAAAAGCAAAGGCGAGGATGGGCCCAAGCAAAGGCGCGATGACCATGGCCGCAATGACGATGGCGACGCTATCCCCGTTCAGGCCAATCGCGGCCACGATAGAAGACAGCACCGTCAGAATGATAAAATCCCAATTTAATTTCGCTCCATCCGCGACTTTTTGATAAAGCTCTTCGCGCAGGGCCGTGGTTTTGGCTTTCTTCTTCTCTTCGCCTTCGGCCTCTATGACCTCTTCTTCGGGTCGGGGGAGTGTGGCTTCGATCGGCATCACGACAACGCGCCAATCCGCAGACGCCGACAATAGCGCCTGTAAATCATCCATCAGATCTTGGCCTCGCCCTTTGGCAACGACGATTTCGACGGCCTTTTCATAACGGCCATAACCGCTATCCATTGACCAATCGACAGGATTGGCTTTGTTAATAATCTCGATGACCGCATCGGATTTATCGGCAGGGAAATTGGCTTTTATAAATCGCATAAGCCTGACTACACAGAAACATAGGAATTTCAAACCCGGTTTAAATTAAGTCCTCTGTGTCTTTGGGTTCCATAATTTCAGACGCTACCTTTTGTATGGAAGTGTCTTTGGCCTTGAAATCCGCCATGGTTGCGCCGCGTTGACCAAGCGCGCGCAGCGGGCCGCGTGTTGTATCGACAATGGTTTGGCGCTCCAGCTCTGAATTTAATTCCGCGCCGATAATAATGACATTCGCGGTCAGCCAGAGCCAGACGAGCAAAATGACCACGGCAGAGAGGCTGCCATAGGTCGCGTTATAATTCCCGAATTCAGCAACGAATTTGGAAAAGCCATAAGAAATAAACAGCCACGCCATTGTTGCAAAAAAGATTCCCGGAAAAATCCATCTTTTGCGCGCCGGACGGCGGGACGGACCAAAACGGTACATCACCCCGACAGAAAAACCAAAAACCATCACTAAAACGACCCAAGGCAAATAACGCGCGACCATTTCGGCTGTGTCGGTGAGGTTGATAAAATTCAACGCGGCAGGGACGCCGACAATGACTAATAATGAAAGCCAAATAAAGATGAAACTGCCGAGCGTCATCAAAATCGCATAGGCATAAAAAAGGAAGAAATTGCGCTTTTCCGTTTCTTCATAAGCAATATTCATGGCGCGCATCATGGCGCGAATACCTGCCCCCGCCGAAAAAACGGCGACTGAGAGCGAGATAAAAATACCGAGGCCCAGCGCTTGATTAGGGGCGTCTAAAACCGTGACGATTTGGTTTTGTATGACGTCAAAGGCTTGCCCCGGCATCAGGGCTTTCACGGTTTGGGTAATGTCATCGACATCACTCGGATCAGCAAAATAGCTGAAGATCGAAATCGCCGCGGAAATCAATGGAAAGACGGCAATCAACGAGAAGAATGCTACTCCTGCCGCGACGACGGAGACATTATCCTTATGGCTTGAGACCCACGTGCGCTGCGCAGCGGCCCACCAATCCCGCCAAGAAAACTTGAACGGGCTGTCAGAGGTGCATTGCTCGAATTTAGTCAGCCGCTCCAAAAGAGACTAAGTCTTTTTCGGCGGTTGCGGACGGGTAAAAACAAGCTCATTATCGGACGACAGGCTCTTATCGAATGTATAATTTTCGAGATTGAAGTCTTTCAAATCTTCGGCGCGGTCTATGCGGTTCTGGGTAATCCAGCGCGCCATTAATCCGCGTCCGAATTTGGCATAATACATCAAGTTGCGCGTTTGCCCGTCTTTGATATTGAGGAATTTGGCCTCAATAATCGGCTTGTCGAGCGTGCCTTTATCTACGGCTTTGAAATATTCATTTGAGGCCAGATTAACGATGGTTTTATCGTCATGGTCGCTTAAATCCTTGTTTAGATTCTCCGCGATTTTTTGATTCCAAAACTCATAGAGATTTTTGCCGCGTTTCGTGCCGAGCTTTGTGCCCATCTCCAGGCGGTAAGGCTGTATGGCGTCCATCGGGCGCAGCACACCGTAAAGACCGGAAAGAATGCGGAGGTGGTCTTGGGCATAGGCGAGGTCATCATCAGACAGGCTCTTGGCTTCCAATCCCCAATAGACGTCGCCGTCAAAAGCAAGACCCGCAGGCTTGGCGGAATTAGATTGTCCGTCGAGGTTAAATGATTTGAACCGATCCACATTTAAAGACGCCAGATTTTCCGACAAATGCATCAGTTTTTGCAAATCGGCAACGGATTGTTTTTTTGCAACCCGGGCCAGTTCGCGCGTATCCGCCTCAAAGCGCGGGCGCGTAATCTCAAGATCCGTATCTGCCGGATCCATATTTAATTTTTTTGCAGGGGAGAGTAGGGTAATCATGTAACTATCCTTTCCTCATAACGCCTGTTTGGAGAATGCCAAACACGTCCGCGTGGGTTTGTGATGAATTTGATATAAGGCGCTGCTTACCGGGTTTCAAGGGTGACGCGTGTTAGCATTTCACGGTATTTACGTCATTCCATTCACCCCGTTGAAAAACGGGGTCCATCTCCCAAACCTAATCCCGCAAAGAGAATTTAGGAGATGGATCCCGCTTTTCAGCGGGATGAGCGGATTTTATTTATGTCGTCATGACCTCAGGCATTGGGTCTCATTCAATTCCCATAACTAAGTCTTCCCCGTCATATCCCTGATCCTGAGGAACTTTTCATTCCGTAAGAACGAACAACTTCTCGAAAGATTGGTTGCTAGGGAATGCCTCTGCGTCCAACATGGGTCTGTATCTTAGACTGCTCTGATACGATTGAGAGGCCGTAAATTGCGACAGCTCTTCGAGACGCGCTTCGCGCTCCTCAGGATGAGGTGTAGAGGGATATGAAGAATAGCCTCATCGCTTTTTTCTGATTGAAAACAAGCGACTTAAGACAAAAGCTACATGAAGTGCTAATACCCCATACCATCCTAAAATCGATAAACTAGTATAATCTACTAACTTCGAAATCCCAAAAATCTGGTTATGCATAATAGATAGGGCAAATATGGAGTGAATCAAAAACCAAATTGCTTCATAAATAATACTATTAGATTGTATTTTTTTGGAACTATAAAAAATCAGAGCGCTGAAAGGTAAATACATTAGGTTTAATCCAAATGTTAATAGTAATCCAAGAATGATTTTTAAGTTGAAGATGAGTTGTGTGGTTGAATAATTATATGTTGTCCGTGAAAGAGATTCGAGAGTCGCAACTATAATTATGTAAAGAAAAACTTCTAAGCCTCGCCTAGAAGTCCAAGCTATCCAGTTGTTTTCTAAAACCACAAAACCGTCCCCAACCTTAAATCATAACCCGCGGGTTCATAATCCTGTCCGGATCAATCGCTGCTTTAATCGCCTTTAAAAGCGCCATTTTTGTCGCGTCGGCGCGTTCGGCCAAATCCTCGCGTTTCATAGTGCCTATGCCGTGTTCGGCGGATATTGACCCGCCGAGATCGTCGA
>CAYGTR010000017.1:0-63706 GCA_964352855.1 uncultured Algimonas sp. | reverse complement strand
CCGTCGAAATAGTCATAAACAACGGCTTCAATCTTGCGCTTATCTGACGAACTTACGCCATCAAAATTTGAATAGGCTCCGTCATTATTGCCGGAATCAATAACGCTGATACAGCCTGTCAGGCCTAGCCCCGTAACGCCAAGGGATGTGGCCAGCAAGGCAGAGGTGAGTAGTGTTTTCATATCGGTTCTCCTTTATTTTGACATGGTAAAATGATGGCACTCATTTCGATTTCGTTGCACATTTTAATTTGAAGAATATTTCTTCATTACGCGTGTAAAATCCTCAGATTGTAATTTCAATTCCTTAGGTCTTTCAGTTTCAATCCAAGAAGCTAAGCTTTCAGCTATTTTGACTTCATATTGTTTCAGAATTATAGAAAATTTTTCATTGGGGTGTATTTCAAAACAGTCTTCAATTGCCTCTCTCGTCACTCTGGCGACAATCAGTGAGTTTTCCTTATCAAAACCAAATGATACAGGATCGTCACCATACATATGTTTGTATTCAATCGACATAACAAACCTTCCTAACCGCCTCCACGACATCCTCCGTTCCCGGCAAACTTAACGCTTCCAAATTAGCTGCATAAGGCAATGGAACATCAGCTTGGAAGACACGGGCGGGCGGTGCGTCGAGATAATCAAAGGCTTTGTCTATCACGACAGAGGCGATTTCAGCGCCGACCCCGTGTTGGCCCCAGCCCTCTTCGGCGCAGACCAAGCGGTTTGTTTTCTTGACCGATTCAACCACCGTATCTGTATCGAGCGGGCGCAGTGTGCGCAGGTCAATCACTTCGGCATCAATACCCTCATCCGCCAAAATCTCGGCAGCTTCAAGACAGCGTCCGACCATGCGGGAATGCGAAACAATGGTCACATCCGCGCCTTCGCGGCGGATTTTCGCTTTGCCAATTGGGATAAGGAAATCATCCATATCCGGCACGTCAAAGCTCTCACCATACATCAATTCATGCTCAAGGAAGACAATGGGGTTCGGATCACGAATGGCCGCTTTCAACAGGCCTTTCGCATCCGCTGCATCATAAGGCGCGATGACTTTGAGGCCTGGCACATGGGCATACCAGCTTGAATAATCCTGTGAATGTTGCGCACCGACGCGGGACGCCGCGCCGTTCGGGCCACGGAACACAATCGGGCAGCGCATCTGACCCCCGGACATATAAAGCGTCTTCGCAGCAGAATTTATGATATGGTCAATAGCTTGCATGGCAAAGTTCCATGTCATGAATTCGACAATCGGTTTCAGCCCGCCCATCGCCGCACCGACGCCGATACCGGCAAAGCCATGTTCTGTAATCGGCGTATCAATTACGCGGCGAGCGCCAAATTCTTGGAGCAACTCGCGCGTCACTTTATAGGCGCCTTGATATTCCGCGACTTCTTCGCCCATGACAAACACAGTCTCGTCGCGGCGCATTTCTTCGGCCATCGCATCTCGCAAAGCATCGCGCACAGTTGTCTCAACCATTTTGATATTGGTCGGGATGTCGGGATCTTTCTGCACGACTTGGGCTTTTTTCGGGGCTTCCATGCGCGGCTCAGGCGCGTCCGTCGGTTTTTGCTCGGCGGGTGTCGGCATGGCCACGGCTTTCGGGGCCGCGTCAGACAAAGCTGACTGGTCCTCGCCATCTTCCAACAGCTGTAAAATCACTTCGCCGACTTTCACGGCGTCCGTTCCCGCAGGCACGACAATCTTTCCAACCGTGCCTTCGTCAATCGACTCGACCTCCATCGTCGCTTTATCTGTTTCAATCTCGGCCAATATGTCGCCGGACGAGACCGTATCGCCTTCTTTAACAAGCCATTTAGACAGTGTGCCCTCTTCCATCGTCGGAGAGAGCGCGGGCATTTTAATATCGATAGCCATTAGGTGATTAGCTCCATTAAAATCAGGATAAGGCCAGCAATCGACACGGCCCAAGCGACTGTCCGTAGGACTGGCACGCCAAAATAATAAAGCGGGGTATAGACCAACCGCCCATAGAAAAACATCGCTGCACCTAGCGCCGTCATGGCCGATAGATCTTTCAGATAAAGCGCCGCGAAAATCAGCGGCACAAACATAATCATGCCTTCGGTCATATTGGCTTGGGCGCGTTTTGTCCGCGCATGGAACGGCGTGAGGCCCTGAGGCGGAAGATCATCGCGTGGGCCCAGCAATTCACTAATAGAAGCTTTTTTAGAAAATAAAGCCCCCAAAGCCTGCATCACGATCATGAAGAGATATAGACTAACCGCGGATAAAAGATATTTCAGTTCGACAGGCATTAGGCACAATCCTTTTTGGGAAAATTAGTCGTCACGGCCTGCCCAAACGCATCAAAGGGCAAGCGAAAATGAAAGGCTTCCGGCGTCGGTCCGTTTCGGAATAACTTTGTCATCTTAGACTTTGCCTCCTCAATCGTTGGAAGATGATCTTTATCTGTCCACCAGAGGGCCAGATTTGCAATGTCAGGCACGGCGTCAAACCAATCTTCGCGTTGGGCGATCAATTTGCTGTGCGCGGTTTTGTAAGCAAAGTGGAACAGGCTTTCGAGGCTTTCCCATTTAGACAATTGAATAATAACATTCGGGTTTTCCGGGAAGACCTCCACTCGCGTTGCACCCTCGCCTTCTTCGCCTTCCAGAGTCCATACAAATCCAGGCGAACGTTTCGCCAGCGCATTAACGGCATCGACACGGCTCACAAAGCTCTGCATCTCCGGCGCATCAAGACTATCATGCTTAATCCGAGCGATATTGACTTGAACGAGGTGCATTAAACTACGCCTCTAACAAAACATCCGTCCAGAGCTCTGACGGATCAGGCTCCGGTGAGGTTTGAGCGAAGTCTACCGCATCGGCGACGATCGCTTTAATGTCTTTATCCATCTCTTTAAGCGTGGCTTCATCGGCCCATTTTTTGTCGAGCAGCATGGCACGCACCCAATCAATTGGGTCACGTTCGGAACGGGTTTTAGTCACTTCATCACGCGAGCGATATTTCGCCGGATCGGACATAGAGTGACCACGATAACGGTAAGTCTTCATTTCCAAGATCATCGGGCCTTTGCCGTCACGTGCATGATCAATGGCTTTTTGGGCCGCATCACGGACTTCGAGGACATTCATCCCGTCGACTTGAATGCCTTCAATTTCAAAACTGATGCCGCGCTTATACAGCTCGGTCTCGGCGGAAGACCGCTCAACCGATGTGCCCATCGCATATTGGTTGTTCTCGATCACAAAAACGACGGGCAGATCCCAGAGCTTCGCCATGTTAAACGTCTCATAGACCTGACCTTGATTGGACGCTCCGTCGCCAAAAAAAGCCAGACTGACAGCACCATTATCGAGATATTTATTGGCGAAACCGAGCCCGGCACCAATCGGCACTTGCGCACCGACAATTCCGTGGCCGCCATAAAATTTCTTATCCGTCGAAAACATGTGCATGGAACCGCCTTTACCGCGTGAATAGCCGCCGGAACGCCCTGTCAGCTCTGCCATCACGCCGCGACTTTCCATACCGCAAGCCAGCATATGCCCGTGATCACGATAGCCCGTAATCATTTGGTCACCATCATTCATCGCAGCACGACAGCCAATCACAACAGCCTCTTGCCCGATATAAAGATGACAGAAACCTGCGATTTGACCCATACCATAAAGCTGCCCCGCTTTTTCTTCGAACCGACGGATCAACAGCATGTCGCGATAATAGTTGAGCAATTGATCCGCATCAGTTTTGAATGTCGGTTTTTTAGAAGCGGTCTTTTTAGGGGCTTTTTTAGCGGGTTTCGTCGCCATAAGGATCTCAATAGTTTGGATACGAACTAAATTACGGCATGCGCCGTGTCTCTCAAGCCTTAATCAGCGAAATTAGCCCTGTGGGTCAAGCCAAATCGTCAATTCTTTCGGATGTGAATAAAATAATTTTTCACGGGAAAGCCGGTCTAAACTATCTAAATCGAGATTTTGCCCGTCCAAAGCATCCACCTGCGCCTCCAGATCAGCACGACGTTTTTGCAGATTATCAAGCTTAACCCGAAGGCTGCTCGCCTGACTGTCATTGTTCATCCAATTCACAATGCCTTGCGATCCGGAAAATGCGTGAAAGGCCAAATAGAGATAAAGGATGATAATGGCCATGACAGGCCAACGCACACGCTCGGTCACATTGCGCAAAAAAACAAACGGCGTAAAGCGCGGCTCGTTATCCATATTGATTTGCGGAGTGTAACGCATAACCCGCTATTGCGGATTAGGGTTAAGACAGCCTTAAGACTCTCTCGGAACTGACAGCTGCGAATCGATTATTTTCGCAAAATCGAACGGCCTGCATAATGCGCCATAGAGCCCAATTGTTCATTAATCCGCAGAAGCTGATTATATTTCGCGAGACGGTCTGACCGCGCCAATGAACCTGTTTTGATTTGACCGCAATTAAGCGCCACTGCCAAATCAGCAATTGTTGTATCGGCAGTTTCCCCCGAACGATGTGACATAACAGATGTGAAACCTGCCCGATGGGCCATATCTACGGCATCTATCGTTTCAGATAGGGTTCCGATCTGGTTCACTTTCACAAGGATAGAGTTCGCCGCTTTCTTATCGATACCCGTCTTGAGGCGTTTCGGGTTCGTGACGAACAGATCATCTCCGACCAATTGTGTTGTATCGCCGATTTTGGCGTTGAGGTTCACCCAACCGTCCCAATCATCCTCCGCCATACCGTCTTCGATAGATAGAATGGGATAAGCCTTTGTGAGATCTGCGAGATAGTCGACAAATTCATCAGAAGAGAGCACTTTGCCCTCACCTTTCAGATTATATTTGCCGCCTTCGTAAAATTCAGTGGAGGCGACATCGAGCGCCAACATGACATCATCGCCCGGTTTGAACCCGGCATCTTCGACAGACGCCATGATATAGTCCAAGGCAGACCGTGTAGAGGCTAAATTCGGCGCGAAACCGCCTTCGTCACCGACATTTGTATTGTGGCCATCTGACTTCAATTTGGCTTTCAACGCATGGAAAATCTCTGCGCCGCACCGCAAAGCCTCCGGAAAACTGCTCGCACCCACAGGCATGACCATAAACTCCTGCACATCAATAGGGTTATCAGCATGTTCGCCGCCATTAATGATATTCATCATCGGCACCGGCAGGATCCGGGCATTTGTGCCGCCGACATAGCGATAAAGAGGTGTTTGTTGGGAATCAGCCGCCGCCTTCGCCACAGCCAAAGAGACACCGAGGGTCGCATTCGCACCCAAACGGCTCTTATTTTCTGTTCCGTCCAGTTCAATCAGAACTTGATCGATACCGCGTTGGTTGTCAGCCTCCAGACCCCAAAGTGTGTCAGCGATTTCCGTATTCACGTTGGTGACGGCGTCCATTACGCCCTTACCGCCATAACGCGATTTATCACCGTCGCGAAGCTCGACCGCCTCATGTGCGCCGGTTGACGCGCCACTTGGTACAGCAGCACGACCAAAGCCGCCGTCACTGAGGGTAACGTCGACTTCAAGTGTTGGATTACCACGGCTGTCCAGGATTTCCCGGGCGAAGACTGTTTCGATCTCGACCATGGGTATCTCCGGTCTCAGCTATTGATTAAAATGAAAGACTTAGTCTTTTGGAGTCAAAACTTGGCGTCCACGATACATACCTGATTTCAGATCGATGTGGTGTTGACGACGCAACTCACCGCTATCTTGATCTTCAACATAGTTGACAGCAGTAAGGCGATCATGTGCGCGGCGCATACCACGACGTGAATTTGAAATTTTACTCTTAGGAACAGCCATCGGGGCCTCCAAAATTACCAATTAAAAACGCCCCGTCACAGAGAGGAGCGTGTGTTTGAGCGCGCATGTAGCGAGTCTATCGCAAATGAGCAAGCCTTTTTGGCGTCTCAATCTGCAGGATTTATCGGTTCAATCCTCTCCGCGGACCTTCCCGCGTAAAGATTTGACCTCGCTTCGTATGGTTTTCGCTTTCAAACGGCGTTTTATCGCACCCTGTGTCGGGCGAGTCGGGCGGCGCACGGTTTTGGGTTTTAAGGCCTCGGCAAGGATCTCTTTCAAACGATCAAGGGCGTCGATCCTATTTCTGTCTTGCGAGCGGTAGTTTTGCGCTTTTATGACGATGACACCTGAGTCGGAAATGCGGCTGTTCCGAAACGCAAGCACCCGTTCCTTTTGACCACTCAACAAGCTGCTGGCATTCACATCATAACGCAGCTGAATAGCGGAGGACGTCTTGTTCACGTGCTGCCCACCCGGCCCAGAGGCGCGAATCGCGGATAATTCAATTTCAGCCATCGGTATGGATAGGCGAGGCGTTATTTTCAGCATATCCGCCATCGCACACTATATGGCTGCTTTAATCGCTGCGAGTGACTCTTCCGCCCCTTCGGGCTTCGTGCCGCCGGCTTGGGCCATACCGGGCTTGCCGCCGCCGCGTCCATCAACATGTGGCGCGCCGATATTCACGAGGTCAGACGCCGAATATTGTCCGATAAGATCGTCACTGACCGCGACACCGACCGCGACTTTCCCGTCATCTTTCGCAACAAAGGCCACGATACCCGAACCAAGCGCGTCCAACTGTTCATTCATCATAGGCCGCAGATCTTTACCTGATACACCTTCGAGGACACGCGCCATGACTTTGACGCCATTGATCTCTTCGACTGAGGCTACCCCCCCGCCGCCACCGAGCGCGAGTTGTTTTTTGACGTCGGCCAGTTCTTTTTCCAAGCGTTTACGATCAGCCAGCAGGCCTTCAAGACGTTCCGGCACGTCTTCGGGACGTGTTTTGAGGGTATCAGCGGCTTTACGCGCCAATCCGGCTTGGTCTTCAAGATAGCGGCGCGCGACTTCACCCGTCACAGCCTCAACGCGACGAATGCCGGCGGCGACCGCTTCTTCGTTTACGATTTTAAACAAGGAAATATCGCCCGTACGGCGCACATGCGTACCGCCGCAAAGCTCAACCGAATAGGCCTTGCTTGCATCAGACGGGTCTTGACCGAGGCTCAGCACACGTACTTCATCATCATATTTTTCGCCGAAGAGCGCCAATGCACCCGCTTTAATCGCGTTATCCGGACTCATGAGTTTCGTTTCAGCCGGGATATTTTGCTGAATGATCGCATTCACTTCGTCTTCGACCTTGGCCAGTTCCTCACGAGTGATAGCCGCGCCGTGCGAGATATCAAATCGCACCCGTTCCCCATCGACCATCTGACCTTTTTGCGCAACATGGTCGCCCAAAACGCGTCGCAGCGCTTCGTGCAATAAATGCGCCGCCGAATGGTTATGACGAGTTGTTTCGCGGTTTTGCGGATCGACCGAAATTTTTGAAGTATCGCCGAGGCTCACATCACCGGATAATTGGCCAATATGCACATGCAGACCGCCTGCTTTTTTCTGAACATCCGTGATCGTAATTTTGGCGCCATTGGCGAATGTCGCCATGCCTTTATCACCGGCCTGACCGCCGCTTTCCGCATAAAACGGCGTTTCGTGGGTTAAGAACATAATGGGGCCGGATATGGCCTTGTCGACGATGACCCCGTCTTGAACCAAGACTTTGACCGCTTGCTCTGATGACAAGTCATCATAGCCGGTGAAAACACTATGGCCTGCCGTCTCTTTCGCCGTGTTCCAGATATCATCCGTGCCTTGATCCCCCGAATTAAAACCACCTTCGCGGGATTGCGTTTTCTGGCGTTCCATCGCCGCGTCAAACCCTGCGAGGTCTACGCCCAAACCTTTCGCACGTAGCGCATCTTGGGTCAGATCAATCGGGAAACCATAAGTATCATAAAGCTTAAACGCTGTCTCGCCGTCAAGCTTATCGCCTTCGTCGAGACCCGAGACAGCCTCCTCCAAAAGCGCTGTGCCGCGGCCCAATGTGCGGCGGAAACGTTCTTCTTCTTGCTCAAAGGTTGCGGTGATGGAGGCTTTGGCGCGGTTAAGCTCGTCATAAGCGCCGCCCATCTCCTGCACTAATGTCGGAACAAGGCGGTGCATAAGCGGATCTTTCGCGCCCAATAAATGCGCATGACGCATGGCGCGGCGCATGATTCGGCGCAGCACATAACCTCGCCCTTCATTAGAGGGTGACACACCATCAGCCATGAGGAAGGAGCAAGATCGTAAATGATCCGCGATCACGCGATGAGAGAACTTGGCGTCGCCCTCTGCTTTGACGCCCGTGAGCTCAACAGACGCGTTGATAAGCGTTTTAAACAAATCCACGTCGTAATTATCATGTTGGCCCTGGAGAATCGCGGCAATACGCTCGAGGCCCATGCCTGTATCAATCGAGGGTTTCGGCAGGTTCTCTTCACGCCCATCTGCGAATTTTTCATATTGCATGAAAACCAAATTCCATATCTCGATAAATCGGTCGCCGTCTTCATCCGGGGATCCCGGAGGGCCGCCGGCAATGCTTTCGCCGTGATCATAAAATATTTCAGAGCATGGCCCACAGGGCCCCGTATCGCCCATGGCCCAGAAATTATCAGAGGTAGGGATACGGATGATACGGTCATTAGATAGACCGGCTATCTTCTTCCAGAGATCAAAGGCTTCATTGTCAGTGTGATAGACCGTGACCAGAAGCTTATCTTTCGGCAAGCCGTAATCCTTGGTAACGAGTTCCCACGCATGGCTGATCGCTTGCTCTTTGAAATAGTCACCGAAAGAAAAATTACCCAGCATTTCAAAGAAAGTGTGGTGACGCGCTGTATAGCCCACATTGTCAAGGTCATTATGTTTACCGCCTGCCCGTACGCATTTTTGCGAAGTTGTGACGCGCGGGAAATCGGGTTTTATAGCCCCCGTAAAATAGTCTTTAAACGGTACCATGCCCGCATTTACAAAGAGAAGCGTCGGGTCATTATCCGGCACAAGCGGACTTGAGGGCAGAACGGCGTGGTCGTTCTTGCCAAAATAGTCGAGAAATTGTTGTCGAATGTCGTTCAGACTGGCCATGGATACGTCCGGGTAAAATTCAATTTTATAATCTACCCGCCCCTATAGAAAGAGCGCTCGGCAGTGCCAAGCGCTCTTTTATGCAAAGCGTCTGTCAATTACATCAAAACATCGGATTAGGGGTCAAAGTTTTGATTAAAATGAAGGAACTCCACCAGCTCCAACATAAGGGGGCTCGTCATTGACAGGCAACGATGCTTTGAAAAGCGGGCTTAAGGGTGAGAGCTCGCCTTCAATTCTGTTCTCTTTAGGTAGAAAGACTAAGCTAAACCTAATGCTTTTGCGTCACCATCATCTTCGATTTGCTCTTCTTTTGGCATCAGAAGCTCTTTTCCGAGAAGGCCTTCATTTTGACGGATGCGTTGTTCAATATCCGCCATAATATCAGGGTTTTCTTTTAAGAAGGTGCGCACATTTTCACGGCCTTGCCCAATACGTTCATCGCCATAAGAATACCAAGAACCTGACTTTTCAATGATATCGGCTTTGACGCCCAGATCGATCAACTCGCCTGTCTTAGAAATACCTTCACCATACATGATATCAAATTCCACCTGACGGAAGGGCGGAGCCACTTTGTTTTTCACGACCTTCACGCGGGTCTGATTACCTACGACATCCTCTCGATGTTTGATCGCGCCGATACGGCGGATATCAAGACGCACAGAGCTATAGAACTTCAGCGCGTTGCCGCCGGTCGTTGTTTCAGGTGACCCATACATCACGCCAATCTTCATCCGGATTTGGTTGATGAAAATGACCATGCAGCCGGATTTTGAAATAGAGCCTGTGAGTTTACGCAAAGCTTGGCTCATCAAGCGCGCTTGAAGACCGGGCAAGCTATCACCCATATCACCCTCAAGTTCTGCACGCGGTGTTAAAGCGGCGACTGAGTCAATCACAAGCACGTCAATTGCACCCGAACGCACCAATGTGTCAGCAATCTCAAGCCCTTGTTCACCTGTATCAGGCTGAGCAATCAAAAGCTCATTTACATCAACACCCAACTTGCCAGCATAGACAGGGTCTAGCGCATGTTCTGCATCGATAAAGGCAGCAACACCGCCCTGTTTTTGCACCTCGGCAACGCAGTGCAAAGAGAGTGTTGTCTTACCGGAAGACTCCGGCCCATAAATTTCAATGATACGCCCTTTTGGTAAACCACCTATACCGAGCGCAATATCCAAACCGAGCGATCCTGTTGAAACGGCTTCGATATCCATAGCGGATTTCTGTCCAAGCTTCATCACAGAACCTTTACCAAAGGCGCGATCAATTTGAGAGAGAGCTGCATCCAATGCAGCGGATTTATTTTTATCATCGACCTTGCCGACGACTGTTAAAGGTGTGCTGTTTCTGGCCATTATGAACTCCAGTGCAGATTATCGGAGCCCTTCGATAATCTATATAAAGTTACGGCTATTAAGGACTGCCGTAAGCGGTTTGTTCCATATCTGTTCTTTTATTTCAAGAACAAAAATAGAACATATTTTATTTTCTTATAAGTTATTGATGTTTATACATTTTATTTCGCATCACCAATCTCTGCTTTCACCTTTTCGGCCAATTGTGCAAGCGTAAAGGGCTTCGGCAAGAAGGTTACATCGGGTTCTTCGGATAAAAGATCAGAAAATTGCTCCTCAGCGTAACCCGAGATGAAAACGATTCTCGCACCCCCCAAAAGATGCCGCCCTGCCTTTAACAATGTCGGGCCATCCATACCCGGCATGACGACATCAGAAATCATCATGTCAAAGACGTACTCACCATCCTCAAGTATTTCCAAAGCCTCTTCTCCATCTTCGGCTTCAACAACGGTATAGCCTCGCTTACGCATAGACTTTGCCGCAATCACACGCACACTCGACTCGTCTTCGACAAACAGAATTGTGCCCTGCCCCGCAAGATCAGATGGCTTCCGCGCCTCTGGGGCGGGCGTAGACTTGGCATGCTCAGCCTCAGCTCTCACAACCTCGGGATCAGCAATTGGGAGCGTGATACGGAATGTTGTACCTACGCCCATTTCACTTTGGACATCTAAATGCCCGCCTGTCTGCTGCACAATGCCATAAACAGTCGCGAGTCCAAGCCCGGTGCCTTTGCCTTGCTCTTTCGTGGTGAAAAACGGCTCAAAAATTTTGGCTTTAATTTCATCACTCATGCCCGTCCCTGTATCGGAGACTTCGATGGTCACAAAATGATCTCCGGGCAATGTTCTTAAGGCATCGCGCAAAGACGAGTCCTTAATGTCTTCGCGCCGAAGTTCCCCGCTACGCACCGTGATCGTGCCGCCCCCTTGATCCGCCATGGCGTCACGGGCATTCACACAAAGGTTCATCAGCACAGTATCAATTTGGCTCTTATCCGCCATGACAGGTGGCAGGTTGCGACCATGTACCATCACGAGCTTGGCCTTCTCGCCCAATGTCTGCCGCAGCGTCACCACCATATCCGAGAGCGTATCCGTCACCGATAAGACTTCCATACGGCGCGTTTGTTTGCGTGAAAACGCCAAGAGTTTCTTCACCAGAGCCCCGGCGCGTGCACCTGTGGCATTGATATTCTGTAATTCCGGATAAGACGGATCCCCTACGGGATGGCGTTGTAAAAGTTCATCCGTGTTCAACCGAATAGCCGTCAAAAGATTGTTGAAGTCATGAGCCACGCCTGCTGCCAATTGGCCAATCGCCTGCATTTTTTGGCTTTGGACAAGCTGGTCTTCAAGCGACTTTCGGGCGCTCACATCAACCAGAAACGCCCAGACCGTTTTTTCCGGTAAAACATCCGCCATCGGGTCATCGGATTTCGTATTCGCCAAGACATAAACACTGACGGGCAAAGCCTTATCGCCCCCCAAAACAGCATCAAATGGATTATCCGGATCACATTGATCCGCACCAAGCTCTAAGAAACGATGTTCCCCGCCCCTATCAATGAAAACATCACCTAAGTTTTTTCCCTGACTCTCTAAGCCAAAACTCATACGCTCAAACGCCGGATTGGCGCTGACAATCTGCGCTGAGGATAAGGGCGCACGCATATCCGAGACTTTAAGCTCCAACATCGCTATGGGCGCAGACGCAAACCCCGCCAATTGCGTTTCACTCAAATTAGCATGCTTTTTTGCCTCACTCGCGACGGTCTCAGGGGCCTGAGTCAAAGACGAGTGGCCATAAAGCGCGACGTTACAGACCAATTCACCGCTATCGATGGCCTCCCATATGCCCACCATAATCGTGGGCGTAACAACACCTTTACGGGTCATAAGGCGGGTATCGGTGCGTATGGTACGACCGGGCGTCGCCGGGCTTCCCAAAAGGCCTTCCGGGGTTTCGATGAAATCTCGCATATGTTCAGGCAGAGGCTCGTCCTCATGACTCAACCAACGTTCCAACACGATATTCATTGCCAAGATTGAACCGTCTTGTGCGACAGTGAAAAGTCCGACGGGTGCATGGGTCATCATGCGGTCAATACTGGATTGGCTCGGCGTGACGTCCGTAATTTGCCAAAGGAATTGTTGTCCGTCCGCATCTAATCGCCTAACAAAAAAGCGGTATCGGCGCAGCCCGCCAATCGGAGTCAGATAATCAATCGTTTCTTCGGATTGCGTGCTTGTTTCGCTCAAATGATGGAGACGAAAAATCGCTGAGGCAACATCTTCGCCCGTTGCGGAAAACAAGCGGCCAATCGCAGGCGGCGCGTCTCCAACACCCTGAACACCTAAATATGTCGCAAGTTTAAAATAGGCTTTATTAGCATGGGCAGGCTTCCCGTCTTTGACAATCAAGAGGGGTTCCAGCCCCTCAAAGAATGCCTGACTGTAAATTGAGCCTCGATCAGAGGATCGTCGGTCTTCAAGTTTTTCAAGCTTTCGCGTTGAAATGAGCCCCATAAGGCCCAGCGCAGACACAGCGGCTAACCCACCTAAAAAGGCGAACCCTATCCACCCAAGCGAAGCGGCGCTCATGGCGGCCACCGCAGCGCAGATGATAATAATGAGGCCCAATATAACAGCCAATAAAGCCCAAGCCCATGACGGGCGTGACGCAGTTTGTGTGGCATATGGGTCTGTCGGGCGAATCACACTGTCCATTCGTTAACCCTAGCAATAATTATGCTCATGGCTTGCGTTAAATCCGTTTAAGCGCTCTATATGTCTTACCTAAAGATGTGTAAGGGCATTTTTATGACTTTGAAATATAACTACTTACCGAAAACCCTTTTCATTGCATTAGGGCTGAGCGCCATGGCATTTACGCTCTCCGCTTGCTTGCCCTCCACCAATACACCCCATCGTGACGTCTTGGTCAAAGAAGAAAGTGCAGCTTTAAACACATGGTTTGAAGAGCGTTACCAAGACGCACTTGCCCGCTCACCGATGAACCAAACCTATCTGGGGCTCGCAACGAACAAAGACAAATTGGATGATATATCGGCTATGGCTTTGGACGAAGAAGCCGCCATTCAAGAGGCTTGGCTCAATGAAATGCGCAACGCCTTTGATATTGATCGTCTTGATCCGCAAGCACGACTGTCTTACCGCTTATTTGAGTTTGAAATGAATGATGAACGCGCAAGCTACGAGTTTGCGGATCATGACTATGTTTTTACCCATATGAGCGGGCCGCATAGCAGCCTCCCTTCTTTTATGATCAATTTTCATCAAGTTGAGAATGGAGATGATTTAGACGCCTATATTTCACGCCTCAGTCAATTTGATGATTATCTTGGCCAAGCCGTAGATCGGGCACAGACACAGTTCGAAACGGGCGTTATTTTGCCAAAATTCGTTTATGACAAAACCAGAACCGCCTCACAAAACGTCATTACGGGTGTGCCTTTTGACAACAGCGACACTGACAGCCCGCTTTGGGCTGATTTTAAAGAAAAATTGGATAAGACCCAGTTGGACGAGAGCACCAAAGAGCTCAAACTCACAGAGGCGAAAGCGGCGATGCTCGACTCCGTCAAACCCGCTTATGAACGGCTTATCAACATGTTCAGCGCCCATGAAGCCAAAGCCAATAACGAAGACGGCGTGTGGAAACTGCCACGCGGCGAGGCGTATTATACGGCCCGTTTGAAACATTATACCACAACGGGTCTAAGCGCCGACGAAATCCACGAGATTGGTCTAGTTGAAGTGGCTCGCATTCAAGGTGAGATGCAGAAAATTATGGATCAAGTCGGCTTTGAAGGCAGCTTACGCGAATTCTTCGACTTCCTTCGCACCGACCCGCAATTTGTTTACCCGAACACGAATGAAGGTCGCGACGCTTATATGCGTGATGCTACCGCCATTATTGACGACATGAAAGGCCGCTTGGACACTTTATTCATTACCAAGCCCAAAGCCGATATGGTTGTCAAACGGGTCGAGCCTTTCCGTGAAGACACCGCATTTGGCGCGTTCTATAACAGTCCCGCTATTGATGGGTCACGCCCTGGCACTTATTATATCAACCTCAAAGACGTCAAAGAACAACCCAAATATCTGCAGCAAGCCTTGGCTTATCACGAGGGTATTCCGGGTCATCATATGCAAATCGCGATTGCACAGGAATTACAAGGGCTACCTAAATTCAGAACACTTGGCGGCCATACGGCTTATATAGAGGGCTGGGGGTTATATGCAGAAAGCGTGCCGGCAGAACTGGGGCTTTATACCGACCCCTATTCAGATTTTGGACGCCTCTCCATGGAAATTTTCCGTGCGGCACGCTTGGTGGTCGATACAGGTATTCACACAAAAAAATGGACCCGCGAAGAGGCTGTTACATATTACCTTGAGAATATTCCAAACCCCGAAGGCGACGTCCGCGCGGAGATCGACCGCTATATCGTTTGGCCGGGGCAAGCGACGGCCTATATGATTGGCAAGCTCAAAATCGAAGAGCTACGTCAAAAAGCAGAAGAAGAACTAGGTGCGGATTTCAATATCGCAGCATTCCACGATGTCATTTTAGCCAATGGCTCTGTACCTCTAGCCATATTAGAACAACTCGTAGATAATTGGATTCAAGAGACAAAAAACAACTAAAAGGGCAGACTTATGAAACTCATGAAAACTTTCGCATTGGGCGCAAGCTTGCTCGTCCTCGCGGCCTGCCAGGGCGAGACCGCTGAGACAGTTGCGAGCCAATCAAAAGATAATGCCTCGCAAGCCATTGAAACAGCGTCAGCCCAGAGCGACATCAATGTTCGCCTCAATGCATGGTTCGCTGAATATGACAACGCCCGCATCCGTCGTTTTCCCGAAACCCTTGCCACGCGAGGTATCAAAGAGCGGATGGATGAATGGAACGACATGTCCAAAAGCTTCTATCTCGAAGAGTTGGATCGTCGTCGTCAAGCCGTAGACGAGTTGAAAGAAAACTTTGATCGCGCCGCGTTAAATGCGCAAGGGCAGCTCTCTTACGACATCTTCATCGACCAAGCGGATCGTGCCTTTGAGGGTCAAAAATGGTATGACCATCAATATCCCTTCAACCAAATGTTCGGCGTGCATTCCGGCATTCCGACGTTCCTTCTCAACAACCACAAGATTGCGACTGTTGCGGACGCAGAGGCCTATGTGGCCCGTCTTCAAAAAGTCGGTGAAAAATTAGACCCGGTCATTGAAATGTCAGCAGAGAGTTTTGAAAAAGGGATTGCACCGCCCAAATTCGTCTATACCCATCTGTTGCGTGATATTGATAATATTATGTCCGGCGCACCTTTTGACGACTCTGAAACGCTCAATTTGATGCTCAATGACTTCAAAGAGAAAACCGACAAAATCGACCTATCTGATGAAAAGCGGGAGGCTCTTTATACCGCCGCTATCACAGCCCTTCAGGATAATGTCGCTCCCGCCTATGCACGATTGCGCGCTGAAATGGTGCGCCAACAAGCATCTGCCACAACGCAAGACGGCGCTTGGAAATTGCCCGAGGGTGATGATTTTTACGCTTATCGTCTACGCCAAATGACAACGACTGATATGACGCCGTCAGAAATTCATGACCTAGGCTTGTCCGAAGTCGAGCGCATCCATAATGAAATGCGTGAAATCATGAAACAGGTTGAATTTGACGGCACGCTGCAGGAGTTCTTTGAGTTCATGCGCACAGATCCGCAATTCTATTATCTGGATGAAGGCGGGCGCGAGCGTTACCTCAAAGAAGCCACAGACTATATCGAGATTATGAAAACAAGGGTGGACGATTATTTCCTGACCAAACCAAAGGCCGATATGGAAGTCCGGGCTGTTGAAGCCTTCCGCGAACAAAGCGCCGGTAAAGCTTTTTATAGTCGCCCCGCCATTGATGGATCACGCCCCGGTTATTATTACGCCAATCTGTACCGCATGGAGGACATGCCAACCTATCAAATGGAAGCCCTCGCCTATCATGAAGGTATTCCGGGCCATCATTTCCAAATTGCGATTTCACAGGAATTAGAAGGCGTGCCTGACTTCCGCAAGTTTGGCCGTTACACCCCGCATACCGAAGGCTGGGGTCTTTACACCGAATACCTGCCGAAAGAGATGGGCTTTTACGAAGACCCTTATTCCGACTTCGGGCGCCTCGCGATGGAGCTATGGCGCGCCGCGCGTCTTGTCGTGGATACAGGCCTCCACGATAAGAAATGGAGCCGCGAAAAGGCAATAGATTATCTGGTCGAAAACACGCCCAATCCCGAAGGCGATTGCATCAAAGCGATTGAGCGCTATATCGTCATGCCAGGGCAAGCCACGGCCTATAAAATCGGGATGAATAAAATCTTGGATCTCCGCGCGAAGGCGCAAGCCGAACTTGGTGACCAATATGACATCCGAGAATTCCACGATGTCATCTTAAAGAACGGCCCGATGCCACTGAGCATGTTAGCGGAACAGGTTGAGGCTTATATTGCGAAGACAAAAGCGGGGTAATACCCGCTTAATCCTCACCATTCACCCCGTCGAAAGACGGGCCGAAGGGATGTTTTTATAAATCACTATCTTTCTTTTTATTTCGTCATTGCTCGGCTTGATTAGAGCGTTTCTGTAAAATGCGGGAGGTAACACGAAAGATGAAGTCTCAATATCTTCGCATTCACAGTGTAGTAGGTTTTCCGACAAACGCTAAAATCAAATTTTTTCGCAAAGTTACCGTATGGGTTATCGCGTCGGGGCGCGGTAATAACAGTTGTTAGGGCGTGAACCCATCTACCCCGCCTGCAATCTCTCACCGCGTTCGTGCATTTCTTGGGCTTCGAGGGAGAGTGTGGCGATGGGGCGGGCGTCTAGGCGTCGTAGTTCGATGGGATCACCTGTCTCTTCGCAATAACCATAAGTCCCGTTTTCGATCCGGCGTAAGGCACGGTCAATTTTATTGGTGAGTTTACGCAAGCGGTCTTTGGTGCGCAGCTCTAATTGGCGATCTGCATTGGCGGCCGCGGTATCAGCAGGGTCAGGATGCGAGACATTTTCACCTCTTAGAAATTCTACCGTATTGCGGGTTTCGGCCACAATATCAGCTTTCCATGCCAAAAGCTTTTGACGGAAATATTCCTGTTGCATGGGATTCATGAACTCTTCGTCGTCAGAGGGTTCATAATTTGCCGGTAATTTAACGGGCGTCTTTACTTTAGTCATGGATACCTCCCCGGTATAAATGTCAAACAGTCAAAATTCACATTCTTTTAGTGTAATTTCTGTTCTTTTTGCGTCGCGAACAGAAATTGAACCTGATGTTTCCCCTTAATTATTGCGCTACATATAGTGAGTCATTCTGATGTGCAATCATGCAATACAGAACTGCATTCACAATATTTTGTGCACTTGCCCCCAAGAAATTGCGCGTTAAAACAGCTTCGAAATAAGAGGTAATCATGAAATTTGACGGCACACAGAATTACGTTGCAACGCAAGACCTGAAAATGGCCGTTAACGCCGCCATTACCTTGGAACGGCCCCTTTTGATTAAAGGGGAGCCGGGGACGGGTAAAACAGTCTTGGCCCATGAAATTGCGCAGGCCTTAGGCACAACTTTGTTGGAATGGAACATCAAATCCACGACCAAAGCGCAACAGGGCCTTTATGAATATGATGCTGTGGCGCGCTTGCGCGACTCACAGCTCGGTGATGACCGTGTGCATAACATCCAAAACTACATCAAACGCGGGCAAGTGTGGGAGGCTTTCACCGCTGACCAACGCCCTATTCTCTTGATTGACGAAATTGACAAAGCCGATATCGAATTTCCGAATGACCTCCTGCACGAGCTCGACAAGATGAGCTTTCATGTCTATGAAACAGGTGAAACGGTCACGGCAAAACAACGCCCGATCATCATCATTACGTCCAATAATGAGAAAGACCTACCTGACGCGTTTCTTCGCCGTTGTTTTTTCCACTATATCCAATTCCCGGATGAAGAAACAATGAAACAAATCGTTCAAGTCCACTTCCCCGATATTAAATCTCGCATGCTCTCTGCGGCGCTTAAGCGTTTCTTCGAAGTGCGCGCCACGCCCGGTCTCAAGAAAAAACCCAGCACGAGCGAGCTATTAGATTGGCTGAAATTGCTCTTGGTTGAAGATATCGACCCGGAGACGCTGCGCGAAACGGATAAGTCCAAAATCATCCCGCCGATGCACGGTGCACTCCTGAAAAATGAGCAGGATGTGCATTTGTTTGAACGTCTGGCCTTTTTGACCCGTCGTGAGATGTAAGGATAAGCCAACTTATCCCCGCTTTCCTCACTATTTATCCCCATGTGGAAATCGATTGTCATTTAAGGATAATGTTCCTATATTGTTCTATAGCCAATTTCGGGAATCGGACTAGGAACGAGAAATGGTATTCATCGCAGATAATGATTTAGGTGCGGAGCCCGTACTTGACACGACGCCCCATTCTTCCGAGGCGGAACAGGCACTTTTAGGCGCCCTGCTCTATGATAATGAGATTTATCATCGTGTCAGCGGTATCGTCCAAGCCAAGCATTTTTACAATCCGATTCACGTTCGTATTTATGATTCTATCTCGAAACTCATCGAGCACGGCAAGTTGGCTGACGCGATTGTTTTGAAAAACCGTTTCAGCCAAGATGAAACGCTTATTGATATTGGAGGTGTTGAATATCTCGCCCTCTTGCTCGACTCTGCGCCTCCCGGACCAACAGCGCCCGAATATGCTAAATTGATTTTTGATCTCGCCATGCGGCGTGAACTTATCCGTTTAGGTGATGAGATTAAAAACAGCGCTCAAAATCCGGAGAGCGAACTCGATAGCCAAGCTCAAATTACGCAAGCAGAAAGCCAGCTCTTTAGCCTCGCAGAAATTGGCGGCACGCAATCCGGCTTTGTGAGTTTTGAAAGCGCCCTTATTCAATCTATCGAAATGGCCAGTGCTGCGTTTTCACGTGATGGCAATCTGTCAGGCATTTCTACAGGTTTGATAGATCTCGACAGACAGCTCGGCGGCTTGCACAGTTCAGACTTGGTTATTCTAGCGGGGCGGCCGTCAATGGGGAAAACCTCGCTTGCCACGAATATCGCCTTTCACATTGCCAAAAACTATAGAAAAGAGCGCGATGAAAACGGTATAGAGAAAACAACCGATGGCGGTGTTGTCGGCTTCTTCTCCCTCGAAATGTCGTCCGAGCAATTGGCGACACGTTTGCTGGCGGAACAATCTGGTGTGCCCTCCCACCGCATCAGGCGCGGTGATATTAACACGGAACAATATGAACATATTCGCGACAGCGCGGATGAGATCAGCCGTATTCCGCTTCATATTGATGACACAGGCGGCCTTTCTATTGGCGCCCTTTCTGCGCGTGCGCGGCGTTTGAAACGCATGGTCGGTCTTGACTGCATTGTGGTTGACTATCTTCAGCTTTTGACAGGCGGAAACGCCATGAATAGCCAATCGAACCGAGTGCAGGAAGTGTCGATGATTACGCAAGGCCTCAAAGCTCTCGCAAAGGAACTCGACGTACCTGTCCTCGCTTTGGCGCAGCTCTCACGTCAGGTCGAACAACGCGATGATAAACGTCCGCAACTCTCTGACCTTCGGGAGTCAGGTTCCATCGAACAAGATGCTGACGTCGTAATGTTCGTTTTCCGCGAAGAATATTACCTTTCTCGCTCGGAACCCTCTGAGGGCACAGAAGAACATATTCAATGGCAGGAAGAAATGGAAAAGCTCTACGGCAAAGCCGAAGTCATTGTCGGTAAACAGCGCCACGGCCCCATTGGAACGGTGAAACTGTCCTTTAACGCTGATCTGACGAAATTCGGCAATCTCGCGCCTGAGGAATATGAAGGCGGGGCGTTTTAATTGCATTTATGCTGTTGAAATGGCGATCCAGATCGCAATCGCGACCAAACTACAAGAAAAGAATAATCGTGCCCCAAGAGATGTTCGCCAACTCTCCAAACGCTCCCCTATTTTTGCGCCCATGAGCACGATCATCACATGCACGATAATCGCAATGGAAAGATGTATGGCCCCGAGCGTCAGGATTTGCCACCAGAGTCCGCCCAGACCTGGGTCCGCAAATTGACCGACCACCACAACATAAAAAACCAAGGCTTTGGGATTTAAAAGATTGGCAATTAATCCGCGCCTGAACCCTTTTTCCGGTAAATCTTCCGTCAGTGCCGATGCGCCTGTATCCGAAAACGCTTCCCATGCCAGCCAGAGCATGAACAGAATTCCGGCCCACCGAATCCCGTGATAGACAATTGGAAAATTAGATATCACTGCCGATACCCCGGTGGCTGCGGCGACAACCTGCACAGCCAAACCAAGTGTAACGCCGGCCACGGCCATAAGCCCGACACGTTTCCCATATCGCGCAGAAAGCGCAGCCAACCACCCCATATTTGGCCCCGGCGTCAATTCGATAATCACCATCGCGAATAAAAAAGCGCGCCAATCTAATTGTGAGAAAAGCTCAGACACTAATAGGTCACCTTAGGGCATTTAAGTCGGATGGTTTGAATCCATGTTTTATATCCAGATAGGATATGTGTGCGCTTAAAGCTATGAAAGTTACAAAAACCCTGTGCAAGGCATATATTCGGCTTGGATAAGTTGAGACTATCAAACAAAAAGCCCTACTCGCAGAGCAGGGCTAAGGTTAGCTGTTGTTAAGGAGACATACAGCTTTGAACGTCACTAAGGCGTCACCAAACAAAAATAAAATCGAGATAAAAGGGTTAATAAACTGTCAACTTATTATGCAAATTGAAGTCTATCCAGCAAAAATAGGAGTACACAATGGAAGACTTCAGCCGTCAGCCTGCCCAAGCAGACCTTAATTACGATAATGCATTTGACGAGAGTGAAAACACACCTTCAAATAAATCCCGAAACCGATCTTTTGCAGATGTGATGAAGGCCGCAACATCCAGACGTAATTTAATGTCCGGCGCATTGGCCACTGCAGCGACAGGATTTCTAGCCCCCTCAATGGCTGCAGCAACTGATAGGAATCTTTTCGACGTTCGTAGAAACAGAGGTTTGATACGGTTTAATGATGTGACCATTGAACAGGCCACGGTTGATCAGTCCC
Organism: uncultured Algimonas sp.; assembly: GCA_964352855.1. Lineage (GTDB taxonomy): Bacteria > Pseudomonadota > Alphaproteobacteria > Caulobacterales > Maricaulaceae > Litorimonas. The sequence goes on along the minus strand of CAYGTR010000017.1, from coordinate 42,139 downwards.
TACCGACAATTTCAACAGATTATGAATATCAAACATTTATTCCTTGGGGCACCCCAATTGAACCTGGCATCGTGAAGGAATATGATGGTGATCCAAATACGCGACCAACGTCAGAAGAAGCGGCGTTGCAAGTCGGTATAGGCCATGACGGTATGTTCTTCTTCCCGGACCGACCGCGTGGTGTGGATGTTGGAATTGGTTTTTCCAACAGGAGCGGCATGCTCTGCGTCAATCATGAATTTGGTAGCGATTCGCACGTTCTGGGCAAAAACTCACCTGAGTCTTTAGAAGATGTCAGGTTGGCTCAAAACGTCTTAGGCGTATCGGTTCTCGCGATTGAGGATGCGAGCTATGGATGGGAAGTTGTTTCAAGCCCAAATACGCGGCGCATTACGCCCAATACGCCTGTGTTATTTTCTGGCCCAGCGGCAGGTTCTCCTCTTTTGGAGAATATCAATGGTAACATCCCGTTAGGCACAGTGAATAATTGCGGCTCCGGCGTTACACCGTGGGGTACATATTTGACTTGTGAAGAAAACTTCAATGGATATTTCGGCACAGAAGATGAAAGCTGGCAGCCAACTGAGGAACAGAACCGCTACGGTATAAACAGCAGCGGCTTCGGTTACGATTGGCATAAATTTGACAAGCGCTTTGATCTTGCAGACCCGGAATATGCCAATGAGGTCAATCGTTTCGGCTGGGTTGTGGAAATCGACCCATTTGACGCGTCAAAAAAGCCTGTCAAGCGAACTGCACTCGGCCGTTTTAAACATGAGGCCATTGCGATTGGTGAGAGCCAGAATGGCCGCATAGCCGCCTATATGGGTGACGATCAACGCGGCGATTATTGTTATAAATATGTTTCTAATAAGCGTTGGAAACTTGCTGTTGCACGTGGTGAAAGTCCGCTGGATGAAGGCAAGCTTTATGTCGCACGTTTTGATGACAATTTTACCGGAGAATGGCTCTTGCTTTCACTCGATAATCCGGATTTGGCAAATCGTTTCGAGAGCATGGATGAGTTATTGATCAATACAAGAGTCGCAGCGGATATCGTAGGTGCAACGCCAATGGATCGGCCGGAATGGACGACTGTGGCCGCAGACGGGTCTGTTTTCTGGACACTAACCAATAATGACCGCAAAGCCCAAGGTATTGGTGAAGTTAACGCCGCAAACCCCGAAGCTGTGAATACTGATGGTCACATCATTCGCACCAAAGATAATCGCGACTTTATGGGACGAAAATTTGAGTGGGAAATCTTTATTCTTGCCTCATCCACTCGTAACACGCCGCAAGAATTCTCTGATCCGGATGCAGCTTATGTTGATCCTTTCGGACGTCTCTTCATTGGAACCGATGGCGGACAGGGACAAGGCCTCCAAGATCAGGTTGTTGTGTTTGACACAAGCGAGGACACCCCAATCCCGCGTCGCTTATTGGTTGGTGTACCCGATGACGAATTGACGGGGTGGGCGTTTACGCCAAATTACCGAACGGCTTTTGTAAACGTTCAACATCCCGGCAATGGGGATCCAGCTCGTACGAATTTTCCAAAAGCCAAAGACGGCTTCACTATTCCGCGAGATGCAACGCTGGTTATAACACGCAAGAACAGGGGCATTATTGGCTCTTAAAAATTTAAAAATTGGGGCGCAATTTGACGGTAACCACTTTCCTAGTGGTTGCCGTTTTTTATCTCAAAAAAAAGCCCTACTCGCGGAGCAGGGCTAAGTTTAGCTGTTGTTAAGGGGACATACAGCTTTGAAGGGGTGGTGAGGCATGGTTAGGGGGACATCCATCCATGCCTCGGAGAGTTAAAAAACTCTATTCAGTAACTCCTAGAAGCGACGGCCAACACCGACACCTACAATCCATGGATTGATATCAACATCTGCTCCAACAACACCCAACCCGCCTGCATCAACTGTAACATCTGTTTGCAGGTAAAGCTTCTTCACATCGACGTTGAAGAAATATGTGTCATTGATCGGAGCATCAAAACCAGCCTGAAGTGCGAGGGCGAAGTTATTGTCATAATCAACATCAACAACATCACCGGAATCTGCGCCGTAGAAAATTGTGTAATTCACACCAACACCCAAATAAGGGCGGAATGTAGAACGCGGTGAGAAGTGATACTGCAACATAACTGTCGGCGGTAGCAGCCAGACGTCGCCAATATCAACATTACCAATCGCTGAATCAATGACTTGAACGTCATGAGGCGTTGTTCCGAGAACGAGTTCAGTCGCGAAATTTTCTGTCCAAAAATATGAAATATCAAGTTCCGGGATGAGCGTATTGCTAATATCGACAGTGCCTTCAATGGCTTCAATCGTCGCGCTCTCATCCGGAATAACATTCACGGCGCGTAGACGAATGAGCCACGGATCATCAACATTGCTCGCATAGGACGGTACGACGTAAGCCATTGAAAGCGCAGCCGCACTGACGCCAACAGCTAATTTCTTAAAAGATATGACAGCCATAATATTTCCGTATTATTTTGCCGACGCATCGGCTTTGTTTCAATAACCGCGAATTATGCAATTATCTTACATAGTTATAATATAAAAATATTATCTTATACATAGCTTTAAACAATGCTAAATAGATTTGATAACAACCTTTCCGAACCCCGCGTCTTCGACTAAGGATTAATGGCTACTATAAGTGGAGACTGATATGGATAATATGCTGCAGACAGCGACTGAGATCATTCAACTGATACCTAATTATATCATTAAATTCGCGCCGAGCCTCCTATTTGGACTGATTATTTTCATTGTCGGACGCATTATTGTTCGCAAAGCCTCATCGGGGACCGTTAAGGCAACAGAAAAAATCCCCAATGTCGATTCGACGCTTGCACGTTTTTTTGGTTCGCTCGTACTTTTCTTAGGCATGGGCGCTGTGGTTATTTTGGCGCTTTCGGCCATGCAGATTAATCTTGCCTTCCTCGCCACAATTATCGCAGCCCTTGTCTTAGCACTCGGTTTTGCGCTCCAAAGTTCTTTAGGTGATTTTGCCTCAGGCATCATGCTTGCACTTTTCCGCCCCTTTAGCGTCGGTGACCAAGTTGAAATTGCGGGTGAGACGGGCGTTGTGATGGAAACAGGCCTATTTAGCACGCGCCTCATCACGCGTGATAATATCCTTATCAGCGTCGGTAATGGGGCCGTTTTTGGTGGAACGATTAAAAACTATTTCCATGATGGAAAGCTCCGGCTCGATACAGATATCGGCGTGAGCTATGATGCCGATTTGGACAAATCCATCGCTACCATTTTGGGCGCAGTGAAAGATGATCCCCGTATTTATAAAGACCCCGCCCCTTGGGCCAAGGTCACGTCTTTGGATGACTCCTCCGTTAATATCCAACTCCGCCTTTGGATGGACGCCGAGGATCACCGTAAAGTCCAAATGGATATTTCCCACCCTATTAAACAAGCGCTCGACAAAGCCGGTATAGAAATCCCTTATGAGCACAACACAATCATACGGAAAGCGAGTTAGTCATGGAAAACCTACAGACTCTCTTCTCTGCCGTGCAAGCCGCGACAGATACAGCCCCGCCGATCATGACCGACCCCACGGGTTTCGTTCAATTCTACAGTGATATTGTCATTGAAAAGACCATTTTCCTTGTGCCGAAAATTCTTGTCGCGCTTATCATTTTGTGGATTGGCTCCTCTATTGCAGGGCGTGTTTACCGCGCTCTGCTGAAACGCGCGACGGAGAGCAAACATGTCGACACCACACTCGGCAACTTCGCCGCTGCCGCCGCAAAATATGCAGTGCTCGTCGCGACGTTCCTTGCCGCTATTGCTGTCGTCGGCATTCCGGTTGCAAAGGTTTTTGTTATTCTTTCTGCTGCCACCTTGGCAATTGGTCTGGCGCTGCAAGGCTCAATGGCCAATGTCGCAGCGGGCCTACTCCTCGTTCTATTCCGCCCATATAAAATCGGCGACTATGTCGAAGTTGCAGGCGAAGAAGGCGTGGTGCATGACCTTAACATCTTCACGACCACTCTTATTACGCTAGACAACATCAAAATCATTCTGTCCAACAGTGAAGTACGCGGCGGCACGATTAAGAACTACAGTTCGCAAGGCGTCAGACGCGTCGATGTCGACTTCGGGATTGATTATGGGGATGATATGGACAAAGCCATCGGGATTATTTTGGGTGAGGCCAAAAAAGATATACGCGTTATGTCCGAACCTGATGCCCCTTGGGCGAAAGTGTCCTGTTTAAACAGTAGTTCCGTCGACATTCAAATGCGCGTTTGGTGCAAGGTAGAGGATTACTGGGACGTTCGCTTTGACCTGATCAAAGCCGTGAAGGAAGCCTTTGATAAAGGCGGCATTTCAATCCCCTATCCGCATGTGGTGGAAATAGAAAAGTAAGGTTTAAAGCGCCCGCACTATGTCATGAGGATAGCCCTATCATAACATAGCCGTCAAAAGCCCTTTCCTCTGCCGCAATCCTCGTTTAGGCCGCGCCTATGAGTTTTATACCGTCCTATTCCACCCGTCCGACGCTGCGCGTTGATCTTGATGCGCTTAAGGCAAATTATGCGGCATTGAAGGATAAGGTCGGCGTCGCGAAGATTGGGGCTTCGGTTAAGGCGGATGCTTACGGTCTCGGTGCTGTGCCTGTGGGCAAAGCTCTTTATGGTGCAGGATGCCGGATATTCTTTGTCGCCACAGCGGGTGAAGGTAAGATCCTCCGCGAAGGCATTGGGCCGAATGCCGCGATTTATGTGTTGAACGGGCCGGCCCCGCGTGACAAAGGCGTGCTGTTAGGGGCGAAGCTCAAGCCCGTCATTAACTCCATCGAACAAGCGCGGTTTTGGGCAGAGGTCTCGGACAGTGTGAATGACCCCCCCTTTACGGCTATTCATATTGATACCGGCATGAACCGCCTCGGCCTTGATGTGGACGAATTGACCCAATTGTCCCGTGATAAAAAACTTTGGACCTCATTGAACCCTGAATGGGTCATGAGCCACCTCGCCTGTGCACCCGACGCCGCCAACCTCATGAATAAGACACAGCTCAGTGCGTTCCGCAAAGCGGCAGCGCAATTACCGTTGACCCCGCTCAGCCTTGCCAATACGGCGGGTATTTATTTGGGTAAGCCGTATCACTTCCAAATGGTGCGTCCTGGTATTGGCCTCTATGGCGGTATGGCCACGAATAATCCTGAACAAGAAGTCAGCACGCCTGTCGCAACCCTCCTCGCGCCTGTCCTGCAAGTCAGATATATAAAAGCCGGAGAATCGATCGGTTACAATGCGAGCTTCACGGCATCCCGCGATATGCGCATCGCTATTGTTGGCGCGGGTTATGCCGACGGCATACCCGTATCGCACTCAAATAAAGGCACAGCCATCATGCATGACATGGAGGTGCCGATTGTGGGCCGCGTAAGCATGGATCTGACAATGTTGGATGTCACCGAAGCGCGGCTAACTGTCGAAACTGGCGGCGTTGCCATTTTCCACGGCGCGCACTTGGAGGCTGAAGCCGGAGTTGGGGAAACACTCAATTACGAACTTCTGGTGCGTATGGGACAAAGATGCCGCCGCGATTATTGGAAGCCAAAGAAAGAAGAGAGCGAGGCTTAGAACTCTTGGGTGTTTTCCAAAGCGCGTAAGGTTTGATTGAAATTATGCCTGCGGGACGTTTTAACCGCCAAAACATTACGCTCAAAATCAATCAGTATTTCGTCATGTTCCAAGAGGTTAAATCCGGCCACCATAAATGTCGCCTCGCCTATGCCTAAAATATCCAAGCTCGGCACATCCATGACAATGAAATCCTTCTCCCGCCACGTTACAGGGCCGGAGCCAAGAGAACTCATACGAATTTTTAATTTCGGATCAAAAACACCGACGGCCCCTTGAACCTCCCAATTCTGCCGGGTGTCTCGATACCAAGCCTTCAAGCGCCGAGACCGCACATCATTCCAATTCATAACATTTATTTCTGCACCCGTATCAAAGAGTGTCGCTACCTCATCACCCAAGATCTCAATTTTAAAAAAATGAAGACCCCTGTCGTCATCAATAAAAGGGTTCTCTTGCAGGTCTATTTTCGACAGTGATCGCGGAATACGGATTGAGATGTCTTTGGGTATAAAAGTAATCTGAGATGTCTCGCGGGAAATATGAAGTGTGTAATCGTCCAACACATCCATGCCAATCAGTCCGTCCATCGCTACGTCTGTTTGCCGAAACACAGTCTGCTTGGCACGATCAGGTAAAATAACGAAATCCACATCCGTGAAAATTTGCGAACCCATTTGCAAAACAGGTACGGTGACAATATCCCGTTGCGCCACGCCCGCGAGACCATAAACATTGACGACGCGTCTTGGGGCCGATTCCAAGTTTAATCTATTAATATGTTTTTCAAAAATGGCGGATCGCGTCGCACCTGTATCCAAAAGCAGTCTCAATTTCGTGTCGCCAAGCTGAACATTATCCAGCAAAATCAAGCCGCTACTTTCTTTTGCGAAAGTAAGAGACATAACGCGTGGATCTTTTAAGACATCATTCAATAGAATTTGATTATTTGGTAAAGTCGAACAGGCAGAGAGAAAGCAACACAGAAGCAACCCCGTGACCTTCAAAATAAGCCTCATTTAATTTTGACTTTTCATAAAAGCATCTTGCCTCATTGCCCCGGTCTATAATCACGCGTTGATGTCTTTAGCACATCTTCAAGGTTCATAGGCATAGACTTATAACCGCCATTTATGAAGAGTTGCACTTGATCCGCATAATGCGGCGATGTGTCATCCAGAGTGGCCGCGCCGTATTGGTGGATTGAAGCCAGATCGAGCGCGCCTGCGGCGTCCCATTCCGCAACCATGATATGTGTGTCTCCAGCAAACGCATTCATAACACCCGATTTCTGCACACCGTCTCGGTCGGCGTAAATAGCGCGCAGCACATCCGGGGCCCCATCGACAGGTACATCAACATCACCCCGCTGAACTCGGTTCACCTCGCCCCACTCAGGATCAAGTCGCCCGAAACGTGTCATCAAATCTTGCGCGGTCAATTTCAACGCTTCGACCTCCTCCATCTCTTCATCAATATATTCATACCCCTTGGCCCTCATCCCCGTAATGATAGCCAAAGCCGCGCCGCGCGAGCCTATGGTCGTATCCCCGTCCCAATTCCGCAGAACCTCTTTGGCTTCATTTAAAATGGGCTCATCGTAAGTTTGCGAGACAAGATCGACGACCAATTTCATAAGATTAGACTCAGGATCATAGCGCGTATCCGCTCGGTAGCTCAGTAGCTCCTCCCGCGTGATACTCCGGTCTGGCACAAGCAGTTTTAACGCCCGCCGGGAGCGGTTGGTAATGCGGTCTTCAATACCGAATGTCTCGGAGAAATCCGCCTTGTCATTATTACAGGCGGGGTCCGTAATATCAAATGGCGTTGCATTGGCCGAAAACACCCATCCGCAATCCGGATTCCAGATTTGCGGCATATCGCTTAAAGGACGAAAGCCTTCCCAAATTAATTCGGAACGATCCCCCGGCAAGACGTCTTCCCAATCCGGGCCTTCAATGCGGTTTGGCATACGCGCATTATAAACGGCGCCGATATTACCGTCCTTATCCCCATAGATAACATTGAATGAGAGAATGTGATTTTGCGCCATGGCGGCCTGCCACTCTGTCATATTCGTGGCTTTGCCCATATCATACCATTGCTGCAAAGCCCCAACACCTTGAAGCCCTGAAAAACGAATGGCGTAATGCCCCGTCGGAGTTGATAATACAGGGCCGTGGTTTGACCACAGAACAGGACGTTTAATCGGCAGAGAGAACGCCCCCCATAATTTCACACGAAATTCAGATTCCGTGATATCAAAATCTTCCCATTGACCATCAAGCTTATATTGTTTGGGCTTATCAAAATCATCGACTTCCAGCGCATATATATCAATCAAATCAGGACGGTTTACTGTCTGCGCCCACCCTAAATTTGGTGTCACACCTTGTGTGATAATCGGAACGCCCGGAAAGGTCGCCCCGGCTATATTGAGGCCTTCATTTGAAACCATATGCGCTTCATACCACGCATAGGGCCCTGTCATCGGCTGATGGGAATTGAGGATCAGCCGCGTATGCCCATCATCACTCCGTGACGGGGCGACGGCGAAGGCGTTCGAACCGCGCACAGCATCCGGAATATCCAGAGAAGAGGTCTGTGACCATGGTGAAACATTAGGCTTATCTTCGGCGGTGAATAGCTCTTCTAAATATCCGTCCAAGCGGTAGAAAAACGGCGTCGCCCAAGTAAAGCCAGCCAAAACATCTTGTTCCGTAATCGGTAAAACGGCGGGCAAAACCTTATCCGGGTTTTCAATGGCGTAGAGATTTAAAGCGGTCGCATAAGCGCGGGCGATGGCTTTGATATCCTCACGGACTTCAGGTTCATATTTCGTATCAATCGCCTCTTTGACTTTAAACAGATCATAGAGGTAATCCTGCGGCGCAACGGATTTGCCTTTATATTGCGCGCTCATCCCGCGCGCGGCGATGACAACATCTTGGATCGTCGCCCAATCATCCTCGGCATGGGCATAGCCAAAGCCAAAACTCGCATCCGCATCCGTATTTCCGAAAATATGGGGCACGCCATAATTATCACGAATAATTCGGGCATCATAAGTCGCGGCCCTCTCACGAATGTCGCTTTTGGAGTAGTGATCTCCGGAAGGTGTCCGCAAGTAAATGGCCGCCCCCACCAAAGCAATGATCAGCAAAAGACCTAAAATTTTAAAAATTGTTTTCATATCTCATGTCCTGACGCCATCGGCACAGATTTAAAAGCAGAAAATGTCGTATGGCATTTGTGCGACTGATGATCATAGCTTATCATGAAGCAAAATGGAGGATAAATATGTCAGATACAGCCCCTAATATTCAAGATTTTCTGGAGCAAATTCTCTCTGAAGGCAAAGCTTTACTCAATCCAGACAGCAAAAGCCGACAAAAACTGACGGCAAAAGGCAAAGACCTTTACCAACAAGGTGAAGACTTTTTGGCCGATAAATTGAATGTTGGTGATGACGCTGAAAGTCGCGCTGATCTTCGCGAAAAAGCAGGTATTGCTGCAGGCGCAGGTGGATTGGCGCTGCTGCTATCTTCACGTTCAGGTCGTAAATTGGCAACACTTGGCGGTCTGGGCGCACTCGGTCTTGTCGCGTTCAAGGCCCATCAAGCCGGTCGCGTGCCCAAAGACATAGATGATGTTGTGGGTTTGTTGAGAGGAGAGAAAGCCGACAAACGTGCGACCATACTTCTCAAAGCCATGGTCGCGGCGGCCCAAGCTGACGGCGAAATCAGCGCCGAGGAGAAAAGCTTAATCAAAGCCCATAATTCTGCAGATGAAACGGCCATTAAAGCCGCGCTACAAATCAAAGCTGATCCTCAGGCGATTGCGGCCTTAGCGGATAATGACCAAACCGCCTTTGAAATTTATGCTGTCTCCTGCCGTATCGCCAATGGACTTCATCCCAAAGAACGCGACTATCTTGATCAACTCGCCATGGCCCTACACCTCGATCCTGAAATGGCCGCACAGGTCGAAACTGAAATGCGGACAGGCTGATGCGCTATTTTATAATCTTGGCATTGGCTTTTATCTTAACTGCCTGCGCGGCGCCTTCATCGGAATTGTCCTCAGAGCGTGGGGATGTGAAGAACCAACCGCACCTTCCACCTCCTGATTTTTCAGACTCTGATTCTTCAGACCCTGATTTTCCTGTTTCTGAGTCGACAAATGATGTGCGCTATTGTGGGGGTATGGTTCGGACTGAAACGCCCGAATGTCGACCTGATGAGTTTTGCCGCCGCACGATCGGAGATATGTGCGGAGCGGCTGATGCACCGGGACAATGCAGTTCTGTTCCGCAAATCTGCACCCAAGACTATAGCCCTGTTTGTGGATGTGATGGTAAAACCTATAGTAATGAATGCACGGCCAATGCCCAAGGCGTGAGCGCGAGCTATGCGGGAGAGTGTAAATGATAAAGCCTCTACTGAGTTTGGCTTGCGCAACGGCGCTGTCGGCCTGTGTCGCTCAAAGCGATAAAGATTTAGGAGGCATCAATGATGCTGGGCTCTCTGAAATAAAATCAGAAGCGCGCGTTCCTGTCGACCCAGCCGATTGGGGCACATTCCATGCCTATTTTACCGAACAGACACATGTCTTAAATCCCGTTCTTGTCGGCGTTGCCAAAATCGAAGCAGGTAAGCAAATCCATCCCCCACATCGCCATGCCGATGAGGAATATTTGATGATTACGAAAGGTGAAGGCATTTGGTATCTCAACGAGGAAGAACGCCCTGCAAAAGCAGGCGATATTCTGTTCGCGCGGGCTTGGGACTATCACGGCGTAAAAGCTTCTGCTGACAGCGCTTTAGAATTTGTTGTGTTCAAATACTCTGGACGACACATTGATGCGCCGATAGACCCCAATCCTGAATTACCCGAAGAGGTTCAAGAGTAAGTGTTTCATAATTTCTTTTCAGAGCTTCGCGCGGCCAAAATTCCTGTCTCTATCCGGGAATATTTGACTCTCTTGGAGGGCGTTGAAAAAGGCGTGGCAGATGAGAGCTTGGATGGGTTTTACTACCTCTCCCGCACGGCCCTCGTCAAAGATGAGCGCGACCTTGATAAATTTGACCAAGTTTTTTCGCATGTCTTTCGTGGCCTCGATTATATCAGCGATATTTTCGGGCAAGATGAACATGCCATTCCGGCGGACTGGCTGCGTAAAATGGCAGAGCTGCAACTCAGCCCCGAAGAAATAGCTGAAATTGAAAAGCTCGGTAGTCTTGAGAAAATTATGGAGGCGCTGAAGGAGCGCTTGGAAAATCAAGACAAACGTCATGAAGGCGGCAATAAAAACATCGGGACAGCCGGTCGGTCGCCCTTTGGCGCTTATGGTTATAATCCTGAAGGGGTGCGCATCGGCCAAAAAGAAGGGCGTCATGGCAAAGCGGTTAAAGTCTGGGATAAACGACAATTTAAAAACTTGGACGGTGACAAAGAAATTGGCACACGTAATATCAAAGTGGCCTTGCGCCGCCTGCGGAAATTTGCACGTGAAGGGGCAGCCGAAGAGCTTGACTTGAACGGCACAATTGCAGGGACGGCGCGGCAAGGATGGCTTGATATTAAAATGAGACCTGAACGGCGGAATGCCGTGAAAGTCCTCGCCTTTTTCGATATTGGCGGGTCGATGGATGCCCATATCCAACAAGTGGAGGATTTATTCTCTGCAGCGCGCAGTGAGTTCAAACGCCTCGAATATTTTTACTTCCATAACTGCCTTTATGAACAAGTCTGGACAGATAATATTCGTCGCATGAGTGAGGTGACGCCAACATGGGACATCCTTCATAAATTCGGATCGGATCACCGCGTAGTTATAGTGGGTGACGCGGCCATGAGCCCTTATGAAATTGCGGTACGCGGCGGCTCTGTTGAACATTGGAATGATGAACCCGGTGCTGTTTGGCTTCAACGACTTGTGGATATTTACCCTCATCTCATTTGGATCAATCCTTCAGCAGAGAAATATTGGGATTATTCGCAAAGTACCAAAATGATCCAAGATATTATCGGCAAAGACCGCATGTTCCCCATGACCCTATCTGGTCTGGAAAATGCCATGCGCGAGCTGGCCCGCTAATAGATTACAAAATTTATGCCTAAAAGATATTCGCCAAAATAGATATTCGCAAAGAAAGGTAACATTCATGCGCTTCATAAAAACACTCACGATTTCAAGCCTATCGGCCCTGACCCTCGCCGCCTGCAGCGGCGGAGTGGGAGACGAAGAGGCAGCCGTCACAGAGACCGTCTATGATTGTCCTGCCGAGAAGCTTTTAACATTGGGGGATTACCCCGAGTTGCCCGAGATTAGTGAGACGGATTTCACAAAATGGCTGACTGAAAACGCGAAACGCAAAGACGTCATGATGTCTGAAACCGGTCTTCAATATCAGGTAATTCAAGAAGGCTTAGACAACGGCGCCTCACCCGTGGGCCCTCAAATCGTCACGGTTCATTATCATGGTTATTTCCCGGACGGCTCTGTGTTTGACAGCTCTTATGAGCGCAATGATACGATCGATTTTCCTGCCAATGGGGTTATTAAAGGGTGGATTGAGGCGCTGCAGGGCATGAAAACCTGCGAAGCGCGCACGCTCTATATTCCCGGCGACCTCGCTTATGGCCCGCGCGGACGTGGCGGCATCCCGCCCAACGCAACTCTGCTCTTTAATGTCCAACTTATTGCAGTAAAGCCCTTCTAACAAAAAAGTCGCCTCCCTTTTCAGAGAGGCGACTTTTTCTTTTGCTATCTGATGCGGACTTAGGCGGTAATACGCAATTCGTTCAGAGCTTCGCCAATAGCCTCAAAAGCTTTGTTCAACTCAAACGCATTTTTAGCATCAAAATATTTTGAATTATCAGACGCACAGCCCTGTAAAAGTGATTTGGTGTCTTTATCACTCACCTCATAAGCAATCGTATAAACAGTAATTTCAGATGATTTGATTGCACTACAGAGCGTTTTTGTTTTCAGATTAGTGTTTTTCGTATCTTTATCTTCCTTGTGAAAAATACCACTTTTAGACGTAGTATTGAAACCATCCGTCATCAAAACCAGAACCTTTTCAGACTTGTTGATCCCAGATTTCGGCTTTCCAACTTCCGTCAAAGGCTCGCGATTATCCAAAGCCCTCCAACCCCAAGCTAAGCCAGCAGGCATATAAGTTTCAAATTTCAAATTGGAGGCATTAAGATTATTGAGTGTTTTCTTTACAGATTTTAAGTCTGTCGTAAGCGGCTGAATTTCAGTTCCACACTTAATATCGAGTAGGCCTGGAATTTTTCGGCCATTATAGGCAGGATCTACATCATAAGGCGTATTACGAGACCCGACGCAGCCATTCCATACGATTTTTTTGGTGGGTGTTGTGTAACAACTCTCGTAAGGTGCACCACGCTTCACGTCACATTTCTTATAGGAACAATCGCGTTTAACACCATCGTCCGTGCAAGTCCGATGAATAGTTCGGCAATTTGACCGTGAGATGACATCGCGTTTAATTCTACAAACATTTTCACCTACGACAGTCTTGTCAGCCGGGACGTCAAGCCAAACCGCGTTACGACGCGAGGTACCAACATTCACATATTGCACAAATGGAATGACTGACAAACGAACATTGTCGTTTTTCTGTTTTTCTATGGTTTCAACAAGATTTGTCGATGCTATTTTTAATGATGCTAGCTTTGAACCATTCATCGAATATGTCGTATCAAGCACCAAAGCGACATCCATGGCTTTTTGCGCATATATAGCACTGGACTGCGCGGCGACATCAAGATTTTCCTTCCCGAAAATGCGCGAGAAATAAGCATCTACATTATTTTCAACTGTCACAGTCACTGCGTCATTATCGCGCTTCAGTTCTTTAATTTTAATGCGCGAGCCATCCGCGCCGGGATAGGTCATCGTGAAATAATTTTGTGCAACGATATCCAATTCCGCTTGCGTTTTGCTAAAATCTTTCGCCGCCATCAGGGCAACCGCATCTGTTGTATCCTGCAAACGTGATTTCGCAGAAAAGGCATTCGCCAAATCGATCGCAATCGCGAGACAGCCCACAAAAACAGTTAAACATAAAGCGGCCATCACGCCAAAATTTCCGCGCTCATCACGCTTATAATGGCGCATGATTTGCTTTGACTTAGCGTTAACACCGGGTTTCAAAAAGACAGACATCCCATTTCTCCACATCAGGGCGCTGAACAATTCAAAACGCCGCGATCATGGGAAAAGCTTTGCAGATGCTCTGCCAAACGGGGAAAATTGTGCGGAGGTGACACACCGCAGTGAATTTATGGTAAATAAATCCTTAATCCCTGAGGAATTATGGGATTTTAGTGTTAAGTGCGCCTAAGCAAACAGCTTTAACCCTCCGGTAAAATCTGAACCCGGTAAGCAGATTGCGGGTCAAAAAGACCTTTCGCGCGCGCTTTCAGATCTTCAACTGTCATATTTTGATACGCCTCTGTTCGGGAACGATGACGTTCTAATCGCTCTGCATCGGTCTGCGCTTCTGAAATCACGCCCATCCAATAGCTATTGCTCTCTAAAGACGTTTCAATGCTTTCAAGGGCGGGTTTAATCGCGCGCTCAAACAAGTCCTCACCAATATCACCTGCCCTAAATTCTGCGGCAATCTCATCGACTTTCACGCTCATCTTGTCAATTTTGTCGGGTGAAACTTCGAGGGATACAGCAATATACCCATAATTTGGGTAAGTTCGCGGCGTATATGTGAAGGCAGAGGGCGAATAACTTGCCCCCTCTTCTTCGCGCAGCACTTCGGTCAAACGCAAATCGAATAATCGTGATACCATAGACACTTCACGGCTTGTTTTCGCGTCAATACCGTCAGGTGCAGGCCAATAGGTTCTTAACAAAGCCGTGCTTTCATCTCCTGCATGGGTAAGAGTCACGGGACGGTTGCTGCCCTTAGGAAAGATAAGGCGGGTATCGTCAGTATCAGGCGACGGAAATTCGCTTTGTCTCTCTGGCAACGCCCCAAAACTGCGAGCCACAATTTCTATGGCCCGCTCAGGCGTGATGTCTCCCACAATCCCGATTTCAATGGCGCTTTCCGCCAAGAAAGGGGTCAACCATGTTTCAACATCGTCCATATCAACACGGAGCATCTCCTCCTCGCTCGGGAACCCGAAACGCGTATCGCCGGACCGAATGAGCCTATCCACATCGCGAGATGCGACGCCGCCGGGAGTCGAATCCAATGTTGGGTAAAAGGATGTGATATATTTATCATATTGCGATTTCGCTTCAGGGCGAAAGCCCGGCGCCGTCATATAAGCCGCCATTAAATCCATTTGCAGATCTAAATCTTCGGGAACAGTCGTCCCGTTCAGATAAATCCTTTTTGTTCCCAGGCTCTGACTGACGCCAACAGAACGACCGGCCATGATTTTGCGGATATCATCAACTTTATGCGCCTCCAACCCGCCTAAAGCCAAAGCATTCGGGGCCAAAATCCGCAAGCCGGGCTCATCACGCGGCAGGAATAATTCACCTCCACCAAGCGCCACAGAAATCGACACAACATCTTTTTGATAAGGGGTTTGTTTAACGTTAAGTCTAACACCATTTTCAAAAATAACGGTCTCGAAATCTATATCCTCCACAGTCTCGCGGCTGACCACTTTTCCGGGTGTGCCCCAATCGGTATAGGCGAAGTTAAGATCGCCTTGCTCTGCTCTTGGTTCAATGGCAATGGCTCTCGCCTCGACTAAAGCGGCCTCTAGCTTGGCTTCGGCATCCTCGATAATTTCAGGCGTCGACAGATAAAGCTGCGGGGCGGTCTCAATGCCTTCCCATTGGGCACGGAATTTCGTATTGACCTCTTCAAGCGAAATCGTGTCAGCATAAGACGAAAACCGCTCTAAATTATCAGAGGGGTCCGTCAGCACCCGCTCGCCACTAAAGGCAGATATGATTTGGCGCGCAAGGCTCGGCGTGCGGCGTGTCGGTGAGGTTTGCACAGCCACCTCTAACGCCTTCTTTGTGTTGATAATTTGCTCATCCAATTCCGACTGTGAGAAACCGAATTCCAAAGCTTGCCTCAGCACAGGTTCGGCCCCTTTCAGAGCGGTATCCCACTTTCCCTGCTCGGGTTGGATAGAGAGCGTGCTAATCTCAGCTGTTTCAAATATTACTGAACTGCTGGCGGATGCGCCAATAAAAGGGGCATCAGTAGTTCGTGATAGCTCACCTAAACGCTGTGATAAAATTCGATTTCCCAGACCTTCGACGAAATTATCCCGCCGGTTAGCTTGTGTGTCAGGTCGCTCATCAACAGCGTGGATAGTCGATAAAGACAGGCTTGTCTGGATTTCGGGATTTGTATAATACCGCGTGCGCGCCTCCCGGTTTTTGAGCTTTTCCGGCTCTATTTTCGGCAAAGCCTCACCTTCGGCCTGCCAATCGACAAAATATTCTTCAATTTTTGCGGCGGCGTAATCAGTTTCAAAGTCTCCGACAAGGACAATAAAGGTGTTTTCGGGTCTGTAATATCCCTCATAAAAGGCGCGGAATTGATCTGCTTGAACACTATTGATTGTCTCTTCTGTTCCTATCGGAATACGAGACGGAATCAGCGTTTCACCCAGGTAAAAATCCAGACTATCCAAAAAAGCATCAAATGCCGGGCTGGAGCGCGCGCGCTTTTCAGACAGAATAACGCCCCGTTCACGTTCAATAGCGTCCGGGTTAAGCGTCAGATTATCTGCTGTTTCCCGCATGATCATCAACGTCTCATTGAGCAGCGCTTCATCGACTTCAGGCAGTTCCAATTGATAATTTGTTTCAAAGAAATTGGTCGACGCATTTGTGTCCGCTCCGAAGGCAAGGCCGAACTTTTCTAGTCGCTTAATCATCTCGCCTTCCGGGATATTTTCAGATCCGTTAAAGGCCATATGCTCTAGGAAATGCGCCAATCCCCGCGTCTCGTCGCTTTCGTTGAAAGAGCCTGCATCGATCCGCATTAACAAGGTGGCTGTTTTCGTAGGCGTCGCATTTGAGCGGACGGCGTAACGTAAGCCGTTTGGCAATTGACCATATTCAACACTAGGATCCGCTTTGAGATCACTGATATCTTGTGCGAAGGCAAAGCTTTCCGGCATTACCTTCTGGGCAGGCTCGCCTTGGCAGGCACCCATTATGAGAGCCGAAATAACGAAGGGATAAACAATCAATTTGCGCATGAAAACCTACTATAAGTGCGAATCAAGAAGTCTACCTTTGATGTTTCATCGGACATCGCGCAAGTCACTAATCAGGCCCCTACCCTTGTGTTAACCCCAATATTGATAAATGCGGGATAGCATCTTGTCATAGCGACTTACTTGCGGCATTTCGCGTCCGTGATAAGTGATTCGTCCCATATCTTACCCGAAGCCCCTAAACAGGGCCTTATCGTGTTTGATTTTGACGGGACAATTACGACGAAAGATACATTTGCCTTGTTTTTGCGATATTATGCAGGTTTTTTTCCTTGGCTCGCAAAAATTACAACTTTGCTGCCAGTTTTTGCCGCCTACAAGCTGGGACAAATTGACCGCCACGCTGTTAAATCTGCCGTCATCAAGCGATTTTTCAAGGGAAAAGCCGAAAATGACGCCGATGCGCGTGCCGCTGAATTTGCTCAAAACGTGATCCCAAAGCTGATCCGTCCGGCGGCTCAGGCCTGTTTTGACGCCAAAAAAGCCGATATTGAGACATTATATATATGCAGCGCCTCAATCGCCCCTTATTTGCGCCATTGGGCCACAGCGCAAGGTTTGCCGCATCATCACATCCTCGCCGTTGAGCTTGAATCAGAAAATGGCATCCTCACAGGACAGATCAAAGGATATAATGTTTGGGGGCGAAACAAGGTTCGCCGCATTTCCGACGCATTTCGTTCAGATAAGGTTCAGATTAAAGAAGCGTATGGAGACAGTAAGGGGGATAAGGAATTGTTAAACGCCGCAGAGGCGTCTTTTTTCAAACCTTTTCGCCTATGAACGTCTTGGACGTTGAAATCATAAGTTTTCCTCTTAATAGAGGATTAAGGCCTAGCCAGACCATTAAGGTTAAGTTAAGTTATTGGAGAGTCTACGTATGGTAGATTGTAATTACACGAGAGTTTGGGGGTTTTTTAAATGAAACGCACTCTATTATTGGCCGCATCGGCCGCGGTATTAGCCGCACCAACTATCGCTCAGGAATTGCCACCAGGCAATCCGCTACCTGGCGAATGTTTTGCCCGGGTCATTGTGCCTGCACAATATGAGACATCAACGGAACAAATCGTACTACGTCAGGCCGGCGAAGAGATCAAAATGATCCCGGGTCGTTTTGAAACCGTAACAGAGCGCGTTCTCGTTCAAGAAGAAAGCTATGAACTTGTCGTTGTCGGCGCAGGCGGAACAATTGTTCCCGGTCGCGGCGCGATCGTCGTTACAATCAACGGCACGTCATATAACATCGATTCATCACGCACAGTAACGAACGCTGCGGGTGATCGCATCGGTTCCGTTGACAGCGAAGGTAACCTTGTTGCCAATAACGGTAATGTGCTTGTCGCAAACGCTGTTGACCCGCTCACACTGATCGGTCGTGGATCTGCCTCTACATCATTGCGCATCGGCACAACAACTTACGCTATTGCCTCTGACCGTAGCGTTCGTAATGCCTCAGGCACACGCATTGGCATGATCGATAATAATGGTAACCTTGTCGGCACAAACGGCAATGTCATTACACGCAGCGCTGTTAATTCTTACAGCGGCAGCGTCTCAAACTCAGGTCAGCCGACTTTCCGTACGGTTACAGAAACAGTTGTTGCACAAGAAGCCTCAACAGAACTCGTGGTCATCCCCCCAGTCTACGAAACTGTGACTGAGACTGTCGTTGTCCAACCACAATCTGTTGAATATGTAACTGTTCCTGCTGTTTATGAAAATTATACAGACGCGGTTGTCGTCCAAGAAGCCTCCACTGAGCTCGTAACAATTCCCCCAGTTTTCGAGACTGTGACTGACACTGTTGTCGTGCAAGAAGCTTCCACGCAGCTTGTGACAATTCCTGCTACATTTGAGACTGTGTCTGAAACCGTCGTGGTTCAGCCCGCCGGTGTGGAATATGTGTCTGTTCCTGCAGAATATGAAACTGTGACAGATACGGTTGTCGTTCAAGAAGCCTCAACTGAACTTGTAATAGTCCCCCCTGTTTTTGAAACAGTGACTGAAAATGTTGTTGTGCAAGAAGCGACAACAGAACTCGTCACAACACCCCCTGTTTTTGAAACCGTCACGGACACAGTCGTCGTTCAAGAAGCGTCGACAGAGCTTGTGACGATCCCTCCTGTGTTCGAAACTGTCTCTGAGACTGTTGTTGTCACGCCAGCGACGGTAACTTATGAAACAATCCCGGCTGTTTATGAAACAGTTGAAGATGCTGTTGTGGTTCAAGAAGCCGCAACCGAGCTTTTAACGATTCCTGCAACATTTGAAACCGTAACCGATACCGTCGTTGTTCAAGAAGCGTCGACAGAGCTTGTAACGGTTCCTGCAGAATTTGAAACTGTAACACAAACTGTTGTCGTCCAAGAAGCCACGACAGAACTTGTGACGATTCCGGCCACTTATGAAACTGTGACAGACACAATTGTGGTTCAACCTGCAACGGTTGAATATGTTGTCGTTCCGGCTGAGTATGAAGATTACACGGACACACTTGTTGTTCAGGAAGCGTCAACAGAGCTCGTCACTATTCCGGCCACTTATGAAACGGTAACGGATGTTATCGTGGTTCAGCCTGCCGGTGTCGAATATGTCACCGTGCCGCCTGAGTTCGAAACTGTTCAAGACACTGTTGTTGTTCAAGAGGCTTCAACAGAGCTTGTGACAATCCCTGCGACTTTCGAAACTGTGACAGATACTGTCGTTATTACTCCCGCCACAACAGAATATGTCTCTGTACCGGCTGTTTATGAAACGGTTGAAGACGCGGTTGTTGTGCAAGAAGCCTCAACTGAGCTTGTCACAATCCCAGCAACTTATGAAACTGTCACGGATACAATCGTTGTTCAGCCTGCCGGCGTCGAATATGTGTCTGTCCCCGCTGAATATGAAACAGTCACGGATACGGTTGTCGTTCAAGAGGCATCAACTGAGCTGCTTACGATCCCCGCAACATTCGAAACTGTCACTGATACTGTTGTCGTCCAGCCTGCTGGCGTTGAGTATGTCTCTGTTCCTGCTGTTTACGAGACAGTGGAAGACGCAATGGTTGTCCAAGAAGCCTCAACTGAGCTCGTGACAATCCCTGCTGAGTTTGAAACGGTAACTGAAACAGTTGTCGTCACACCGGCCTCTGTCACTTATGAAACAATCCCGGCCGTGTTTGAGACTGTTGAAGAACCTGTGGTTGTTCAAGAAGCCTCGACTGAAGTTGTGACAATCCCGCCTGTTTTTGAAACAGTGTCCGAGACATTCGTTGTGACACCGCAAACTGTGACTTATGAAGTCATCCCTGCAGTTTATGAAACTGTTCAAGAAGCTGTCGTTGTCCAAGATGCAACAACTGAGCTTGTCACGATCCCTGCAACTTATGAAACTGTTACAGACACTGTTGTGGTTCAACCACAAACTGTCGATTATGTAATGGTTCCTGCGGAATATGAGACATATGAAGAGACAGTTGTTGTGCAAGAAGCCTCAACTGAGCTTGTCACAATCCCGGCAACTTTCGAGACTGTATCTGAAACGATTATCGTCACACCACAGACTGTTGAATATGCCTCTGTTCCAGCGGTTTATGAAACAATCGAAGAACCTGTCGTCGTTCAAGAAGCCTCAACAGAACTTCTCACAATTCCAGCCACGTTTGAAACCGTCACTGAAACAGTCGTGGTCACACCACAAACTGTTGAATATGTATCTGTCCCGGCTGTTTATGAAACAATCGAAGAGCCTGTCGTTGTTCAAGAAGCGTCAACAGAACTCGTCACAATTCCGGCGACTTATGAAACTGTGACAGACACAGTTGTTGTACAGCCTGCCGGTGTCGAATATGTCTCTATTCCTGCGGAATATGAGACTGTGACAGAAAACATGGTGGCTCAAGAAGCCTCAACTGAGCTCGTCACAATCCCGGCGACTTTTGAAACTGTGTCTGAAACAATCGTCGTACAACCTGCGACAACTGTTTATGAATCAGTTCCAGCTGTTTACGAGACAATTGAAGAGCCTGTTGTTGTGCAAGAAGCCTCAACTGAGCTTGTGACGATCCCACCGACATTTGAAACTGTGTCTGAAACAATCGTCGTCACGCCGGCGTCTGTCACTTACGAGACTGTCCCGGCTGTATTTGAGACCGTTGAAGAAGCGGTTGTCGTGCAAGAAGCCTCAACTGAGCTTGTGACTGTGCCTGCTACTTTCAGAACTGTGTCAGAAACAATTGTTGTTCAAGAAGCGACAACTGAATTGGTTACAATCCCTGCTGAGTTCGAAACCATTACAGAAACAATCGTTGTTCAAGAAGCGACAACTGAATTGGTAACTGTACCGCCTGTTTATGAGACTGTGACTGACACGATTGTTGTACAACCACAATCTGTCGATTATGCTGTCGTTCCGGCTGAATATGAAGCCTATCAAGACACAGTTGTCGTTCAAGAAGCGTCGACAGAACTTGTCACAATTCCGGCGACATTCGAAACGGTTACAGAAACAGTCGTCGTTCAAGAAGCGTCTGTTGAGCTTGTCACAATCCCAGCTGAATTTGAGACGGTATCTGAGACAATCGTTGTGAAAGAAGCGTCGACTGAGCTTGTCACTATTCCGGCAACATTCAGAACCGTGACTGACACTGTTATCGTTCAGCCTGAAACTGTCACTTATGAGACAATTCCTGCGCAATACGAAACCTATGAGCAGCCTGTTATTTCCCAAGAAGCAACAACGGAGCTTGTTGCAATTCCGGCAACCTTCAGAGACGTCACAGAAACAATCGTCGTTCAAGAAGCTACGACTGAGCTTGTCACTGTTCCTGCAGAATTTGAAACTGTCACAGAGACAATCGTTGTTCAGCCGCAGACTGTTGAATATGTTGCGACGCCTGCACGTTTTGTCACTGAACAAGAAACATATATTCGTCAGGACGCCGCGCAAGAATTAGTGGTTATCCCTGCGACTTATGAAACTGTCACAGAGACAATCGTTGTTCAGGAAGCCAGCTCTCGTATCGAAGTGGTGCCTGCAACTTACAGAACTGTTCAAGAGACTATTATTGTTCAGCCTGCGCGCGTTGATATCGAAGTTATTCCGGCAAAATATGAAACACGTTCAGAGCGCGTTCTTATTGAACCTGCTCGTGAAGAGTGGAAGCCCGGTAGCCAAGCTATTAATGCGGCACAATTAGGCGCAGGTGGTCGTATCAATACGAACACACGTGGACAGTTCACTGTCTTTAATGGTGTCTCTGAGCAAGTTGTTGAATCAACACAAACGATCGTGAACCAAACAGGTGAAATCCTCTGTCGTGTTCTTATTCCGGCACGCTACAAAACAATCACGAAGCAAGTTATTGTTGAGCCTGCGCGTACAGTTGAGCGTCAAGTTCCGGCTGTCACACGTCAAATTGCAAAGCGTGTTGTTGATACAGCATCTACAACCCGCGAAATCGCAATCCCTGCCGTCACAGACACAATCCAGCGTCGTGTTGTCAGAACGCCTGCGCGCGTTATGTCTCGTGTGGAAGCCGAACAAGCAGGTCTGAAAGGCCAAGCGCTTGCCGGTTGGTCAGGTTTTGTTGATGAGAACAGCGATGGTCGTGATGACCGTGATGGTCTGTCACGCACAGCCGCTGCAGCTGCTGATCGTGCAGCAGGTGGTCGTCGTGGCGGTGCATCAGCCTCAGGTGCCTTCTCGCAACAGCTTGGAACTGTAGAGAAACGCGTCGTCGCTGAAGAAGCCCGTATTGTTGAGCGCGTCATTCCAGCGGTTACCAAGACAGTTGAACGTCGTGTTGTCAAAACACCAGCACGGACTGTTGAACGCGTTAGTCCTGCTCGCACACAAACAGTCACACGTCGTGTTGTTGACCGTCCTGCAGCCGTCCAAGAACGTGCTGTTCCGGCTGTAACACGAATGGAAACACTCCGCCGTATTGCGACACCTGCTCGCACAGTTGAACGTCTGGTTCCGGCTGTTACGCGTGAAGTAACACGTCGTGTCGTTGATACACCTGCCGCAACGCAGGAACGTGTTATCCCCGCGGTCACAAAAACAGAAACACGCCGTGTTGTAAAAACACCGGCACGGACTGTTGAACGTGCTATCCCGGCTGTGACTGAGCAAGTCACACGTCGCGTCGTCAGAACACCGGCTCAGACACAAGAGCGTGTTATCCCGGCTGTTACGAAGGCTGAAACACGTCGTCGTATTGCGACGCCTGCACAGACTGTTGAGCGTGTTATCCCGGCTGTCACGAAAACTGTTCAGCGCCGTGTTGTCAAAACACCGGCTCAAACAGTTGAGCGGGTTATCCCGGCTGTCACGAAACAGCAGACTCGTCGGATCGTGAAAACGCCTGCACGGACTGTTGAGCGTGCTGTTCCAGCCGTCACAGAAGTTGTGACTCGTCGCGTTGTTGACCGTCCTGCGTCGACACAAGAACGTGTCATTCCGGCTGTAACGAAAATGGAAGCCCGTCGTGTCGTCAGAACACCGGCGGCGACCGTTGAGCGCACAATCCCGGCTGTCACAAAAACTGTTCAACGCCGTGTCGTCAGAACACCGGCTCAGACACAAGAACGTGTCATTCCGGCTGTCATGAAAATGGAAGCTCGCCGCGTTGTCAGAACACCGGCAGCTACTGTTGAGCGCACAGTCCCTGCGGTCACAAAAACTGTAACACGCCGTGTGGTCAAAACACCGGCTCAGGTTCAGGAACGTGTCATCCCAGCTGTGATGAAGCCGCAAACGCGTCGTGTCATCAAAACACCGGCACGAACTGTTGAGCGCGCCATTCCGGCTGTGACGAAAACTGTTCAGCGCCGTGTTGTGAAGACACCAGCTTCGACACAAGAACGTGTCATTCCGGCTGTCATGAAAATGGAAGCCCGTCGTGTTGTGAAGACACCCGCCTCCACGGTTGAACGCGTTATTCCGGCTGTGACGAAGCAATTGACCCGTCGTATTGTGAAGACGCCTGCGTCAACACAAGAGCGTGTCATTCCGGCTGTCATGAAAATGGAAGCCCGTCGTGTCGTCAGAACACCTGCGGCTACTGTTGAGCGTGTTGTCCCGGCTGTGACCAGAACGGTTCAACGTCGTGTCGTCGCAACGCCTGCAGCGACACAAGAACGTGTCATTCCGGCGATTACGAAGACTGAAACACGTCGTCGTATCGCAACACCGGCCCGCACGGTTGAACGTATTATACCAGCTGTGACGAAAACAGTTCAGCGTCGTGTCGTCAAAACACCGGCAGCGACAACCGAGCGTGTTATTCCTGCAGTGACCCGTATGGAAACACGTCGTGTGATCAAAGAGCCAGCCCGTACGGTTGAGCGGATCATCCCGGCTGTCACGAAACAGGTTGAGCGTCGTGCTGTGAGAACACCGGCTCGGACGGAAGAGCGTGTTATTCCTGCGGTCACCCGCATGGAAGCGCGTCGTGTTGTCAAAACACCGGCTCAGACGGTTGAACGCACAATACCTGCTGTCACGAAACAGCTAACACGTCGTGTTGTCAAAACACCGGCTCGCACACAAGAGCGTGTCATCCCGGCAATCACGAAGATGGAAGCGCGTCGCGTTATCAAAACGCCAGCGTCAACTATCGAACGGGCCATCCCGGCTGTCACGAAACAAGTGTCACGTCGTGTCGTTGCAACACCTGCATCAACACAAGAGCGGGTCATCCCAGCTGTGACCAAGCAGGAAACGCGTCGTGTTATTAAAACACCGGCACGGACGATTGAACGGGCGACACCAGCTGTCACGAAGACAGTTCAGCGTCGTGTTGTGAAGACGCCTGCGTCGACACAAGAACGTGTCATTCCGGCGGTCACGCGTATGGAAGCACGCCGTGTTGTAAAAACACCTGCGTCAACTGTTGAGCGGACAATCCCGGCTGTAACGGCACAAGTGACACGTCGTGTCGTCGCAACACCTGCGTCAACACAAGAGCGCGTCATTCCGGCGGTCACGAAAGCGGAAGCACGTCGTGTTGTGAAAACACCTGCTCAAACGATCGAGCGGGCTATTCCGGCTGTCACCAGAACTGTTCAACGTCGCGTTGTTAAAACACCGGCATCGACACAAGAACGTGTCATCCCGGCTGTGACGAAAGCTGAAACACGCCGTCGTATTGTAACGCCAGCACGAACAGTAGAACGGACAATCCCGGCTGTGACGAAAACAGTGTCTCGTCGTGTCGTTGCAACACCTGCGGCCACACAAGAACGCGTCATTCCGGCTGTGACGAAGATGGAAGCCCGTCGTGTCATTAAGACACCGGCGCGCACTGTCGAACGGACTGTTCCTGCTGTGACGAAAACACTGACACGTCGTATCGTGAAAACACCGGCTCAGACACAAGAACGTGTCATTCCAGCCGTCACGAAAACGGTTCAGCGTCGCGTGATGCGCACACCGGCTCAAACACAAGAACGCGTCATCCCGGCTGTGATGAAGCCAGTTGCACGTCAAGTAGTCCGCACACCGGCTCAAACGCAAGAACGCGTCATCCCGGCGGTTACACGCACAGTCGAACGTCGTGTCATCAAGACACCTGCACGTACGGTTGAGCGGGCTATCCCTGCTGTGACGAAGACTGTGCAGCGTCGTGTTGTGAAGACACCAGCTCAGACGCAAGAACGCGTTATTCCGGCTGTGACTGAAACCGTGCAACGTCGCGTCGTCAGAACGCCAGCGCAAACGCAAGAGCGTGTCATTCCAGCCGTCACACGTGGTGAAACACGCCGCCGTATTGTGACGCCTGCAACAACGCAAGAGCGTGTCATTCCGGCCGTCACACGTGAAGTTACACGTCGTGTTGTCCGCACACCGGCCCGCACAGAAGAGCGTGTCATTCCAGCCGTAACACGAACAATCACACGTCGTGTGCCAGATGGGGCCCCACGTATTGAGCGTCGCGTCATCCCGGCTCGTTTTGACACAATCCAAGTGCAGCGTATGGTCGAAGCACCGCGTACTGAGACTGTGGTTATTCCGGCTCAGTTCGGAACAATCGAGCGTCGGACTCAGATCACTGAGGAGAAAGCGGAATGGCGTCAGGTTCTTTGTGAAGCCAATGCCAGCCGTGATGTTATCTCAGCTATCCAGCGTGCGCTTCGCACAGAAGGCTTCTACACAGGTGCGATTGACGGAACGCTTGGTCGCCAGACTTACGCAGCCGTTGAGCAGTTCCAGACAGCCCGTGGCCTTTCCACAGGTGGCCTGACACTGAACACAGTTGACCGTTTGGGCGTTGATTGGCGCTCAATGGTTGGCGGTGCCACAAGCATACAGTCCGGCGGCTTTACATCAGGCGCAGCAGCCTCTGGTGGGTCAACAGGTTTCACAACAGGTACTGTTGTCGGAACAGGTGGATCAACAGCCTCTGGTTACTCAGTCGGTGCTGATGGGACTGTTCGTGACGCCTCAGGTCGCTTTATCGGCAGCTTGAACGGTGCAGGCGATGTTGTGAACTCAACAGGTCAAGTCATCATTCGCGGCTTCACAGCAGCCTCTGGCGCTGTTGGTGGCGGTTCAGTAACAGGTGCAACAACCGGTGGAATGGTTACTGGCGGAACAGTCGGTGGCATGATGTCCGGTGGCACATCAGGTGGGGTCTCAGCAGGTGGCTTTACAGTCCGTGCTGACGGCTCCGTCGTGAATGCAGCCGGGGCTGTGATTGGTCGCGTCGACGGCAGTGGCAATATTGTCAACGCCGCCGGCACAATCATTGGACGTGTTACACCACGCCAGTAGGCCTCTCTTCGGGGCGTTCCGTCCCGAAATAAAGTTTCGCCCTGCATCACATAAGTGATGCGGGGCTTTTCTTTGGCGATCTCGCCAAAGTTTGTCCTTAAAACAGTCTTTGCAGATTACTCCAAAAACCTGTAAAAGATGGAGTCAATTAGCGGTCAGACCGTTGACAGAGACGGCTCCAACTGTATAAGGCGCAACGAATTGGCCGCCGCCTTTCGTCCACGATTCCCTTAGGGATGGGACTTACACAGGCGGCTTTTGAATTTTTGGGCTCTGATTTAGAATGCCCTGTAGGAAGGATTGATCATGTTCGCAGTGATCCAAACAGGCGGCAAACAGTATAAAGTTGCTGAGAACGACATTATTGTTGTCGAAAAATTAGTCGGTGAAGCCGGTGACAAAGTTGCTTTTGACGACGTTCTATTGAGCGGCGAAGGCAGCAAAGTTAAAGTTGGCGCACCTTTGGTGAAAGGTGCCTCTGTTATAGGTGAAATCCTAGAGCAACGCAAAGCCGCGAAAGTCTTGGTTTTCAAGAAAAAGCGTCGCCAGAACTACCGTCGTAAAAAAGGCCATCGTCAAAACGAAACGGCTGTCAAAATCACAGGAATTAAGGGCTAGGCCTCGCGCCCGTCCCTTTGGATTAGGAGTAACTCATGGCTCATAAAAAAGCAGGTGGTTCGTCCAATAACGGTCGCGATAGCGCCGGCCGTCGTCTTGGTGTAAAAAAATCAGGTGGCCAAGCGGTCATCCCTGGTAACATTATTATCCGTCAACGCGGCACAAAATATTATGCCGGCACAAATGTTGGCATGGGTAAAGACCACACACTTTTCGCCCTTAGCGAAGGTAAAGTCTCTTTTGAAACTAAACGCAATGCGCGCACATTCGTGTCTGTCATGCCGCTGGCCGACGCAGCTGAATAGACCCAAAACAAATTTTGGGTCCGCCAATAAGGCGACCCGATAAACTTAGCAGGGAAATCGGGTCTCCGGTTTCCCTCTTTTTTTGCTGATTTGTAATAGAGTTGTCAAAAAAGAGATACCTTCCCTGCCCATGCAGCTTGCGTGTGAATAGAGTGATTCAAACGCAACTGCCCAAGCCAGATGTGAGGAGGCGAGCATGAAAGACAGAATAAACACAGACAGATTGGTTTTACGCCAGTTGAAGGACACAGATGCTGTGGCCTTATCAAAATATGGCAGTCATTACGACATTGCGCGTATGACAGGCAGCTTCCCTCACCCCTTCCCGCTCATTTCCGCTGAATTTAAAATTATGCACCTTCGATCTTTGCGAGAACGTAACCTAGCCTATCCCTATGCCATCACCGAAAAAGACTCGGACGAAATGATCGGTATTGTGGATTTGTTTCGCAAAGCCAATACGGATGATTTCGAGATTGGTTATTGGGTCGCGCAACCCCATTGGGGTAAGAGCTATGCCTGTGAAGCCGGAGAAGCCATTCTAACGGAAGCTAATGAAAGTTTGAACACTTCACGTTTCAAAGCAGGCGTGTTTTGTGACAATCCGGCCAGCCTGCGTGTTTTGGAAAAGCTTGGCTTTGTGCCAACGGGCGTAAAAGAGATGTATTTCTCAATGGCCCGTATGGAAAAAGCGGAAAGCATCATTCTGGAACGCCACTCAGAAAGCCTCGAAATGGCGGCGGAATAAGTCCTGACATGATTTCCTATACTATTGAAACAAGGACTCCTGAAGCGGCAGAGTTTGCATCCCTACGCGATGAAACCAGTTGGGGTGGACTCACGCTTACTCAAGCGGAGCAAGCTTTGGCTCAGTCTCTTTGTGGCACATCCGTTTATGCTGATGGTGAGATAATTGGAATGATACGCGTGGTCGGAGATGGTGTTCTAATATTATATGTTCAAGACGTGATTGTTGCAAAAGAATATCGTTGCAATGGCATAGGCAGAGACATGATGGAGCACCTGATACACTATTTGAAAGATCACTACCCAAAAGATTGCTACGTGGGATTAATGGCAGCAAAGGGTCAGTCTGCGTTTTATGAAAGATTTGGTTTTGAGGTCCGCCCCTCAGCCACCACCGATGCAGGAATGTTGTCGTCGCTTAATGGACTTCATTCCTGTCTGGCCAAATCAACCGCAACAGCTTAGAGAACGGCTTGAAAGTAAGATTATGAAATTTCTCGACCAAGCCAAAATCTTTGTAAAGTCCGGCAATGGCGGCGGCGGATGTATTTCGTTCCGACGTGAAAAATATATTGCCTTTGGTGGCCCGAATGGCGGGGATGGCGGAAAAGGCGGAGACATCTGGGTCGAAGCCTCCGTCGATCTGAACACGTTGATTGATTACCGTTATAAACAGCATTTCAAAGCCGGCACGGGCATTCATGGCATGGGCCGTGACCGCGCAGGTGCGGCCGGTGAAGATGTTGTGCTCAAAGTTCCCGTTGGCACTCAAGTGATTGATGCCGATACGGATGAGGTGTTGGTGGATATGACCGAACCGGATCAACGCATTCTCCTGGCTCAAGGCGGCAATGGCGGTTGGGGTAATGCGCGGTTTAAATCCTCCACAAACCAAGCACCTCGCAAAGCAAATCCAGGCGAAGACGGTGAGGAACGTTGGGTCTGGTTACGCCTCAAACTGATCGCTGATGCAGGTCTTGTCGGTTTGCCAAATGCAGGGAAATCAACATTTCTATCGACGGTGACGGCGGCAACGCCCAAGACAGCCGATTATCCCTTTACTACACTGCATCCACATTTGGGCGTGGTTGATCTCGGCCCAGCTGAACGCTTTGTTTTGGCTGATCTCCCCGGTCTCATTGAAGGGGCCTCTGAGGGCGCAGGTCTTGGCCATCGTTTCTTAGGTCACGTCGAACGCTGCGCGGCCGTTTTACATCTTGTCGATGCGTCCACCGAAGACCCTGCGCAGGATTACCGCACCATCCGAAAAGAGTTAGAAGATTATGATGGTGGTATCGAAGACAAACCCGAAATCATCGTTCTGTCCAAAGCCGATATCCTGACACCGGAACGGCTGGAAGAGGTAAAAAATTCAGTTGAAGCCGAATGTGGTCAAACCCCTTTGATTATGTCCAGTGTCACCAATCAAGGCCTGAAGCCTGTTTTATCCGCTGTCTATCAACATGTTCAAAAACGTCGCCAAGCCGAAGAAAAAGCCCGCGAAGCAAAACGGATCGCCTCAGCCGTAGAGCGAGGCGAAATGGAAGAACAAAAAGGCTGGACGCCATAAATAACGATGACGGGTCTCGCGCAAAAGAGTGTGTTGGGTCACTATAAACGACTGGTCATCAAGATCGGATCGGCTATTCTGATTGACGAAAATTATGCCTTGCGTGAAGGCTGGCTCCAGAAAATTTGCCAAGAGATTGCCCAACGCACGTTATTAGGGTTGGAAACTTTAATTGTATCATCAGGTGCAATCGCCTTGGGACGTTCTCGGCTAGGATTAGTTAATCGAACTTTGTCACTTACCGAAAAACAGGCCTGCGCCGCGACGGGACAGTCGCTTTTGACGCAAGCCTATGACAAAGCCTTGGGCGAGCAATCTCTTATTGCGGCCCAAGCCCTGCTCACACTTAATGATACAGAAGACCGGCGGAAATGGCTGAATGCCCGCTCAACTTTAGAAATGCTGCTGACGCTGGGTAGTATTCCTATTATCAATGAGAATGATACGGTCGCAACGGATGAAATCCGTTACGGTGACAATGATAGACTGGCGGCTCGCACCGCGCAAATGGTAGGCGCGGATGGTTTATTACTCTTGTCCGACATTGACGGTCTTTATTCCGCTGATCCTCGTAAAAACGAAAAGGCGCAACATTTCCCCATAATCGACGCTCTGACGCCTGAGATTATGGCGATGGGGAGCGGCGCAAATAGCGACGCTGCCGTGGGTTCAGGTGGTATGGCCACAAAACTCGCCGCTGCGCAAATTGCGACACAGGCGGGGTGCGAAATGATTATTATGAATGGTCGCGCGCCCTCACCTTTATCGCGCTTGGAAAACGGCGAACGCCACACACGTTTCAAAGCCGCGACCAATCCCCGCAAAGCGCGGGATCAGTGGATATCCGGGTCATTAAAACCTAAAGGTAACGTCTATTTAGACAAAGGTGCGGTCTTTGCCCTCAAAACAGGTAAAAGCCTTTTGGCGGCGGGTATAACGCATTTAGAGGGACGTTTTGAAAAAGGCGACGCCGTCAGTGTTTTTGACTCCCAGGGTGTAGAAATCGCGCGGGGCCTCGTCAGTTATGGTCATGTGAATGCGGCGAAAATTATTGGGCTTCACAGCGATAAAATTGAGGCCATATTAGGTTACACAAATGGTGCCGCCTTAATACACCGTGACAACTTAGTGATGAGAGAACAATGACATCTATTTCTGATATGATGGCTGATTTAGGCAAGCGCGCTCAAATAGCGGCAGCTGAATTACGCCTTGTCTCAACTGAGAACAAAATCGCGGCCCTCAAGGCCATGGCCGTTGAAATCCGCCTATCCGCGTCTGACATCCAAGCAGCTAACTTAAAGGACATGGCCTCGGCCAAGCGAAAAGGTCTGGCAGAGGCAATGCTTGACCGTCTTGCCCTGACGCCGGACCGTATTGAAGGGATCGCCAAAAGTCTGGAAGATATTGCAGCCCTGCCTGATCCTGTTGGACAAGTTGATAAGGCATGGTCGCGTCCAAACGGATTAAATTTCGCGAAAGTACGTGTCCCCATTGGTGTCATCGGCATGATTTATGAAAGCCGTCCAAACGTCACTGCAGATGCAGGCGGTCTGTGTGTGAAATCTGGGAATGCCTGTATCCTACGGGGTGGCTCCGAGAGCGTAAATTCCAATCAGACTATCCATGATGCCATCGTGAAAGGATTAAAAACCATCGGCATAACTTCAGATGCCGTTTTATTGGTTCCTATCACAGATCGCGAGGCCGTCGGTGAATTACTGGGGGGCTTAAACGGCGCCGTCGATCTCATTATTCCGCGAGGGGGTAAAAGTTTAATTGCACGCGTCCAGAGAGATGCGCGTGTGCCTGTCTTGGCACATCTTGAAGGGCTCTGTCACAGCTATATTCATAAAGACGCGGATCATGACATGGCACTGGATGTTGTCGACAACGCCAAATTACGGCGCACAGGTGTTTGCGGCTCAACGGAAACTGTGCTTATCGACTCAGACATTGCGAATGAATTGCTTCCGAAATTGGTTGAACGTCTCGGCGAGCAAGGCTGTGAAATGAAAGGCAATGCTGCTGCCCGGGCCATTATACCGGAACTGGCGGAGGCAACGGACACAGATTATGCCACCGAATATTTGGCACCTATCCTCAATATTGCCGTCGTGGATGATATTGATGCTGCTCTCGCGCATATTGAGCGTTTCAGCAGCGGTCACACAGATGCTATTATCACAGAAAATGACATAGCCGCAGAACGGTTTTTAAATGATGTCGATAGTGCCATTGTGATCCATAATGCCTCAACACAATATGCGGATGGCGGTGAATTTGGATTTGGTGCAGAAATTGGTATTGCAACAGGCCGGCTCCATGCGCGAGGCCCTGTCGGCGCCGAGCATTTGACAACCTATAAATATCAAGTGCGCGGCACCGGACAAATACGGCCGAAATAGTATGTATGAAAACATGAAAATCGGTCTCTTTGGCGGGTCATTCAACCCTTCACATTCGGGCCATCTTCATGTTGCAAAAGCTGGCTTACGCGAGCTAGGACTGGATCAAATCTGGTGGCTCGTGAGCCCGCAAAATCCCTTAAAGCCCGAACAACCTAGCTATGAAAGCCGTGTCGCGACCGTAAAGGCCCTAGATCTGCCTTGGCGTATGAAAGTCAGTCACATTGAGCAGGACGCCGGCACGAATTATACGATCGACCTTCTGAAAAGCTTGAAATCTCGATACCCCGCAACGCAATTTGTTTTTATGATGGGGGCTGATAATTTTAGACAACTCCCCAAATGGCGACAATGGCAGGATATTGTCGAAACCTATCCCATCGCTGTTATCGCTCGCCCTGGCGAGTCGATGAAATCACGCCTTGGACAGGCTGCTCGGCAATATGCAAATCACCGCTTGCCAGAAGACTATGCCTCTGCTTTGTCAGAAATGTCAGCTCCATGCTGGACTTATTTGACATTACCCCTAGATAGCGCTTCGTCGACTGCACTTAGATTGAAGTCCCAGGTGAAGCTGGAGACAAAACTGGGCGCCAAACTGGCCAGCAGCACAAGACTATGATATATGATTCCTATGAAATAAGGCGGGCACGTCGTTCGTTCTGATAATGGAGAGCCTTCTGAGCACCCACACAAATGTGAGCATGACCTCACCGTCTAAATCATCGCCTGAGTCCCAAAAAGCCTCAAAAGACCTCTCTGATTTTTTACAGCATGTCTTGGACGAAAATTCAGCACAAGATATTATTGAAATTGACATTCGCGGGAAGTCTTCGATTGCGGATTATATGATTGTGGCGTCCGGTCGGTCTAACAGACATGTTAGTGCGCTATCAGACTATGTCCTGCGTGCCCTAAAAGAAGAAGGCTTCAAAGATATTGGTGTCGAAGGCCAAGAAGGCAATGATTGGGTTCTAGTCGATATTGGCGATGTTATCTTACATATTTTCCGCCCTGAGGTTCGCGTTTTTTATAATATTGAAAAAATCTGGTCTGTTCCGTTGCCGGAAGGCCTGAACAATGTCGCCGAAGAAGCCCCAACGGACTCGCAGGTTTACTCTGCTGAGGACTAAGTGGCCACCAAACTGATTATTCGCGCAGGCGGGGCCATGCGCGCTGGGCCTGAACGCGATATGGTGGATGATTATATCAACCGCGCAAACCTTCTATCTCGACAAACAGGTTTCCTCGCCGTCGAAGAACAGGCCGTTGATGTGCGGAGCTGCAAATCCCGTACAGAAGAGACGCAAAAACTATTCGAATCCATTCCCAATTCGGCTTTGTGTATTGCCCTTGATGAACGGGGAAAAACACTAACCTCGCGGCAAATGGCCAAACACTTTGCACAAGCGCGGGATGAAGGTCACAGCGAGATATATCTTGTGATTGGCGCGGCAGACGGATTTGAACCTTCTGCCATACCCGGTCATGTCCGCAAGTGGGCACTCGGCCCTCAGACTTGGCCACACAAGCTCGTGCGTGTCATGGTTGCAGAGCAAACCTATCGAGCCTTGTCTATTCTGGCGGGAACACCTTATCATCGCGACTAAATCATAGGGTTAGGTTTGGGTTAATGAGCTTCGTTTAAAACAATGATGATGTTGGGAAAACGACTTATATCCGCTGTGTTTATCGGACTGTGTTTAACGGCCTCAGCCTTTGCGCAAACCGGGCAAAGCCAAGATCTGGAAGCTCTCACCCAAGCTGAAAAAAATGCGCGTGCTGAAGCCGCAGAACTTGAGAAAAGACGTAAAGCCGTCACTACAGAAATAAAAGGTCTGCAAAAAGACATGCAAAAACTAGCGCGTGAAACCAAAGTCTATGAAAGAGATGCTTTGGCTTTGGCCAACCAAAAGGCTGAAATTGATGCCAATATTGCGTCAATTACCGCGACGATAAAGTCTGATGAAGGTGATTTGCTTAAGCTTCTCGCCGCTCTCCAAAGATTAGAAACCAACCCACCGCCTGTGCTCGCCATTCGACCGGATGATGCCATCGCGTCGGCCCAAGCAGGTCAGCTTATGGCCGCCTTATCCAAACAACTAGATCAGCGTACGAAAACGCTGAACACGCAACTTGTCATATTAGCGCAAGAACAAGCACAAGCTGACGAAACACAAAAACAAATTGATGCCAATCAGCGCCAATTAGAAAAACGGCGTGAAAGAACATTGGCTTTGGTGAAAGACAAATCAGCCCTGCAAGCCACTATTGATACAGAGAGGGCAGAAAAACAGCTCATCATCGACAAATTAGCCGCAGAGGCGGTAACATTACGCGAATTGTTAGAGAAGCTGCAAGAAGAAGCCCTTCGCATACAACCGCGCGTAAAGCCGGAACGCGGCCAGCCTAATTTCATTCCCCCTATTTTGCCTGATGGCGTCGGCCCTTTCACGCAATCAAGAGGAAGGTTGAGCTTACCTGTCTCAGGCACGCTCTCCCGTCGCTTTGGCGGTAGTGAAAAAGGTGTGACCTTCACAGCGCAATCCCAAGGGCAGGTTTTGGCTCCTTATTCCGGCCGCGTCGAATTCGCCGGCCCTTTTAAAAACTATGAGAAAGTGATTATTCTGTCCGTTGGGGAAGGTTATTTCATTCTGATGACCGGTTTAGGCGAAATTTATACGCAAACAGGCGAAACCTTACGCCAAGGCGACCCGATAGGCGCTATGCCATTTCAAAGCTCAGGCGCGGCAGATCTTTACCTTGAGCTTCGCAAAGATGGCAAAACGCTTGACCCCTCCCCTTGGCTTGCCCTCTAAACCTCATAAACATAGGTGAAACCTGCGTAATCTCGTCATAGTTACGGATTTTTGACTTTTCAGCGGGGAATTGCCGACTTAAGGTTATAGTGTCGATGAAATTACAGGACTCAGGCCTGAAAATTGCATAAATAAGACATATTACAGGATAAAGGCTGACGCATGAAATATATACTTCCAACGATAGGATCCGTTGCAGCAGTCGCCCTGTTTGCTTTCTCGTCGACAAATCAGTCAGCCGTGGCCGTTGAGCCTGCATCAAATACCAATACATTTGAACAACTTGACCTTTTTGCCGACGTCCTTGCCCGTGTGCGCACGGATTATGTCGTAAGTGTAAATGATGAAGAACTGATCGAAAACGCTCTCAATGGTATGCTACAGTCGCTTGATCCCCATTCAAGCTATGTCACTCCCGAACAATTCAAAGAGCTCCAAGTCACAACAAGCGGCGAATATGGCGGATTGGGTATGGAAGTCACAATGGAAGACGGCTTTGTGAAAGTTATTTCTCCGATTGATGACACACCCGCCAAACGCTCAGGTATTAAAGCAGGTGATTACCTGACCGAGATCAATGGCGAATCCATCCTTGGCTTGTCTCTGACCGAAGCCGTGAAGCAAATGCGCGGCAAGCCCGGCGAAGATATTACGGTGACGGTCGTTCGCGAAGACGAGGACCCCTTGGAAATCACGATGACACGGGAGGTCATCAAACGCATTGTTGTCAAACACGAAATCAAAGAGGGCGTGGGTTACATACGCCTCGCCCAATTTAATGACAAAGCGGAAGAAGGAATCGTGAATGCGATTGATGCCCTCAAAAAAGAATTTAAAGGCAGGATTCCTGGTATCGTTCTTGATCTACGAGGCAACCCGGGCGGACTTCTCGATCAATCTATAAAAGTGTCCAGTGCCTTCCTTGATGGCGGTGAAGTCGTCTCGACCCGCGGCCGTGTTGCGTCTGATACACAGCGCTACAATGGTGAACGCGGCGAACTGGCCAAAAACGTGCCGGTTGTCGTTCTTATCGACGGTGCCTCTGCCTCTGCCTCTGAAATCGTGGCAGGCGCATTACAAGATCGTGGACGTGCCATTATCTTGGGCATGACCTCATTCGGTAAGGGTTCTGTGCAGTCGGTCATACCTCTTCGTGGTGGCCGTGATGGCGGCTTGCGTATGACAACGCAACGTTATTACACGCCTTCAGGTCGGTCAATCCAAGGCACAGGCATCACACCGGATATTGAAGTCTCTGCCGTCCCGGATGACGGAAAAGCGAGAAAGCAACGCCGCGAAGCAGACCTGCCGAATGCCATAAAAAATGAAAATGAAGATCAAGAAGACATTGAGCACATCATCGATTACCCGCCAGAGGGTTTTGATGTCGAAGAGGATTATCAGCTTCAAAAAGCGATCGAGCTTTTAAAAGGTGGGCAATACGCATCCCGCTTGGCCGAATTAAAAGGCTAGCACTCAATGGCCCGTCTTCGCTTTAAAGGCCTCCTCTCCGCAATCTTGCTATCAACGACGGTACTGTTGAGTGCGCCGCTTACTACAGTCGCGCAAGATAAGTCTGAGACTACAGAGCCCTCACGAGAAGACGTTTTAGCCAAAATGGAACTCTTTGCGGAAGTCTTTGCGCGGGTCAGAGATCATTATGTTGAACCCATGGGCGAAGATGTGTTGATGGAAGCCGCGTTAAACGGGGCGCTCGCCTCACTCGATCCCCATTCAGGTTATACACCACCTGTCGAATTTACTGAGCAACGCGAAGCGGCCCGACGCGAATATGGCGGACTTGGCATTGAAGTGAGCATGGAAGGCGGGTTGATCAAAGTAAACTATGCCATCGAAGACGGCCCTGCGTTTGGAGCGGGTATTCGTCCAGGCGATTTGATTACTGAAGTCGCTGGTGAATCTATCCGCGGGAAAACATTGGATCAAGCCGTCGAAAATATGCGCGGCCTTGCCGGAGATCCGATAACAGTCAAAGTTTTATCCCCTGACGGGAGCCTTGCCCGCGATGTTGAAATTGTTCGACAAGTTGTGAGAGGACGTGCTGTCCGCCATCGTGTTGAAAAAGGGGTCGGCTATGTCTTTATCGAAACCTTTAATAATGACAAACTGACCCAAGATCTAACAAACGCGCTTAAATATTTAGAAGACGAGCTTGGCGGGGATATCCCCGGGCTTATCATTGATATGCGTGGTAACCGCGGTGGACTTCTGACCGAGTCAGTTTCTGTCTCGGGGTTGTTTTTAGACGGTGGCGAAGTTCTGTCTGCACGCGGGCGCAAGAGTGAGGATACAGAACGCTACCATGCGGAAGCAGGTGAGCTTTATCCGAATATGCCGATTGTTGTTTTGGTGAATTCCGGCTCTGCCTCAGCCGCAGAAATTGTGGCAGGCGCACTGCAAGACCGAGGTCGCGCTGTTGTGGTGGGGCGTCGCACTTTTGGTAAAGGCTCTGTGCAGTCTGTTATTCCGCTTCCGCGTAATGGGGGCGCTTTGCGTATGACCACCCAGCGTTACTATACGCCGTCCGGTAATTCCATACAGGGTCGTGGCATCATGCCGGACCTATTAGTGGCCTCTCAACCCGATAGCGGCGAGATCCGCAAACGGTTCCGCGAGGATAGTTTGCCAAATTCTCTGCTAAATCCCGATGATACGGATTATGAAGAGGATCATGATATTATTCTCTATCCGTCAGAAGAAATAGCAGAAAGCCAAGACTTTCAACTTAATAAGGCTGTCGATATATTGAAATCATCTCGGTATAATACACTTCTTCAAGCGCAAAATGATCATAAGAGCTTGGCAGTAAAATCCGACAATACATTACAATAAATTCTGCGCCTAGACTCTTGTACCAGATTCTGCCGACAAGAGATATAGACGCCGCTCACGAAACACCCTAACCCTACGACATGCACACGGGCTCTTCCAAAATAGTTCAAAGACGACGCAGTTTAAAACTCCCCAAACGCCGTTGGCATGTGTTGGGGGCATTGATCTTGTTAGGCGGCACGACAGCTGTGTTGGCGACCATAGCCCTGTCCCCTCCACCGGAATTTGACCCAAATATAAGTGGCGATATTGCGTTGCAACCTATCCCGCAGCCTCTGGCCTCAACCAATCTCAATAAAGACGAAGCGGCATTGCCTGACTTACTGGTTGGCGATGTTGCTATTGGTGAGAACCCTACGGCTCTTATGGTCGCAGCTCCTAAGACGGATGCTTTAGGCAATGTCATTGGAGGTGCCGCAGGCGAAAATACGAATCGCACGGCCAATGCTATCACGACGCCGCAGCCTAAAACGATCCTGATCGATGGACGACCGATTACCGGAGCGTCCAATGAGATCTATCCTGAGCTCGTCAAAAACGGCCCCTTTGGCCCGCTTCCACAGCGCACAGCCAATGGTAATTCCGTCCTCAAAGCTTATGCAAGACCCGTGAGCTTACAGCCCAACCGTCAGCCTGTTTCCCTTATTATCGGTGGTCTGGGCGTTAACAGGGGCGTGACACAACAGGCGATTGACGCGCTACCGGCTGACGTCACCTTATCTTTCGCCGCTCATAGTTCCGGACTGCAAGGCTGGATTGATAAAGCCCGAGCAGACGGTCACGAAGTCCTCATTGAAATTCCGATGGACTCCAACGCATTTAATCCGTCCGAACCTGGCGCAGCACGTACGCTTAAGGCCGGGAATGCAAATGTGAACAACCGACACCTCGATTGGCTCTTAAGCCGGGGACAAGGTTATTTCGGTGTTATCAATTTTAATGGTGATACTTTCCTAACGCGCTCTGACGCGGCCGCGAAAACCTTAGATCGGTTTTCACAATCGGGACTCGGTTTTATATCTGATGGCGCTTTTGCGACCCCTAGCTTACCGGCTTTGGCGCAATCTGTTGGATTGCCATATAAAGCTGGATTTGGGTTGATTGATCCGGAACCAGATACCGCTGTCATCCGTTCTGAATTATCCAAATTGGCGACCATCGCTTCCTCCGGCGATGCACCTGTCGGGGTTGGTTTCGCCTATCCTGAGACATTGGAAACGGTGAATGAGTGGCTCCGCAAACTCCCCGATGAGTCACTCCAACTCGTCCCTGCCTCTTATACGCTGACACGATAATGACCAACACGTCCAAACTTTACCGCAAAAATGTCGGCATTGCGATTTTCAATACGCAAGGGCAGATCTGGCTTGGAAAACGCTTTGGCGAAGATGGCCCCTATGTCTGGCAATGCCCGCAGGGCGGCATCGATGAAAGCGAGAAACCCAAAGATGCAGCGCGGCGCGAACTCTTTGAAGAAACAGGGCTACAGGGTGAGTGCTTAGAAAAATTAGGCAAAATAAAAGGCTGGCTGCATTACGATTTTACGCCGGAAGCGTTGAGCAATATGAACCGCCAAAAGAAGGGATATGCTGGCCAGCGTCAAAAGTGGTATGCTTTCCGCTATTATGGCGACGGATCAGATTTTGATCTAAGGGCACATGGCGAGCAGGAATTTTCTGAATGGCGTTGGGCTGATTTACATACCATTCCCGAGACAGTCGTGCCGTTTAAGCGCGGCGTTTATGAACGGCTCGTCGTTGAATTTGCAGACTATGCAAGGCCTGTGAGCGCACGTAAGGCGGGATGATGGTATCCAAAGCAAATGGCAAAAATGCCCTAATTTTCGTTTTGATCACGGTGATGATCAATTCGATTGGCTTCGGGATAATGATTCCCGTGTTGCCTGATCTTCTCAAAGAACTCACGGATTTACCGAATAATGAAGCCGTCATTTTCGGCATGTGGCTGACCTTTGTTTTTGCCTTTTTCCAATTTATTTGTATGCCGATTGTGGGGGGATTGTCAGACAGATTTGGACGACGTCCGATCATGCTGCTGTCGCTGTTTGGGCTGGGCATAGATTATTTCATTATGGGCTTTGCCCCGACCGTGGCATTTCTTTTCTTAGGTCGCATTATCGCAGGCGCTTTTGGCGCGACGTTTAGCACAGCTAATGCCTATATCGCTGATATTAGCCCGCCTGAGACACGTGCGCAAAATTTTGGCCTTGTTGGTGCGGCCTTTGGTGTCGGCTTTATGCTTGGCCCTGTGGTGGGCGGGTTGATAGGGAATGAGCTTGGCCCGCGCGCGCCGTTTATTGCAGCGGGGATATTGTCGCTATTGAATGTTGTTTATGGCTTTATCTTTCTGCCCGAAACATTGGCCAAAGATAAACGCCGTCCGTTCAGTTGGAAACGCTCAAATCCATTTGGCTCTATTGCCTCTCTAGGGCGCATAAAAGGCGTCAAAAGCCTTATCTTCATCCTCTTCCTTCTGGCAATGGCACATACCGTTTATCCGACAACGTATTCCTTCTCGACGATGGAGGGGCTCGGGTGGTCATCCGGTGATGTTGGTATCTCTTTAGGGGCCTTTGGTGTTGCGAGCCTTATCGTACAAGGCGGTCTTATTCGCATTATTATTCCCAAAGTTGGTCTGTTCTGGGCCGGAACAATTGGTATTGTCTCAGCCGTGATCGCTTACACATTGATGGGCAGCGCCGATAAGGGATGGATTATCTATGCCGCCGGGCCTTTTGCGGCCTTTGCCGGGCTTTATGGCCCTGCCCTGACAAATATGATGAGTTCGCGCGTGTCCGAGTCGGAGCAAGGCGAATTACAAGGTGCCATCGGTGCCGCACAAGGCCTCGCTCTGATGATTGGGCCTTTCATTATGGCGGGTGCCTTTTGGTATTTTGGAGACGCAACGCTTAAAACAGATAGGGGTCTTGACGGTTTTCCAGCAAATATTATCGACATCTTCCACCATATCATCACAAGTGCAGTCATCCCCTATATTCCGGGCGCACCGTTTCTCATGGCGGCGGGTCTGGCGCTGATCGCTTTTGTAACATTCAGCCTCGTGACGACGAAGGCAGATAGACAAGCCCGTTACAGTCCAAAGGAAAAAGAAGCCGTGATTGTGCCGGCGTTCGACGCAGAAACAACACCTCAGTAAAAGGGATTTGCCACAAGATTATAAACTGGCGATAAAGTCATATGTTAGACAGTTTACAAACGATTTTGGACAAAATTTTTACTTATCGTGATACGATTGCGATTGTTGCGCTTATTATCACAATTATCGTTTTCATCATTCAGCAAAGACAATCTAATCGGATTGAGCGCCAAGAAAACTATTTGACACTTGAACTTGCCTCGAACGATCTCTTCAAATTTGAAGGTGAAAATGCGCAAGCGTTAATGCCGTTTCAAGAGGAGACTTTACCGACTGACGCGCATATGGCGCAACATCAAGGTCTCGCAAACGCCTTTTATTTTATGACCCTCAACTTGTTTGAGGCCTCCATTCGGTTTCGCAAGAATAAAACGATCGACAAGACCGTCTTCGGAAGCTGGGTCATCTGGTATTATGATACATTGGGCTCGCGATATTTCCGAGCACAGTGGTCAGAGCTTCGCGATAATTACACGCAGGAACTCAAAGATATTTTTGATAAACCCGTTGCAGACTATTCAACAGAAGAGACCGACCGCGAGCGTAAAGTCCAGTTTTTCAACCATGTTGCGGAAATCCTCAATTGTCCGATAATAAGAGACTGGCTCGATACCCCCCCTCAAAAAACTAGGTCAACTTTGGAAAAAGCCTCTCAAATGCGGCAAGACATTAAGGTCGATTGGCAAAATATGACACCCGATCTCGCGCAAACTTTAGGGGCTTTTTTTACCGATAATATAAAAGGCCATCCCGAATATATCAGCCATAGCGAATATTTTGAAGGGTTTAGCCCTGATGGGAAGATTTGGGTGACAGACTTAAAGCGTCGTCTGACCGAAGGTATGATGGAACCCCGCACAGATCATCCCCTTAATGTTCTTATTCTATGGCAAGGAACCAATATGAGCGCCGTGGCCCTTATCGATTGGGACAGTAATGGCGTTGAAGATTTTGGCATTATCGAAGATATGGCTGTGTCTAAATCC
>CAYGTR010000016.1:0-64044 GCA_964352855.1 uncultured Algimonas sp. | reverse complement strand
AATTACGCCATTGATCTCGGCGTCTATCCGCTAGGCTCATGCACCATGAAACACAATCCGCGCTTGAATGAAAAAGTGGCGCGTTTGCCCGGCTTTGCCGATGTGCACCCTTTACAGCCTGAGAGCACAGTGCAGGGCGCGCTGGAATTGATGCATGAACTGTCTCATTGGTTGATGACGCTGTGTAATATGCCAGCTGTGGCTTTGACGCCGAAGGCAGGTGCGCATGGCGAGCTTTGCGGCATGATGGCCATACGTGCGCGTTTGGATGCTGACGGGGCCTCGCATAAGAGACGCGTTCTTGTGCCGGAATCTGCGCATGGCACCAATCCCGCAACAGCCGTGCAATGCGGTTTTACCGTTGATGAAATACCGGCCAATAAAGGCGGCCGTGTCGATATGGACGCGTTGCGCGCCAAAATTGCAGACGCGGGTGAAGACTCCGATATTGCCGGTATCATGCTAACTAATCCCAATACATGCGGATTATTTGAAACAGATATCATTGAAATCGCCGACCTCATTCACGCGGCAGGCGGATATTTTTATTGCGACGGCGCGAATTTCAATGCGTTGGTTGGGCGTGTGCGTCCGGGTGATTTAGGCGTTGATGCGATGCATATTAATTTGCACAAGACGTTCTCGACGCCACATGGCGGCGGTGGCCCCGGTTCCGGTCCGACGGTTCTGTCGGATGCGCTTAAAGATTATGCGCCTTTGCCTTTCGTCGTGAAAGACGGGGACACTTATCGATTGGTTGAACATGCTGAGGGCGAAGCGGCGGACACATTTGGCCGCATGTGCGCCTTCCACGGTCAGATGGGTATGTATAGCCGCGCGCTGACCTATATGATGAGCCATGGCTCTGACGGTCTGAAACAAGCGACAGAAGATGCTGTATTGAATGCCAACTATGTGCAGGCCTCATTGTCTGACGTGATGACCCCGGCTTTTGAAGGCACCTGTATGCACGAAGCCTTGTTTGATGATCGCTTCTTAAAAGACACGGGTGTGGAAACGCTCGATTTCGCCAAGGCCATGATTGATGAAGGGTATCACCCAATGACGATGTACTTCCCATTGGTGGTGCATGGCGCCATGTTGATCGAGCCAACAGAATCAGAGTCGAAAGGTGAATTGGACCGCTTCATCTTCTCTATGCGGAGTCTTGCTTTACGTGCAAAAGCGGGTGAAGTGGAGAGCTTTAAAAACGCACCTGTCTATGCACCGCTGCGGCGTTTGGATGAAACGCGGGCGGCCCGCAATCCGATATTACGTTGGACACCGCCCTCTGAATTATCAGAGGCCGCTGAATAAACCTTAAACCCGCCGCAAGGTGGGTTTTTTGATGGATAGACCAACTAATGGGTCGCGCTACCCCAATAATTATAACTCAGCACTTTCGGACCGGGGATATAGGCTTGGTTTAATTCAGTGATATTTAAGCCTGCAGCCGCAAACAGGGCCGGAATATCGCGTCCGCTATGACATCCTCCTGCGAGTTTCTTCCAGAGGGGATCAATGCGTTTTTGCCATTTTGCGACACTTGCATCAGGTGCTTTGCCATGCTCGGTAAATAATATTTGCCCGCCTGGTTTCAGCACGCGGCCCATTTCTTTGAGCGCTTTGACAGAATCAGCAATGGTGCAGAGCGAATAAGTCACAACAATTGTATCGGCCATAGCGCTCTTTAAAGGTATGGATTCGCTTGACAAGCCGAGCCGTTCAACGGGAACAGGGCAGGCCGCGCGTCTTTTCTCACTCCGTCGC
Organism: uncultured Algimonas sp.; assembly: GCA_964352855.1. Taxonomy (GTDB): domain Bacteria; phylum Pseudomonadota; class Alphaproteobacteria; order Caulobacterales; family Maricaulaceae; genus Litorimonas. The sequence goes on along the minus strand of CAYGTR010000016.1, from coordinate 62,274 downwards.
CAAATGTGTTCATCCGGATCAATGCCGATAATCTTCGTGACATTCTCAGCATAATAATGAGGCAGATTCAGACCGGATCCAATGCCAATTTCGACCACAGTCCCTGTCGCTTTCGGTACCACTTTCTGACGTTGCTTTTCAATCGGCCCTATGCCGCAGGCCTTATCAAGACAGCAAGGCAGAATATATTTTGAATAAAATCCCAAGTGTGACGTTCCTATTGAAGAATACCAACTTTACGGGTTTTCTGCGAGTTTGAAATGCCAAAACCACACTTTTCTGAACGGAAGATGAACAGAAATTTGTGGGCGAGTGTGCGCGGCTCTAATTCAGTAAACGTTCAGCTTTGTCACCCTAATCCATAGATATCATTTTTTGATGGGGCGTTTGAAAACTGGAGGGTTTTCATAGGATTCATCTTGAAATCGGAGTTCTTGATCAAGACGCCTCACTGCCCCGAGGCGACGCATCGAGCTCCGACGGCTCTGTCAGGGTTCTCGCTTTCGGGGGAAGGCCGTTCCTTGGCAGGGCCACTTTATTTCTCTTCTTTCTGATACCTTGACTCAACGCGGTTGCCACCCGACATGTTCCATATGGATAATTCCGCCCTTATCGTGACGCCGTCACTCGCACAGCATTTTGCACAAGAGCGCCGTGATTTACAGAACGCCTTGAACAAAGACTTGTCTCCGGCACAAGTCGTCGGTGAGGCGCGGCGGGCCTTGGACAGGACGGGTCTGAGCTTTACGCGTAGCGTATCTGACCCACAGATCCAAAAAGCCGGATTATGGCTTTTGGAAATAATTAAATCAGGTGCCGGGGTCTTGGACCGCGCCACCCATGCCGAAGTGGCAATGGTTGAGACAGCCCCAAAGGTCGGGCGCTTTGACGGATTAAAAGACTGGCGGCCCGGATTATTTTACATGACGGCGGGAGGTTTGGTTGTGGCAGGCTTGCTTCAAGGATCTGCTTTGATGGTGATAGGTTCCGCCTTATTGGCGACGCTCCATACAGTCTCGAACCTTAAAGCCGGGGCAATGTCCCGCTTACCTTTTATGAAGAGGCCGAAAGCTTTACCGTCCCCAGATGGGCGTCTGATACAAGCAAAGGCCGTTATCCGCACGGATACAGCCGGATTTTTAAATCAAATCAGTGACGCTATCGCGACGGCTGATCATATCTTGGCGCGAATGGTGCAGACGGAGCCTGATGCGCATTGGCGCGAAGATCAAAACCTCATGGCTCTGTTCCAAAACCTTTTAGAAGCAAATGTTTCAGATGACGGAAATTATGCTTTGCAAGTCGTCGGTAAAGAAATGAAGACTGTGCTCTCCGGCGCAGGGATAGACAGTGTCGATTATTCTAAAAAGACCGCCCACTGGTTTGATGAACTCCCCGCGCTTGTCATAAATGAGGGCGAACCGGACATCGAAATGGCAGGCCCTGCACTTGTGACCAAAGACGGTCGGCTTTTACGGCGCGGCACAATTTGGGTGCGAAAACCGTGAGCGCCCCTATTAAAGCGAGATTGACCACCGATGAAGAATTTATCGGTTTCGACTTAGGCCACGGCGAAACCGCTTTGGGGCGGGCCTATGGTGCCACAGTGCGCGAACCTGAAATTTTGGAATATCGCGGGCAGCGCAGTTTTGTGACCGCCGTCGCCAAAGACGGTAAAGACATCAAAATTGGGGCAGATGCCCTCAGCTTGTCGTTTGCGTCTCATAAACCTGATGTGTGGTTGAAATTTAAAAGTCGTCATCTTGATGCGGCGACGGCAGAACCTATTACCTATTTCACGCAAGCCTTGGTTCAGGGCTTGAGTGATGATGAGACCATCCGCGGTGCCAAAGACAGCCGTTTTGTTGTGGGTTGCCCCTCTGGATGGGATATGCCGACGCGGGACGCTTATCGCAAAGTTTTCGAGCATGCAGGCTTGAAAACCGTTCGTATTGTGCCTGAAAGTCGGGCGGCGTTAATGACAGCTTTAGAGCAGGGCTATGTATCTATTGAAGATACAAAAGCGTCTGTCTTAATCATTGATATAGGGTCTTCGACAACGGATTTTACTTATTGCCGTGATTTGGATGCGGATGATGTGGGGCATAATGAATTAGGCTCAGGGTTGTTGGATGATGAGATATTTAAACTCAATCTCTCGCGGCAAAAATCGTGCAAACAAATTGAAAAACTTATCGCGGCCTATCCGCATTATAAAGCCATTCTGACCTATTGGTGCCGCCAAGCCAAAGAAGCTTATTTTACGGGCGAAGATATACCCGTTGAGATGATTAAACGCTTACCGGCAGGTAAGCGCGTCTTCTTTGATATTCGAATTGACAAAAAAGATGCGAAGCAGATTTTGGAAGCTCCGCTGGAAGTTTTGAATGGTTATAGTTGGCAAAGTGCGTTTGATTTTGCTTTGACAGAAACGATAGCGTCATTAGGTGGCCGCGCTCCGGATACAGTGTTGCTCACAGGCGGAGCGTCGCGTTTACCCCTTGTTTTGCCTGCGACACAAAAGGCTTTCCCAAAGGCGCGCGTAATACGCGGGGCTGAACCTGAATTTGCGATTGCACGCGGTTTGGCGTGGCTGGGCCGATTTGAATATCTCCATGCAAGCTTTAAGTCTGAAACGACAGCTTTATTGTCGGAACAAGGTGAGGTGCGGCTGCGGGCACAAAATGCGGCAGGCGCGTTAGGGGCACAAATCGCGCCTGTCCTCGTCGACGGTATGGCTGAGGCTTGTATTTTGCCGACCTTTCGTGAATGGCGATCCGGCGCGATTGAGACGTTGGACGATGTCGAAAGCATTCTGGAAAACAAAATTAGAAATTGGTTGGAATCAGATAATGCGCAAGAAACCCTTCGCCCCGTCATTGATAGTTGGTTCGCACTTTTGCAGCGCGATATTGAATCCCAAACCGATCCGTTATGTCGCGCCCACGGCTTACCGGCTATGGTTTTAAGCCTGGACGGGAGTGAGCATGTCAGCCGACATTTAGATGGACTTACCGTGTCTGCACCAGGCATGACGTCTTTGGAATCTGATACAGCTTTGGTTGGCACGGGTGTCAGTGCGCTCTTGATTAGTGCACTTCTGGCAAAAGCAAATCTATTCGCCGCTCTATTCGTAAATCCAATAGGTATTGTTGTCGGCGGGGCTTTATTGGGCGGGGGTTATTTATTTGGGCGCAAAGCGTTATCGGGAAAAATGCGTCGCTCGAAACTCCCGCTTTTGGCCCGTCAGATTTTAACGGATGGTCGCGTTAAAGCCGCGATAAAACGTCAACGCCCTGACCTTATAAAGGCGGTTGCAAAGGCTTGGGATGAAGCCGCCGCTAAGAAATTCAGCGGAGAATTAACTCATATGCTGGAGCACGCGTTGATTGAACGCGCTGATGAGCGGGCTGTGCTGTTTCTTATTTAGCTAGTCGAATTTTAAGCTTAACCGTTCGGCCTCGGTCGCCATACTAATAATATGATAAAACGTGCTGACAGGAATCGTTTTTGCAACATTAAGGCCACTATTATCTAGCTGATCGTTCCAGGTTCCGTCCTCTTTCAGATATCCGTCGAACAACCCATTTATAATTGCTGCAGCAGCCTCAGAAGCGCCGGGCTTTTGCCTTTCGGCCATAGTTAAATGCGCTTTAATAAGTTCCGTTTGAACCCACAATCTTTTTGTACCACGAACGACATGACCTTGTATATTTTCTTCATCATTAAGAAAGTATTGTGTGCCGAAAATAGTGCCTTCATAGAGTTGCACTATATAAGACTGCATTGGCATCTTAGACGCTTTTTCATATTGTCCCAATAACCACACCCACTCCATGCTATGTCCAGGCTCAGTGGCCTGTCCCAAATCATTTGTAAGCTGCGTCCAGTCGTTATTGAAAAACTCACGGACTCTTTGATGGTTTTCATCAAAGAATTTCTCGGTAAACAACTTATATATTTTGCGTGCGTAATCTAAGTGTCTTTTATCCTGTGTTGTGGCATAAAGATAAAGGCAGGCTTCAAACAAATGCATATGCGGGTTTTGTCTGCGGGGGAGCTTACCGCGAGGGGTTTCCCGCCAACCACCGTCTTCATGTGAAAAGTCACGGTCAATCGTCGTTAAAATCTTATCCGCCTCAGTCAAATACTCCGGTTTTTTGGTAAGCCGATAGAGGCTTGAGGCGGCAAGAAGGAAAAATGTATGATCATATAGGTCACGTCGGCGTTCAGTCGGCTTCCCTTCAGACGTTACGCGTTGGACATAGCCAGTCTGCTGCATTTTATCGTAAGTTGCTCTGGCCGTTACCTCACCTTCATACCAACCAGATCGTGTCGTTTCCGCATAGACATAGACTTGGCGTGCGAGCACTCTCCAACGACGTTCCGCTGCAATATCTGCCGTGCCGTCAAGCGTTAAATGCTCTACCCAGCTACCATCCGGCAAGTGCGCACGTTCTTCCCAAAGGGGAAGTGCTTTTTGAATGCACCATTGCTTGAGTCGGGCTGCTGAGTTTTTCAGATAGTCAGTCATGCATCCTACTTAAGGTTTGACTTTCTTCATCATACTGAAAGGTCTAAAGCAAGGCCATGATCGTTTTATTAACAGGCGCCGCAGGATTTATCGGATTTCATGCTGCACAAACGCTTTTGGCGGAGGGGCATGAGGTTGTCGGCGTCGATAATCTGAATGATTATTATGATGTATCGTTGAAGCACGCGCGCCTTGTAGAGTTGAAAAAGCATTCAGCTTTTCGATTTTATGCGATGGATATCGCTGATGAAGGCGCGCTAGAAGCGGCTCTTGGGAATACACAAGTAACCCATATCTTGAACCTCGCGGCACAAGCGGGTGTGCGCTATAGTCTTGATAATCCTCGCGCCTATGTGGCGTCAAATGTGATGGGGCATCTCAATATTCTTGAATATGCTCGTCATTCCAACACGGTAGAGCATGTGGCTTATGCCTCTTCAAGCTCTGTTTATGGCGAGCGTTCCGACGGCCCGTTTTCAGAAGAGGATCGTGTGCGCAGCCCGGCGTCTCTTTACGCCGCCACAAAGCTTGGTGGAGAAATGATGGCGGAGAGCTATGCACGGCTTTATAAAATCCCGCAAACAGGCTTGCGCTTTTTTACCGTTTATGGCCGTTGGGGCCGCCCTGATATGGCCTATTTTATTTTTACGAAGAAGATCTTATCCGGTGAGCCGATTACGCTCTTCGCGCCTGATGTCATGCGACGTGATTTCACTCATGTCAGCGATATTGTTGCAATTTTCCCACGTCTTTTGGCGACACCCCCGACCATCGCGGAAGAAGGCGGTGCGCCTCATACCATTTATAACCTCGGAAATTCCAAACCCAATCGTTTAATGCAACTTGTTGACGCCGTCGAAGCGGCTTGTGGCGTCACAGCAAAGACGATTATCAAAGGTCAACAAAAAGGTGACGTCACAACGACCTATGCCGATATTCAAAAAGCCGCCAGAGATTTTGATTTTGAACCCAAAGTCACTTTGCAGGACGGTATTTCAGATTTCGTTCAGTGGTATCGGGACTTTTATAAGGTTTAATATTTTCGCCCGTTTTTGTTCTGATAGACGCGATTTGCTGTTCCATTCGCAGGCAGATTGAGATCAACATCAGGATAAAAAGCACTATCTATTTCAGGTGAGCGCCCACCCACGATCAGATAACGCACATGCCTGTCCGTTTCATTGATCATATGATGCCCATTGGCATTATTTGCCTTATGAGTTGTTACATCTCCCGGAGATAAGGTTTGTCGACCGTCATTATCGATAAAGGTCGGATGGCCTTCTAGGATATAAACGAGCTCGTCTTCTGCGCTGTGCCAATGGCGTTGGGATGACCACGCGCCCGGCTCTAATGTCATGATATGAGCCCCGAATTGGGTGATCCCGCCTGCCTCGCTGGGAGAGATCTTCTTACGCTGCTGACAGGGGGCATCAAAAGGGGCGGGATAGGTGCTGCCAAATTTTACAGCTAATGTGTCCAGATTAATTTTAGGCATTATGGGCTTCCGTCTTGCGTGAACCGTCTTGGCACGGTTAAACCATAAAAATGCTGTATTGGATATATCAAGAATGAACCCCCTCAAACTCTTCATCGGTTGTATGGCCGCGGTAGGGCGCATCCCCAATTGGGAGCGCTTTTTTGATCTGTCCAAATCCGCTTTGCGCGTCTCTTTCATGTCGCAAATATTTATCTTGCCAGCTTTTTATTTCATTGCGTCAACGGCGACGCAGGCAAGAGCGGATGCTTTAGGCATTGAAGCCGAGCTTGCAAATATGGCTGTGATTGCAATTATTGGCCTCGTCTATTTACTCAGTTTCTCAGCGGTTGCTTATATTCTGACAATGGTGTTTGAGCGCCAAGACAGGCTGCGCCCTTGGGTGATCGTGCGCCATTGGTGTGTATTCTTTTTGGCTTGGATTGCCGCAGTCGGGTTTGGTCTGTTTGTTTTAGGCATATTGCCTTTAGCCGCCGCTTATGGTGTTGTTTTTGCCGGGTTTATGGGGTCGCTCGTCATCGACATTCGATTGGCAAAGCGGATTATCGGCTTTGACTGGGGCGGGGCCATTCTTACAGCGTGTTTGATTTCTGTGACAGGTATGAGTCTCTTACTCACAGGGATTAGCCAATGAGCCTGATGGATAAATAACTTGGGTTAGGTAAAGGCCGTCCGGTGGGGCAACAGGCCCGCACTTACAGCGATCACGCGAATCCAATGCGGCTTTCAAATCTTCCCCATCCCATTTGTTCAAACCCACTTCGACGAGCGAGCCGACAAAGCTTCGCACTTGTTTGTGTAGAAAGGAGCGAGCGCGGAAATGGCAATGGATTTCGGCTCCGGCTCGCAACACAGAGATTTCATCAATTGTTTTCTCGGGGCTTTTGGCTTGGCATTGTGTATCGCGAAAGGTCGAGAAATCGTGTCTGCCGACCAAGACTTGTGCCGCCTCCTGCATGGCGTCGACATCCAACTTGACCGGAATACGCCAGACGCGGCCGCGATCCAAGGCTAATCTGGGGCGTCGGTCTATGATGCGGTAAAGATAACGACGCTCTATGGCATCAAAACGCGCATGCCATTCGTCATACACTTTCTCAGCGCCTAACACACTGATCGGATGCTCGCCCAGATGAAAATTGAGCGCATCGCGCACCTTATCTTCGCGAATATCTTTCTCTAGATCCATATGGGCGACCTGCGCCAGCGCGTGGACGCCGCTATCCGTGCGCCCCGAGCCGTAAACCGTTACAGGGCCTGAATTTAATTTATGACCCGCCGCTTCAATCGCGCCTTGCACTGACGGTCCGTGATCTTGCCACTGCCACCCTTGGTAAGGCGCACCGTCATATTCAATGATGAGTTTATAGCGTGGCATTTATTTGAGCGTTTCGCCCTTGGGGACAGGGGTGCCTCTCAAAAAGTCCTCGGCACTCATCTTGGCTTTTCCCGCCGGTTGAACTTGGGTCAGCCGTAGCGCGCCGTCTCCACATGCGATGAGGAGCTTATTATCCAAGGCTTCGCCAGGGTCGCCCGTACCGTCTCCGACCTCAGCTAAATGCACTTTCAAGCGAAGGCCATTTACGTCGCACCACGCCCCGGGAAAGGGTGAGAGGCCGCGAATGTGACAATCCAAGTCTTTGGCGCTAAGAGACCAATCAATCTGGGCTTCGGACTTCTCTATTTTATGGGCGTAGCTCGGCTCGCCTTTTTGCGGGATAGGGGTAAGGCTACCGCGTGACAGAGCCGCGAGAGCGCGCGGCCACAAACCTGCTCCAATTTGGGCAAGCCTGTCTGACAAAGTCGCCGCCGTATCATTGGGTCGAATATCGACGGTCTCGGACAACAAAATATCGCCTGTATCCAAGCCTTTGGCCATTTGCATGATTTGGACACCTGTTTGTGTATCGCCGGCCATAATCGCGCGCTGAACGGGGGCTGCGCCGCGCCATCGGGGCAGCAAAGAGCCATGCAGATTGAGGCATCCATAGGTCGGTGCCTCAAGGGCACGCTGAGGCAAGATTTGTCCATAGGCGACCACGCAAGCGACATCGGCTTTTAAGTCTTCGAGACCATCAATAACTTTGGATTTGCGAAAACTCTCCGGCGTTTCAACGGATAGGCCCATCAGCTCTGCGAATTGATGCACAGGGGATTTCGTCAGCTTTTGTCCGCGACCAGATGGTCGGGGTGGCTGTGTATAAACACGTACCACATTATAGCCGTTGGATAAGAGCTCGGCGAGGGACGGCACAGCAAAGTCCGGCGTACCCATAAAAACAACATTGAGGGTCATGGATGATACCTGACTAAGAGGCGGCTTTCAGCTTTTCGGCTTTCATCACCTTTTTAATCGCGCGTTCGCGCTTGAGGCGTGAGAGATGGTCGAGGAACACAATACCTTTGAGGTGATCCATTTCATGTTGAATACAGACCGCATATAAGCCTTCGGCCCATTCCGTGACACGCTCACCATTATAATCGAGATAGGTTATTTGAACGCGCTCAGGGCGCTCCACCGTGTCAAAAACATCCGGCACAGAGAGACATCCTTCATCATAGGGCTGCGTGGTTTCAACTTCTTCTAGGATTTCAGGGTTCACAAAATATTGTGGCTGAGGAGGCTCGCCTTCACGGGCGAGGTCCATCACGATGACATTGACGGGTTCGCCAATCTGCACGGCGGCTAGCCCGATACCCGGCGCGGCATACATAGTCTCCAACATATCATCCATAAGTGCCCGTGTAGCATCCGTCACCTTCTCGACAGGTTTGGACACTTGTTTCAGGATGGGATTTGGTACCGTTAATATGGGTCGTATAGCCATAAAGAGCAGATAGGCGCGCGAAGGCGTTTGGTCAAGATGAACGGTCAGAACCGTTTATCGGAAATAATAAAAAACTCTAAAAGATGGGACGCCCGAATTTGTCCATTTCTGTTGTGCAACGCTCACAGGTCCAGCCGCCAAAGAGGAACTGACGTAAGTTCCGCGGTAAACGCAATGCCGGCTGACGTGCCGCGCATTTTGGACACTTTACGGCTTTGATATTTATCGCAATGGCGGGTTTCGTTTTATCAACCATGATTTAGATATAAGGAGAATTTGGAAAGTCACAAGAGACGGCATATGTGTCATTTCATCATATGCGCCGACATGATTTCCCAAGATCTTTATAGGCTCGCACCGCCTTCGTCTTCCCAACGGGCCACTTCGCAAATATCGCCAATGCCAAGTGCTTCTTCTTCGGTCATCGTCAATGTGTAGCCCATGCCTAGGATATCAAGATGAATATGAGAGTCTGAATTTATAAAAAATGACATTTTGAAAACCTTTAAATTTACAAAAATAAATTAAGGGATAAATGACATAGGTAAAATATAAATATTATATTTATAATATAGGTTTTAAGTATATAAATCGAGCGTTAGGGACTCAGTGTCTTCTAGCTCTAAAGACGTCGTGAGCGGATTAGTAACTGCAGTTGAAAGCATTTCGTCTGGGTCTTCCTGAATATTAGATAAGAGCGCTGTTTCCGATATTCGCGTTGTTTCTAAAAGCTTAGCTTCCATGACTTGTTTATCTGTCGCGGTGAGGCCCGGAGTATCTTCGATAAGCTGAGGGTTTTTTGCTATATCGGCTTCGCGTAAGATTTCATTGGCCTGCGCGGCATAGCGACCGACAAGAAAAGCCGGGTAGGGCAAAATAGGCATAGTCTCTTTGGGCTGCATATCAGCCTCCGATATTAAAATATAACACCTGATTTTGAGATATGGATTTTAAGACAGTGTTAAGCTTTGAGATTAACAAGCGGTTTTAAACGGGAAGACGCCTAGCTGTTTTCGGCCAACCATTGCGGCAGGTCACATGTCACAAAATCAACCCAATCCGCACGGGTCGTGCTGCCTGCCGGGCGGGTCACTTCGGGCTCATGCGACCAATCTTCATCAGAGGCGACTAAAACAGTTGCCATCCCCATATGTTTAGGGACTTCGAGATTACGCACACTGTCTTCAAAAAAAATGGCCTGTGTCGGGTCAATATCAAAAATATCACAAAATTTAATAAAGGGTGATCGTTTGGGTTTGGGAATGTAATCGCCGTCCTCAATACCAAAGCTCCCGTCAAATAAATCGAAGAGATTTAAATGAGTGGCCACATTTCTGGCATGACCTTTCGAGCCATTTGTAAAAATCCATTTCTTTCCAGGGAGGGCTTGGATCGTTTCTCTTAAATGTGGATCAGGCTCCAACATTGTCAGATCGACGTCATGAACATAGTCTAAGAACTCTGCGGGATCCATACCATGCACTGCCATCATGCCAGACAAAGAGGTTCCGTATTCCGCCAAATATTCCTTCTGTAGATACCGTGCTTTTTGAGGCTGCAGAGCGAGATAACGTGAAATATAGGCTGTAATTTTGTGATCAATTTGTGAGAAGAAATCCGCATCCGCCCGATAGAGCGTGTTGTCGAGATCGAAAATCCAATGGCGAATATGTGAAATGTCAGAGGTGGTTTTTTGCATAGCGTTCGCTTAACTTCCCTCATGCAATGGTGCAAGCAAGGAACGTGTATCTATCGGCGTAATCCTGCTGCACTTGGCGCTGCAAAATCAGTATTTGCCAAAGAGACGCTGACGCCGTCCTTATCAGTTGGTAAAGGGCGGAAATTTGCGACTCCGTAACCTCCCTCTAAGCAAAGCTCACGCCCCAGTGCAGAGAACTGTGATTCGGCAATACAAAATTGAGCAGGGATAGTTGCGACAGAGCGTAGGCGTAAATCTTCAATTTTTTTGTCGCCCGTTTGACCTACGATGCGTGTGTCAGTGATATCAGGTGCTACGGCTTCTTTAAGGGCATAATAATGCGCGTTCAACCCCTGTATCGAGTGGGTAACGGGTCGAACGCAATTATTCGGATCAATGGCCCACCACCCCCTAGATGTCCAATTACCGTCTTCTTGGAGACCAATCGCTGTAAAGATTCGGGTATCGCTTTTATTACAAATTTCGAGCCCAATCTCATCAGCGATATCTTTTGCAGCCTGAGCTAAGACCGCGATAAGGGCGTTGCCTTCCGGCAGGTTTTCAAACTCTTTTGCTTTTTGAAATTCGCGGAGTGAACGCGATGTACGTCGTCCTGGGAGACCATCAATGCCTGTGACTTGATAGCCGGAATCTCGCAAGAGGCGTTGAATACCGGCCGTCTGCGCTTTTTCGCCAAAATCCGACGGCTCGATCAATGTAGTGGTTTGTTCATCGGGCTTCACCGCAAAATAATTCCGTGTCTGGAAATTATTAACGCGGCAATCATCTGTTGCGACAGAGACAAAATCGCTGTCTTGGGCGCAGAGGGTCACTTCCCCTTTCCATTCCCGAATGCCGCCGCGATGGATATAGCTGCTTTCCGCATAAAGAAAGCGGGGCGCGCCTCGCACAACGCTTTCGACAATACATTGTCCAGGGTTGACTTCGCGCCAGCCTTGCGCCTTGACTTCGCTGTCACGCAAAGTCGCGTTAGCCAACCGCAATATATAGGATGTCTCATTGCAAATATTCCAACCGATAACATCCGTTGGGTTTATAATTGTGGCTGTTGTGGGTGTTTGTGTCTCTATGACCAATTCTGGGTCTGGAATATCCTGCCCATAAGCAGGCATCATCAAAATAGCCAAACACCCCAGACTGAGGAGAGCTCGCTTCATCATTTGATCAAAGTTCCCGCACCGACATCTGTAAACAACTCAACAAGTAAGCCATGGGGTCGACGTCCATCCAAAATAACCACGGCTTCGACACCGCTTTCTAAAGCGGTAATTGATGTTTCGAGTTTGGGAATCATACCGCCTATAGCAATCCCGTCTGCAATAAGGCCGCGCGCATCCGCAGTCGACAAATCCGTCAGTAGGTTTTTATCGGCATCCATAACGCCTTCAATATCGGTCAAAAGCATAAGACGTGCGGCTTTAAGCGCACCTGCTATAACCCCGGCAGCCGTATCAGCATTGACGTTAAAGCGCCTGCCGTCTTCACCGCTACTGATAGGTGAAATGACAGGGATAAAGCCCGGCTGTGCGCCGGAAAGCGTATTAATTACGGCCGGGTCAACCGAGGTCGGCTGTCCTGTAAAACCCAAATCCTTATTGACGGCTTTGGCTTTAATCAGCCCTGCGTCACGACCGGATATGCCGACTGCGCGGCCGCCGGCTTGGTTAATCGCCGCGACGATCGATTTATTGATTGCACCGGATAGCACCATTTCAGCGACACCCACAGTTTCCATGTCAGAGACGCGTAGCCCGTCAACAAATTCAGACTTAATTTTTAAGCGCTCAAGCATGGATCCAATTTGCGGCCCGCCGCCATGAACGACAACAGGGCGAAGCCCACATTGCTGTAAAAGAACAATGTCATTAGCAAATTGTTGGGTGAGCTCTTCGCTTCCCATGGCGTGGCCGCCAAATTTAACCACGATTGTTTTACCGGCATGGCGTTGAATGAAGGGCAGAGCCTCTGAGAGAATTTGTGCTGTTGTCCAGCTATTTTCATTGGCGCGGCGTTTCATAATATTTATTTCTTAGCCAAATTAGGCGGCAAGGCCAAGCTGGCAATCTCAGCCCGCAACAGGTCTAGCCCGTCCTTTTTTTCTGAACTAGTCTGCACCACCTCAGGGAAGGCTGCCGGGCGTTTGGCAATAAACTTGGTGGTTTTATCGGTGACTTTGTCTAACTCGCCTTTTTTTAATTTATCAATTTTGGTCAGGATGATCTGATAGGTCACCGCCACCTCATCGAGCATGGCCATGACGTCGACATCAGAAGGCTTTATACCGTGGCGGCTATCAACAAGTAAGAAAACACGCCGCAACCCTGCGCGGCCTCGCAGATAGGCACGGGTCAAGGTTTGCCAACGGGCAATATCTGATTTTGAGGCTTTCGCGTAACCAAATCCGGGCAGGTCGACAATGAAAAGGCGGCCATCCACGTTGAAGTAATTCAACTCGCGCGTCCGGCCCGGTGTGTTCGACGCCCGTGCAAGCCCTTTGCGGTTTGTCAGCGCATTGATCAAAGAAGATTTGCCGACATTGGATCGTCCTGCGAAACAAATTTCAGGCAGATCTGGCGGCGGCAGCGTTTCAAGGCTAACTGCACTGCGCATGAAGTCGACGTCACGCGCGAAGAGTAAGCGTCCGTCTTCTATCTCTTGATGTGTGACCTCTTTGGAACTGTCTGACATCGCGTGCTATTCAGTTGTTTCGGGTTCAGGTTTGCCTGTAATCTTACGGAAGAAAACATCAATCGGTGTGTCGACCTTAAACCTACGCGTAATGATATATTGCTGAATGAAAGACAGAACATTGTTCCAGACCCAGTAAAGCAGCAGACCAGCCGGGAAGGGGGCCAGAACGAACATGAATATCCAAGGCATCCATTTCATCATTTTCTGCATCATCTCGGCTTGTTCGCCGCCCGCGCCTGCAGGCGGGGTTAGCATATACATCAAACTCATGGAGATGCCGTATAGAATGGCAAGTGGGCCAATCGCGATGAAAGCCAAAAGGCTAATGCCGCCGGGGATTGCGTCCCATGGCAGTAATCCAAAACCGTTTAAGATCGAGAGTGGATCCTTGGCTGATAGGTCTTTGATATAACCAAAGAACGGTGCATGACGCATGTCGATGTTAATAAACACAGATTTATAAAGCGCGAAGAACACGAAAATTGTCGGAATGATGGGCAAACAACCTGCTGCAGGGTTGACGCCTTCTGTTTTATACAGACCCATCATTTCCTTTTGCAATTTCATACGGTCATCTTTGTAGCGCTCTTGGAGTTTTTTCAGCTTAGGCTGCACTTTCTTCATCTTCGCTTGGCTCTCATATTGTTTGTTGAACAAAGGGAACATTAAAAGCTTGATGATGAGCGTCAGGGCCAGAATCCCAAGGCCGAAGTTGCCGAGCAATTCCCCAAGGCGTGACAGCGCCCAATAAATCGGTTTGACGAGGATACCGACAAGGCCCCAATCGATCGCACGTTCCATTTGGGCAATGCCGTATTCGCTCTCATATTTCTTGAGAACATCGCGGTCTTTTGCGCCGGCAAACATAAATCCTTTGGACGTAATGGAGGCACCGGGGGTGAGCGTAACCGCTGAGAGCGCATAAGAGGTCTCGTAAACGTCCTGATCATTGATAGTCAGGAAGCGGTGCTGTGCCGTCATAGTTTTATCTTGTGGAGCAATCGCCGCCGTTAACCAGTATTTATCTGTAAGCCCGACCCAACCGGACTCTCCTGTTTCTGTCCAAGTTCCTTTTTTGCTGAGACCCTTATATTTCATATCGAGATATTTATTGTCGATAATAGTGATAGGGCCTTCTTGGATGATAAAGAAGTTTGTGAGGTCATCCGGCAAGCTATGTTGACGTGAAACACCTTTGCGTTGGAGTGCAATTTCAGCACCCGAAGTATTGGTCACCGTATCTTCGAGTGTGATGAGGTAACGGTCATCCACGCTCATTAAACGGCGAACTTCAAATCCTTCGCCTTGATAGCTGAGGGTGATCGGCGTTTCTGGAGTTAATTTGTCACCTGATACCACGGCCCAAGGCGTTTCAAATCCGAAAGAGGTGAGACCGGCCTTTACCCAGTTATCGGTGATGTAAGCGGCTTTTTGCGACCCTTCGGGAGAGAGGATAGAGATTTGTCCATCTGCAGGGTCGAGCGTTTTGTCATAATTTTTCAATGTGACGTCATCAAAACGCAAGCCTGTTGTGAGAAAGCTACCCGTTAGGCCCGGCGACTCGATTTTGATACGTTGCCCTTGGGCAAAATTATTATTTTCTAAAATCGCCTCGCGCGGCAAGAGAACAACCTCTTGTTCAATTGAAGGCCCTTGCACGGCTTGTTCGGCTTTGGCACGCGCGGCTTCGGCTTCGGCGTCGATGCGCGCCTGTTCCATAAGGGGGGCTTGGAAAAAGACCCAATAACCAACCAAAACGATGGCGGACAGCACCATGGCGAGGATAAAATTTTTCTGTTCATTCATCGGTCTGATCGTTCCGTAATAATGACGTTTATGAGGCGTTTGCGCTTGGCTTAGCCTGAGAGTGTTTGCAAAGCGTTATGAGGGCTTTTCGCGTGTCGTCAAGGAGGGCTGTCCATTCGCGTTCAGCTGTTCCGTTGCGCGCGATGAAAACATAATCATGACCGGGCAAGCCATGTTCCGGCAATAAGGCTTTTGCGAGCTCGCGCAGACGCCGTTTCGCGCGATTTCGCCTTACCGCATTGCCAATCTTTTTTGTGGCCGTGAAGCCAACTCTCAGATCGTGATGGTTTGGATTTTTACGCATTTGGATTACGATTCCGCCTTGAGCCCGATAAGCGCCATCCCGAACATACAAAAACTCGGCCCGCTTTTTCAGCACGCCGAGTTTTGAAATCTTGTGTGTCTCAGCCGTCATGAGGCGGCTAAAAGCATATTCGACGCGAAGGCGCCAAACAGCTTATGCAGACAAAACCTTGCGGCCTTTTGCACGACGACGGGCCAAAATCTGACGGCCGGCTTTTGTCGCCATACGTGAACGAAATCCGTGACGACGCTTGCGAACAAGGACGGAGGGTTGAAAAGTACGTTTCATATCAATCTCCACTAGGGATAAAATGCATGATATAGACCTCTAAATGTCCATTGGCGCTGCATTTAAATTCAAGACGCGTCCCTTAAGAGTGTGAGAGGTCACTGTCAAGCATAGGATGCGTAGAAAGACAGGCATTTTTATACCTTATAACGCGTCCTATGATAAAGATGGTCACTGTGTCTAAGACACAAAAAGGTGAAATCTCGTGAGAGGCCAAGTCAAACATTGTCATATAGAGAACCCGAAAATTGAACGATACCTTGTCTCGTCATGAAAAAGAGCGCATTCGGAGTGCGCGTGGCGTATATAAGGACGAAAAAGCAGGGACGGTTTATGTCATCGGATACTCAGGACAAATCGATAAGGTCTATTTGGGTGAGATTGTGGCCTCTATACATTATATTAGCAGGTCTGGCGATCACGATATCTCAAGGCTGGCACCAACAGCTTACCCCGACGGCGTTGGGCGAAAATGCTGTCTATTTGAACACGCTGGTCGAGAATAATTTCTGGCTCGTCCTGCTGGCTTTTATCGGTATTTACGCCGCCGCTACGGCCTTTATGGTACCCGCCAGTGCCTTAACGATAGGCGGCGGTTTTCTGTTTGGCGTGTATGTTGGTGCGCCTGCCGTTATTATAGGCGCGACTATGGGCGCCTGTATTTTGTTTATCGCAGCCAAAACCTCATTAGGCGAGACATTAAAATCGATTGCCGGACCGTTTTTGGCCAAAATGGAAAAAGGGTTTAACGAAAATGCGCTGTCTTACATGTTCACATTGCGTTTGATTCCGCTTTTCCCCTTTGCTGTCGTGAATATTGCCCCTGCAATTTTGGGTGCAAAATTTCGGGATTATTTCATCACAACGGCGCTTGGCATTATTCCCGGGACGATTGCCTACACGCTCATTGGCTCTGGCCTTCGCGGCACATTGCTTGATGCGGCGGCGAAAGGCGAAACAGCCAATGTCGGGGCTATCGTCAGGGACGCAGGCGCCAATTTTCTTCCTGCCTTTATTGCCTTGGGTGTCGTGGCGATGATCCCGGCGATATATAAGAAATTTTTCAAGAAAACAGCCGTTGAAACTTAAGCGCGGCATAAGAGAGTATAATGACCAAAACACAGTATAATGTTGATATTTGCATCATCGGCGCGGGGTCTGCGGGGCTGTCTATTGCTTCGGGTGCTGCGCAATTAGGGCGCTCCGTCGTTCTGTTCGAGGCCGAAGAGATGGGCGGCGATTGCCTCAATTCAGGTTGCGTTCCCTCTAAGGCTATGATTGCAGCCGGCAAGGCGGCGCATGCCCAAACCGCAGGCGCGGAATTCGGCATCAAACCCGTCAAACCCAAAGTCGATTTCGAAGCGGTCAAAGCACATATCAAAGGTGTCATAGACACTATCGCGCCCGTTGACAGTCAAGAGCGGTTTGAAGGCTTGGGCTGCACCGTCATTCGGGAATATGCCTCTTTTGCGGATACCAATACAGTTGTGTCCGAAACCACAGAGGTCAAAGCCAAGCGCTTTGTGGTTGCAACAGGCTCACGCGCCGCCGCGCCGCCGATACCGGGGTTGGTGGATACGCCTTATCTAACGAATGAGGACATCTTTACAGTCGGTAGTCTGCCACAGCATTTGCTTGTCGTGGGCGCAGGGCCTATCGGATTAGAGCTTGGGCAATCTTTTCGACGCCTGGGCAGTGATGTCACGATCATTGACATTGCCGCACCTTTGGGACGGTCTGAACCCGAGCATGCCAGCATTCTCGTCTCCGCCCTAGAGGCTGAGGGTGTTGTATTTCGGACTCCTGTGAAAACCAAAGAAATCAGATCGGTCAAGCAGGGCTCTCAAATGGGCGTCGAGATTGAGCTTGAAGACGGTGAGGTCATTACAGGATCCCATCTTTTGGTCGCGGCAGGTCGCAAACCTACTGTTGAGGGGTTAAACTTAGAGGCCGCAGGTGTACAATATGACCGACGTGGAATAGAGGTCGAAGCTGACCTTCGCACTAGCAATAAGCGGATTTATGCGGCGGGGGACGTTGCCAGAGATATGGGGGGATTAACCCATGCGGCCGGTTTCCATGCCGGACAGCTTATTAAGCAATTTTATTTTATGCCACCTGGCATCGGGCGCCTCATGACCAAGGCGACAACAAACCGTATGCCGGCCGCGATTTATTCTGAACCCGAGCTGGGCTCAATTGGCCTGACAGAAAAAGACGCGCGCGAAAAACATGGCGACGTCAAAATCGTGCATTGGGAATTCGAAGAAAATGACCGCGCGATTGCTGAGCGCAACACACATGGTGGTGTGAAAATTGTGGCCACAAAAAAAGGAAAAATCCTGGGGGCGTCTTGCGTGGGCGAAGGGGCCGGGGAGATTATTCAGCTTATATCTCTCGCAATGGCCAATGGTATTAAGATTGTCGGTTTGACGAAATTTATCTCGCCTTATCCTACGCGCTCGGAAGTCGTAAAACGCGCCGCAAGCTCATGGTACACAGACGCCGTTTTCTCACCTAAAACAAGGAAGTTGGCCGGGTTTTGGACGAAATTCCAATAGGCTTTCGGGCTTTCATGCTGACAATAAACCCGCTAGTCAGATAGAATGATTGATGGCTATATAGCCCGCCGCCTATCGGCAAAGCTCCTGCTTATGACGGTAGGTTTTGTCATGTTGGCAGAGCTTGTTCTGTTTATTCCCTCTCTGGCGCTTTATCGTCAGAGCTATCTTATTGATCGCATTCAACAGGCAGGTATTTTGACCCAAGCGCTCACTGGCGTGCCGGATTACGAAGCCTCTGAAATGCTTTCTAAAGATTTTATGGAAAAGACGGATGTTGAACTTTTGGCGGTACGGCGTGACGGTATGACTGAACTCATTCTTGGGTTTCCGCCGTCAGATGCTAATTTTCTTGAAGTAGACATGCGAGACCCTAAGCGGTTTCCGCAATTTCGTGATTCCTTTGGTGATTTCTTTTCCAATGGGAATGACCGTTTGCGAATCATTGCAAATTCGCCGGTAGAAGGCCAAGAAGCCTTGGAGCTTATCATTCCGCGCAAAGCTGTAAAAGCAGAGCTGTGGGATTTTTCAGAGCGTATTTTTTACCTCTCTCTTTTTATTGCCATACTCACAGGCGCTTTGATCTATCTCTCTATGCTGTTGATTATCGTCAGGCCTTTGCAGAGGTTACTGGCCAATATGAAAACCTTTCGTGAAAACCCTCAATTCAGACAAAATTTGGGGCGCTCTAATCGTCGCAAAGATGAAATCGGGGAATTGGAACGCGAATTTTATGATACGAAACAGAGCCTGCGCTCCGCCTTCCGTCAGCGTGAGCGCCTTGCGGGTCTGGGTTTATCTGTTGCCAAAATCAATCACGACCTGCGCAATGTTTTATCGACGGCTTTGTTGATTGCTGACCGTTTGACCATGCAAAAAGATGAGAAAGTCGTCGATATGGGCGAGAAACTCGTGCGAACGCTTGAGCGGGGTGTCGGTTTAACAGAGGATGTGCTAGCTTATAGCCGAGCAGAAACGGCTGACCCGGATATGCAACCCGTGCGGCTCTCTTTTCTTTTGGGCGAAGTGGCATCTGATACGATGGCCCATTTCCCGGCGACACAGTTCAAGAACCAAGTGCCGACGGAATTGAGAGTTATGGCAGACCCTGATCAGACTTACCGTATTTTACACAATCTGTTTCGGAACGCCGCGCAAGCTATGAAGGGGTGCGACATCTGCGAAATCAAAGTCTCTGCTGACCCGACAGATGAATCTGTAAATGTTGATATCATTGATACGGGTCCGGGATTGCCGGACAGAGCTGCCAAAAACCTTTTCTTGGCGTTTGCGGGGTCTCAGGGTAAGGCTGGCAGCACAGGGCTAGGACTGTCAATTTCCAAAGAACTCGCTATGGCGCAAGGCGGAGATTTAGCCCTTATCCGCTCAGATAAAACAGGCACGCATTTTCGTTTGCGCTTGCCTGCAGTACGTGAGTAATTTTACTCGACTTTAATCGCGACGCCTTCGCGTCTCGGGTCAGCTCCGCCGATTAATGTGCCGTCATCTTGGCGATAGATAATATGCAGGCCCGAAATCTCCCCTTTCGATCTGACGACGTTGTGGCCCATATCCTCTAAGGCGCTAACAATATCATTGGGCAGGCCAAATTCGACAGCACCGGCCCCGCGGTCAATTTCATCTGTCTCTTCTGATCTGAGGTCTTGGGACTCAAGGCGTACGCGCCCGTTGCGCGAAATCACATTGGGCAGCTCAATGGCTTCTTGTGGGCTGAGACCCCAATCAATGATGCCGACAACGGATTTCGCAACATAATCAATAATAGAATTTCCGCCGGGCGATCCTGTTGTAAACAGCAACTCACCCTTCGGGTTAAAGACGATAAGCGGCGCCATAGAACTGCGGGGGCGTTTGCGCGGGGCAGGCGCATTCGCGATCGGATTACCCTGCGCATCAACGGGAAGATAAGAAAAATCCGTGAGCTGATTATTGAGCATAAAACCATTGACCATGCGCTGGCTGCCAAAGGGGGCTTCCACCGTTGTTGTCATGGAAACGGTCAATCCGGTTTCGTCGATAACTGTGAAATGTGACGTTCCGGGACTGTCAGGCGTGGCGTCTTGACCCCGCACGAAACCAACAGGGTTACCCGCTGTGACATTTTCAATCGCTCTATCAGCCTGGATAAGCGCCGCCCGGCTTTTGAGGTAATCCTTGTCGAGCATCGCCGCGACAGGCACCTCAACAAAGTCAGGGTCTGCCACATATTTATCGCGGTCTGCATAGGCCATAGCCGAAGCTTCGGCAAAGATGTGCCAACCTTGCGTGGTTTGTCCTAAGTCCGTCATGTCGTAATTTTCTAAGACTCCTAAAATAGAGAGAACGGCGACAGGGCCGGAGGAGGGCGGTTGTGCGCCGCATACAATATGGTCGCGATATGTCCCGCAGAGGGCCTCGGTTTTTTGGGGTTGATAAGCAGCCATGTCGTCTAGTGTCAGTGTGCCCGGCAGGGGCTCAATTTGCGTTTTGGCAATAATGGCTTCGGCAATCGGCCCTTCGAGGAGGGCGCGGGGATTGGCCTGTATCGCACGCAGCGTGTCTGCATAGGGTTTATTATCGCGAACAAACCCTTCCGGAATCGTTGTGCCGTCGTCCAAGAAGAAATAGGCCCTGGCCTCATCATCATTACCCAAAACGAAGCTGCCCATGCGTTTAACCAAGCTTGCCATACGGGGGCTAACAGCGAAGCCTTCATCCGCAAGTTTGATAGCGGGTTCCATCGGCGCGCCCCACGGAAGTTGGCCATAGTCTTCATGCGCTTTGTGGAGCATCACGACTGCGCCAGGCACACCTGTCGAGCGACCTGATGCGATACCTGCGAAGTAGCGCAGCGGCTCCCCTGTTTCGGGATCAAGGAACAGCTCCGGTGTGATATTGGCGGGGGCTGTTTCGCGGCCATTATAATTCCAGACTTTGGCGGTCTTTGGATCATAAACGACCAAAAAGGCCCCTCCGCCGAGGCCGGAGCTTTGGGGCTCGACGAGACCTAAGACTGTTTGCACCGCAATCGCAGCATCTACCGCAGATCCCCCTTGCGCTAAAATCTCCAATCCGGCTTTAGCCGCGAGCGGGTTAGCCGCGGCGACCATGCCTTTTGTTGACACAGAGGTTTTGACAATGCGGTCAATGGGCTGTGCGGGAGACGTATTTTGCGGTGCAGGCGTGCATGCCGCCACACTTAAAGCGGTGCACAGTAAAAAAGCGGATAAAAGTCTCATGATCGGCCCTATGTTTATGTACCAGACTTAAGCTGCGCCGCACCAAACCGCAAATAGGAATCTGAGCTTAACAACAATATGGGAATGGCAATTAGGGAAATAGAAAGCATTATCTGTAACTATTTGGTGTTATATGTATAAAGCGCCAGAAGGGGGCTTGTTAAAATGTTGGACATCCCTGAAAAGCAGACGGGCCTGAATGTGCGGGCTTATGCGTTTCCGCCAAAAACATCTTTTGCTTTGGAAAAGTCAGAATTTTCAGCGCGTATTCTCTTTTTCACACTCACCACAATTGCGGTGTGTTCAACGACCATAATGACTTTAATATGGCCGATTGCCGCTTGGGCGTTTCTTTTGATTTTACCGATTTTCGCAGTCGGCGTGTATGATATTGTTCAGCGTAAAAAGACAGTTTTGCGTCTTTATCCCGTCATTGGACATTTGCGCTATTTCTTTGAGTTCATCCGCCCTGAGATTCAGCAATATTTTGTGGAGTCAGATACAAATGGCGCACCGATCAGCCGGGAATTTCGCGCACTCGTCTATCAACGGGCAAAGAAAGAACAGGACACGCGCCCGTTCGGAACATTGTTTGATGTCTACCGCGACGGTTATGAATGGGTGAACCATTCAATCGCGCCAAAAGATGTGACAAATCATAATCCGCGTGTGCGCTTTGGCGGGCCGGATTGCCAGAAACCTTACGACGCTGCTCTTCTCAATATTTCCGCCATGAGCTATGGCGCGCTGAGTAAAAATGCGATTTTGGCCTTGAACAAAGGCGCAAAAATTGGCGGCTTCGCGCATAATACAGGGGAGGGTGGCATCAGCCCCTATCATCTAGAGTATGGCGGCGATCTTATCTGGCAAATCGGCACAGGCTACTTTGGCTGCCGTGATGAAAACGGGGCGTTTGATCCAGGACTCTTTGCACAAAAGTCCGTTCGTGAGACTGTCAAAATGATAGAAGTGAAACTCTCCCAAGGGGCCAAGCCTGGTCATGGCGGTATTTTACCCGCCATTAAACTGACGTCCGAAATTGCAGAAATTCGTCATGTGCCGATGGGCGAGGACGTGATTTCCCCCGCCGCCCATTCCGCCTTTTCGACGCCGCGTGAGCTGCTGACGTTTATTGCGCGCCTGCGGGATTTGTCCGACGGCAAGCCCGTCGGCTTTAAGCTCTGCATCGGGGACAAGGCCGAGTTCCTCGCGATTTGCAAAGCGATGGTAGAGACGGGCGTAACGCCTGATTTCATTACGGTGGACGGCTCCGAAGGCGGTACAGGGGCTGCCCCGATAGAAATGACAAATTCCGTCGGCACACCGCTTCGCGAAGGTTTGCTCTTTGTGCATAATGCTTTGGTCGGGACAAGGCTGCGCGGTAAAATCCGCCTCATTGCCTCCGGCAAAGCGATTTCGGCCTTTCATATGATACGGCTGTTCGCGCTCGGTGCGGATACGGTGAATTCCGCCCGTGCCATGATGCTTGCCCTTGGCTGTATTCAAGCCCGCAGCTGTCACAATGATAAATGTCCCACAGGTATCGCGACGCAAAAAGCTTCACGCTTTAATGCGCTCGATGTCGACCTAAAGGCCGAGCGCGTCGCCAATTACCAAAGCGCCAATATCAAGAATCTGATGGAAATTGTCGGTAGTGCAGGACTAACCGACCCGAAGGGTATCACATCCGATCATATGTATCACCGTGTGAAAGGCGGTGCGGTGCAAACTTATTCCGATATTTATGATTATCTGCAGGAAGGTGTGTTGCTGTCAGATAATACACGCCCCGAAAACTGGCAGCGTCATTGGGCGCGAGCCGACGCCAATCACTGGGGCTAAACCGAGCCGCACGAAACCATATTGCCGCTATAAACAGCTGTTGATGGCTTTGTCACGTTAGCTGTGTCGAATGAGTTCTTCCGGATTCTGCATTCTTAAGAGCACAATAATGCCGTCGCTAAGTTCCATTCTAAGTTTGCTTGATGTCTGAACTTTCGAAGTGTTGCTCAGGAGATGAGGCGGCGTCGATGATTGAAGAGGTTGTAAATTTGACTGTGAACGGAGAGCAGTTTTTGAGCGTTCCTGACCGATCTAAATCTCTGTGATTTTCGTTCTCTTCGCCGGATAGGAACGTGTGAGCATTCTGCGCGATTGTTCTTCCGACCTCCAGCGTCTTGAAGATGTCTTAAGCCTAAAAGTTTGAGTGCTGCTCCATAAGACCTAAGTCTATCAGTCACAATTCGAGTTGGTTTGATGCCTTGGTTCTTTAGGAGTTTCCGCAGCAAATGCGTGGCTGCTTTTGTATTACGCCGTCGTTGGACAACAACATCCAGAACAGTTCCCTCGTCATCGACGGCTCGCCACAGATACACCATCCTGCCATTAATCTTTGTATAGACCTCGTCTAAATGCCAAACAGGAGAGGGACGTTCGGATCGAGACTTTATGCGCTTTGCATAAGTTGGCCCAAACTTGTCGACCCATCTTCGTATCGTTTCGTAAGATAATTCGACTCCGCGTTCCAACATGAGTTCTTCGACATCTCTAAAACTTAAATTGAACCTGAAATACATTCAAACGGCACGCTTGATTGCATCTGGATGAAAGCGGTGCCGGGCGTAAATTGAGTTTTTCATTGCGACAGCTTAGCAGAACGTCTGAAAACGGGCATTAACGTGACAAAGCCCCAGGGGCAATGATACCGCATCGGCGACAATAGCCTTGGCCTCGGCCACGTAGCCGCCCAAGTCACGGTCAGCGATGTTCACAAAGACCCAGCCTGTGAGCCGTGCATTCTCTGAACGGATCATGGGCGGGCCTTCGGTATAAGCAACGCTCACCAATTCGCGCAGCGGAATGTGTGCCCCCGTTGGCGTTAGGATTAGAATATTGCCAATGTCAGTTCGGTTTCGCGAAAGGCGCGCTCATAGCGCAGCATGATATTATAGCGCTCTCGGCCCTGAACGGACTCCGCGAGGCGCATCCCCCAAGTGCTGTCTGAATTACGCCTTGGAATACGCCCATATACTAATCATCATGTAGCCAGGCGTATGGCATTAAAATTCTATGTGAGTGTTTAGTTAAACGCATTTCCTTGAGAACCAAGGAGATATGTTTTCGATTCGACGCTCGCATCCCAGTTATCCACAACAATAAATCCTCTCAGTACTCACGCCAAATAAGCGTAATCTGGCAATTGATGCGCGTGCTTACTATGTGCTTACTGGAGTAAAAATGACGATAGAGGCATTTCTCTGATGCAGTCCAAATTATTATTTTTACTAAGAAAAATGGTGCCCCCACACAGCACGATGCTGAGTAGAAAAGTATATATAAAACAATCACATAGTCCTGTCAAATTTGAATTTGTGGCACGTTCACATTTGATTTTGTGGCACAAACATCCCTCTCAGTTTCGATGGACTTCTCTAGTAAGCTGTAGACTGTTGATGAACTGTCTAACTCTCAAGAACTAAACTGCATTATAACGAAAATATCTCTGCTATATTGACAGCTCAGGGGGGATAGTGTTGAAAAACTCCACTTTTGACCCAATTGCAAAAATTTCCGAGCGATACAGAAGGTTTTGCATTTTTTATCCGACGGGGTGGCTAAAATTTGATAACTTTCCTCCTGACTAATCTATGAGTCAGTATGGACAACTTTATACTTGGTTTTCAATCTTTTGCTCAAACAACGAAAATTTGCCGAATTCCAATTTTGGAGTTTTTCAACACTATCGGGGCAAATCAGACCTAACAATTTTGGATATATGGCCTGAATTTATTGCTTCGCCAGTCGTTTTTTGTCATTCTGTACTTAATAGATGTGGAGGCGTGGTATGAACTTTATTCCAAGGCGACGTTTTTTGGCCTGCGCGAGTGCTTTAGGCTCATTGGGTTTATTCCCGAAAATTGCTGCCGCGCAGAGCGGCGAAGTGCCATCATGTTTGATTTATGATAGCGAAAGAGTTGGTGAATGGCTGCTGCATATTTCAAGTACATGGACAACGGTTGAGCGTAACCCTGATATCGCATTTCCTGTATCCGCGCCGATCTATGGCGATGATTTTAGGCTTTATGAACGGCTTCCTATCCCCTCTGAAAACAGTAACCAGACCATAAAAAGCGCGGATGCGCGTCAGTTGAGCGGCAAGCAAATTCTTGATCTAAAGTTTGTTTACAAGCATAATTTAGGTCAGCCTCAATATGCGCTACGCGTTGATCGTGCTAATCAGTATATTCTAGCGACTGATCGATCAATAAGAGGGACATCCGGTGATGTATCTCGCGAAATTGCAGCCCGAAAAGAATCTCAGGTCTACAATGGACTTTGGCACGGCGTCGAAATTCGCAAAGGCTCATATGTCGAGCGCTTTAACTATAATAAATTTAGCCGAGGCGGTGAAAATCAATTTAATATTTCCGAAGCGGCAATGATGGCTTTAACTCGCGGCGATGCGCCGATTATGGTATCTTTACTCTTTGCCAATCAGCCTTATTTTTCGCAGTCGGTCCCAATCAGTGGGTCTTATGTGAAGGGTCTATTTAATATTGGAATTCCCAGATTTGAAGACGTTAAGCGCCAACAAAAAGCAGGTGAGTGCCGTTCAGGTTGCTTCATCACAACGGCAAGCTGCGATGGTGTTGGTCTTGACGACAATTGCTGGGAGCTACAAACCTTGCGTAAATTTCGAGATGGCTGGATG
The DNA here is from genome assembly GCA_964352855.1 of uncultured Algimonas sp. Classification (GTDB taxonomy): domain Bacteria; phylum Pseudomonadota; class Alphaproteobacteria; order Caulobacterales; family Maricaulaceae; genus Litorimonas. Next base: position 36,094 of record CAYGTR010000016.1, on the reverse strand, counting down.
TCGCAAAGTGCTGGAATGCGTGAGGAGATAGATGACTATTATTCTATAGCGCCGCTTATCGTTGACCGTATTCACGCAAGGGGTGACGCTAATAAAATCTGGCAGCTGGTTTACACCAGCTATATTTTACCGTCTGCGATACTCATAAAGCTGGGGCTAAATAAACAGGCCTACCGCCTTTATAAAATAATGGTTCAAGATATGATCCGATTAAGCTGAGCACTGGCACTTAAAGAATGGTCAACCGGTAAAACTAAGTGAGGGCCAAGATATGTTGAGAATTTTAAACCGGATTTTCCAGGTTTGTATATGTCTTATTATGACCAGCATATGGCCGCAGACGGCTTTGGCGTCATCTCAAGGTTTTACGGGCGATTGGCACGCAGTATATGTCTGCGCCGATGGGTATAGCGGCGGGACAAAACCGTTTCTAACGCAGCTTAACTTTAGCGGGGGCAACATATCAGGAGCTAATGGAGGCGCATGGTCATCAATAATACGCGCTCCATCACAAACGCGCCGAGGTCGATATGACTTAAAAAGCCATGGCGCTGGCCAGTTTCAAACAGCGCCGGTCGCAACTGGCTCTGATCATGTTTACTTTACAGGTGTGTCTAACATCGGACGGATGCGCCTTGTCAGAGCCGGTTCAGTTGGCTTTGGAATAGGGAATGAACGCTGCACATCCATTATGGTTTTTGACAGTGAGGCTAAAGCTAAGGCTCTGTTTGAGACACTTGGCCCGCAGGTAGCGCCGCCTGTTACGCAGCGTAGTCACGCGGCGAGTTGTGGTTCAGACGTGCGAGCTCTGGCCGAATCTGTAGCGCAATCGCAAAGCCTTCGTCGTTCGACCCGATGGGCAGGGCCATCGGGGTTTTTGACTAATTTTGACACTACCACAGCGCGTCAATATTTGTTTTTAAATGCGATGAGCCCGCGCGCGATCCGATCAAGTTTTGGTAAACTCTATTCCCAGTGGGATGGGCAAGATATTCAGAAATTTTCTGCCATGGCTCTAAGCCGGTGTCCGAATAATCTGCGCGCTTATTTAACAGATCAAAGCTTTGGGACCCCTTATTCATCGATCCTTCGCGCGGCTTCTGCCGGCGCGCCGTGGCAGAATTTGCTGATATGGGAATATGTCGGGCCAGCGCTTGATCAATACGCCGATATTATAAGCGCGAAGATCACGCAAGCCCAAACAGCGCAAGACTTATCGGCTATCGCGATGGATTGGAACAGTATCGTTGATCTTTTGCCTGCGGACCGGCTTAATCAATTATCACTTCAAATTGCCAAGCGACTGCCCGAGCTTGAGCAGGCGGATAGGGTGCAAGCGGGTGTTGAACTGGTGGGCTTGACAAAAAAAGCTATTGCAGAGTTTGACGCCAATCAACGGCCGCTAGCTAAGTCACTTGATGATTTTGCCCCGCTCATAAATTTGTTCCGATCTGGCAAAACAGGGCGGCTGTATAAGGCATCTGACCCAAAAGCTATTGCCTTGGCCCATACTGAGCTTGTGCCTTATTTGTCTGACAATGCCGTCTCATTTTTTGAGCGTGATAGTTTGAATATAGCTCGCTCTGGCGATTATGAAACGGTTATGCAGTGGAAGGAAGACCAAGCCGTCTTTCTTGATCTGGTGGCTTTCTCGCACGGTGAGCGTTTAGAGGCCTTACACGCTGCAAATATTGCAGACATTGTTGCAGAGCGGCGCGCTAGCGAAGCTAAGCAAGCTGAACGCGCGCAATTAAAAAAGAGACGCAGCGAGCTGAATATCGAATTGGCACAGCTGAAATATAAGCGCGGAAATTGGAATGGCTGGAGTGAGTCTACAAAGTCAACGGATAGCTTCTTTAGGGTCGTTCGTACCGATTATAATCAAGGCGAAGAATATCAGACAACCATGAGCTGCCATAATATCTTTGATAATGCGGCCATACGTATTCAAAGCACAATCCTTGATAGGGATACCGTAAACTGGAAAGCGGATAATAATAATCAGGTCAGAATAAAAATCGTAACGCCGTCTGGGCAATCTATTCGCCGTGTTGACCTCGAGTTAAAAGTTGATACGCGGTCAAAAACAACATATGTCAATTCGTTCTACTTCATTCTTACAGATGTTGATGATCGCCGGGTGACGACTAAATATCGTAATCCCGATGTTTGGGCGACCGGGCCGTTAGCAAGATCATTATTCCTTATGGCATTTAGTCCTGTGTCGCTTGAGAAAGCGCTTCAATCCTCAAGCTATAAATTCTATGGAGAGATTGCGGAAAATGGTGTGTCAGATTGGGTACTGCTTGCCGATTTAGGCAATAAATCTGAAGGCGGTGCGTCAGACTTTTATCAAGCCTGTGATTTTTCTGGTCAAGTCACTCCATAAGGTAGCGTGTTTATGGCAACGAAAAAGAAAGGCGTATTAACAACATCGCCGGAATGGGCCAAACATTTACGAAAGTTTGGTAAAGCTCATTTCTGGCGAAGGGAACGCCAGGCGGGTAAAAAGCAAACACGGAAAGAAAGCGAATAAAATTTACAGGAACGTGTTTCGCGCAAGACGTATAATTCTTCCGAAACTGGGCGTTTTTGTTTCCACCCATGTCGTTCCAGTATCAATCCAAAGCACGTCATAATCAGGTGTTTGATTGGGTAGATAAGCGTGCATATCCGAAATGACGATAATATGTTCGGGCGTCACTTTCGCTTCTAAATAGTCAAAAGCGGGCCGTAGATCTGTTTGGGATTCTTGTATTTGACGTGCCGGCGGCGGCGGTGATGTGTTAGTGTAAGGCTTAGCCTTGTCATTTAGGATAGGGCGGTGTGTCTGTTTGATATTAGGTTTGTGGTCATGTGTTTGAATAAGTGTACTTTTGATGCGGGCGTTACGCGCGGTAAAATATTTTGGCCATATCCTATAATAACCGCCTTTACGAGGCTTTGACTTGGTCTTTCGTAATATCTTAGCTTTTTTCCAAGGCGAGGGCGCGTGATGTGGCCCTGATGAACGGCGAGAGGGCTTTTGTATATTTTCAGTATGAATATGATAATCTTCAAGCTCTGAAATATGTATAGTCTGATCATGAGTGACGACCATCGAAACCTCGATAATGCGGATATAGTCAAGGCCGCAGCTTTCCGCTGATAATTTGATAGAGCCTAATAATTTAGGCAGTATAAAATTCATTGAAGCGGAAACGTCTAAAACGATAATTAATGACCCGGGGTCACTCTGCCGTCCCGCAAGGATGATGTTGTCAACACTGGCTTGGCGGCGAGAAGCGCGGGCGTAGCTTCGGCGGGGCTGCCGCGTTTGATCTAGCCCTGATTGTAAGGCGAGCTCAAAGGGCATAATATGACCGGAATATTCTGCCTGTATAGAAGTGTCCAATCGGTCGTAATATCGCGCTGGGGCCATGGAAAAATTAGCCGTTTTATCTTGTCGGGGTAGATCAAAGCCGCGCCATGAAAAGGCTTGTTTCACGCCGCGCTTAACTTTCCAATTTCCTCGTGTATCTAAACGTATGGGGATGTTGTGTCCGAAAATGCGGATGATGTCAGCACGGCTTAAAACGTCAGACGGCGCGAGGGGAAAAAAGGCCCGGTGAGCTAACGCGTCTTCATTCACAAGGCCAGCTTTGATAAAGGCGTCCTGAAAAATTGTAAGGTCGGTTGGACGTAACGTGAATTCCGGCATCTTGCCGTTTTTTAGCCAGCGAACGAGCTGTTCGGCCGAATATTCCGACGCCCCCTTAAGATATAATCCGTTACGGGGCGGCGGCATATCCAGCTCATCGGTTAGAATATCATTGATGATCCAGTCATGCGCAATATTGACAAGCCTAGCGTCCCACCGGCTGGCGCGGTCATGAGAGCGTAGCATTAAATGCCAGATTTCATGGGCCGCGATATAAAGCGCTTCGTCAGTGGTTAGAGGCGCAAACCAATGCGGGTTTACGAATAATCTGCCATCTTGCGTGATGCCGGCCGTTTTAATGCGGTTATCGACAATGCCGCAAATATCAAATGATAATTGGCCAAGATAGGGTAGCCGCATACGAACATTATGAAGGGCTGTCTTAAGTGCGGCTTGCGCTTTGCGTGTTACTTTATCAGGCGGGGTCGATGTCACAAACCCGTGGCCTCGCTAAGGGCAAGCTTAAGGCTGTCTTGCGCGCCTAAATGGCCCCATTCATGCACATTGCCGACAATCACGCCAAAGCGGGCCTCTGGCGATATGGACATTAAAAAATTGTCTATCACATCAGGCGAAAGCGCTGTTAATGTCCGGTCTTCTACGGCGTGACGGATACGCGTTAAAACAAACCATAGTTTTTCAGGATTTTCTGGTAAAAGATCAGGCGCTTTCACATATTCAATCGCGGGTTTTAAATCTAAATAATCTTGCTCGCTGACTGTGCAAAACAGACCCGCATCCGGCTCGCTAATTTTTCCGCAAGCAATAGCGCGGCGTGTATCATCCGTTAATTGCTCTGCCTCTTCTATAAGATCAAGCGCGCGCGATAGGGTCGCCCAGGCGCGCGGCGTTGAAAAGGGGATGGGGGCATCCGGAACGGGCCGGTTTAGCGCTTCGGGCATGATAGAGATATAGGACCGTATATCTGCGCGAATATTAGCCGTAGCCGCCCACTCTAGCCATTCGGTATGGTCAACCTGAACATTTAAAACAAGCACGCGGTTAATTAGCGCGGCTGAGATTGTGCGAACCAGAGAACGGTCCGTTGCGCGGTTGCCAGCCGCCACAACCCAGCTTCCTTTCGGCAAGTCATATTCACCGATGCGGCGTTCGAGTAAAATGGCGTAAAACGCCTTTTGAACATCGGGACTAGCGGCAGGCAACTCGTCTAAGAACAGGCAAAAAGGTTTATCGTCTTCGGGCAGTAAAATGCGCGGCGGGTAAAAAACGGAACGCTCGCCGTCAATACGCGGCACGCCGCTTACATCTTCAGGCGCGATTTGCGTGCCAAGTAATGAGCGGCATTCCAATCCAGCCGCAGCAGCAGCGCTTCGCACAATATCAGATTTGCCAATGCCTGGCGGTGATAAAAGCAAAAGGCTCTCATGCGCGGCTAGCGCCGTTATAAGCTGCCTAGCTTCGGAGAGTTTTACAGTGTCCATATTCTGCTCTTTCAAACTGGCGGCGGTAAAAATATAGAAGCAGGACGACAATCAGCATCCCAAACATCAAGCGCATAAAGCTCTAGCTTATCATTAATGTCGGTTTGAGTCTCGCCTTTCAAATTTCGAATGGCGCGGAGCATGAGCGGAATATGTGGGCGACATTGAGACTCTACCTCCGGTAATTCGGCGGTCACTAATGTTAAACGTAAGAGCCAAAAGAGCGGCTCAATCATGGGCAGGGCATGGGAGCGCGCAGGTGATAATTGCGGCAGGGTTATATTGCTATTCGCACTGATTAAGAGTGATAAGAACCAATAGATTTGCGGTGAAAAAGGCTTTATTTTTTGATGAAACAAATCAAGATCATCTCGCGCAAGCTCTCGTAAATGACTGGCTAAACGCCATTGTAAATGTTGTATATTTACCGCCAAACTGATTTCCGGCTCTGATAAAACCCATCCATATTTAGATGATTTATTGCCTTTTAAGTCTTGCTGAAGCGCGCGATAGGCGATGGTCGCCGGGCCAGTATAGGCGGGCGGAATGCGTTGATGGTAAGAGGCTGTGACCGCTTCAATTATGCTCGAGAATGAGGCTGAATTACGGGTAAAGGCTAAGGTAAGCCGTTCTTTAAGCACGCTTTTACAGAAGGTTAAAAGCTGCGCTATGACCTGATCAATTGGCTCGTCCGTGTCTGGTATAAGTTCAGAAAATCCGTCAAGCGCCGCTGGGTTTTCATTGCGCAGTTTTTTCAATTCTGCGGCGAGCGCTGCTTTTTTGGGACTATTGGCAGAGGGCTTTTTTGCTGTACTGTTATGCGGCTTGGACCGGCTGCGGTGTTTTGGCTCTTGAGGCCGCTCGGGCTCTGCCCAATAATCGGCTTCCCATTCTATTTCTTGAGGGGAACGGGAGTCGGCATATGACGGGTATTGATAGTCAGAGGGATCAGAATACCCGACATAATAACCAAGATTTTTTAGGGATTGAATGTCATCCTTAGATAATAATTTCTCGTGGTTCAGATAATAGATTAACTCATCTATGACTTTCATAAGAGCCGCCCGTTTATTGTCCTTATTGCCTGTAATATATTTACCAAGACCTTACCGTTTTTAACCTCTGCCCAATTCCATTTACACCTAACCAATTCGGTTAGGCCAGAATTATGAGTCAAATTAAACTCATTTATGATATAAGGTTTAGCGATAGAGCGAGCCTTATTGGCTATATGGGTTAAAAAATGAAATTTAATTTGTTTAAAAAAATTGCCTTAATCGCAATTATCGCCTGCGGCCTGATGGCCTTTGTGACTTTCACGGCTGTGAAACAATTTTCAAGCGCGCGCTTAGAAACCATCTTGGCGCTAGAAAAAGCCAGACTTGAGCGTGATGCGCAAGAGGCGATTATAGAAGAATTGCCAGGGCAATTCTCAATGTCCAAAAAGACCATGCTGATTATATATTCGGCGAGCGTGCCAATGACGCAGCGCTTGACATTGACAGTGGACGCACAGGGCGAAAAGGAAAAAGGAACATTGGACGCTTGGCCCCAAAGCGTTCCGATGGCTAGCGGAAAATATAATGTGAGCGGAGATGATCTTGGGCTCCCGCAGGGGGATTATATTGCGCAAGTTGTTGAAATGAACCTGCCAAGTTTTGATGATAAAGCCCTTCAATCGCGCGTTACAGAGCGCGTTATGGAAAATTATGGTGAAGACTTCGCCGCAGATTACGCGCAGCAAATCGTTGAATTTTTTACTCTGATTGTGCGTGTGTTTTTGTGGGTCTTAATCGGGCTGATTGCGGCTTATTTCATTTTAGGGCGATCTTTTAAACGGCGGCTTAGCTTTATCGAGGATAAGCTCGGCGCTTTTGCGAAAGGTGATTATAAAACGCGTTTGCCAAAGACATATACGAAAAAGTCAGACGAATTAGGCCGCCTCAGCCAACGCGTTAATGCAACATTGGATAAAACCGAGCGCTTGATTAGCGGGCTGGATAATATGAGCGCGCAAATATCGCATGAGTTAAAAGATGAATTAGAGAGCCTAAAGGCCAGCCTTTCGCATATATCAGACCCCGCTGTATCTTTGCAGGTTGATGGGCGGGTTGACGGTATGAAACATCTCGTTGATGAGGTGCTAGACCTTGTCCGATTAGAAACGGATGTGGATGTGCCGGCTGAAAGTTTTTATTTGAGTGATCCTATTTTGCAATCAATAGAGCTCTTCTCGGATTCCTTTGAGGATGCAGATATTACGTTAGAGATAAATAATATTGAGGCTGGAAAGGGGGTGAAAACTTCTGGTCGTGAAACTTTAATTCAGCGTATGATTGCCAATCTTTTGACCAATATATTGCGATATGCCGCCGATGGTAAAATAGCCAAAATTAGATTAGATATAAAGAATGATCTAGCAATGCTACAGGTGCAAGATTATGGACCCGGCGTCGCCTCGACACATATTGATACTTTGGCCAAACAAGGACGCCACCGTGCGGACGCGCAAGGTTATGGGGCTGGGCTTAAATTTGTTAGAGCTGTTGCCTTGCGGCACGGTGCAAAACTGTCCCTTGAAAATACGAAACCCGGCCTACTAGTGACTTTAAAATTTCCAATACAAGAGTAAAGGAACATAATCATGGCGAAGGAAAATATATTAGGCCGGCATGAAGTTTTACATATGTCGTCTTACTTTATGCTCAATATTGATAAGTATTTGTTAGAGCATCCAGAGGTTAAAAAGATGCCTGAATGGGAAAATCTTGCGCATACGGCCCATCAAGCCCTATTTGATCTTTACCAATCTGTTGGCGCGGCGACTCTGGATAACGTTTAAACAAATGTCTTTATAAATATCTTTAGCGTTCCGCCGTGATCTTGTAGCGCAAATTCAAGCGTTTCAATATCGTGTTTTACGTAAGCTCTGCCGGTCTCATCAATAATTTCTAATCGCTGCACATTGTCTACGGCCTCAATTTTCAGATATCCGTCCTGTATTGGGCGAGGCGAGGGCAGTGTTTGCGTAAAAGAATGGGCTGCGGCATTAGGGGTATCATTTTCAGGCGTGATCAAGCGGTACCCCAAATCTTCGCTAATAATTTGTGGCCCGCCCGCTTGCGTTATATCGCGCCGTAGCCGCGCTATCGCATTATTAATAACAGAGTCTTGCGGCGGCAGGCCTTTATATTTTGTCCAGACTTGATACCACAGAGCGCGTCGGCTGATCCATTCGCCTTGCCGCTCGGCTAAAGCTTGCAAAAGCAAAACACTTTGCGGCCGTAATTTTACAATTTTTCCATCAATTAAGACGGCTTGGCTATCACGCCGCAGTTCTAAGTTTGAATAGAAAATAACGGCCTCGGGTGCGCGCTGAAATTGCGCGCGACGGGCGACGGCTTGCAGGCGCGCGCGTAATTCCTCGGGCTTAATGGGTTTGCTGACATAATCGTCAGCGCCCAGATCTAACCCTGCGATATGATCTTGCGTTGAGTTACGAAAACTGGCGACTAATATGCCAGGCTTTGGGCTTTCAAGCTGATTCAGCCATTTAATATATGAGAGCCCATCCTCATCATCATCCAGCATACGATCTAATATAACCATAGAAATTTCATGCTGTGTGCTTAGCCGTTTGGCCTGCGACACTGTTGAGGCTTTAAGAACGGTCAAGCCTAAAGCTTCTCCTTCTGCAACCATGAGGGCTTGCATGGCTGGGTCATCTTCTACGATTAAAAGTATATCTGCTATTTCCGACATGAGATAATGTCCTTAAAGTCTATATGCGCAGTCAGATTACATTAAGCTGTAAGCGGAGTCGCCCCTATTAGATTTTTATCGCCTTTAAAGTCATCTAACCATAATGGTTAGGTGACTTTTTGCGGGTTTTATGCATAGTTAGAATGTAGTTTCAGCATGTGGGCGAAAATGGAAAACGAAAATACATATAAATATGGCGCAGGCTCTTACCAAGAACAAAACCTTGATATTCAGCGTGAGCATGAAAGACAGGCCCGTCAACGTGAGGAGGACGCCCGCCGTGCGCATGACGAAGAACTGCGCCAAATGGAGAGAAACCAACAGGCGCAGCGTCAACGCCGCTCCCAGAAAAACAGCCAGAAAACGACTCCGCGAAAAACACAAAAACAGACCGTTAAAAAAACGGCAAATACGACCACCGCACAATCGAAAGCGAAGCCTGCTAACGCTGAATCGCTCACGCCATTTATCGTTATTGCTGGATTTATTGCAGGGTTTTATCTGACGTCAGTTTATATTCAGCCATCCGAAGGCTGGATTATTTGGGCAGGCATGGGAGCAGGGGGGCTTTTAAAGTATTGGCTTAGATCGCTTATAGTGACCTTGGTAAAAATCGGTCTTGTCGCAGGCGCAATTTATCTTGTTTTTGCATATGTCTTACCCGCGCTTTCGTCTTAGGAAATTTAAAGCGTTGAGCGCGCAGGCGCAGTTTAATCATGGATTAGCGTGGCCGAAAGATGCGCCGAGCCTATTTAAGCAATTACAGGGGCAGGATGGCCCCGTCAGCGTATTGCCGCATATGGCAACGCTGAATATGGACCGGCAATCGCATTTGCGGCAGCCGAATATTGACCCAATCAAATTTGCGCAAGACATAAATCAGATATGTAAAGCATTGCCCTCTAAAATTAGTCGCAGGCGGTTCGCGGATGTCTATAATTATTTTTCGTGTCGATTTTGGGCTCCCCTTGAAGATATAACCCTGTACAAAGCGCTCAAGCCCTCTGGCTTTGATGAAGCACCGCTGAGCAGGTTTTTATTGTTTATAATCTCCCAATCACCCCACCTGGTTGCTGTCTCTAATGCACTGCGTCTTTTTAAACATTTAACCGCGCCAATTGAAGGGGAGCTATTGCTCGCGCTTGGCCAGCAAAGGCAATTAACACACTTAGTTTTTGACCTGATAAAGCGCTCGGATTTAACGTCCAAACAATCTTTAGATTTGGCTTTTTCGCAAATTTATAGCTTAAGTGGATGGCAAGTCATGCAGACATTAGACGCGTTGCCAGATGTTCTAACACCTGCACAAGAAGAACGGATTCTCTCAATCCCCATAAATAATTTGGCGCCCTTTAAATATTCTTTTGAGGAACGCACACCTGATATTCTTGCGGTGCTTTATCGCGGGAAATTACTTGATGTGTTAAAGCGTGGTCAACCTTGTGACGCGGTTATGCTAAATCTGTTAGATGCCTATTTAGAAATATTGGATGTTTTACTTTATAGCGATGAAGGCGAATTTGAGGCTGAAGAAGCGTTAGAGGCTTTTCCAATATTTGTGAATTACCTGTCGACGCTGAATTTAGATTTGCCGCAATTAAGCATGTTGCAGATGTTAATCCGCTATAGTTTTGATGACTGCGAAATGGTCTTAGACGATGAGTTTCCATATTTCACGCCAGCTATAGAAGCGGCTCGGTCAAAGCTCTTTGCTATCGCGCATAAAGATGAGCACCGAAAAACGATTATGTCTAAGCTCGCCAGCGACGATACACGATATCTTAGTGATGCGATCGACTTTGCGGTCACATTTTATGGCATGGATCAATTTGAGCTCTATTTTAAAGCCGCGCAATTAGAGCCGGGGCAATATTTTGACTTGGAGTCTTGGTATGAGGATACCCGTCCAGCTAATCGGACTCGTTTTTTAGATTGGGCGGCGGATGTGATTAAGCCAGATGCTCTATTGGCAGTTATAACCGACGAAAAAACTATTACACTAAGCCAGGCGAAGCAAAAAATCCTAACGGCTGTACTCGATTCTCAACAAGATGCGCCCGAACATATAATCCCATTTATCCGTCTCGGTTTGCGATTGGAAAACCCAACGAATATAAGTGCGCTACTGCACCATCTAGAAAATCTATCCCTACATTCATGGCCTGATGATAGCTATCATTCTCTTCTAAGACTATACGAGAAAACGTCAGATAATTGGAATTCGTGGCTTAAAAAGGAAAAGCGCTTTATCAAGCTTAAAGATCGCATTGGCGCTTTGATTAAGCTTTATGAGCATAATAATGTCGCAGGTAATTGAGCCGAGAAACCTTAAAAACTCAACGCCGTCACATGCGATTAAAGGCTCCAAACCACCTATCCAGAATGATTAGGTGACAATATAAAGTCGCAACCTTAAAAACATTGTATGAGATATTTTCTTTCAGTCATGTCTATTTTCTATTTGACGATTACGCCAATAGCGTATGCAGCTGAACCAATATCTGAGCTAGTTGTGGCATCGCAAGAGACTGTGCAAGTGCCAAAAACAAGTGCAATGGCACTAAGTTTACAGAAAATACTTAAGGCTCCAAAAGCTCATTATTTGGTGCAGCATAAAACGCTTTTCATAGAGGGGTGTTTCACGCCTGGACGAGCACTCCCTGAGCTATTGGAAGATTATCGGAGCGCACCCACGCTTAACGGTTCGGCCGCGAAACGCTCAGCAGCAGATAAGTCAATCAAGGACGTATCCCAGCCAATAAATAAGGCGTTTATTGATGAGTGATTCATTGCAAGACCGCGTAAGCCTTGATGCTTATCCAATGGCTGACTTTTCATCCAAGGCTAGAACGTTTCAGTTCAAGACTGAAACTGTCCGCGTTGATGTCGGGCGGTGCAGTGGCTATTGGACTTTGGCTGATGGGCGCAAGTGTATAAGCGAACATACGGCAGACAAGCAGAGTAATCTTTACGAGACATATTTCTTTTCCAGTGTAGGTCTTGAAGCTGTTTCACCGCAAAATCTATTCGAAAAAGTCAAGGGCGCTCATAAGACTTATGAGCATGATGCTGACATTCAAGTTACTGTGGAAAAAGTCAAAGATAGCCTGGGCCATAAAATGTGGGCTGTTGATGTTTGCATTGCAAAAGGACGTCGCCTTTTAAGAGCACGCCCCCCTTATTTTAAGTTTTACGAGAAATCCGATATACCGATTGCGCCAACATGGCCTGTGATAAACGCCTATCGGAACGCGCAGGCTAAATCCATGGCATTTATTGTGGTACAAGGTGATACGGGCAGCGCAAGCTGGGGCGATAAAGAAACGTACCGCTTGGTTGAGATAAATGATGTGGAAGCGCTCGAAGCTCAATTGCAAGCCTATCCCTGCAAAACGCCCATCGGTGACTATAAGACCTTCAACCTCGCGGTGATTGATGCCAGAGATGTTCAGCAACCTTTTAATGAGGCGGTTTATGCGCTCGCGGCGGACTGGAGCCTATAAACAAATTATGCTATATTTACGCAACGCCATGTGGGAGGCAAAATGTTGAAATATTTTCTACTTTTTTTATTTACGGTCATGTTCGCGCAAAGCGCTCTAGCAAAGAGGCTGGATCATCGTAATATCCCCGATGCAAGGCTCCTTTATGAAGATGAAAGCGGGCAATATTACGCCGCGCTTATGTCGTTTCGTAACAACCTGCCAAGCGAGAGCCCGGATTATGATGTCGTTTTAAAGATTTTTGCTGAGCGCATCCCCGATGCCAATGGCCAGTTTATCTCTGTTACGCCCGCTAAATCACGGCCCTATCAGGGGGCTGACCTTGTCGATGGATCACATCTGACAGAGGCGGAAATTACGCGTATTTCAGATCACGTTATCCCGGCTATGGATAAAGTCTATCCAGAATGGCGCGCTCACCCGAATTGGAAAAGTTATCATAATTGGATTTTCCTTGAGCTGTATATCAAGGACGTTTTTTTAGAAGATGAGGATGGCGGACGCGGCCCGTCTTATGCTGCGGAAGATACGGTTGGCACCTTCACTTTTAAGCCTTCCAAAACCGGACAAGGTTGGCGACCAGCCTATGAAGTTGATGCAGGCATGCTCGCTCAGCCTGTCGCTCCCGAATTTTTTACAGTGGCTGGCGCTATCAAACGGCGCGGGCAAATCACGACCGATGGCGGTGAGGGGCGTAGCAAAGTCTTGGCGGCTTTTGCCCGGCATCGGGAGGCTAAATCTGCGTTAAAGGCTGAAAATGAAGCAGCTTACTTTGACGCGTTAAAGGCGACGCGCCGCTATGGGTTTGTATATAAAACCGGATCATTTTGGGATGAATATGACGGATTTGAAACACCTAGAAATATCATTGAGGGGAATTTCAATTTCATTGCTCACCCCGGTGATTTTGCGAATAGCTACCTGACGTATATTGATGAATTTTATAAAAATTGTGAAGCGGATTTACCGTCTTTGCGCACGACATACACAGCGCAATGGTTTGAAACGCGCTATGGCGTGACGTCGCAAACCGGGTCTTTTTACGTCGAGATGGACCCCCGTTATGAAGATCAATATGAACGTATGTCGGATTTACGATATCGCAAGGCAGGGTCTGAAATTTTCATGTCGATTGTAAACGCGATGGGCCAAAAAGACGGCCGTAGCCCGTTCTCTTTCTTTGGTGATATTGTGGAAAGTACGGCCAGCCAACTTGTCTCTGCGCAGGAAATGGGACGATTTCTCAGAAAGGAAGGCTGCCGTTCTGCTATTGTAAAACAATTTGCCGATAATTTATGGCGCGGCGCGCAGGGTTTGTCGCCCGTTCAAACAACAGACGGTGGCTATGCCGGCGCTGTGACTGAAACGCAGCGCTATATACCGGCTGATGCTTTACGGCACCAAGAAAAGACTTGGGAAGCTATGGCTCGCAATCCGAATGAGGGGCCAAATGGCTATCCTTATTACGATGAAGAACTTGTGTCTTATCGCACCGGCATGGGCCTTGCTAATGATGGTCGCCGCCAAGTGCCTGCCATGCGTGAAGTCGGCCTTAGAATACAAGAAGCAGGTTATCCCGTCCTGAATTGTTACTATGGCCCCACGGGATACTTAAATGATGGCATAGAATATGACACGTTTAACATTGCGGTATGGTATGAAGAAAAGCCCCCAGAACTGGATAGCCTCATTGCCGCTATGACAGGGCCAAATGATCTTTATCGCGGTATGAAATATTCACTCGATAGATGCCCGGATAATAGCAAGTTGGCACGCGACATTATAAACGGGCGATAGAAGGTATCGCCTGCATCTGTTGAATGGAGTTATAATGAAAAGACATTTCTCGATCTTCACTAAGAGTCTTATGCTGCTGTTGAGTGCGTTGGTTTTTTCAGCGCCTTCTGTCTTCGCGGAAGACATGCTGACGCCTGGCTGGGTGATTAGCGATGCAGGAGGCTTTACAGAATTACATCGCCCGGATTTTCCTGACTTTCGCATTTTTTTGATAGGGCTTGTTGCGCCCCATGACGCCGATGATGAGACGGCTTATTTGAACGCGTTTGATCAGATGAAAACTCAATGGGGTAAAGGCGCATTTTGCGGGGGACTGTTAACGGCAGAAACTAAAAAGTATAAAGGCGGCTTGGTTGAGGCGTGGGCCGACCCTGATGCTCCGCAGTGCCGCCTCATGGGGTTAAATCTAGCGCCTGCCGGGTTTTTTGGCGTGATGATTTGGCACCCCAAAGGTCTAAAGCCTACTGACTCCGCGTTTAAAGCGGCCACAAAGGCGGGCTTTGAAACGCTATGGGACGCGGGCTATCAGGCCACCGGCCAGAGCGGGCCATATCGAGCGGGTTTGCTAGATTTAAAGGATCCGATGATAGGTCGTGAAGCGCCCGTTGATTATCTTATAGTACGTATGAAGGTGGTCGTTAGTGGCGTTACCGGTAAAAGTTTTGGGGGACGGGAAATTGTTAATCGGGCTTTTCCAATTTTTCGCGACGGCACTGTGCTATCTTGCAGCCACTGGGATCCCGCCTTTTTAGATAAAAGCTCCCAACTCGTATCGAGAGATATTAATTGCGTGCGCTTCGAAATCCAAGAGAATCCGGGGGATAAATCTCTCAAAATGAGATTTTCTAAAGGGCAAGCATGGGAGAATATATTCGTTCAACTCTCGAAATTGTTTCCTGGAAGTGACAGGGCGACTATAGATTTTGAAGATGCGCGTATTGGTATAGCCAAGCCCTTTACAAATCAGACCGTAGATTTTCAAACGGAACCCGTTTCAATGCGCCCCTATCTTGACGATGAGACCTATTCAGGACCTGCTGGCAGCGGGCTTTATGGGTTATTTCTCGATGATCTAATTTTAACGCCGGAAGGTCGATTTGCCTCGGGCTCATTTAGCGCGCTTGGATATACGCATGCAAATGAATCTATTAAGGCGCGTGGCCGATATAAATTTAACGATTTTCATGTCCGGGTTGACCTCGCAAGCGGCGAAAAATATGTTGGTCATGCCGCATGGTGGGACGCGGATCCAAGCAAAACACAGCCAGATAACAAATCCCATATTCTTATGTTTGGCACTGTTTTCAAGCCGTGTTCTGGAAGCTGTGGAAATGCGGATGACATAGATGGAACAGCTTATGGCCAGGCGTTTGAGCTACTGTTTGGCGGTGGTGATTAAATTATACCAACTGAAAAGTTGAGCGAAATCCTTAGGTGCCGACTTTAATATAAGAAATAATCGTAGACATGGATTGCGTTATAAAAAGAGCCGCTGCTTTTGCTAAAGTCGCTCATGAAAATGCTAAGCAGTTTCGTAAATATACGGGCGAGCCCTATATCGTTCACCCCGCGGAGGTCGCGCAGATTGGTAGGGGCATAACAGATGATAAAAGTATGATTGCAGCGGCATGGCTCCACGATACCGTAGAAGACACGACTGTCACGCTTGCCAATATTGAAGCGGAGTTTGGCCAAGACATTAGGGATTTAGTCTTTTGCCTCACCGATATATCCAAGCCTGAGGAAGGCAACCGCGCGGCCCGTAAGAAAATAGACCGAGAACATAATGCTACAGGGCCAAGCCGAGCCCAGACTATCAAAGTTGCCGACCTCATTAGTAACTCCAAATCTATAATTCAGCATGATTTGAAATTTGCGAAGGTTTACATTCCAGAAAAAGAAGCGACGCTGAAATTAGTGACGAAGGCTCATATCACGTTACGGAAGGAGGCATGGCGCGTCATTGACTCCTTTAAGGCCTTAGAGTTTTAGACGCCATTTTGATGTGCCACTAGCTTTGTAGACACCTTGTTTCTGCATTTTTCTATCGTCTCAAATTCGACGACTTAGAAAACAGGCTGGACTGGTGCCATTTGAAGCACCTTACTTACACTTGGTAAGAAAATATCTTCTAAAACAATAACTTAGGTCTATCAAATTTGATTTTGTGGCACGTTGGATTTTGAGATTGTGGCACAACTATCCTTTTCTGTTTCGAGGGAATTCTCTGGTAGGCTGTAGGCAGTTGAAGAACTGTCTAAGTCTCAAGAACTCAGCTGCATTATAACTAAAATAAAGTTGCAACAATGACAGCTCAAGAGGCAAAGCATGCGTAATCGGAGAACATGATTTGAGTTGAGCTCCTGATAGAACTGTAGCGTTGCTATAGTTTAATAGGAGAAGACAATACAGTATTTTGTAGGATTAGATGTCGCGCTGAGGTCATTGGCGCTTTGCATTGTAGATGGTGATGGCGAGATCGTTTTAGAGAAAGCGCTATTGTGTGAGGTCGAAGACATTACCGCTTGCTTGGAGAGTTTCGGGCATCCGATTGTACGTATTGGTTTTGAAGCCGGTACAATGAGTCAGACACTGTTCCATGGATTGAAAGCGGCAGGCTATGATGTTGTCTGTATGGAAGCCCGGGAAGTTTATGCGGCTTTGTCAGCCATGCGGAACAAAACTGATAAGAATGATGCCAGAGGCATCGCGCAGGTGCTACGGTCAGGTTGGTACAATAAGGTTCACATTAAAAGTAATGACGCTCATTATGACCGCTTGTTACTGACAGCTCGGAAAACAGTCTTGCAAAAGTGCTTGGATCTGGAAGCGGAGATCAGAGGGCTGTTCAAGGTTTTTGGAATAAGACTTCCCAGTCACGTTAAACGCAATCGCTGGGATGAAGCGGCTAGGCCTATTATCGAGGCTGACGACCGTCTGGCTTTCGCACTCGAGCCAATGCTCGATGCTCGATTAGTGCTCTACAAAACCTACCTTGAGATGGAGAAGCGATTGCGTGCCGTCACAAATAAAGACCCTGTTTGCATACGCCTACAAACGATACCTGGCGTCGGACCAGTTGCTGCTCTGACCTTTAAGGCTGGCGTCGATGACCCGACCCGATTCAAATCATCCAGGAAAGTCGCGGCTCACTTCGGTCTAACGCCTAGGCGCTTTCAATCTGGCGAGATGGATAATATCGGCCGAATATCAAAGGCTGGCGATGCCAGTGTTCGCGGTGCTTTGTACTCTGCTGCCAATGTATTGTTGATGCGCATTACAAAATCATGCGCTCTCAAAACATGGGGCCTGCGCCTGGCTCGCAAGAAAGGCCGCAAGCGCGCCACTGTTGCTGTGGCGCGAAAGCTTGCCGGTATCATGCACCGCATGTGGATAGACCGCACAACATTCCAGTGGGATGATCAGGAGGTTGCCGTGAACTGACAAGTAACTCTTAGAAACACCCACTGGGTTCGTCTCACTTGGACGACGTGCGTGGAAGACGCCGTAAATGTCTGCTGTGTCGTGCATTTAAATCTAAATGCACTAACGCGAGGCAAAGCGAGGCGCTCCACAAACACATCTCACACATGCATGCAGCGGCGTCGGCACCAGACGCCAATTAGACTGCGAAGAGAAGCGTGACCCAAGTGATCGAAAAACCCAACAACCGATAAATGGCTTAACAGCCAAAGAAAGAAACATATGAGCTTGACTTGAACATCCGATTAGAGAAGCGGACATTAACGCTTGTCTTAGAGCGGTCAAAAGGCTGCTCGATGATTCTCTTGCTGCTTACATGTATCCCCTCTTTCGGGGGGCTACATGGACGGTGTTTTAGTATATTAAGATTTCAAAGAGAGAACGAGCGGAGGTAAACGATTTCAAATACCGCTATTATAATTGACGATCATCAACTTTTTGCGGCTGGCCTGGGCCATGTTGTGGAGGGGCTGAAAGGTATTGATAATATCGCGTGTTATCCGAACCCGCAAACAGCTTTTGAAAATGCGAAGCCTGATGGCGTGAAGATGGTTATTTGTGATCTCTACATTCCGGGATTTGACATGTTTGTCTGGTTTGGGCGGTTCCGTAAATCTTTCCCGGAAGCGTCATTAATTGTGATTTCTTCGTCTATCAGCCGGACAGACAGAACTGACAGTCTGAATGCGGGCGCACATATGTATTTTGAAAAACATGCGGCACCAGAAATTGTCGCAAGTAGTTTGGCAAAAATTTTAGAAGATAAACCTGTCGAAGACCAGTTTTTGTCTCGGACTGCGAGAGATGCACAGGACGTTGGTTTGACTGACAAGCAGATAGATATTCTCGTACACTTGGCAAGAGGCCTAGCGCTCAAGGAAATTGCGTTACGGTTTAGCATTTCCCCAGAAACAGTTAAATCCCATCTGTCGCGGATTTATGACATCATAGGTGTGTCCGGGCGAAGCGCTGCGAGTCGTTGGGCAAAGCGCCACGGATTGCTTTAACGCGGCCCGCCGTAAGATTGATTGTTAGCTACATATGCTCTAGGCTAAGATATGCATGTGGGGCCAGAAAAGCGCGACTCAGTCAGGTTAAGCGATAACTCGCTATTCACGCGCAAATTTGCAATGCAGCTTATTTGCTTTGCAATAATTTCGACGATTTACACGCTTGGCCTGCTTTACCTAACTGATTATGGACTATCGAAATTCCTAAAAGGTTATATTTTCTCCGGTCAATACGGGATCGGCGTTCTAATCTTTATACCAGTTGCGACTACTTTTGCATGTTGGGCAAAACATCGAAACTGGGACTCGTGGAAATTTTACGTACTCGGAGCCTTAGCCATTTTTTTTCCGTTGGTTTTCTTCTCGTCAGCCATGACAGTTCTGCTTAAATCCGATGGTGCAATTGTCAGTCATTACGTGAAATTCCATTGTTCCGTACCACGCGAGAATACAGTCTGCGGTGAAGCTTTCGCTGTAACGGTTTTCAGTATGTCGCTAAGGGCCTTGCCTACAGTCTTAACGGCGCCAGCGCTGTTTTGGTTTCTGATCTTCAGGACTCCAGCTAATCGGTCATTGAGGTCGTGAAAAACTCCGCCCTCAATATGAAAAACCCGGTACGTCTAAAATTCAAACGCTCTTCAGAAATTGACAGTGTTTTGGTTCGCGATGTGGCCAAAGACCTTCCCATTGCCGGTGTTGCATACGCCAATCTGGCTGTGTTCTCAGCGCTTCTATTCGCCGCTTCAGGTCTGAATAGTTATTACGCGATGGCATATGCGTTCTTTGTTTTCATTGTTGCGGTTATCATGGCCCATATGGGCCGTAAGGCTATGGAAAATTCATCTGATAAATCCGCCAAATTCTTGGTCTATGCCGCATTGATTCTGGGTGAGTTTGCACTGACGACGATTTTAATTTTTGATATGATAGCTCCACAACGGGCGGGTTATTATACGGCGCTTGCTTCAGTAGCGGCTATGTCGCTTGTCTCAGTCATGCTCTGCGCTCAATTTTTGAGGCCCTTTCTATTTAGCAAGTTAGCCGTCATCGTTATGTGCTGCATCTTTATAATAAGCGTTCCATCTACTGACGACCGGGGCCTCGAAATTATTGCGTCGCTGTTCATCGTATTGATGATCATGGTTTCTATCGGGAGCTGGCTAATTTGGCGGAGCCGGGAACAGGTCAAACTTCGCCTGCAACTAGCCTCAACTTTGAATGAGGCTCGGATTGCGAATGACCAACTCGAGGAAGCCAAAGCGCTTAGGCAGCGCATGATTAGTTATGTGGGGCATGACTTGCGTCAACCTCTGAACGCGGCCGCGTACACCCTGTTGGAAATGTCTAAAAAAAGCGGCGTAACGAATCGTAATCGCCTCATCTCTGATATGGAGAAAAGCTTGAAATCTGCGGGGCGTATGATCGAAAATATCGTCCAGATATCCCATTACGATAATCCGGAAATCGAAATAATTCCGGAGCATTTTTCTTTGCAGGATTTGTTTGTAAAAATCATACGGGAATATCAACAAGCAGCGGAATATGCCGGATGTGATATTCGTTGCGTTACCACTAGCTTCAAACTCGATTTTGATGCGGAACTCCTCACCCGTATCATCCGTAATTTAGTTCGAAATGTAATCAAACACGCTCATGCGGATGACATGGTTTTAGGGGTAAAGCGGACTACTGAAAATATTGAAATATGGGTCATAGACAATGGCATAGGGCTGGGTTTGACGCCGCCTGGACCGGTGCAGCGCAGGCCCTATAAACCAATATCTGACAATGCAGGTTTGGGTCTGGGTTTAGAAATTTCGAGGCAATTAGCACAGGCCTGCGGCGCTGAACTTCAAGTCTTTTCGATATCGCAAAAAGGCACATACTGTAAAATAATTATCCCAAAAACTCACATTATAGCTGACAAAATCTAGGGTTTAATTACCCTGAGAACCCCACACCCCCGGTTAGGGTGATAGCGGCTTTTTCACACTTTCTCTACGACATAGGTAGCCGACCAAACGATTGGGCGTATGTCTGGAGGAGCTATCAGTGTCAAATTTACAGCAAAATTTTTCTTGTGAATTTTATAGAAAAGTTCAAAGCCGAGCCTGTCGAACGGCGCTTGCCACTCTAACTCTTGTTATAGGGAGTTGGGTTAGTCAAGCGGCCGCAGAAGTCCTGCCGGGGCAGGATCTCGAACCTTTGGATTTCAACGCAACGTTCATCTCGGATATTGCCGAATCCCGCGTGGGTTCGGGTGGACTATCTGATATTTTAGGTCAAATCGGCGGTAAAATTCTCAAAGAACAATTGCCCAGCAATGCCACATGTACGCGTGCCACAGTTCAATCCGTGTCTAAGCGCGAGGTCAAAGTTGAAATCGAATGCGACGCTCCCGACGGAACGCAAATGACGGTCGCAGCCTATAGTGATACAGATAAGCCAACACCGAACGTCGCGAATACAAAGGTCCTATTACGAGGTGGTCAAGCAGAGGCTACGCTCGCCATTCCGTCGTCAGCGGGCCTAACCATGAGTGTTAAGTCGAAGTTTCTAATTGTAAACCAGGGCAACGCAAGAAAGCTCGAGTTAAGCGGCTCCAAAACTAGCTTATTCTCTATGGTTCATGATTTTGCGCAGGGTAGCAAAGTGCGTCCTGAGCCGGAAACATCAAATAATTTCCGGGCTTTTGGAGCAAGTGTGCAAAAAATCCGAAAAGCTCGACCTACTACGCCACGCCCCTCAACTACGTCAAACTCAGCCAAGGCACCAACATTCAACCGAAACCCTGTTCGTAAAAAACAGATTATTAGCGACGGAACTCTTTTTCAGCAGCCTGTTTACGAGGGTAAATACCCGGTATCATTTTGTCAGTCTAGTGGCAGGGCTTGTGGTAAAAAAGCGGCCGATGCCTTCTGTCGCCGTGAAGGGTATGCCGAAGCTTCTAGTTTTTCAGAACGCACCAATGTGGCGACATTAACTAAGCCGGCCATAGCTTTATCGGACGGATCGTTTTGTCCGACTTCAACATGTAAAGTTCTGTCAAATGTTGGTTGCTTGAAGGTTGGTCCCAACACGAATATTATTGGTCTTCACGATAGAAAAGTTCGGGATCGGCAAATTTATGACGAATCCACTTACACTTACACACGGCCGCATTCTTCAGGATATCGAGTTGATAGCTGCCTGAACTGGGGTAAAGAATGTGGCAAACCCGCCGCCGATGCTTTTTGCAAAATAAAAGGGTTTGCCGCCTCCAAAACTCACACGCTCGCAATGGATGTGGCATCAGCTACATCCCCAACTTTAGTGCTAAACAGTGGCCAAACCTGCGCAAATGGAAATTGCGATAGTTTCGAAAAAATTCAGTGCACAAATGAAGCGCCCCCTCTCAATATAATATTCACGCCGTCAATGATTTCTACGGCATTGATGCTGACCTACGCAGCGCCTGGGGATAGCGGGCCTTCGCTCGATAACGCTTTCTCCTTTGCATACATTGATACGGGCGGTGTTCGGGACGTGAATACTGATGCTGCGCTCCCATTCCATCATGAAGTATGGCGGGATAGCATAGATGAAAGTGTGTATTATTACGCGCCAAGGCAATTCAATTTATCCTACGGGCAAACTAATGACGGTAAGCTCGGTATCAACGCTCTGTATGGCAATGACAGCTCAGCGGAAAAGCCGATCACGCTAACATTGGAATTTGATACGGGAATTGATGAGGCTGATGTCAAAGACCTTCATAGTCTTATTAAAAAAACTTTGGCCGCCGAAACCGGCACGGCTCCAGACTTTGAACTGAAGCGGTTTCCTGTTTTAGCAGATCCGGCTGTGACATTTGAGCTCTTCCCGGGTAGCGGCGAACCGCGAGTACTGTCGCTCGATAATAATCGGTTTTCGACCCTCTCATTGCAGTGGTCACTTTCGGAAGCCGTGTGGCAGGGCTGGCAAGTGTCCCTACGTGACCAAAACCACTCAGGCGGAACTATGACGCTTACGTCACCTGACGCAGACAATCCGCTTAAGCACCAAATCACTATTTTGGCGAAAGCAGCAGATCCTTCTGTCTATGGACAGGACATACCCAAAGAGCTGAAGTCATGGACAAATAATACGCCATTCACTGTGACCCTGAACCGGCTAAACGGGTTGGGTCAACTTCGTAAAAAACCCTCATCTGTGAGCTGGTCTTTGCAGGACACGAAACTCATGCCGGGCGAGCAGGTCATATTTGAAACTGACTCTCGAAATTTCCCGGATAATCTGAAGCGGAACATGGTCAAATACTGGTTGGATTATCGCCTGGACACGACCTGCCAAAATTGTGTGGACAAAGCCCTGCCAACCCAATCTGTGAGTTCGGCTCTGGGTCGGAATATCTCATTCAAGCTGCCAGCTTCATATGACTCTTCCGGCTATGAAGAAGTGCAGATTGTTGTTCGCTCGCGTTATTTCACTCCGCAAGCGAGACGAGAGGATATGTCCCCGATGATTGCCTTAAATGCGCCGGGGCAGGAAGAAACGATCGCGAGCCCGCTATATTTGCCTGACGGAAGGCAGCTGTCCGAAGGTGGCCTGGCAGAGGCTATGATCACAGTCGTGACATCTGGCGGAGAGCGTACGGTTCCTGGACCTTGGTTCGATATAACTAATGAACGTACTTTTATAAGCCCTAGCAAAATCCAAAGTATACTGGATGCTATTCCGTGAGGGTTTTAGCGACATTAACAGGTTTATTTATGGGCATGATGGTTTCAACCACGGCCTTTGCCGCGCCGGATTGGAGTCGGTCCGAAAAGGTCGCGGGCATGAAGGTTATACCCGATACGTTCTCATCTACGCTTTACTACCATCCGCCAGCGCCGCTTGTTCTAGCCGTAGACGAAACTGGACGGCCAGAGGTTAAGTTTTACTCTTTGCTCTATAGCGGACAGTCCTGGCTTGGGCATTCGGGCCTAGATGTTGAGACCGGGCAATTTACGGCGCAATTCTCTCGTGACCCCGCCCATGTTCAATCATTACAACGTGTTCGCGACGCCTTGCAGAGTAGAGCCGGTAGGGCCGTAACGCTCAAGCCCGCGCCTATCGCGCGCCTTGACGCTTCCTTTCGAGTGCCTGTCGAAGATCAAGACGGCCAGACCGTAAATATACAGCTCTCCGGCCATGTTGCGGGTGACGACACATCCTCAAAGAATGAAAGCGTCTCGGATAGTTTCTTGCTGACCACTCACCTTGAAGGTCAGTCTTTGGTTATTTTGCGCAATTTGTTTCTTGAAGGTAACGCCTCCGCCTCTTTGGAATATACCTATATTGCTGCGAACCGAGGCGAGGAAAGTGAAACCATATTGGCAGCAGATAGCGTCCCGATCGCAGTTGATCTGCGCCGCTGGCCGGACCTATCTGTCATTCGCGATATGGCGCATTTAGCCCGGGCAGGTTATCCAATCTTGCAAGTGATTTGCGATGATTTTCGCAAAGATAATCCCGGTATCGAAGAAAAAATAGTCGACATAGAAGCCGAAAGCGTGGCGGGCCGCCGCGTAGCGACAACAATTACTTTTACGGCTGATCCTGATGCGCCCACTCTGGTGCCTGTTGATTTTTCGTACGCCGTCAGGGTGGACCGTCCGTATGTCTACCGCACGCGAACTATTGATCTAGAGGGAGAGGAAACAATCAGTCCTTGGACGTCTGGAACAGATTGGGCGCGCTGGCTGGATATTACAGACCGTCATTACGAACCCGTCCAACCCCGTCGATCTAACACGTCCGAAGAGGACGAAACTTTGAATGAGGCCAATCCATGACACATCTTAAACGCCGTTTAATTCAGGCTGGCAGCGTTCTTTGCGCAACGCTTTTATTATCGCCAATCGCGTTTGCAGATGTGTCTTTGTTTGATGGCCGCATCGAAATTGACGGTGTGACGTTGTTGCAAGATACGGATAAAAAATCGGATTATTATTATATTCCGCCTTATCCGCGTTTAGCGCGAAACCCCGACGGCACCTTTGCTTTCAGTTTTATTCGTTATCTCGACGGCAGCGGTGCCGATACATCCGGAGGGCTGCTAAACGCAATGATCGAACTGACATTGCCTGAAGACGAATTAAACGACTTGCAAAAAGCACTTGAAAAACAAAAAACAGGAGCAATCATACGCGGGCCAGTGACTCTTTCAGATCCTGCTGTTGACCCGATAGAAGGTGTGGCCAGAGCGGCCGGATTCAAACTCGTGTCAGCGTCCATTTCGTCTCAGAACAGCACGGTTATGACAAGCGGGGCAGCACCTCTGAACCCTGGGGGTCGGGCGGCACTAGCGGTGCGTCTTAGCGGCGATGACGCAACTTTATTGTGGAATAGTTTTCAAGGACAAACAGCTGATGTTGCACTTGAAATTGACGCCGCCTATCTCGCCGAGGTTGAAGCCTTTAATGCGGTTGTCATCGCCGAAATATCGGCCGTTTATAATCATCAAAGCATGGTCAGAAATGAACAGCAGCAGTTCACCCGTGATCAGATTCGCGCGGCTGTTGATGAAATGAAACAAGATCAAATTTTTGAAATCAGAACAACGGACGGCACCAAGGCCTACAATCTCACAAGCGGCAGAGAAGAGAAAATTCTGGATCTCGTGACAGAGAAACTGATTGAAATCATGTTCGACACCAAAACGGGTTGGGCAAAACAGATAGATAAAGAAGAGGCGGCAGGTAAGAATATTCCGGGACGGGTCAAAGGCGGCAAGATCAAAATGTCGGGCGCTATGTTGCCTGGTTTCGGGGCTGGATCCGCAAGTTACCGTGCCAATACTGACTATGTTCCTGACAATCAGTTTACGCGAAAATCAATTTCGGAAACGCGAATGAATACGTTCCGGCTTGACCTTTCCCGACGCTCACTCATTCGTATGCCGCTACAGACCACAGGTAATATCAGTGGTCTTTATGATGCCTTCGGTGGGAGCGAAACTTATTTTCGGGTCATTAGCCTGAATGACCCAGTTAATCAAAAACGTGACCTTAATTTTCAGCTTGCAGGCGATTACGCATCAGCGTTCGGAACAATATTTGAAAATGTAACAATTGATGTACAGCACTCAGCGAGTGGTAGTACGCCCCGAAGTCAAACAGTTAGCCTCGCGGCCTCGGCGATAGCAAATGGAAATACATCCTTCACTCCCGTATCTCTTAAGAGGCTTGGCGCTGAAAACGAAGACTGGGACCGGTATCAATACCGAACCCGCTTCACTTTAAGAGGGAAACCTGGCACCATATCTGTGCCGCCTGAAGGTGGCTGGCTTGAGAGCCGCAATCCGGCCCCGCTAATTGCACCCCCTCTCCAAAAAACACCCGTTACATTACAAATTGATCCAGCGGTATTTGATGAGCCAGATGTCAGCACAGTCCAAATTGAGGTCATTTCAAGGTTTAACGCAGAGCCGGAAATCCTATCCACTGAGCGCTTCACGCGCAGTAATGCGAGTGATTTACGGGAGATTTCAATCTTCCACGATCCCAATAGTCCATTAGCACACCGCGTTATACGTATACCGCTAGAACTGAACACCGAACAAGCGCTTCAGGGTGTGGATCAAGGCTATATTTATGTAAGTGCGCGCACAGCCGAGGATGCAACAAGGTGAGTCTGCGCGCCTGCATATCCTGTCTTCTGGCTCTATTTACCCTAGGCCTCTTGGGTCTTACGGGGCCAGCCAGTGCAAACTCTATCTTGGTCGACAAGGGAGTTAGGGCCGGTGGCTTATGGTGTTTCCCTTCCGCCTCTGACCCGAACATGTTTTACTACCTGCCCGACCGGGCTCGAATTGCAAAAGGTGCGAATGGCCAGGATATTTTTTCGATACTCTTCTTTGCAGACCCCGAAGTTATGCAAGAAGGAACTCGCGCGAACTCTACCAGCCGGGGCGCGGGCGGTGCCTTACTTACACTTCAGCTTGAATACGAGACACCAACTGCCCGCATTAACGCGGCACGAAATTTCCTACCTGAAGTCACTGAGAATAACCAAGCAAAACTTGTCGGCCCCATCATCTATAAACAAGGCCGCTACCAGCTAATCACGTCACTTGCGGATGTTGGGAGTATGCCCTTTGCAAGCGGCGCGGCCCCTGTATTAGAGGGCGGCCGTATCGCAATTTCCGCCAAACTGGAAGCCGATGAAGCGGCGCTACTCGACCTCTCGCTCGACACAGAAACCCCCGATCTGGCCGTCATATTCGAAATGCAATTTGACGGCCTACACCAAGCTTATGATGCCGACCTTATCGTCAATTGGAATGAAGTTCAGAAGTCCTTGAACGTTGGGGGTTCGGTTAAAGTTTACGTCGTGAGTGCTGAAGTTGACGTTACCGTAGAGAGCCTCCTTAAATCAAATGCCGTGCAGTTGAATATTCGCGGTAACGACACCGCAATGGATGCGCTTATGACAACGGCGCATGAAACAGTTTTGAGGTTTCTGTTTGAACCGGCTGAGGAGGAAGGCGCCGATCTATCCGCCACAAGCGGAGGATCTTCAGAATTATCCAATCTTGCATCTCAGGCGGGCGGAGGTCTCGGGCAGTATTTTTCACTCTCAGCAAAATACAAACGAAAAGACATTCGTCAAAGCGGCGTCACGAAAATCTCAATGAACAAACAAGGCCATGCCGAGCGCTTCTCGCCGATTGTGTTTGATAGTGGATTACTGACTGAGGCAATTAACCGGTCACCGGACATCGTTCGATACGCGGATCTTTCGGAAACGGCTCTTCGCAAGCGCGATGTCGTCGTGACTTTGGATGCAAGCCTTAGAGGCGAACTAAGCAACCTAATTTCCGCTGTCACAGTCGATTTACGCCCTGACGGAGTGTCGGAAGCGTCCAGCACCCAACAGCTTGTGCTGACCCGCGGTGATCTTCTGTCTGGCACGGAGCATAAGCTGAGCTACCCTCGGCTTAATCCTGATGAAAGCACGAATTGGCTGGATTACGAGTATCGATTTAATTGGGCCTTCTCCGACGGATCCACATTTGTCTCGCCTTGGCAAACTTCATCGGCTGGAGCCATCGTTGTTGCGTCTCCTTACCGGGAACGTACCGTGCAGTTTCTAGGAGACCTTGCGGCGCTCGCGGAAGACGGCGTTGTCGCTGTGCTGATCACTATTGAATATGATCGACTTGGCACCCGCCAATTCCAACAGATCCAATTACCAACGACGTCAAACCCTGCAATGCAAGTTAGTCTTATAACTGCAAACGCTCCGACTGAGTACGACATAAGCGTCGCCCACGTTCGCCGCGAAGGTCGCGAAAGCTGGTCCTTCGCCGATAGCTCAGGCTTTGCCGTCATCGATACGCCCCCCGTTTTACCAGAGGAGAATTGAATCATGTGGAACAAACAAATAGGACGCGCTTCGATCATACTCGCTGCATTGTCGCTGGCGGCTTATGCCGTTCCTGCAAATGCACAAACACTCGCCGCAGATAGCCTAATTTCGGTCACCATGTCTGATAGCTCGGAGATCACGCTCTATTCCAAAGTCGATGATCCTTTGGCCTATTATTATCTGCCTACAAATCTGCGTGTCGCGAACGGGCCTACTGGAAAGCCATTATTGACCTTGCTGACATATCTGACGCAGGGGGTTGAATCGACCACAGAAAACCAAACTGATGGCGGGGCTTTATCGGCCTTCGTGACATGGGGGATGACCCAAGAACAACGCAATGAACTAGCGACTTTACTAGAACGCAAGAAGCCAGGCGCAAAGCTTGAAGGCGCCGTTCCGCTCGCGACCGATACAGACTCGCCCTCTGTTAGTCTCCAGGTCAGTGTTGAGGACGTAAATAGATTTGCATGGTCAGGCCGTGCGCCTACTCAGCCGGGCGGCAAAGTCGCGATAGGGGCCAATCTTTCGCCGCAGGGTGCAAGCCTGATAAAGGCCGGTCTAGAGGAAGCCAATGTCGGCGGCGTTTTGATGACTTTGGAATACCTGTATCACGTTCAAGCGCCGGCTATTGATTGCACTTTTTCCATTCGATGGAGCGACTTTGAGCGAGAATTTGAGAGTGCTTCTTCACGCTACAGTACGTCAGCGCACATAGTCGATAGAAAACGCCGATACTCATATTCAGAAGTTTCAGATGCAACACGCCGCGCTTTAAGTTCCATGAACACTGTTCAGGACTGCACAACCGGTGAAAATGTATCACAAGAGGCGATTGACAGGATTGAAGCCACACTGGGCGAATACATTGCCAATAAAGTCGCACAACGCGCAGAGGAAGAACCCAATAATATCATTGAACCTGAAGGCGGCGCAGAGGGCGAGAGTGAGACGTCCAATCGCGAGGGACGGAGTTATATAGTTGATACCTCGCGGCGCAGCGTAAACACCGAGAGCGGCAGTGAAACTTTTACGATAAAGCGCAAGCAATTATTGCGCCGACCACATACGGTTACTGGCGACATCAATGCCTGGATTGAACAGCTAGGTGATCAACCCGGAGTTCTGGTTGAAAGTATAGACCTATCTACGTCAGAGTTCCAAAGCTTCCCCGTCATCGCGGGTCTATCTAGCACTGGCATCGAAATGCTGGGTAAGGGCCTAGACCGGGTAAATGTAATCTTCCGTAAGCCCAATCCCTCCGGAATCGATTATACTGACAATTACGCCTTTCAACCGAACGGTGAAACCAGTCATAAATTTATTCACAAACGTGGCACAGACCGCAGCGACAACGCCAACAGCTACCAATATGAAGTCGAGTGGTATTTTCGAAACGCCTCGCCAGTTAAGTCCGGAATTATTGAAGCCGAAGGCGGCGTTATAGATCTTCAACCACCCCTGAGAGCAATACCCGTCGAGTTTCAGGTGGACCAAGGTCAAATGGGTGCCAGCCGCCTGAACTATGCAGAAGTTGAGATCCTGCATCCCTATCTTGGCCGCGACCACATCTCGACATTAAAAGTAAAATCTTCCGGTGCGGATGAGTCATCGAAAATGGTTTATGTAGATCCAGGCGCTGAGACTTTGGCCTACCGCATGCTTTTCGCACATCCCGTCCATGGCATTCTGGCGACCGACTGGGAAGAAGCGCGCGTGCGCCGAGACCGCCTCTCCATTTACGGCGTCGTGCCAGATCAACTCGGCGAGGAGGATCCTGATTTTATTGATCGGGCTAAAGAGAAAGTAGAAGGCGCTGCAGATAAAGCGCTGAACGATCTCCTACGTGATTTCGGAGGAGCGCGATGAGACCTTTTTTACTCAATAGTGCTGCAATGAGTGTAGCAGCTTTCGGCGTGGCTTCAGTTTTGTTTGGATCCGTGGCCAGCGCCCAGGAAATCGTTCGTGACTTCGCGTTAAGCGCTGCTGTCGGACAAGGCGAACGCCAAATAGCCGCCTTCCCATCGGTCCGCGATCCAAATGTGTATTACTATATTCCCACACGGGCGACGATCCCGCAGGATCGCGGGTTGCCGCGGATCAGTTTTGTTCGGTTTAATGAGAAAGATGCCGAAGCGACCGATGAGGGCGGCATTGTGAGCGCTTATTTTCAGCTCGGCATTTCTGAGAACGAGCGCGAGCGCCTTGCGGACGCCGTTAAAGATGCAAATCCGAACGCTGTTTTGCGCGGTCCTGTGGTGTTTGAGGACGGAAGCTACCGACTTCTAACGGCTGTTGAAGGCAACGCCCCGGTCATCATTGGGGAAGGCAGCGCGCCGACCTTAGAGGGCGATAGATTATTCGTCACAGCGCTACTAAACCAACGGGGGGCCAACCAGCTTTGGACCACTTTTCAAACAGGAACGCCGTCATTTACGGTTGAGCTTGATATGTCATACAAGGCCTACCGCGCGCCTATTCAAGCCACAATCGAAGCAGATTTCAAATCGATTTACAACGCGACGTCTTTTGAGGCGGCTGTGCAAGCCGGCATCTCGAATCCGCAAATGGGCATCATGCTGGGCGCGGATATCAAGAAAGAGTTTGATAAGTTGCGGCGAGATGGGGCTATCAAGATTACCTATATTGGCGAAGATGAAAACCAGGCCAACGCCATTGATGCGGCTTACGATATTATCCTCAAGCAAATGTTCGAGGAAGCCGATCCCAGCACAGTCATGCCTGAAGTGGGTAATGATCTAAGCGAACGCGCATCTAAAAATTATAAGACAGCTGTTAGCGAAAGAGACTCCGCCAGAGAACGGCAAGACGCGCAGCGGCGCGAGGCGTGTAAAGCTGCGACAGCCATGCAGCGGCCCGCATCGACTCCGTCAGGCGGTTCAAGACCAGGATCTGCGTCGTCATCAATTGAAACGTCCAGTCCGGCGGGGAGTGCAAGCTCGAATGCGGATATACAATCCCGAGTAGCCTCAGCCCTTGCAGAATGGGAGCAGGATGTTGAAGAGTTGAGATTATTGGAAAGTCAATCTTCTGGAAGTCTAACACCTGCCTCTAATACTGAGCCAGAGAACGGGTCCGATTTAGAACGCTTACAGGGTCGTCTGACAGCACATGAAACCCAAAAGGAAGAATACGAACGGTTAAGAGATCATTATTATATGCTTGCGACTGCAAGATTTTTAACACCCACCTATCTTGAAACAATTGAAGCGTTAGACGAAATGACAGTTGGTCGAGATAGAACCACCCTAGTTATGAATGGACTTCGCGCGAAATTAGAACGCGTGCAATCAGGGAGCGAAACAGAATTTTCAGAAGAAGATATACCCGGTCTTGAGCAATACATTATCTTTTCAGACCTTATTCTGAATGCCATATCACTAGAAATCCAATTTAGAAACCTCAGCCGATCTGAATGGGAATCGGGAGTCATTACAACCGATCAACTCAGAGATAAATACCGGCTTATTACGAATCACGCGGATAGCCAGATCCCTATGGTAGATGCGGTTATCTCCCGTTTGAGGACTGAAATTGAGCAGATTCCCCAGTCATTAGGTATGACCTCGAACTCTAACTCAACGGCAGATAATCAAGAAGAACTCCGCCAGAAAATCGAGATGAAACGCCGGGAACGTGACGCATCAAAACTGAGGTTGGATGAGTTAGTGGCGCAGCGTGATGCCCAACTTGTGCCAACTGGCGAAGCCTTGTCCGACGGGTCTCCGATAGTGGGAATCCCGTCCACAAATCCACCAAGTCAGGGCGGAACCACTCCAGCGAAGCCTTCAACATCATCAACACCCCAAATACCCGCCGAATGCCGTCCGTCCGATGATGCCGGAGACACGTCTTTCGCCATATCACTGGCAACCCGTTACAGAATTAAGACAAGCATCAAAGAAATCAATTTTATCATGAATATGAATAAATCTGTTGCTGAGGAATTTGATACGAGTTTTGCGGCGGACGTCCCTGACTTAACACGGTATCTAAACAACGAGCGTGTTTTCGCCACGCGCGCGCTAGACCGCTTGGCATTCGGTCAACGGGATATACTCGTTGATACCAGTGAATTATCTGCCGCTGATTTTGACTCCGTCGTGTCTACCGCAGGCGTGTATATTCGAAAAGAGCCTGAAATCTCGGGACGCCAAGTTAAGACAGATGATATTGTCGTTACCCGTGGCCGCATTGAAGGTAATCCGGAAGATTTACGTCTTACTTATTTGGCAGATGGCGATAGAGATGCCGATCAATTTAATCAATACCAGTACAAGGTCGACTGGACATTAAAAGGCGGCGTAGAGATTGAAGGCGACTGGCAGGATAGAGAGTCGGCACAAATTCCGCTCGCGCCGCCAGTAAAACTTCGCACTGTTACCATATCCCTCGATCCGGATTTTGTAGACCGCGAGAATGTAGCCGCCGCTACCGTACGACTTTATTCTACTTACGGGGGCCGCACCGAGGTACAAGAGGTGCAATTGCAACCCAGCGAACAAGAAGGATCATATTCAACAACGGCGACCGTCATTACGCCGCGAGATAGCTTCGATTATGAGATTGAAAAAATCTTTACCCGCCGCGGACAACCCGCAGCACGATTACCAAGAGTCTCGACGAGCGATACCTTTTTAATTCTGTCGGATTTGGGCTGATGCGTTATTCTACCTTATTTATACTCTCCAGCTTGCTCGTTTGCATAACCGCCGAAGCAAAAGCGGAGTGGAATACAACACGGCAAGGCCTAGACCTATATAATTGTCGGTACGAAGGCCCCTTGGAAACAGATGAGCAACTCAGAGACTTGAGCAACAGAGAACGAAATGTCTATGTTTCGCCGGCGCAGCTTTATTCTGAATTTAATCGATGGAGAAATGCTGACGCTTTAACTCTAACGTTTGCAGGCACTCGCCGCGTGGGCCAAGATCAAAGGTCGCCGATTGCGGGAGACTATTCGCCACGGCAACGTGAGGATGCGCTGATGCGCGAGCCACTTGGAGTCCCGGAGCGGGTTTGCGGATGCGTAAATTTAATTCAGAATCAATGGATATATTATTTCGGCGATTCCCCAGAGTCAGAGAGTGTAGTAAACAATGAAGCTATACAATTAGTTGGACGACGAGCGGAAATAGCGCAGCAAAATAGATGCTTAGATCCCATGCAAATTCAATCAGAGAATACGCCATGTGACCCGCGTTTCGCCGATGTGCCAAACGTCAACACGGGTCTCACAGAAAATGAATTTGGTTTGCAGCGAAATGCAGGCGAAGAAAAATTGAAAACAACCTTAGCCGGAACGTTTAATCATGTGAGGTTGGTGAATAGGAGCGCAATCACTGACAATTTTGCGGAGCACGTTCGTCGCGAGCAGGATAGAATTGAGGATCAAGAAGCCATGATTGATATGGCGGTATCCCTAACTGTTGGTCTCGTTTCAGATCATGCGGCATCAGCGCTGACTGAATACATGAGTCCCGTCGTAAGTGGAATTTTGGGCCCAAGTGGAAATCCAACAAGAAGTTTTGTTGAAAACCTCATCAACGATTCGTTAGGTGACCTTAATCAAGGTGTCATCGATGATCTTACAAATCTCGATGAGGATATGGATCTGGGGGATTTTTTATCCTTCCAGCGCAGTCTAAATAATAATCTTGAAGAAACGAATGCGCTCGATCACGTCAACTTAATGGTAGGTGGCCCAGG
This sequence comes from uncultured Algimonas sp., assembly GCA_964352855.1. Lineage (GTDB taxonomy): Bacteria > Pseudomonadota > Alphaproteobacteria > Caulobacterales > Maricaulaceae > Litorimonas. The sequence continues at coordinate 2,271 of CAYGTR010000016.1, read as the reverse complement.
CGGAGCTAATTCCGCAATAAATACAAAACTTCGCCATGCTGCCAATGTTTATACTCAGGAAAAACGTCTGGTGTATTTAACTAATCGCTATTTTCGAGAGAGGCCCGGCAGACATGTTCTTGACGGCGTTGAAGTTGGGAGCACCGATATTGGTCCGCGGACGGCCTGTGAAATGCAGAAACACGGGATTCCGATGACATCTGAATATCTTGGCAGCCAAGTCAAAGCCCGAAAGCTAAAAGAAATGTTTGATGTTATGGAGACAATTTTGGCGCCGGACGCTCCGGATAGTTCAATAGAGTATAGGGCCCGAGAGCGCACGCTGGTATCTCTATATAATCGGTGGCCTTGCACCTTTGGGGTCCTGAACGCGAGTAGCTGTAGTAACCGAAGACGCAGATAGTGAACTTAAGGAAACAAAAGATGCTAAAACCTTTATGCTTTACAGTAGCCCTAGTATTAGGGGCTTGCGGGCCAGAGAAGTCAAATACTCAAACCACAATTGGCGTTGATGGCGGCGATATACCTGCATCATCCCGGGCTACCTCAAAATCCGGGACGTCTGCGCTCACCAGCACCCCCATCTCCTTCGCCGATGCAACGGGTGAAACGTCTGTCATGATGGAAGTCGGCCCTTGCCCGTTTGTGTCTGACGAAGTCATCAAAGCCAGCGTTCGCACGAGTTTTGAAATCACCCGCCGGGAGGTCTCTAACATCGAGTGCAGGTGGGCATATAATGCTGGATTTGCGATTGAGGTGACTATCGAAGACCTCTTGGCTGCGCAACCTATTTCCGAGCGCAAATATAATATTGGCGTTGATACAGTAAGTCAGCTGCAGGACGGTCCAGGAATAAATGCGCTCGTGTTAAATGACACCGCTTGGGATAAACCCATTCCTTTTGCCTACAGTTTTGAAAAAGACGGAAAACTCGTCTTTATGCGGTACACAGGTTTCAAAACTAACGCTGACATCATGCGTCCCGCAGCTGATGAAATTGCCGCGCGCATGCGCACGGCTCCTATAATTGAACATCAACGCCGACACGCGACAGAACGATTCAAACCCTGTGAAACATGGACGGAGAAGGATCTTATGACTGTTTTCGGCGTTGGCGATTCAGGAACGATTGCGCCCGGCGCAGGGACTATGCATACCTGCAGCTGGAAAATATACGAAGATGGTATTTCAGGTCAACGGACGGCATCTTTGAATATATACAAACCCAAACCGGGACAAAAAGCTGAATACGAGTATGACAGCTACAAGCCGTACGCCGAAAACGGCGAAACTCATTATTTAAGGCAATCTGATTCAGAGTTTGGAATGTATATCCACATCGTCACGCCTCGCCCTGAAGGTCTTGTGTATGTGATAGTGTCGGATTCAGTCAAGGACCCGACGTCAGTCGCTAAGATGTTGCAAAGTAATCTTCTAAGCAGGATGGTTCCTTAGACAGTGTTTGGATGGCTTTGTCACGTTAACTGAAGTGGTCGCAATTTCTTGCTAAATGACGATTTAAGCACAAGCCGCTGCCGTTACGATGTTCCATTCGTTTTGTGATTGAGTTCTAAATTTCCGAAGTGTGTTTCTTGAGATGAGGTGGCGCCGATGATTGAAGAGATTATAAATCTGGCCGTGGGCTGAGAGCATTTTCTGAGTGTTTTTTATCGATCGAAACTTTTGTGATTTCCGCTCTCTGCGCCGAATTGGAACGTGACAGCATTCGGCACGATTGTTCTTTCTGCCTCCCACGTCTTGAAGATGTTTTAGGCCTAGAAGCTTGAGCGCTGCACCGTAAGATCCAAGCTTATCTGTCACAATCTTTGTAGGTTTTACGCCTTGGTTTTTCAGGAGTTTTCGCAGCAAGCGCAGGGCGGCTTTGGTATTCCGTCGGTGCTGGACGACGACATCTAAAACGGTTCCTTCGTCATCGACGGCTCGCCAGAGGTAAACCATTTTGCCATTAATTTGTGTATAGACCTCGTCTAGATGCCAAATAGGAGAGGGGCGTTCGGATTGAGACTTTATGCGCTTTGCATAAGTTGACCCAAACTTATCAACCCATCTGCGAATGGTTTCATAAGAAACATCTATACCACACTCAATCAGAAGTTCCTCGACATCGCGAAAGCTCAGATTAAATCGGAAATAGAGCCAAACAGCCCGTTTGATGATGTCTGGATGGAAGCGGTGCCGGGTATAAATTGACGTTTTCATCGCTAAGTCTTAGCGGAATGTCTGAAAACTGACATTAACGTGACAAAGCCG
>CAYGTR010000015.1:0-65126 GCA_964352855.1 uncultured Algimonas sp. | reverse complement strand
GTTTGTTCTAAGACGGGCAGGTGTTCTTTGAAATGACGTTCCAATAAAGGCCGCAGCGTTTCGGGTATGCCATCACAGCCGATTAGTTTACCATAAGTGTCTTCACCATCCCGCATACGCTCCACCCAATCCGCGACCAAAGGCGCATGGGTTTTCATAATCTCTCCGCTGGCGGGATCGCGGTAAAGATGGGCGTAGAGCGGGCCGTAAAAAGCGAAGTCGGCAAGGCTGGGGCGACCGCCAAAGAGGTAAGGATATTTCTCAAGATGGGCAGAAAATTCTGAAAGGAAAGCGAGGTAAGACGCTTCAATTCCGGGAACCGTCTCCGGCGTAATGCCCAACATCGGCACCATGCCTTTGAACATCTGCCCGCGTTTTTTGCCAAGCGCATATTGTGCTTCGGGTGTGCCGTCGGGCAGCGCCGTTTTTCCAAACTCGCCATAAGTCCACTCTTCATTATAATTCCAACGGTAATGCATCGCGGGCAGGGTGAGCCATTGATCCGCAAAAGTGTGTAGCAATTCAGAGACAAAGCGCTGCACGGGGCCGTCTGGCATAACGGACGGGCCATCATGCGAGGCTTCGATATGCGCGATAATATCCGCCGTATCCTGCACCAACTCGCCTTCAGGCATTTTCAACACGGGAATGACGGGCCAACCAATGACGGGCATCAGGACGCCTTTCATCACATCAGGCGTGCTCAGCACTTCGTCATAATCCACCCCTTTCCAGTCGAGATAGGCACGGGCTTTGCCGGAAAAGAGGCTGACGGGAGCGGCATATAATGTGTATTTCGACATGGGCATGACTTGCCGTGTGAGAGCAGGTGAGGCAAGCAGGAAAACATCACGAACAGTTTAGGGTAAGTTGATGAAATGGGTTGTGAGCATAGGAATATTCTTGGCCGTTTTTTATATCGCCCTGATCGGGCTGATATATATTCTCCAACGTAGCATGCTCTATTTTCCGCCTGCTGATTATTTATCACCGCAAGCCGTCAATGTGCCGATGGACGAGATCAAAAATGAGGCAGGTGAAGTTGTCTCTTGGTGGGCGCCGCCTTCATCAGAGCGCGGGAAAGTCGTGATGGTCTTTCACGGTAACGGCTCGGCCATCTACAGCAATTATGATATTTTTAATGATTTCATACAGGCGGGGCATGGTGTCTTGTCCGTGGGCTACCCCGGCTATCCGGGACAAGGCGGCAAGGCAACACAAACGGCTTTGGTCGATAGCGCCGTGGCGCAATATGAGTGGATCTTAGCGCAGGGCATTGCGGCCGACCGTATCGCCTTTTACGGCACATCTTTAGGCTCAGGTGTCGCCGCACAATTGACGACCATTCATGAACCTTCTATTTTGTTTGTGGATGCGCCGTTTAATTCGACATTGGATATGGCGAAGCGCACGATCAGATTTGCCCCTGTCGGTTTGTTGATGAAAGACACGTTTCGGTCTGATCTGGCATTAGCGAATATATCTGTTCCATTAATTTGGATGCATGGCGATGCAGATAATATTGTGCCTCTGTCACAAGGGCAAAAGCTTTATGATGGATATAAAGGGCCAAAATCTGCCCATATTATCGCGCGGGGACAGCATAATAATCTTTGGGCGCTTGGCGGTCGGGAGATTGTTCTTTCCGCATTAAAGGCTAAAGACTAATCGTCGATTTTGTCAGGTAAGTCCTTATGTTCTGTTGATGCCATCTCCTCTAATTCGGCTTCCGTCATGGTTTCATACATGGATTTCGAACTGCCTTGAAGCTCGCTCTTTTTAATGTCTCCGCGTTTGGCGGAGAGCGCGGCACCGGCGGCTTGTTGTTGGGCTTTTGATTTGGCTTTCATTTTCGGGCTCCTTTCAAATAAATGTATCAAGAGCTGAAAAGTTCCTGCGTCATCCTTTCCCTTTTACTTGTCAGCCCAAAGAATATAGCCATAAGGACTTTATGAGCACCTTTCCTTTATCCCTTAAAAATGTCTCCAAAAGTTTCGGCGGAAAACAGGCCGTCAAAGATGTGAGTTTTACCATTAATCGCGGCGAAGTCGTCGGGTTTTTAGGACCAAATGGGGCCGGTAAAACCACGACGATCCGTATGGCGCTCGGCCTTATTCCGACAGATACAGGCGAGGTAGAACTCTTTGGCGACACGCCCGGAGAGAAAGCCTTTGGCCGCATCGGGTTTTTACCGGAGGAACGGGGGCTTTATAAAAAACAAACCGCGCGGGAAAGCATCGCCCATATGGCGCGGCTCAACGGGATGCATAAGCGGGACGCTTTTATTCTCGCGGATGAGCTTCTTGATCGTTATGGCTTGTCAGAGGCCAAGCGCAAAAAAAATAAAGATATGTCCAAGGGCATGGCGCAAAAGGTGCAGCTTCTCTCCGCGATTGCGCATGATCCTGAATTTTACATTTTGGATGAGCCGTTCTCCGGTCTTGACCCCGTGAATCAACAAGTGCTCGAAGGCATTGTCAGCGAGATTGCGTCGCGCGGCCGAACAATCATTTTCTCGACCCATGTGATGGAACATGCGGAGCGTCTCTGCGACCGTATTATTTTGATGAGTGGTGGGCGGGTCGTTTTTGACGGCGCGACAGAATTGGCTTTATCCAAAGCTCCGCGGCGTTTGGTCATTGCCTCTGAAGATGTGAGGCTCCGAGAGGTCATGCAGCCTTTTGCGAATGAAATAGAAGAGCGCAATGATGGCTCGCTTATTTTGGTTCTGAGTGAGACAGCGCAATCACAAAAAATTCTCGAAACCTGCGTGGCAAAGAAAATTCCGTTGACGCGGTTCGAACCCCGTCAGCCGACTCTGCACGAGGCTTTCGTTGCTCTGGTTGGTGAAGATGTGCGCGCTGAAATGGCGACAGATATTCACGAGGAGGCATAAGTTATGGCAAACGCAATTCTGCCGAAGATAAATTTACGTCGCACCTTCCTCATCGCGCGCCGCGATTATCTGGGATATATCAAGACCTGGGGATTTTGGATTTCCTTCTTCCTCCCCTTTATCGGCGGGGCGATCGGTTTCGCCTTTACGCAATTGGATGTCGAGTTTTCCCCTCCGCGTTATGAAACGATTTTAGATGAAACGGGCGAGCATGCAGATGGCATATTAGCTTTACATGAGATCAATAATAAGCGCCGTATCGAAATGATGATAGAGGGGTTAGGCGCAGCGCTATTGAGTGATGAAGTCGAAGCCGAGATCAAAGAGATTTTAGAGCGTGAGGGCATTGACGCTGCAAAAGCACAAATCGAAATGAAAGTGCCTTCGCTTTCTAGCCAAATGAAAAACTTAGACAGTGATATTATCTTTGTGGATCCACCAGCGAACTCGGTTGAAGACATGAAGCCTTATTTGAAAGGTGAAAAAACACTTTCAATAAATGGGCAAGACAAAGTTCTCGCGGGTCTTTTACATATAAAGAGCGGTGATGACAGCCCCGTGATTTCGCATTGGTCGAAGAATATTAATGCGGATGAAGCCAAGAATTTAGCAAGTCGTTATTTTCAACGTCTCGCGGAAAGTAATTATCTAAAAACGGGCGGGCTCACGCGTGAAGGTTTAGTTGAGGCGCGGCAAGGTCGTATCGAGGTTGAAAGTTTTGACCCTACGAAGACGGCGACAGAAACCCAAACACAAGCTGTTACCGATGCGGATAAAGTCCCGTATTTTGTGGCAGGGGGTCTCGCCTTTTTCCTTTGGCTGACGGTCTTTTCAGGCGCTTACATGTTGTTGACCTCCATGCTGGAAGAGAAACTCAACAAGCTTTTGGAAATGATGTTAGCCTCCACGCGGTTCTCGGAGATTATTTTCGGAAAGCTTTTAGGTGTGGCGGCCCTCACTTTGACCGCTATGGCACCCTATATCATCATTGGCCTTTTAGGGGTTGTGGGTTTTATCCTGACGCAAGACGGAGAAATGGCTCAAGCCTTGGCCTCGAGCTTCACGCCGAAGCTGATCTTCTTCTTCCTCTTGTTTCTCTTGCTGGGCTATATTTTTTATGGGGCCTGTTTCATTGCGATGGGGGCTTTGAGCCAGTCCATGCAAGACGCCCAGACCATCACAACACCGATTGTGATTGTTCTGACACTTTGTGTGTTGGTTGTGCCTTTGGGATTTACCAATCCGGACAGTCCATTGCTGCGGATCGCGAGTATTTTCCCGCTATCGGCACCCTTTGCTGTGATTGCGCGTTTACCGTCTGATCCGCCGCTATGGGAATTGATACTTTCAGCCGTGTTGCTTGGTCTTTTATCTTTGGGTGTCATTTGGGCGGCAGGGCGTGTCTTCAGATATGGTGTCTTATCGGGATCAGGTGTTGGCGCGATTAGTGAGTGGTTCAAGCGGACCCTCCTACGCAAAAAAGCTTAGTTTGATTATGATAGCGCGACATATTCGGGCGAGTGCGTGACAGAGAGGGCTCCAACCCTTATGTATAAAAATATGATAAACAGACCAGATACGCCGCGCGACCGCATCCTGAATGCAGCCTTGCCACTTGTAGCCTTTGAGGGCTGGACGGATAAGATGTTGCGCCAAGCCGTCGACGCGGCAGATCTGCCTGGGGGTGCGGATGATCTTTACTTCCCTGAAGGTGTGTTGGACATTCTCGCTTATTGGTCAGAGCAATTAAATGATGAAGCCGAAGCCAAGATCGCAGAGATGGACCTCGGCTCAATGAAAATTCGTGAACGTGTGACACAAGGCGTTCTGGCGCGGCTTGAAGCCATTTCACCACATGAAGAAGCCGCGCGCCGTGCGATGGCACGATTGACACTGCCGGATAGTTATTTGACAGGTCGTATGAGTGGCCCGGGGCAACTCTGGGCGGCCGCAGATATGATATGGCGCGCGATAGGCGATACCTCAACGGATGTGAATTTCTATTCCAAACGCACGATTTTATCCGGTGTCCTCGGCTCGACTTTACCTGTTTGGATAAACGATCCGGATCCCGCCAAGATGAAGGCGAGGGCGTTTCTGGATGCGCGTATCGCGAATGTGATGCAGTTCGAAAAACTAAAGTGGCAATTTAAATCTGCAACGAAAGATATGCCAAGCCCTGCAACCCTTTTGGGGGCACTACGTTATGGCGGTGCACCACGTTTCCGTCGGCGGCGCAGACGCGGCTGATCTTAGGGCATGATCCTATTAATATGCCCCATTTTCCGCCCCTCACGGGCCTCTATTTTCCCGTATAGATGGATGAAAGTGTCTGGTTCAGCCGCAAGGCTGTCCCACCCGTCGGCATCCAATCCAATTAGGTTCGTCATCACAACACCATGCCGCGGTTCAGTTGAGCCGAGAGGCCAACCCGCGACGGCACGGATATGTTGCTCGAACTGATCGGTGCATCCTGCGTTCTGTGTCCAGTGTCCTGAATTATGGACGCGAGGGGCAATCTCATTTACAAGAAGCGTGCCGTCCGACAGCTCAAAAAATTCTGTTGCCATAACACCAACATAATCGAGGGCGTCCATAATCTGTAAGGCCAGAGCTTTGGCAGAGCCATTATCGTTTTGAGCAGGGGCTGTGCTGCTATGTAATATATGATTTTGATGCACATTTTCGACCAAAGGATAACACGCTGTTTGACCATCAGCACCGCGTGCACAAATGACGGAGACTTCTCGAACAAAAGGGATAAAGGCCTCGGCAATCACGAGCTGAGCGCCTAGTTTTTCCCAAGCCGGCTCAATGTCTGCCTCATTGCGAATAATGACTTGCCCTTTCCCGTCATAACCAAAACGTCGTGTTTTGAGCACACAAGTGCCGCCTAATCGGCGCATTGCGCGGCGAAGAGCGTGTTTATTATCAACGGCTTCAAACGGGGTGACGGGGACGCCTGCCTGTTGAGAAATAAATTCTTTTTCTGTGAAGCGGTCTTGTGCAATGTCGAGGCAGCGTCCGCTGGGCCATAAGGTTTTGATACGCGAAGCCAGTTTGGCGGTCTCTGCAGGGATATTTTCAAATTCATAGGTCAGGGCATCACAGGATTTGGAAAAATCTGAGACGGCGTCTAAATCATCATAAGCGCCTGTTGTGAAAGAATTAGCTACTTTTGCCGCCGGGCTCTCGGCACCTGTCGGTGCGTAAATATGCGTATTTATGCCGAGCCGTGCGGCCGCTAAAGACAACATACGCCCTAATTGACCGCTTCCAAAAATACCGATCGTTGAACCCGGGGGAAGAGGCGCAGAAATTGTCATGATGGAGGCCTTGATCTATGCTTTGGGGTCGAGCGCAACAGAGTCTGTTTGCTTTTGTCGCCAAGCATCTAACTTATAGGCGAGGGTCTCATCGCTTAGAGCCAATATAGAGGCGGCAAGCAGTCCCGCATTTTTAGCGCCCGCTTTGCCAATGGCCAACGTGCCTACGGGTACACCCCCCGGCATTTGTGCAATGGAAAGCAAGCTGTCCATGCCTGAGAGGGCGGCGCTCTGCACCGGCACACCCAGAACAGGCAGACGTGTCATTGAGGCGACCATACCGGGCAAATGCGCTGCACCACCTGCGCCGGCGATAATCACCTTATAGCCTGTATCTGCCGCCGTTTTTGAAAACTCATAGAGCCGGTCTGGCGTGCGGTGGGCAGATATAACTTTGGCATCAAAGGCGACGCTGAGGTTTTCCAATATTTTGGCGGCATGTTCCATTGTCGGCCAGTCGGATGTAGATCCCATTATAATGGCGATAGGGGGCGTTATAGCTGTCATGATCAAGCGTTCCCAGTTGGCTTGCAAGAAAGCATATCCTTTTAGAGCAAGCCCCGCAGAAAACCAACAAGGATTTTGAAGGCTATTTTCGTCTGATATCCACTGCAGTTGTGCTGAAGTTATTTCCCGTTTCTTAACTGTGTGGCTGTTATAAAGCATTATGATTGATGAATTTACATATCATGTCACTTAAACGTGTGTCGACATCGCTGAATGAGGCTGCGTTTCGCACGCTAGACAGGCCGGGGATTACGGATACTCAGGTAGGCGAAGAAAATATGCTGTTGACGTCCGAAGTTGCGCGCTTACGATTGCGTGTGCTCGAATTGGAACAGGCGGCAGACACAGATTCGCTTATCCCCGTTTTTAACCGTCGCGCGTTCATGCGCGAGGTTGACCGCGCTCAAACCGTTATGGCGCGCTATAATATGATAAGTTCGCTCATCTTTTTCGATTTGAATGGATTTAAGGCTATTAATGACCGCTTCGGTCACGCCATAGGTGATGGATTGTTACAAAAAGTGGGTGATGTTTTAGTGTCCGGCGTCAGGCATTGTGATATGGTGGCACGCCTTGGGGGTGATGAGTTTGGGGTTCTGCTATTTAAATCCACGCCTGATATTGCCAAGGCCAAAGCGGCGGCATTGGCATGTCGCATTGCCGATCAGAAAGTTGAAATGCCCACAGGAGATGTCAGCGTCTCTGCGGCTTGGGGGGTTGCGCCTTGTGAACCAGGTGAAACGCCGGAACAAATCTTGGACCGTGCCGATCGCGCAATGTATATGGCGAAGCGAGCCTTTAGAGATTAGGCAATAATGTCGGGCGTCAGTTGGTTCTCAAGATAAACGATCTGATCTTTAATCGAGAGTTTTATCTTTTTCATGCGTTTGATTTTTAGCATATCAGCAGCCCCGTTCTGAATAAGCGCCTCAATCTCTTTATCAATTCGTCTATGCTCCACACGCAAGCGTTTGAGCAGCGCCAGAAGCTCGGCTTCAGACGGTTCTGCCTCCGCATCATTATCTGAGTCTTTTATTTCATCTGACATGGCGGATTCATAGGCGTTTACAGAGAGGTGGGCAAGGTGAACAAGCTTTAAGCCAATTTTTTATAATCATATAAGACTCTTGTTTCATTTTGTGCTAACTAAACTACGCTAAACTTCATCAAACGAAGGAGATATGAATGGCACTATCATCGCATTTGGAACAGTTAAACGTAAAGCATGCAAAGCTGGAAGATCAAATCCACAAAGAAATGCAAAGTCCGATGCCAGACACGGTATTATTGTCAAAGCTTAAAAAGCAAAAACTTCATATCAAAGATGAATTGATACAGAAAAAAGTTCTCGTGTCCTAAGCGGCATATAATTCTTGACCTTTACGCGGCTTGCCCTTCATTTGGGCAGGCCTTTTTATTTTGGAGACAACATGTCGGATCAGGTTTTTATCGTCACGGGTGCCGCCAGGGGTATTGGTTATGCCTGCGCCCGGCGTTTGGTCGAGGACGGGCACCGCGTTGTTCTGGCGGATATGGATACCGATGAAGGTTATCGTGCAGGAGAAGAACTTGCCGCAGGGTCAGACAGAGCCGTTTTCGTGGAATGTGATGTGTCCGACAAGCTTCAAGTTCATAATCTAGTTGCAGAAACCTTGGGCGCTTTTGGCCGGATTGATGGTCTGATTAATAATGCGGGAATTGCTGTTAAGGGCGGCGCATTGGATATGAGCGTCGAGGATTTTGACCGTAATCTGGCGGTGAACCTGCGCGGCGCTTTTCTGGTCTCCAAAGCTGTGGCCAAATATATGGTCGGGGAGATTGAGGCGCGGGATGACCGCTCCCGGCTCACAGACCGCCCTTATGCCATCGTTAATATGTCCTCGATTAATGATACCGTCGCGATACCGGATTACATTGCCTATACTGTATCTAAAGGCGGGTTATTACAAATGACGCGGGCTATGGCGCTAGAGCTAGCGCCTTATGGTGTGCGGGTGAATGCGATTGGGCCGGGTTCGGTCAAGACGGATATGCTGGCCGGGGTTGTCGGGGATGAGGACGCGATGGATAAAATTCGTGCACGCACCCCATTAGGACGCGTGGCCCTACCGGATGAGATTGCCGGGGTTGCGGCTTTCCTTCTATCGGATGATGCGAGCTATATTACCGGGCAGTGCATCTATGTCGACGGCGGTCGGCTAGCCCTCAATTATATGATGGATAAAAAAGAGCTATAAGGAACTCAGTTTTATCGGGGCTTGGACGCACCGAAAACTTTGCGCCAACCGCGACCAATAGCCGAGCCTTGTTTGGCAAGGCTGTCGCCCGCAGCATCCGCTCGCTCTTTGATTTCGCGTCCGGCTTCTTCCAGTTCATCACCGATTTTATCGGTTATTGGATCGACATTTTTTGTCTTCCAACGATGTATCATCCGCCAGATGGAGAAGAGGATGAACAAAAGCATGCCGATGAAAAAGAGGTTGAACCACGGAATAAGGAAGACATCCGGCCCGCTAACTTTTTTCACAGAGGTTGCATTGGGGAATATCGAGAACAGCTTAATCCTCCAGCCATAGTGACGCACGGCGACCCATTGTTCATCGGCTTTGGCGAGTGTTTGTGCTTGCGCATTTAAATCGCCGCTATCAAATTTCAGATAAAACGGGAAAGACCATTCTGTATCTTCATTGCGGTAGACCTGAGATTTTCCGTTTTTACGTACCGCATTGATGAAGCGCACATCGCGCGTGTTTTCACGGTTCGTGCCTGCGTCCGGTCTGTCCCAAAAGGGCGAGCCCTTACTGACATCCATACGCTTCACATCCGTGCCGACAATCTGAACGATGTCGCGCTGCGGCAAATAATAATGCAGCATTACCGCCACGATGAGGAATAAGAGGAAGCCCAAAAACCGCTTAATATATTTCATCAGAAACCTCCCGTTTCAATCTTTGTCTCTTACCCATATTGCGCCAGCCAAATCAGCGTGCCCATAATGGCAAGAGGAATAAGATAAATACCCAACAGCATTTTCGGACGGATAGAGCGATTATATTGCCGCAACCCGCGTTCAACAAAGGCTTCCTTCGTCTCAATTTCGGTTTCGCCGTGAAACTCGGAACGTAATTTTTGCCGCTGTCGGAAATTTGCCGTTAGGGTCAGCACAGCATAAACTGCGCTGAGAATAGCGAAAACAATAACAAGATTACGAATCCAAGGTAACATTATTAATCATCCCACTTTTTACGGGCTTTGTAAGCCTTCTTTCGGAAGTCTTTATACAACTCTCTGAAATCATCATCATCGCCAATAATATCTTTCAGTTGCTCTATGCCTTGTTTGACGATGGGTTCACCCCACGGACTTCTGAAAGGCTGCTTTGATTTTGGCTTGGCTTTCGATTTTGACTTCGTATTTTTGCTCGGTTTAGGAGCAGGTTCAGGCTCGACCATCATCGGCTCATCCCCGAACAAAGCCTCGCGCGCGCCGACCTTATCCATGGCGTATTCATCCGCCAAGAATTGCGCAACATAGTCTTTCTTGGATTCGGACCAAGCGCGGTAAGCATCATAGAAAAGCGGTTTGTGGCAGATAAAGAGCTGGCGGAAATCAAGCCGCGACAGATCGGATAAGAGCATATTCACCAGATCGCGGTCTTCATGTTGGCTGGAGCGCAACGCATAGAAAAAAGCAGGATGATCCGGTGCAAGCTTGGGCGCACGTCCACCCATACTGGCCCAACGCCAGACATCCATCAGCCCGTGAAATTCTTCCGGCATAGCGTCAGCATATTTGCGTTCCAACAGGCGCATATTGCGACGGCTCATATCCGACAAATCATGGCCTTGTTCAGCAGCCACAGTCAGGGTGATGAAATCAATCTTCTGCTTAATGATGGCGGCTGTATTTTGTTTCGGCATTTGCACGATGAGTTGCGAGAGGCTTTCATTTCGCAGGAAATTGGCAATGCCTTCACGGTCATTGAAAGTCAGAACCTGCCGCACGGAGAGGTCTTCAAATCCGTCAAGTTTTTCTCGCGCGATAATGGTGGGCGTGCGCGTATCGCGGAAGACATAGACCCCGCCAAAATGATGGGTGTAATAATTCCCTTGCTCATAAATGCGGTTTTCGAGCTTGACCGGATTGCGTTGAATATTGCCCGTCCGTTTGGCCAGTTCTATCATTTGCGCGATCAGAACATCGTCCCACCACGCATCATCTTCGGTCATAAACCGGTCGATAAATTCGGTGAGCTGATTAGCCTCGGCGACATGGGCTTGGATCGTGTCGGCTTCCACTTCGATCTGGTTGATATGCAGCAGGTCTGCGGACGAGCTCATGGAAAAGACGGAATTCATTAATTCCCCGGCCACAGCTTCGCGTGCAGTGAGGGCGAAAAGCTGATCTTCATTATCTTGCATATATTGGCGCAAGATAGAGCGTGAGGTGGAGAATTGCGAGTTCAGCAAAGGCGCTTTCATCTGATCTGTGGTCAGCAGGATGAACATCTGGTTGCACCCTTTGGGGTTCAAATAAAGATCATCCTCAAACTCATCGCCGATTTCGGGCGAGTATCCGGCAATATCAATATGAAATTCCGAGAGCGTTGTTTCACGGTCAATTAAATGTTTCAGCGCGCGATTATACCGCTCCACAAGCGCAGGCGACTTGACCTCAATGAGGTTGCCAAACATCAAACCTTTTCGGACAAGGCGCATCATGATTTTGAGTACGAATTAGTGGTCAACAGCATACCAAGATCCACCTTTTTTAACCATTAATTTGGGTTGAATATTTTTTGAGAAACCTTTTAATTTAGCTGATCCTGTTAAGGAATTTCCTAGTTTGTGATACTGAATGAAGGTGTATAATTGGTATTTCTCTTCTTCGACTAGACGTAGGTGTTCTAAAGACTGTTTATATCCATTTGTTTTTCTTCCAAGGGCATTTTCTGACCAAGTCTCTTTCATCAAAAGTTGTTTGTTAGCAATAATTTCTGTATCCCAAACCCCAAAAAATATAATTCTTTTTGCATGAGACACGAAAGACCAACTCCAAGACCAGTTTCTACATGTACCACCAATAGATTCTATGAATTTTTTACGACTCACCCCTTTCTCTCCAAATACCGCTTCTTCGCTTCTTCCTGTCTTCCAAAATCGCGCACCATATTCTCAATCGCGATTTCATCGGATTTATCGGCGTAGCGGAATTCTGAATCGGCGTAGCGGTTAATCTCTTGAATGACCATATCCACCGTGATGGGTTGTGACAGCTCCGCGATCATATTTTTCTTGGTGTCATAATCCTTAGATAGGAATAGATCAGTATTTTCCATCCACTCATCCGGCAGTTCAAAATCCATAGCCCGGACTTTGACGGCGTCGGTGATATTTTTTATGGCGCGACCTGTAAAACGCTCATCGGCTTCCTGAATGCCTTTGAGATAGGTGCCGAGCTTGGCAATCGTATCAAATTTGCCAATATCTTTGGACACTTTTTCATAGACCCGTATGAGACCGTCTTCTTTGGGCTTGGCGTGGCTGTCATAGCTCGCGGCGACCGCTTTTTTAATTTGTTGCGCAGCAAATAACTCATGCTTACCGACAGGGATGTCGTGGTTCTTGCCCATCAATAAATGCAGAATGTCGATATAGTCATCCCGCGTTTGCGGCCCATCGACAAGGAAACGCGCGCCTGCCCGTTGCCGCAACGCATCATCGACATTTTCAGGGTAGTTCGAAAACATGCCAAAGGTACAATTGCCGCGCACAACAGTATTCGCGCCCGCAAAGCTTTCCATTAAAACGGCCGTAATTTCGAGCTGTCCGGCAGAAGATTGACGGTCGCCCCGTTTGCCGGCGAGTTGGTCAATATCGTCAATCGTGCCGAATCCAATTACATTGGGGTCAATCACATTATTGATAAAGGCTTTGGCATTTTGCGCCGACTTGCCCTGATAGCTATCAATACTATCGGTCGACAGGTTTTGATAGCGGAAGGCATAGCCCGCATTATTACAATAGTCCGAAATCAACCCGGCCATCATTTGGATGAGGGTAGTCTTACCCGTGCCCGGCGCACCGTCACCCATAAAGGTAAAGATAAATCCACCAAGCTCGGCAAAGGGATTTAATTTGCGCTCGAAATCATAGGCCATGAGCATTTTGGACAGCTTCATGGACTGATATTTGGCGATATGGTTACCGACGACTTCATTCGGTTTTTTAAACGTCATGGTCAGCTTGGAGCTTTGCGCACGGGCAAAAGGTATGAAGCCGTTAATGTTGAAATTGTCTTCTTCAACGCGGTAACTCACCGATGTAAAGGGCGCGAGGCGGGGCATATTGGCGGCTCGCAGAGCGGCCTTATCCATGAGTTTTTCAAGGAAGGCCGTGACCACAGGCACAAGCTTATCTTCGCTATCGACGAAGAGGGCGATGTCTTGATCCAGCTCCCAGAGCGCCCCCGTTAAGGCGAGCTGCGGATTATCCGTTAGGACTTCTTCAACTTCGCCAATCTCGACATTAATATCTGATCCATCGGCATGGGCGGTGGCCAAGAGGAAACTCGCCATATTGGCAAAAACGTGCAGGCTTATCGCGGCGGAGGCGGCGAGGCCTTCGGCAAATTCGGTTTGCTTACCGCCCGATAATTTGCCGGACAAATTATCTTTCATCAGCGCCGAGAGGCCTGTTTGCTCATTATATTGGTCTGAGACAACGAGGGCTGTCGCGAGGGCGCGGCGCAGGCTGTGCAGCACATTGGCTTGCATCGGGCTGACGAGGACATCACCCTCATCTGTGCCTTGGATACGGTCAATTAAATGGACGCCTTCGGGGCGGGCTGTTGATTGCGTCACAAGTCCGGGTGTGGTTGAACGAAAACGTCGTCTTGTCCCGATGCCGGGGGAACGTTCACCGGACGCAGCAGGCTTTACGTCCTGCTTTTTGGCCAAGCGCGGCGTATGGTCAAAGCCGTCCAGAAGCGCCGTTGCGGCCGCATATTTCTCACGGATCATCGCCTCTTTCAATTCCATTAAATTACCGGAGTCAGACATTTATTTCCTAGCTATAGCTTAATATTTTTTTGTTCTGGCCCACGACATATTTACGTGTGCCTTTAAAGTTTTGGGCCTGTTTTTCTTCCAAGACCTGATAGGCACGGTGGGGGATAATGAGCGCGCGTTGCGTATCCGTCGCACCGGATTCTTTTCCGCCCAAAGCGCCGTCCAATTTGAAAACCTGACGTTCTGCTTTGCGGAAGATCCCAGTTTTTTCTTTGAAGGTGTTCTCGGATAAAAGCGACTCGACTGTCCAAGCCAGAGCCCAGTCCAGACCCTCTTCGCCGTCCGCTTCCGCCAAGACATCCCGAATGGGGCCACGTTGTTCCGTAAAGGCGTGGCTATACATCGGGCCAAGATGGAACCGCCGTAAAAGCTTTGGGTGCAGGGTATCAAAATCAGCATCAAACCCCTTGGCGATGGTCAGGAGTTTTAGCCCCGATACGGCTTGCGCCATGAGGTGGCTTTGGACTTGTGGCCAGCGTCGTTCATCATGGACGAGGGCGCGCGAAGCTGTATCTTCGAGCTCCATCAGATAAACGGCGGGTAGATTGGTTTGGCTGTCATAGGCCGCCCAATGCACCAAATAGCTACGCCGCCCGTCATTCATATTTTTACCCACCCAAACAAGCTGCGGATGGTTTTGCGTCAGGAAGAGGTTTTCCTGCGCCAGATATTCATAATAAAGACGCTGGCTCATCGCATATTGCAATTGAGTCGGCGAAGAACGCTCGCTCAGGATATGATTGATCATATCTTTTTTCAGGCGCTCTTGATCCGGCAGAGATTTCAAATGCTTTTTGGCTTGCGTGGCGTCGGCCGCCATTTGCATCAGCTCTTGGAAAATGGGGAACCCGCTTTCCGACTTATCAATGCTGATGCCGGATGTCTCTTTATTGCCGATACGATGGGTCATCAGAAATTTATAAGACAGCGCTGTGAAGGTGTTGGTCAGCGCCCCGAGATAAGACGACAATATCTTGGCCTCTGCCGTTGTGATTAGCTTCTCTTTGTTAGAGAGCGCCGCCACATCCGACAAATGGATCATGATACGTTCAAATTTCGCGAAATAGCGCCGGGTTTTGGCGGCGCTATCCAGAACGCGGTGATCAAATTGTAAAGTCTCGACGACAGACACGAGTAATAGTGTCCTTAGTTCTGACCATAGGCATTGGCGTCATGTTTCTCGATGATTTTCTCAAACCGTCGCGCAAAACGCTCATCTGCCTTGGCTTTTTCTTCCAGAACTTTGCGGGCAAAGATGATATGGTCTTCATGTGCTTCCATCATTTCCGCCATTTTAGAATTCGTCGCCGCACCGATGGCCGACATGGCAACTTGGGCTTCTTTATCTGTGGCGACACCGATCTCGTTGATCTTATGCGCGACATCTTGTTGTTGCGCTGTCTTCAAAGATTTCGACAAGGCATCATAAAGAATAACGCGTTGCTTGGTGTCGGTCTGCAGCTTGTTGATCAGCACCATTTGCGTGGCGGCTTGGTTTTGTAAGCTGTCGACCCAAGTTTTGCCCTTCTCAATATAACGCTCAAGCGTTTGTGATTCCGCGAGTTTGACCTGTTCTTGCTGCGCGAGTTCATTATGCGTCGCGTTGATTTTGGCTAGCTCTGATTCCAACTGTGCGCGTTTTTTGGCATCCGTTTCGACAGAGAGTTTGTTTTCAAGCTCAATAATTTGCGGATCAAGTGCTGCCAAGTCGACTTTGATCTGCTCAAGTGCCGTGACGGCCGCTTCACGATTATTCAGCGTCAGTCCGAGATTCGCTTGAACTTGGTCTTTATGCATTTGCAATTGGTCAAGCTGACCTTGCAGCATGGTTTGGATTGTATTGGATTTAGAAATCAGATCCTGCAGCTTATCTTCAATAGAGGCCGTTCGAATACGCTCAGAGCGAAGGGATTCGGCGCGTTGCTTGGAGAAGACACCGACAAATTTTTCCCACCCTGTGCGTGAGCGCATGGAGTCAAAATCTTTAGAGAAACCTGCTGTGACATCGTCAAGACCCAGAATAAGCTCCGCGATGTTTGAATTCATTGCGTCCGCGTGGGCATGCACGTCATCCAATGAGGCGTTTTCAATATCAATACTGATATCGCTGCCCATTTCCATTTTTTGGCGGGCTGTCTCTATTTGCGAAGATAGGGCACTGATTTTGGCTTGTGCCGCAGCAACCTCTTTTTTGGATTGCTCTATTTGGGTATCGAGATTGGACATTGTGCCCCCTTTTCTAAAATTCCGATATCAATTCTTTCTACCCTTTACACATAGGCAAGGTTGAGAGTTTTTCAATCAAAAACGAGTCGAATTTTAGTCGGTTTTATGGGGGTTTCCGACGTTTCCCCGTGGTGTGCCACGGGAAAAAGCCTTACGCGAAAAATGCGAGAAAAATGAAAATAATCGTCCCAAAGGCCACCGCAAGCGAAGTTTGACGCCGGTAAGCCTTTGCCATGAGACCGACAAGGATGCCGCCGAGCACAACCCCGATCAGGCCAATCGCTACTAATTTTTGATAAGTTTTGAACCAAGTCGGGCCATGACCCTTATGCAGCTCTATCATGAAGCCCTGTAAATTGGGCGTTTTGCGAACCGCTTCTAATCCCGCATTGGTCTGTTTAAATTCTATAAAGGCGCGTGAGGTTGGTCGCAAATGGATCGTGCTCGCATTGCGTTTGCTGATGTATTCAAACTTGTGATCGATATCGGCAGAGACCAAGAGCGCACGCACATCCTCTTCTAATGTCGTACTTTCAAAGTTCAAAGTCGTCGAAGCGGGGAGTGTCAAAGGTGTTGATTTAAACTCACCCTTATTGCCAATCAAATATAACCCGCCTGAGATGGCTAATAAAATGAAAATCGGGGCCATTATTCCGGCAAACCATAAATGTGCCAAAACAAAAAGGCGGCGAGTTTTTGGGTTCGTCATAGGAAGTCTCTAATTGCGAATTATTCGCAAAAGCATTTAGCAGAGTAAGAGGAACTGTCCAGAAAAAATTAAGCGCTTTTCGCCGCCATAACTGCGTCAATAATATTGCACGCGGCTTTGAAGGCTGCGTCAATGGATAGCTCTGAACTATCAAGAAAATGGGCATCATCCGCGGGTTTCAGTGGTGCGTCTTTGCGGCCCATGTCGCGGGCATCGCGTTCATTCAGCTGCGCGAGCACGGTTTCAACACTGATGTTTTCGCCATATCCAATCAATTCAGCATGACGGCGTGCGGCGCGAATTTCCGGTTTGGCATCTACATAAAGCTTCACATCGGCATCAGGGCAAATCACCGTGCCGATGTCGCGCCCGTCCAGCACTGCGCCTTTGGCCGCAAAGTCTCGCTGCAGATCAAGGAGCGCGACCCGGACCGAGGGGTACACGGCGACTTTAGACGCTGCGGCGCCTACGGGACCGCTTTTTAGATTGGGGTCAGAGAGGGTTTTTCCTAGGTCTATTTCCCTAAGGGCGATCGCCGCATCCGTGGCGTCATTTGCATCATTAGGGTCGCCGCCTTTGTCCAAGACCGTCTTTGCGACGGCACGGTAAAGCCTACCCGTATCCATATAAGCGAGGCCATAATGCGCCGCGAGGCGCTTGGCGAGTGTGCCTTTGCCTGATGCAAATGTGCCGTCAATAGCGATGGTTTTAGCCGTGAGGGTCATGAGACTTTATCTATACGTCAATTTTCGCGCCGAGCGAGGCCATGAGGTCAAAAAAGCTCGGAAAACTTGTACCGATCATTGAGGCATCATCAATTGTCACGGGGGTTTGCGCGGCCAATCCTAGGATTATGGCACTCATGGCGATACGGTGGTCATGATGGGTTGTCACAATTCCACCGCCCGCGACCAAGTGACCGCCATTTCCGGTCACGCTCAAACCGTCCGGGCTTTCCGTGACTTTGACGCCATTTGCCAAGAGCAAGGCGGCTGTGGCAGCGATACGATCACTTTCTTTAACTCGGAGCTCTCCAATGCCGTTCATAATGGTTGTGCCTGTCGCAAACGCCGCGGCAACGGCCAAAATTGGATATTCATCAATCATAGACGCTGCCCGTTGTTCCGGGACGGTCACGCCCACGAGCTTGGAATGTTTGACGTGGAAATCCGCAACGGTTTCTCCGCCTGACTTTCGGAAGTTATCGGCTCTCAGAAAAGCTCCCATATCATTGAGAGTCTCAAAAAGGCCGGTTCGGGTCGGGTTCATCATCACATTTTTGACGACGATGTCGGAACCGGGGGTTATAAGGCCCGCCACAATCGGGAACGCTGCAGATGACGGGTCTCCCGGCACATTTATTGTTGTGGCTTTTAATTTGGCGGGGCCCGTTATGCTGATATGTGTCGCCTCATTGCGCGTTTTGCTCTCAACACGCACACCAAAAGCCCGCAGCATATTCTCTGTATGGTCGCGGGTGAGGGTGCGTTCAATCACAGTGGTTTTTCCGTCTGTGTTGAGCCCCGCCAGTAAAATTGCGGACTTGACCTGAGCTGAGGCGTGGGGCGGGGTGTATTCAATCGGCGACAACTCGCCATCGCTTTTTAACTTTATAGGTAATCGTCCCGGTTCGCCCTTCTCAGTGGTGCGCGCCTCTGCAACCACACCCATCTGCCGCAAGGGATCCAGAATACGGTTCATGGGGCGACCCGAGAGTGAGGCATCTCCCGTGAACCGTGCTTTTAGCTTATAGCCTGCGGACGCCCCGATGATTAAGCGCACGCCTGTGCCGGCATTACCGCAATCAATGTCGCCTTTGGGGCTTTGAAGGCCTTTATCACCAACGCCTTTGATGATCCATTTTTCACCAACCTGTGTGACTTTAGCGCCAAGGGCCTGCATCGCCCCCACCGTGGAGAGAATGTCTGCACCTGTCAAAAGGCCGCTGACCTCTGTTTGCCCCTCTGCCAACGCCCCGAGGATGATAGAGCGATGCGAAATTGATTTATCACCGGGCGCACTTACCGTTCCACTTAAAGCTTCTGAATGAGACACTTTTGCGGTTGTTTGGCTGAGAGACATATACAGACCTGACATCCATTGATGGTTGACTTGATTAGCCGAGCCGCTAAGACGCGGATTGACCAGCGGGATGCGGGTTTTACAACGCCCAACCTTCCACGCAACACAAAATTTTATTAGCGTTGTCTGAGAGCTGAAATCTCAAAGCTACGCGCCATTCGCAAAGGACGCGACCCTTATGGCAAAGGTTGATTTAGGCACGAAACGCGTGTGCCCAGAATGTGACGCTAAATTTTATGATTTAGCGAAGGATCCGGCGCTCTGCCCGATTTGTGCAACGGAAACGGCTTGGGATCAATTCCAGATCATTCCTATTCTTCCCTCCTCACAACTCCCACCGGAGCCGAGTGATGATGACGATGAGGATGAAGACGAAGATGCGGACGCCAAAGCCGAAGTCGATGAGGATGATATCGACGAAGAAGATGAAGCTGCAAAAGAGCTTGAACTTGACGGCGATGATGTCGCCGTTATCGGCGGCGCAAAAGGTGGTGACGATGATAAGCCCGGCTATGACGGCTACTCCGAAGACGAAGATGAAGATGAAGACGCGGCTTTAGTTGCGGATGATGATGACGACAATGAAATGCCGCCACCAGATGATGATGACGACGACGATGATGCTGAAGAGATTGAAATCTAGAATCCTTTGAACCTGTAATTAATGACGTCAAGACGGCAAAAGTCGTCTTGACCCCTCCGGCGTCGGAGATTAAACGGCGCAATCTCACTCTTGAGTGGGGGCCTTAGCTCAGTTGGTAGAGCGCTTGCATGGCATGCAAGAGGTCAGGGGTTCGACTCCCCTAGGCTCCACCAGAGGATTATATCTCCTTAATTTCTGTTTTGAATATGCAAAGGTTCGCATTTCTGTATGCGTTCTCAGCCTCGTTTTCTCAAAATACCTATATGAATATATTCCTTGAATAATGCCTATGTTCGTGTTATGTTCTACGCAACTTAGGAGGCAGAACATGACAAAACGCTATTTGAATGTGAGCTATAAAGATCGTGAGTTGGCAAAGAGGCTTGGCGCACGATGGGATCCGTCGGTTAAGCGGTGGTATTGTCCGGCGGGTAGCCCGTTGGCGACAATCTTTGCTTGGCGGAAAGAGGCTCAACAAGAGAATGCTGTCAAAACTTCAAATTTTGTCGCGGGAAAGCAGCCCAATATCGCGCAAAATCAGAATTTTGAACTTCCCCTCGCAGGATAAATATCATTATAGGCATATTAGTATAGTTATATAGCGACCTCGTCGTCCTCGCATAAAAATGCCCGATGTCTCTGAGGGGCGGTGAGACATCGGGCGTTATCGCTGATATCTAAGGGGAGGACACAGCGTTTTCATTAATAATTACGCTTCATCCTGATCTTTGGTTTGAAATCTTTATTAACTTTATAAGAATCTGCAAATTTAGTCCCGTAAAAGTTCATTCACTCCTGTCTTGGACCGTGTTTGGGCATCGACCGTTTTCACAATAACGGCACAATCCAGACTGTGAGTTCCGTTTTTGGCGGGTAATGTGCCGGGGACGACAACAGAATAGGCCGGCACTTCCCCAAAACTTATCTCCCCTGTTGTGCGATTATAAATTTTTGTAGACTGCGAAATAAAGACACCCATGGCGAGGACGGAGCCCTCTCTCACGATAACGCCTTCAACAACTTCGGAACGCGCCCCAATAAAGCAATTATCCTCAATGATCGTTGGATTGGCTTGTAGTGGCTCCAACACACCGCCAATGCCTGTACCTGCGCTGATATGGCAATCTTTGCCCACTTGCGCACATGACCCGACACTGGCCCATGTATCGATCATTGTGCCTTCGCCGACATAGGCGCCGAGGTTGACATAAGACGGCATTAAAACAGTATTGGGCGCAATAAAGGCCCCACGGCGAACTGCAGCTGGTGGCACGGCGCGAATGCCTGCGGCGGAAAAGTCGGCGGCTGTCCAATTTGCAAATTTACTCGGAACCTTATCATACCAATGCCCGCCGGCCGGCCCGCCACTCATAGCTATATTGGCCTCCAAGCGGAATCCTAGAAGAACGGCTTTTTTAAGCCATTGATGCACCGTCCAATGACCATTGTCCTCGCGTGTGGCCACGCGGTACTGACCTGAGTCGAGACCCATAATCGCGGCTTCGATCGCGTCACGTTGCTCACCTTTTGTATCAGGTGACAGCGAAGCGCGTTCTTCCCATGCCGTTTCAATAGCTTTTTCGAGGCCTAGCGTTGTCATGATGATATCCAAATTGAGCTGTTTAAAATCGCGCGCACCATAGGGATGGACGGGCTCAAGTCAATTTATCAAACACGCCAATTCGTTAAAAGGAGTCAGTTTTTTACAAGCATAAGGTGAAGGGCTTCGAGAAAGCGCGACCTATCACGTGGGGTAAATGGCGGCGGTCCGCCAATTGTGGGCATGTCGGCTCCGGCGCGTAGGTCCGCCATAATTGCCCGTGTCGCGAGTTGCCCGCCGATTGTATCCATTGTGAAGGCTTTCCCATTGGGCGCTAAAACCATGGCGTCAGATTTCAGGCAACGTTCCGCCAATAAAATATCCGACGTAATCACAACGACACCTGACTCCGCGCATTCCGCGATATAATCATCAGCCGCGTCAAAAGCGTCCGAGACGCAAATGAAACTAACCAAAGGCTCACGCGGGACTCTCAAGAAAGAATTACTCACAACAGTCACGGGTACAGTATGGCGTCGCGCGACTTTATAAGTTTCCTCCCGGACAGGGCAGGCATCTGCATCTATAAAAATGTGCTTCACTTCATAAACCTATGTGACAACGTTGCGCCGATTTAATTGCAATGCCAACATAGTTCATACGCGCTGAAGTCTTCCATGGGCGATGTCCCGATAGGGCTGCCCGGAGGTAATTGTTTGGCACCCGTCACACCGGGTTGGGGTATTACAGGTTTATTTAAATGCGCTGATATGCGGGTGATCAACCAGTCGCCATGACCAAAATCTGTGCCTTCCAAATCGGATTGAACCAATCGGAGCATTCGATCCGCGCGGGCTTTTACACTCGGTGTGGCGTCACTGTCGGATAAGTCCATTAGGGCAAACGCAAAGCGGGCTTGTATGGCTTTGGCAATCTCTGCCTCGCGACCTTGCCCCGCGGGGCGCATCACGGCGTCCCGCGTGGCCTCAAGGACATCCGTAAAGCCCAAATTTGCACTGTCCCTGCGTTTGAACTCAATCAAGCGGGCGGCGCGGCTCGGGTGTAAGAGTGCATTAAACGTCAAGTCTGCAGCCGTATCGGCTGCGGCGGTGACATCAAAAGCGGGATAGGCTGTCCGCCTAAATAATTCGCGATCATTATCCGCAATCGAGTAGCTCACCAAAGACGGCGTCAGGCGATTAAGCGTTTCATCCTTAATGTCCAAATCTTTGGGGTCGAGTGTTTTCAAAACAGCGTTCAAAGCCGCGCGTTGTTGGGCTAGGGGCACAATTTCGGCGGCGGCTTGTCCATCCCCATTCAGGCCATAATTAAAGGACATACCGCCAATCAGTTTGGCCGCTGCTGCTGTCTGGTAACGATGATACAGATAAATCGGCACAATGACTTTGTTAAGGTCTGAAACCGGCTGTCCGGGTTGCAAATTATCGAGCCCGAACCGATCAAGGGCAATCCGGCGAACGGCCATTGTTTCTTCGAGTGTTGCGACGGGGTTGGCCCCATTGTCCCAAATATTACCCTGCGGATGCGCTGTGCCGAGGCCGCGCCCATCTTGGTCTGCGACATAAGCCAAGCCGCGTGAAATCGCATCTTGAATGAGGGCTTCACGCTCAGTGTCTGTCAAATCGCCATAAAGCCATTGGGTGGTGAAAATATCCCACGCGCCCATGCCAACGCCATAGGCTTGACTGAAATCCAGGTCGCCATTGCGTACACGCACATCCGGTGCGGGATAGTCCATTACTGAGCCTTTATTATAAGTGCTGGCAGCGAAATTATGCGCAAAGCCAAGAGCATGGCCGACCTCATGAGCCGAGAGTTGGCGAATACGCGCCAAGGCAAGTTGAACAGGGTCATCCGCATCGCCGCTATCTGTTTTGGCTGTTCCGGCTAGACCTTCGAAAATCATGCGGTCTTGGCGCACCCGCAAAGAGCCAAGATTGACGTGACCTTTGAGCATTTCGCCTGTACGCGGATCAGACACACCGCCACCATAAGACCAGCCGCGCGTTTGGCGGTGCACCCATTGCACCACATTATAACGGATATCGAGCGGGTGCGCGTCCTCCGGTAAAATCTCTACACGATACCCATCCGGATAACCGGCAGCGACAAAAGCCTCTGCCCACCATTCCGCACCCTCAACCAAGGCGGAACGAATAGGTTCCGGCGCACCGCTATCGATATAAAAGACAATAGGTTTAATCGTTTCACTGGCCTCGTTTTTCTGTAGGCGGTAGCGACGGGCCAAACGGGTCTCAATTGGCGCGGACAAATCGGCGCTGTAATCGAAATAAACACGCTCTATCGCGCCTGCGCGCGGATCTGATGTCAACGGCGTATAGCCGTCTTCGGGCAAACGGACGAAAGAATGATGTTGTATCAGCGTCGCGTCTGTTCCATTGGCTGCCGTGGTAGCAACCTCACGCCCCGGGTCTGCCGATGTCAAAGTAAAGAACACATCCATCTCAACATTATCGGGAAAGGCGAAGACATTTTTGGTGTCGATTAATGTCCGGTCTTCTGCGCGTTTGAACGTGCCTTGGTCGCGATCTTTGAGATATTGCACGAGACCTAAAACATCGCTGGTCAGAAATTCGGTCAAATCAATCACCAGACCATCTTGAGTGGAGAGAATATCGGTGCTCGCCAAAAAGGATGTGGCAAAGCTCTCTTTCACGGCGCGTTGTTCAAGCGGATTTTCGGGTGAGGCGCGATAGGTCAGGTTTTCAGCCTCGATAATGACTTTATTGCCCAAACGGCGAAAGGCGACAATCTTACCGCCATCCCCCCATCCACGGTCGAGGCCCACGGGATTTGAGCCTAATCCCGCCGTCAGGCGCGCCGTATGGATAAGGCGTAAGGAGAGGCCGTGTTCATCAGCCGTCGGTAATTTCGCCAAGACTTTATTCTGGGTCGTATCGACATAGAGATCAATAAAGCCGGGGCGATGATCAAGTCCCGCAAGAGGGTCAGATTTTGTCGGGGCTTGCGCAGAACAGGCGGCTAAGAAATGCCCAAATCCGATGGCCATAATCAAGGTCGAAATAATGCGCATAAACTCTCTCCTCATCACTTAACCGATAGAGGGTGATCCGTCCGTTGTCGAGATGTCTGTTAACGCGCGAAAAATTGACGGTGGTCAAGAAGTTTGTCGTTGGATGGCGTAGCTTTATTATCATAATAAAACGGAGAATAATGATGTCTCATGTCCCACATGAACTTGCGGAAGAATTTCCGAATGACAAACAAATCCTTCATGATCTGAAAATGTCAAATGCGCATTTTGCGAAACTCGCCGACGAATATCATACCGTTAACCGTGAAGTGCACCGGATTGAAATCGGCGTCGAAGGGGCTTCCGACTCCCGCGCCATCGACCTCAGAAAACAACGCATGCACCTCAAAGACGAAATAGCAAAAATGATTGCGGATGCAGGTTAGAGGCAATTAAACATATATTTTATTTTTCAAGCTTTGCCTTAAAATGCTTGTAATCTTCTCGTTCCATCTCAAGGATTTCCTCCTCTGTGAAGGGGTTTTCCTGCACTGTAGAATCGGATCTGTATCTCTTAATTGGCTTGATTACCTCATCAGACTCAACAATCTCGAAAGTTACAACACCTCCAATTTCTAAATCTTGTTTAAAAATCTAACATAGTGCGAAACGTCTTCAGTGTTTACGACTGAGAGACCACCAACTCTCAGATAAATATTATCATTTTCCGATTTATTTGGCTGCTTTAATGCTAATAAACTTGCATCCAAAAGGGACCAGTCTTCAAAACCACACTTTCCAATGCAATTGTTATTAACTTTGATTTCAAAAGGGAGCATCTATTTTCTTCCCTATTAAACTTATTATTCTTTCTCACTTACCCTCTAATTAATAATATTCTATATTTAGTGTCTAATGTTTTTAGAACATCGCTAAAACACTAACAGTTCAAAACCTCCTCCACCCATTCCGGTACAATCGTGCCGGCTTTACCCATGCGGCTCTCGTCAAAGAGGAAGGAGCCTTGGCTGGGTTCGAGGTTTAATTCCAACGTGGGTGTGCCGCGCCTCTTGGCTTCACTGACCAAGCCTGCGGCTGGGTAGACGGCACCGCTTGTGCCGATGGAGACAAAGAGATCGGCCCGTTTCATCGCAGTCTCTATCACGTCTAAATAATAAGGCATCTCGCCGAACCAGACGATATCAGGGCGTGGTCCGGTCTTCACAAAACAGGTTGGACAACTCATCTCGTGGTGGGCCTTTTCGGTCCATTCCCAACGGGCCTCACAAAATTGGCAGAGCAAGGAGGTCAAAATACCGTGCATATGAATGACGTCTTTGGCCCCGCCTTGCTCATGCAGGTCATCGACATTTTGCGTGATAATCGACACGTCACCACCGGTCTGTCGCAGGTGGGTTTGTAGCTTAGCCAGAGCGATATGCGCCGGATTTGGCGCGACGGTTTTAAGTGCCGCCCGTCGCATATTATAAAAATGATGCACAAGCGCGGAGTCTTGGGCGAAGCCTTCCGGTGTGGCGACCTGCTCAATCGGGTATTGTTCCCATAAGCCGCCTTCGGAGCGAAAGGTCTCAATCCCACTTTCGGCACTAATGCCTGCGCCTGTAAGGATGACAATCTGATTTGGTTTTGGCATAGGAGCATCATGGCATCAGTTCTCTTCGTTTGTCTCGGTAATATTTGTCGCTCCCCCACGGCGGAGGCTGTGTTTCGCAAAAAAGCCACTGAGGCCGGACTTGATGTCCATATTGACAGCGCGGGCACATCCGGCGCGCATGCGGGAGAGGGGCCGGACCGCCGCTCTATCGCGGCTGGACAGATACGCGGTTATAGTTTTGCGGGGCAAACCGCGCGCCGTGTGCGATCTGAGGATTTTACGCGATTCGATTATATTCTGGCGATGGATAAGAGCAATTTGCACAATCTGGCGCGGTTTAAACCGGAAGGGGCAACTGCAGAGCCGCGCCTGTTTCTGGACTTTGCAACGGCTTTTGCTGAAGATGAAGTGCCTGATCCTTATTATGGCGGGCCGGACGGGTTTGATCATGTGCTTGATTTGATCGAAGCCGCTAGCGAAGAGTTGATTGCAACTATCCGCTCAAACACATAGACATTTGCGCAGGTTCGGACTAATCATCCGCCAAATTTGATCGTCACATTTAGGTGTAAAATGAATAAGGGTTTAGTGACTGTTTTCGGCGGCTCCGGTTTCCTCGGCAAACATGTTGTTCGTAGTCTTGTGGCGCAGGGCTATCGCGTTCGCGTCCCGATGCGCCGTCCGCATACAGGCATGGATCTCAAAGTGATTGGCGGTGTGGGGCAAGTTCAACTCATGCAGGCGAACCTTCGGTTTGAAGAGTCTGTGGCCCGCGCAGTCGAAGGCGCAGACGCTGTTATCAATCTTGTGGCCGTGCTTTACGAAGAAGGTCAGCAAAAGTTTGAAGCCTTGCATGTAAAGGGTGCAGAAACTGTTGCCAAAGCTGTCGCATCAGCTGGCATCATAAATTTCGTGCATGTCTCTGCGATTGGAGCCGATACTGAGAGCAAAAGCGATTACGCGCGAACAAAAGGCGAAGGTGAAACCCTTGTGCGTCAGCACGTGCCGACCGCCGATATAATAAGACCCTCTATCATTTTTGGAACAGAGGACGCGTTTTTCAATCGTTTTGCGGCCATGGCACAATTGGCACCTGCCCTACCTTTGATCGGTGGGGGACAAACGAAATTCCAACCGGTTTATGTTTGTGATGTGGCCGATGCGATTGCGAAGCGTATTGTGGCGGGGGCGAGTGCAGAAACCTATGAATTGGGCGGCCCGCGCGTCTATTCCTTTAAAGAACTTTTGCAATTTATGCTCGAGGTGATTGGGAAGAAACGTTTGCTTGTGCCCGTGCCGTGGTTCGGGGCGAATATGATGGGGTTCTTTGGCGAGATGTCGGGGGCTTTGCCTTTTGTGGCGCCTTTCCTCACGCGGGATCAGGTAACAAATCTCAAAAAAGACAATGTTGTTGCGGATGATGTAAAAAGTTTCGCAGATTTGGGAATAGTCCCCGAAACCATTGAGGCCATTGTGCCGAGCTATCTTGTGAAATATCGGAAATATGGTGAGTTTCACCAACCCGGAAAAGATAGCTGGCCCGAAGAGGCATAAATCAAACAAAAACAGAGAGGAGTACACCTAATGTCACTCAAAACGACCCTTTTGGCCGGATTGGCCATGATCGCGCTTTCCGCTTGTGGAAATGCGGACACGACAGCCGTCAAAGATAATGTTGATGCGGCACAAGCTGAAGCCATGGCTTTGCAAATGGCGGCAAATGAAGCCAAGCTGGACGCTGTTTTAGCGGCGCAAGATGATACCGCGAAAGCGCGTTATGATGCGCGTCATCCAAAAGACACATTGATGTTCTTTGGTATTGAACCTGGTATGACCGTCGTAGATGTGCTGCCCGGTGGCGGCTGGTATACAAAAATCCTTATGCCTTATCTCGGCGTAGAGGGCGCGGTCATTGGCGTTGATTATTCGCTCGCTATGTGGCCTGAATTCGGCGGGTTCGCGACTCCTGAATTTATTGAGAATAAAAAATCATGGCCGGCCACTTGGACAGAAAGTGCGAATGAATGGCGCAGCGAGGGAGATGCCCCAATTGTTTCTGCCTTTGCTTTCGGTGATCGCGATGCCTCACTTGACGGAACAGCGGATGCTGTGTTGTTCATTCGTGCTTTGCACAACCTGTCCCGTTTTGAGGATGAAGGCCAATATTTGACCAAAGCTTTGGCGGATGCACACGCCCTTCTGAAAGAGGGTGGTATTGTCGGTGTTGTTCAACATGAGGGTCCGGAAGATGCTGATGAAACATGGGCAGAAGGCGATAATGGCTATCTCAAAAAGACAAATCTGATTGCAGCGTTTGAAGCGGCCGGTTTTGAATTGGTAAGCGAAAGCGACATTAATGAAAACCCGCTGGATAACCCGACAGTGGAGGATGCGGTTTGGCGTCTACCGCCAACGCTTGGAACCTCTCGCGATAATTCTGAACTGAAGGCAGAGATGGAAGCCATCGGTGAAACCAACCGCATGACGCTTAAGTTTAAAAAGAAATAAGTTGGGAGCTTAAGCTCTTAATTGTAAATCTAAAAGGCGGGCATAGGCTCCGCCTTTTTTCTTGGACAAATTGCTATGCGTTCCACTTTCAACAATTCTGCCTTGATCCAGAACATAAATGCGGTCGGCGTTTTGCACCGTTGAGAGACGATGGGCGATGACGATTGTTGTGCGCCCTTTCGCAAGGCGTTCCAAGGCGGATTGAACCTTCGCTTCAGACTCGGCATCCAACGCAGATGTGGCTTCGTCCAAGAGGAGGATTGGGGCGTTGCGCAAAATTGCACGGGCAATGGAAAGGCGCTGTCTCTGACCACCCGATAGGGTAAGCCCGTCTTCGCCCAAACGCGTGTCGTAGCCGCGGGGCAGCGCCGTAATAAAATTATGGGCATCCGCATTTATGGCGGCTTGGATAATCTGTTCTTTATTGGCGGTTAAATCCCCGAGTCCGATATTTGCAGCGACTGTATCATCAAAAAGCGTCACATTCTGGCTGACGAGCGCCATGTTTTTGCGAAGCGATGCCAGTGTAATCTCTTTGATGTTGAGACCGTCAATTTCGATCGCCCCGTCTCCGGCGTCATAAAGTCTTGGGATAAGGTTGATGATCGTTGATTTACCGCCCCCGGACGCCCCGACCAAAGCGATTGTCTCACCGAGTTTAGCTGTCAGAGACACGCTGTTGAGGGCTTGTGTCCCGTCTTCATATGTAAAGCTGACAGCATTGAATGTGATAGACCCTGCGGCATGTGATAAGACTTTTGCGTCATTGGCATCAATGATGGTTGGGCGTGTATCAATAACCTCGAATATACGCGAGACCGCGGACAAGCCTTCTTGCAAGACATTGTTCAAGGTTCCCAATGCGCGAAGCCTGGGCGAGAGAATGGCAATGCCGGCCAGCACTGCACCGATGGAACCGGCAGATGCAAGGTCGGCGCTGACTTGATACATGCCGAATACAACCACCCCTGCTATGGCGAGACCGCCCAACACCTCTAAGATAGGATCAACACGGGCTTGTTGTGTTATCAGTCTCAGGAATAATCGGATGCGTTCATCAAATCTTTTACCTAACCTTTCAGTTTCAGAGGCTTCCAAGCCATAGGCTTTGATCATACGTGCGCCAGTAAAACTTTCCTTCAAATCGGATGTAATGAGCCCGATATGCGCCTGAACATCTCGCGCATTGCCGCGCATTCTTTTGGAAATCGTAATGATAGGCCAGAATGCGAGAAGAAAAACTGTCATAACCAATGAGAGCTGCCAATTCTGCCAAAGCATGGCAGCGATTGTAAACATAACCGTCAGAACATCTTTGATAATATTGCCTAAAACGCGGATCATCGCATTTGAGACGACTGTGACGTCATTCGTGAATTTGGAAATGAGATTGCCGGTAGGTTCACGGGAGAGGGCGGCGTAATCTGCACCATGCGTTCTGGCGAACATTTCTGTCTGCATCTTGCCAACTGCATTAAGCGCAATCGCATTGGTGAGAATGCGCTGAATGTAATTTGCGACGCCTGAAACAAAGGGTACCAATATCAAAAAAGGCAGGATGATCACGGCATATTTTTTGGCAGCAGAGAGCGCATCTGCACTTTCATCCATTTTTCCGGCTTGGTCGATAATCAGGCTGATCACCCAAGTATAAGCCGCCGTCGCGATGGCCAAAAGCGCCATAAAGAAAATAGCCGCAAAGAGTTTCCCCTTTTGCGGCCAGATATAATCCCGCCAGAGGCGCGAAAGACGCTGCCTATCTGTTGCGGTGTCGGTCATCCGTAAGCGTGCTAAACCTTACCCGATGATACCGTCGCCATCAGGATCGAGAAGATCATGTGCATGAAGAATAAAATATCGTGTATGCGCGCTATCTACGGTGCGCTGTGCGGCTGCTCTCCAAGCTGCTTGGGCGTCGTCAAAATTGGCAAAGGCCCCCACGAAATCAATCTCTTTCAAATTTTTGAATTCTGTACGCATAGGGTCAACGAGTTCACCGCCCATGACGATGTGTAACAATTGGATGGATTTCATTTCACGATCAGACATTTTCGTTCCCAGTTCTTTAAAGTCTTCAATTTTATTTTCGCTCGCATCGTATTTTTCGATCACGGGCTTCACATATTCACATAACAAAGCATGTAGGGCTGGGCCAGCACAAATGACGCCCATGCCTGATGTGCTGTCTTTGTCATATTGAGGAAGGTTGCCTCTGAGATTGGTCATTATGGCCCCTGCCTCTGTCGCGATAAGGGCCGCCGCGGCGACATCCCAATCCGATTTTGGCGTAAAGGCGACAGTCGCGTCCGCTTTCCCGCACGCGACCAAGACAATCCGGTAAGCCATAGAATTCGCAATGCGAACTCGCATGGGTGGAAAGCCCAAACGTCTAAACTTGCGGGGGTAGCCTATCATTTCCGCGCCTTCGAGCTTGGTGCTTGCAGAGCACCAGATTGTTTTACCGTTGAGGGTTGCGCCCCCACCCAAGTGAGCCGAATAGAACTCATCTTTCAGAGGATTGAATACGGCCCCTGCAATACTAACCCCGTCTTCAATAATGGCGACAGACACTGCAAAATTCTCTGTGCGATCAATAAAGGCGCGGGTGCCGTCAATCGGGTCAACAACGAAGGTGCGCGGGCAAGAGTGACGGGAATAATCGTCTTTCGTTTCTTCAGAGAGCCACCCATAACCCGGGCGTTCTGTCATAAGTGCCTGATGAAGGAAGTTATTCACGGCGATATCGGCATCTGTGACAGGATGCCCTATGACCTTGTCCCAGACATTGGAGTCATTGGCATGAAATGCATCTTTTGCAATTTTCCCTGCTTCGCGCACAACACGTTCCAGCAGAGCGCGGTCTTCTAGTAAGGGACGACATATGGCGTCATAATCTTGCATTTATGAGCCTGCGACCATGAGGCCTTCAACCAAAAGGCTTGGGGCGTTTGTTGCGCCGTCAAATCGAATATCATTGGCGGGAATGAAACTGCGGAAGGCATCATTTAAATTGCCTGCAATCGTGATTTCTGAAACCGGGTAAGCCCGTTGCCCGTTTTCAATTTTAAAGCCGGCGACACCTACACTATAGTCACCTGTGTTGGAATTAAGCGACGGGCCGAACATTTCTGTAATCAAAACGCCTTCAACCATATCAGATAAAAGCGCGTCGAGGCTTTTTTCACCCGGTGCCAGATAAGTGTTTGTCGCGCTTATACCTGGTGGGGAACCAATACCGCGCGTCGCATGCGCTGTGCTGGGTAAGCCAAGTTGCTTTCCAGCCGCAGTATTGAGCAACCATGTCTGCAAGACGCCATTTTTAACCAGTTCACGTTTTTGTACAGGCAGGCCTTCTCCGTCCCATGGACGGGAACCTTGGCCGCGAATAATCAGTGGGTCATCAATGATTTGAATATGATCCCCGAAAATAGGTTCTCCCATTTTATCTTTTAAAAAAGAGACACCTCTCGCAATGGCATTCCCATTAATGGCGCCTAAGAACGAAGAAATAAGCGAGCCTGATAGGCGCTCTTCGAAAACAATGGGATATTGACCTGACAGCATTTGGCGACTGCCGAGCCGGGCAATCGTGCGTTCCCCTGCCATACGTCCAATATCTTCCGGGCCTCGAAGATCTTCGAGCCAACGCGCACCGTCATAATCATAATCGCGCTCCATCGCGCCGTTACGTTCGGCGATTGCGGATACGGACAAGCCGTGACGTGATGACCTCCAACCCGATTGAAACCCATCTGATGTTGCAAAATATATGGCGGATGATGCCCAGCTCGCGCTCGCGCCTTCGGCTTGACTGACGCCTTTCACGGCGAGAGCCGCAGCTTCAACCTCTAGAGCGCGTGCTTTTAAGTCTTCCGGAGTTTTTGTAGTAGGGTCAAAAAGTTCTAAATCCGGTTGTGTGCCTGTTTGGGATAAATGTGCAGCGTCAGGCAATCCGCAATAAGGATCGCGAGGGGCAAGCTTTGCCATGGCGACGGCGCGTTCGGCCAGCATTTTCAATGAAAGAGACGACATATCAGAGCTGGAGACGCAGGCTTGACGACCGTCTACTATCACCCGAAGCCCGACATCGCGGCCTTCGCTATTATCAACATCTTCTAAGGCACCTTCGCGGACGGCGACCGAAAGTGATCGGCCATGTGTGGCAACTGCATCGCAGCTTTCTGCACCCGCTGCTTTGGCGAGAGCAAGTAATGCCTCTAGTGTCGGTGCGAGCGCGGCAGCCGTAATCGGTGCATCAATTGGATATGTCATGGCGGGGCTGTTATCAGGCTTTTCCAAGCTTGGCACCCAAAAGCTTCATATCAGATTGACTTAAAAGTGAAGACTAAAAACAAGAGATAAAGCGCTGTGCCGAGTAATGTAAGAAGTGTTAAAATGGAACCAATTATGCGGCCTTTACCATTCGCATTTTCTTGATCCATACCGTGCATATGACACACACGACCAATTAAAAAGCCAGCACCGAAAATATGAAGGGCCATGACATGTGCGTTCATCATGGCCAGAGCAAACAGGCCAATAAGGGCTAAAGGGGCACTTTCAATATAGTTTCCGTGGGCTCTAATACGGGCCAATAAGCCTGCATCTCCTCCATCGCCAACGCTCACCTTTTGGCTGATGCGTTTATTGCTGACATGCAACATCAATATACAAGCCAATATCAAATTGAGCGCGGCATATAGGGAGATAATTTGAAACGTCGTCATGATGATATCCTTAAATGTCCATGCCAATTTCTGTAGCTTGTTTGATGGCTTGCATATGGGACTCAGGCTCTTGTGCGCCTTGTACCGCAAATTGTCCATTATAGATAAATGTTGGAACGCCCGAGATGCCCAGATTTCGGAAGAACATAATTTCTTCGCGCACCGCATTTGAGTCCTTTTCCGTGGCCAATAAATCAGCGGTTATCTCAGCGTCCAAGCCAATGCCGCTTGCAAGTTTTGATAGGACACTCACATCACCTATATCTCGACCATTTGTAAAGAATGCCTGAAACAAGGCTTCTGCCATAGCTGTGCCGGCTTTCTCATTATTTTGTGCCCATCTTATGACGCGGTGTGCATTGAGTGTGTTGGGCCGCCGCGAAATCGCATTAAATTGAAAATCTATGCCGTATTGAGGGCCTTTTTCCTCAAGCATCTCCTGCATAGCTTTGAATTTATCTGATGGACCATTGCCGAATTTGGTTTTCATATAGGCTTTATAATCCACACCTTCAGACGGAACGGACGGGTCAAGCATATAAGGCCGCCACGTTACATCAACCTGTGTTTTGGTTTGTTGCTGTGCCTTTGCAAATAGGCGGTAGCCCAACCAACACCAAGGGCAGACAATATCAGAGACAATGTCAACTTGAACATTTTGTGGAGGTGATTTTATCTTTTTTGTTTTGGCCATATGACAACTTTAACCGTTGAGGCGGCTTCCGTCTATTCTGTTAACTGAACTGTTCAGGGGCCAGCCGCAAAAATTTAAAGACAATTTCAATCTCGGCATCACTCAGACCTTTTGTGAGTTGCGTATTAAAGTCTCGAAAATCATTCATGACGTCTTCGCGTTTGGCCCATCCGTCAGATGTGAGGGCCACAGTCTTGACCCGTCTGTCACCATAGGAGGCACGACGTTCGACCAGACCTGCTTTTTCCATGCGTTCAACAAGACCGGATATCGCAGCATTATTTCTTCCTGTTCCTTCGGCGAGGTCTGTCATGCGGCAATTATCGTTATAGCCAAGGAAGACGAGTACAAGCGCTTGAGAACGGCTGATGGCAGAGCCTTTGGCTAACACGGCGTCGGCTTGTTGTGATAAACGCGTATGCACCCGGTCGAGAACGAAAAACAGGCGACGATCAACAGTGCGGGCAATAGCCATAAGAAATATCCTGTCTTCATCTTAAGAATCATATGGAGCTATAGCGGTATTTTGATATTAAAAAACCCCAACCGCAGTACGGTCAGGGTTCTTTTTGAAGTTTGGGTCTCACCGGACGCCATGCCGGTTTCATTAATAGATAGCTTAATTACCCAATTTCGCTTTTACGAAAGGGCTGATTTAACAGCTTCGGGCAGACCCCTCAAAACAGATAAACAAATCACACCTCCTTTCATAAACGCGGCACCACCATGGCACGGCTAATCGATAATTTATCAGTAGCCAGGAAAAGTGATTTGGCAAGTATGAAATTTTATGAAATTTCGTTTTTCGTTAAAGGTTAATTAACTTTGTTTTTCAGCGTTCTTTCCAACACCACAGGCCGCTCCGAATTCTGCAAATATATTATTCGGTGCCGGTAAAACGAATTCATGAACGTCTTTACCTTTGCGTTGTAACGAAACTGGCTTTTGAGAAACCGTCGCATTGTAGAGCATAGCGGCTTCTTTTCGTCCTGGTGTTACATGAATATCGGCACTAGGATTGACGCGCCATGTTGCTTTGTGGGGGTCTTTACCTTCTATTTCGAGTGTGACATCACGATTAATTCGACGTCTTGTTTCACTATTCACAGATAAGATGTCCTGCCCTTCAATGCCTGACGTAGAGATGGCGGCGCGAAGTTTTCCATTCATACATAATAATGTAATTGCTGTTTGTTCTGAAGCTGTTGCGAATATGGCCTCATTTTCAATTTGAAAGGAGTCAGCCGTTGCGGCAGTGCTCCATTCTGCGGCATGAGAAATTGTTGTCAGGGCTGCAACTGATAAAATGGCACTTCCTACAGTCGCAAATCGTTTAATCGTTTTCATATTTCATCTCCATATTGAATAGAAATAATTATATATTGATTATCAATAAAGGCAATATGATTTGCGATAAACTTTATAAAGCTTCATATTTTAGAAAGACAATAAAAGGTTGTATAAATTTATTGTACTCATTTGGGAAGCTTTGACTTTAAGCGCCTACGACAAAATCTAAGGCGACACCGTTATTGCAATAGCGCAGCCCCGTTGGGCGAGGGCCGTCTTTGAAGACGTGACCTTGATGTCCGCCGCAGCGTGCGCAATGATATTCTGTGCGGGGCATTATGAGTTTGAAGTCTTTCTTGGTCTCAATGGCGCCAGGTATAAAATCAAAAAAGCTTGGCCAACCTGTGCCGGAATCAAATTTAGTCTCAGACTTGAACAGAGGTAAGGCGCAGCCCGCACACACATAAGTTCCCGTTTCTTTATTGTCGTTTAGCGGGCTAGAGAAAGGACGTTCTGTGCCTTCTTTGCGCAGAACGTAAAACTCTTGCTCTGTAAGGCGGTCTTGCCATTCAGAAGTTGTTAAATTCGCCCAGTTTTCATCACTCATAGCTGTATCCTTTATGTCATCAGTTCGCTCCATCTTGGTTGCCGCCTGGCTTTGTGTGGCTTCACTGGCATCCGATGAACCCGTGCAGGCAGAAAGCGTGAAGGCGGCAATGCCAAGACCCAAAGAGCGACGGTCAATTTTTAAATCAAATATTTTTTCATTTCGCATGGACGGACTCCTGTCAACGTGTTCATCCTATGTAGGTCTATACGCATGAAGTGCCAGTGAAGTTGCTATCACAAAGGAGTGAGTATTTATTGAAAGACGGAGAGGTCGGTATCCGTAAACCCTAACCACCCTAATGCATAAGCATAATGAAAAACGGTTCCTAAAATACAGCAGAGAAGCAAGAGTATGGCGGCTGCAAAATTAGATTTGAATATTTTCAGGTTTGTTTGCGGAGAGGAGAGGCGAATAGACTGCACTTGGGTTATCAGGTGGAAAAGAAAGGGCAGAAACAAAAAGAAGACAACGATTACCTCAATAAAAGATCGTTCAGAGATATTTGTATGCTCCATATGTTTGAGAGGTTGCGCCAGTGTCAGGTGTAAAGCCGCAAATGTTGCGATACCACAGAGAGCATAGCTTGTCAGAACGCCAAGCTTAACATTCTTACCAAATCTCCGCGCTGTACTTTTAATACCGACCAAGGCGTCATCTTCAATGTCTTGGCAAGCATAGATTGTGTCATAACCGACAGTCCAAAAAATAAGCCCAATATAAAGGATCAAAAGCGGCAGGCTTAACTCACCCGTTTTTGCGGTATACGCTACCAAAACGGCCCAGTTAAACGTGGTTCCCAACCAGAGCTGTGGCCACCAAGTAATGCGTTTCATAAAAGGATAGGCGGCCACCAATGGAAGAGAGCAGAGGCTGATAATTTGGGCCAATCGCGGTAGGCAGAGCAAAACCAGTAATCCGATAAAACATTGTGCAAAGAGCCATATCCAAGCCTGTTTTGTGCTGACGGCTCCGGCGGGAAGCGGACGTAAAGCCGTGCGCTCAACTTGTTTGTCCAGATCTTGATCAACAATGTCATTATAGGTGCACCCCGCACCGCGCATCGCAATGGCGCCGATCAGGATAAGAGTGGCCCACTTCAAATCACTCCACGCCAAGCCATAGGTAAGTGATGCAAACCCCAAACCTATCCAGCCCGGCAAAGCCAAAAGCCAGTATCCGATCGGGCGATCGAGACGGGAGAGTTGCAGATAAGGCCGAATGCTGTCGGGCGATTGGTTCACCCAATGCTTTGTGTGAGAGTCTTTAACGACTAAATTTTTGCGTGCTTGGCTCATTTGCTCGTGATTAACGCCATTCTTTCGGTTAAGACAATCCCATGCGCGAAAATTACACGCTTAAACGTCTTTATTCTGATGCGTCATTAACACAGGGGACGATTGTCAGCCTGCCAAAAGAGCAGGTGCATTATTTATCGACAGTTTTGCGTATGGATGTGGGGAATGAGCTAAGACTGTTTAATGGTCGAGACGGCGAATGGTTGGGTAAACTGACCTCTCTATCCAAAAAGCATGCAAACGCTCAAATGATGCAATGCCTTCGAGCCCCCGTCAACATGCCTGACATTCGATTGGCCTTTGCCCCTATCCGTCGTCACCGTACGGCGTTTATTTTTGAAAAGGCGACGGAATTGGGTGTGGCTGGGTTTGAACCGATCATAACGGCGCGCACACAATTTCCGAAACTCAATCTCGAAAAGGCGAAGGCACAAATTATTGAAGCGGCAGAACAAACGGAACGTTTAGATATTCCCGCCTTGTCTAAACCTATAAGTTTGATGGGTTGGTTGGGGCAACAATCTGCGCGCTGTATTCTTTTTGCTAATGAAGGGGGAGACGCGAAAGACGCATTAAGTGTCGTTAAAAATGCGCCAACACCCGCAACGCTCCTCATTGGACCGGAAGGCGGGTTTACAGATGAGGAACGACACATTCTGTGTGACCATGAAGCCGTGATGGCGGTGTCTCTAGGCCCCCGCATTTTACGTGCGGATACGGCAGCGCTCTCTTTATTGACTCTATGGCAGTCCGTGCAAGGCGACTGGATATGATCCTCGCCTAAATCCTCTCTAAGCCTTTATATAATTGCCTTTTTTTCACCCGCTCAGGCGCAGAAACATATCACGGTCAACACCGCCTTTCAGAAATTGGGTGTTGCCGTCAATATCAGCGTGAGGGACGGTTTGATCCAAGTCGAGAATAGATTCACGAATACGTCAATCAATAGCTATACACTATAATGCGTTAGTTCAGATCATAACATGGCGGCTTTGGCTGTCTCGATGATCATATCTTGTATGTTTTCATCCAAATAAGGATGCATGGGGAGAGCAATCACTTTTGTCATAGCGTCTTCTGAGTTCGCCATACCACCGACGCCGGACGGATAGTCTTGATAGGCTGTTTGTTTGTGCACAGGCTTCGGGTAATAGCGAGCTGTTGGAATACCTTTTTCGCGAAGCTTAGTGCCAAACTTATCAGGATCCGGCACCTCAATTGTAAACTGTGCCCATGTCGAAATAACGCCGTCCAGAACTGTGGGGACACGCAAGGCGTTACTGCGAAGTCCGTCG
The DNA here is from genome assembly GCA_964352855.1 of uncultured Algimonas sp. Classification (GTDB taxonomy): domain Bacteria; phylum Pseudomonadota; class Alphaproteobacteria; order Caulobacterales; family Maricaulaceae; genus Litorimonas. The sequence goes on along the minus strand of CAYGTR010000015.1, from coordinate 27,078 downwards.
ATATAGCGTTTTGCAATCTGATTGCGCTTTTCAATTTCATCTTCAAAAATTGTAAGCTTCTGCAAAAGAATCGCGGCTTGCATTGAATCTAGTCGTGAATTTAAGCCGACGCGGACATTGTCATATTTATCTGTACCCATGCCATGAATATGAACACTATTCATAATGTGGAGATGGTCAGCATCATTCGTTAAAACAGCCCCGCCGTCACCATAGCATCCCAGAGGTTTGGCAGGAAAAAAACTAGTCGTGGCCACATCGGCAAAATGTAAAGGCTGTTTGCCATTTTGCGTGGTGCCAAATCCCTGCGCACTGTCTGCTATGAATTTCAGCCCGTGTTCGCGAATAATAGGGGATAAGCGCTCATAATCGGCAGACTGCCCGAAGAGATCGACAGAGATAACGCCCCAAGGCGTATATTTGCCTTCCGCTTTGATACCTTCAATAGCCTTTCGAAGGCTGTCGGGACACATATTATAGGTCTCGCGGTCAATATCGACATAGATAGGTATGCCGCCCAAGAGACAGATAACCTCGACGGTTGCGCAATAGGTAAAACTGGGGCAAAAAACAGCCACGCCGCGCGGCATACCCCATGCCATCATCGGCAGTAGAAGTGCGTCAGTTCCGTTTGCACAGCCCATGGCATGTTTGGCCTGCCCAAAAGCGGCAAATTTGTCTTCAAATTCGCGGACTTCAGGCCCGAGAATATATTGGCCATGCTCCAAAACAGCGGCCAAGGCTTGGTCAATCTGAGGCTTGATGCGGGCTTGCTGGGTCTTAAGGTCAATAAAATCAATGGCCATTACACGTTCCTATTTCGACTAACCCATAGTGAAACTCTGCCTTACTCGCAAAGCCATTCTGCGGCTCGCTGTCATCACAAAGTTTTACAGTTTAAGGCGGCATCAAATTAAAGTGAGCGCCCTGCGCCTCTGTAGCCTTGTCGGGATAAAAATGAGCGCGTAAGGGAGTATTGAAAAATGACTGCATTCAGGATTGAAAATGGCCGCTCCCAGCTCTGGTAAAAATGCAGTGCCACTGCGCCATAAAGCCGAAATGATTGATTATTTGGCCGCAGGGTCAAAGCCCATTGAGGCCTGGCGCATCGGTACGGAACATGAGAAAATCGGGTTTGATCAAAGCTCATTGCTACCGTTGCCTTATGACGGTGCTTGCTCAATAAAGGCGATGCTCGAAGGCTTGCAACGCTTTGATTGGGAACCTGTTTTTGAGGGCGAGACCCTTGTGGCACTAAAGCGAGACGGGGCCTCTGTTTCCTTGGAGCCCGGCGGACAATTTGAGCTTTCAGGCGCACCTCTTGAGCATGTGCATCAAACTTGCGGAGAAGTGAGTCGCCATTTGCGCGAAGTTCGCGAAGTCGCGGATGAAATTGGCGCAGGGTTTTTATCCCTAGGTTTCCGTCCTGATACCAAGCTCGAAGATGTCCCTGTTATGCCTAAAGGACGATATAAAATCATGCGTGATTATATGCAAAAAGTCGGCACGTATGGGCGCGAGATGATGTTTCGGACCTGTACCGTGCAAACCAATCTCGATTTCAGCTCAGAGTCCGATATGGTCAAAAAGTTCCGCGTTAGCTTGGCGCTGCAACCTTTGGCAACCGCTCTGTTTGCAAACTCCCCTTTTAAGGAGGGCAAACTTAATGGCTATAAATCCTATCGTTCCCGGGTCTGGTTGGATACGGATGCGGACCGTACGGGTATGTTACCGTTCGTTTTTGATGAAGGGTTCGGATTTGAACAATATGTAGATTATGCGCTCGATGTGCCGATGTATTTTGTTTATCGCAATGGCCAATATCTTAACGCTTCGGGGAAATCATTCCGACATTTCTTGGAAGGTAAATTAGATGTTGTGCCCGGAGAAATCGCGACACTCTCTGATTTCGAAGACCATCTGTCGACGATTTTTCCTGAAGTGCGCTTGAAGCAGTTTCTCGAAATGCGGGGAGCCGATACCGGGCCATGGGATGAGCTATGTGCGCTTCCTGCCTTCTGGGTGGGTTTGTTGTATGACTCAAATGCGTTAGATACAGCTTGGGACTACGTTAAAGATTGGACGGCAGACGAACGACAGCAACTTCGAAATGATGTACCGCTTCATGGCTTTCAAACCGTATTTAGAAACGGAACGCTTCAAGATATCGCCAAAGATGTTCTTGCCATATCGCGAACAGGTCTCAATGCGCGCGGACGATTAAATGCGCATGGTGAAAATGAAACCGTTTTCCTGCAAGACCTCGACCGCATGGCGCTTTTAGGTGAAAGTAATGCCGACCGATTGATCCGACAGTTCAAGGGCGCTTGGGATTATGATATTCTTCGCGCTTATAAAGAGTGCATCTTTTAGCGTCTAAAATGTATCATTCACAGTAATTGAAAGGCGACGTCCGCGTTGACGCGCAAAATTTTCTGTCTGAACAACCTCGCCCAAACGATTGGGGGAAAAAATTGTGCGGTTACGTTGTGATTTAAAGTTAAAGAGATTTGACGCCGTTACAGACCATTGCATACCCAAAAGTGTTTTATGAATAAAGGTCACTTGTGCTTCGGGGCGAATGAAACGTGTATCAAATTCATTATCGAGTCTAAAAAACGGACTTTGACGCCCTTGCTCTATCTCGACTTCCCATGCGTAAGGCGTATTGGGAATGTCATGACGCAGTTCAATATCATAATTCCATAATGTCGTTTGGTTGATCGCGCGGGTATCGAACGTGAGGGGGTCTTCAATTGAGCTGTCTGCGAGAAAGAGCCCGGCGTTTAACCGCATACCTTGAAAGCCAATTGAGTCCATCACCCATGTCATATTGGCCTCGACTCCGTAAAGGGTTGCAGAGTCAAGATTGCCCGGTCCTTCGGAAATGATTTCGTTATTATCGGCGTTGATTTCCCGAATAATAACGCGATCAATAGGGTCATCAATGAAATCAACAAAGGCTCTTAATGTGCCTGATATGGCTTTGTCATCTTGCCGCTCTAGCTCAATCTCACCCTTCCAACGCTGATCCGGAACAATATCGTCGTTACCGCCCGTTTCAAAGTTATCCGCTAGGCTAACGGTGGACACAAAGGTGTTGAAATTTAATTGACCCACGGACCGCTCAACTTTTGCACGCCACGTATAGGTCGGAGAGGCTGTGTAAGAGGCGCTGACAAACCCTTTCGGTCGAAAATAATCTCGGGACGGAACATTTTCTGAGACGACCTCTATTTCGGAAAATTCTGCACCGAGAGAGCTTTGGAGGTTAATTGCATTATTCACCGCTAAGCTCTGTGTGATGTTAGCTTCGACACGCTTTTCTTCGACGCGCACATCATCCGGAAAAGGGTCTCCATTATTCACGCGAATGCTGGTTTGACTATCTAAGGCATTAAAAGCCCCTTCGATTGCCAAAGCCCAGTCTTGTTTGTCACCTTTTGCCCAAGTATATTCCGCGCGTCCGATATACTCTGTTTCAGTATCATCACGCGAAAAGCGCGTGGTTTGAAGCGGCGCATTGGCTTCTTGGAATTCAAATACGGTTTCTGATTGCGTGTTTTCCAAATTATGCAGGCCGATAATTTTAAAGCGTCCGTTGGACCCCAGAAAGTCGAGTTCTGATGCGTAATCCCCCCCGATTTCATAGCGATATTCATCTTCGCCGCCATTTCCGCGGGACTGTCCGGTACGTCCCGGTGCGGTGACGGCTTCAAAGAACTCATTTGTGCCGCTGTTTCTGTTTCGCAAACTGCCGGAGAGGTTCAGATTGGCAACATCCCCATTATAGCGGTTGAGCGTTAGGTTAAGATCTGCTTGTGGCCGTTGTTCTTGAAAAAATGTTTCTTCACGCCTGTCTTCAATTAAGAGACCGCTGCCGTTAAAAAACTGCTCAGGGCCCGTTTCTGTAAATGTAAACTGCCCGGCCTCCAGACCTAAAACATATTCCAAATTCCCGCGCTTACCGGATAAGTTCACGGCGCCCTCTAAGATTTGCGGTTCTGTGCCCTCTTCAAAACGGGCCGCATAACGCCAATTGCCACCAATCGTGCCTGAATTTGCGATGATATTCGCCACTTGTCCGGACAGGCCCGGAATATCAAGGGATGCGCCATCAACAATCTCGATGCGCGTGACGGTATCGGCCGGAATACGATTTAAAATTTCACGGGCATCAGAGGACTTTGATGAAGGGCGTCGACCGTTAATCAGAATATTCAAAGAGGCCTGTCCAAAGCCGCGATCATCGCTTTCGTCGCCTTGCAAGGTAAAACCCGGAATACGCGACACCAGGTCGGCGGCAGAGAGCGGTTGAAATTGGAGAAAATCTGCAGGTGTATAAACTTGCGGGTCCGTGGTTGAAACACTATCAACCTGAGCCTGCGCAAAAACAGGCGTGAGTGCGACCGTCATTGCGCCAATCGCAACACTCGCAAATAAAGTCTCGAATATGCGACGCAATGAAGCTTCCCCAAATATCGTTTTAACGCCAATAAGAGGCAAAAGTGAAAATCTCAACCCCCTAAACATATTATTTAGAGCAGAATATTGCAGGGCTGTGTAAAGCTGTAGGAAGGTATTTGCACCGTTCAAATCTTTATGCCAAAGGTCACAGTAGTTTAGGGGAGAAGGGTCACAATGCCCGCCCCAAGAAGTAAGCTCATAAGGGGAGTTATATGGTTGATACCGTAAATGTTGGGGCCGCGGTAAGCGCAAGAGACACCAGATTTTTTGGACATCCTATGGGATTGATGAATCTCTTCGTAACAGAGATGTGGGAACGCATGAGCTATTACGGTATGCGCGGCATACTCGTTCTTTTCATGACCGCGGCGATAGCTGAAGGTGGCTTAGCCATTGGCACGGCAACGGCCTTTGCAATTTATGGCCTTTACACAGCATCTGTTTATTTCATGGGCTTGCCCGGAGGCTGGATGGCCGACAGGCTGATAGGGTCGCAAAAGGCTGTGTGGTATGGCGGCATTGTCATTATGTGCGGGCATGTCGTTTTGGCCGTACCAAGTACACCTACGTTTTTTATTGGGCTGATACTTGTTATTCTGGGCACAGGCCTCCTTAAGCCCAATATATCCGCTTTGGTGGGGCAGCTTTACTCATCTAATGATGAACGCCGCGATAGTGGTTATGCGCTCTATTACATGGGGATCAATATCGGCTCAATTATTGGGTATATTGTCTGTGGCGGTTTAGCTGAAAAGGTGGGCTGGCACGTTGGCTTCGGCGCAGCTGCAATCGGCATGGCATTTGGCCTTGTTGTTTTCCATTTTACGAAACCAACACTTAAGGGAGCAGGAGTGGCTCCTGCTTCTCCAATGACACCAGCAGGGCAACGCAATAGTTGGGTGGTTATCTGCCTCTTCCTCGTAAGTTTAGCCATCGTGACGGGTCTCATGCTCTCAGGTCTGTTAAGCATCGACCCTATTGCAATCTCCAAAGGCGTTACAGTCGCCTTTATTTGTATTTTCATTGCTTATTTTTGCATGATTTATTTCGGAGGTAAGCTTTCCGGGGTTGAGAAAAAAGGAATGCTGGCACTGCTTTTAGTCTGTGTAGCCTCAACCTGTTTCTGGTCAGGTTTCGAACAAGCAGGCTCCTCGCTGAATTTATTCGGACGTGATTTTGTGGACCGCAATATTTTTGGCTGGGAAATGCCAACAACTTGGCTTCAAAGTATCAATTCTTGGTTCATTATCCTTCTGACACCATTCTTTGTCTATTTTTGGCTCTGGCTCGGCAAACGACTTTCGACGCCAGCCTATGGCATCAAAATGGGAGTTGGTCTGGTCATCATGGGTCTCGGCTTTGTTGTTATGATCTATGCTGCGCGTGCAGCTGCTGAGGGTAACGTCACAGTCTTTTGGTTGGTTCTGACTTACTTTCTTCATACTGTAGGCGAACTTTGGCTCAGCCCAATCGCTTTATCTGCGGTCAGTAAATTATCACCTAAACGCTTTATTGCGCAATTAATGGGACTGTTTGTTCTGACATATTCAATGGGCAATATCATTGCGGGTTTATTAGCTGGTGGCTTTGATCCTGAGAATGTCGCAGAAATGCCTTCTCTTTTCACTACTATTTCGACCTTTGTCATTGGCGTTGGTGCAGTTGTGCTCCTTATTGGGATGTTTACCAAGGGGTGGGAAAAAGACGTCGAAGAGGCAAATGCCGAAGTGGAAAAACTCGCGTCTTGAACACTGAGTAAATCCATTATAAAAGCCCGCTCGATTTGAGTGGGCTTTTATATTTAAAGCTTTGAGCAAACTTATCTTTTATTCATCATCATGCCGAGGATATCATCCATTGTATTACCGTCACCATCCGCGTCGAGCATTTTACCGATCATGCCGAGGCCTTGTTGATGGACTTGCTGCTGTTGGGCTTGGGCTTTGCGCGCGCCCCCGCCTAGGAGGCCGCCAAGCATACCGCCGAGACCGCCGGACTTTTTCCCGCCACCCATGAGCTGTTGCATCGCCATTTGGCCAAGCATTTCTTGCATACCGCCGCCTTGCTGGCCGCTCGTCTGCTTGCCGAGGCTACCCATCGCCATCATCGCGACCATTGGGAGCATTTTCTTCAAGATGTCAGGGCTGACACCGGATTGTTCTGCGGCCCGTCCGGCAACAGCGCGGCTGACTTCTTTTGAACCAAAGAGATGACCTAAAATACCATTGCCTTCGGCCACAGCAGCCGGCGCGCCTAGCTGCGCCGGATTGTCAAGATACTGACTATGCTGACCATTTTGCAATGCACCCAAAAGGCCTGCAAGACCTTGTGGGGAACTTGAATTTTGTTTCAGGCCCGATGAAATGGCGGGCAAGAGCGCTTGGATCGCTTTCTGACTTTGTTGCGCATCCAGTCCAAATTGCTGACCAACTTGTTGTGGCGCTTGGCCCCCTGCGGCGGACATAATCATGTCCATTAAATTCATTCCACTCATGGTTTTCTCCGTTTACAGTTAAAACACTATAGCGGTCACTGAAAGCCGAGGCGAGTCGAAAGGTTAAGCGAGGCGGAAGCCTTCATACCCCGTTCATATTAAGTCGCACTGCCGCCCACAGTCAGGTTCTCGACATAGAGACTGGGTTGGCCGACGCCGACAGGCACGCCTTGTCCGGCCTTGCCGCAGACACCCATGCCGGGGTCAATTTCCATGTCATTACCGATATGTCGAATTTGCTTGAGCACAGACGGGCCGTCACCAATCAGCGTAACGCCTTTGAGCGCATCACCTACTTGACCATTTTTGACGCGGTAGGCTTCGGTGCACTGAAACACAAATTTGCCGCTCGTGATGTCGACCTGCCCGCCGCCGAAATTCGTCGCGTAAATACCGTCTTTTAAATCGGCAAGCATTTCCCCGGGGTCTTTATCGCCGCCCAACATATAAGTATTTGTCATGCGGGGCATAGGGGAATGCGCAAAACTTTCGCGGCGACCATTGCCCGTCGGGCTTACCCCCATAAGGCGGGCATTGAGGCGGTCTTGCATATAGCCTTTTAAAATGCCGTCTTCGATTAAAACTGTATTCGAGGTGGGCGTGCCTTCATCGTCAATGGTCAGAGAGCCGCGGCCTTCTTGAATCGTGCCATTGTCAACGATTGTAACTCCTTTTGATGCCACGCGTTCTCCTAACATACCGGAAAATGCGGAGGTGCCTTTACGGATGAAGTCACCTTCCAAGCCATGTCCCATGGCCTCATGAAGCAAGACGCCAGGCCAGCCGGGGCCGAGGACGACATCCATTTGTCCTGCCGGCGCAGGCACAGAATCAAGATTGACCTTCGCTTGTCTGAGAGCTTCTTTGGCTAAAGGTTTCCAAAATTCGGGCGCGATATAGCTGTCATAGGCTTTACGTCCGCCGGCTCCCGCATAACCTGACTCACGGCGTCCATTTTTCTCAGCCACAATAGAAATATTGAGGCGGACAAGGGGGCGGATATCGTCATAGCGTTCACCGCCTGCGCGAAGGATTGCTATATTACGCCGCGTGCCGGACAGTGTGGCTGTGACTTGGACGACGGACGGATCAAGCGCCCGACAATAAGCATCAATTTCTTCCAAGAGCTCGACTTTGATACCAAAACCGGGATGGGCCACAGGGTCAACATCAGGATATAGCTTTGCGTTTGTGCGTTTGGGGGAGGCGGCCAATGCACCGTCATAGCCTTGTTTGGCCATGATAACGGCCTGCGACGCACGCGACAATGCGCCTTCGCTCATTTCAGTGCCTTGCGCAAACCCGGACGTTTCACCCGCGACGCAACGCAGGCCAAAGCCCCGTGATGTGTCAAAGCTGGCAGTTTTTAACCGGCCATCATCAAATGTGAGTGATTCCGAGGCGGAGCGTTCGACAAAAAGCTCGCCATCATCAGCGCCTTTAAGCGTGTCATCCAAGATGTTTTGCGCCTGTTTCGGCGAGAGTTGACTGTCGTCAAAGACAAAATCTGACATTTATATTGCTTTCTTCCGTTATTCCTCTTTATCTAAGCGCTCTCACGCGATAGACAACCGCGGAAATGCGACAATCCGCAGCGAACTCTCTTCACGACTTCCTGTTTTATTGTCTCTATAGACTGGCATTCAACGCACTAGGGGCGTGAGGCAAAATTTAAGAGGACCAAATGCGGTTTTTTAAATCACTTTTAGGGGGAACTGCTCTCCTCGGCTTTGGCGCTTTTGCGACGCAAGCAGCAGCAGAAGTCATCGGTGCACCCACGCAAGACGGCTGGTGGTTCCAAGAGTCTGCAACACCCGTCATGGATAGACTTCTCGAAGTCCATAACATTGTTTTTATTATTATCTGTTTGATCGTTGTCGTTGTTACAGCTCTGATGGGCTACATCATGATCCGTTTCCGCGAGAAAGCGAATCCCGTTCCGTCAAAGACAACGCATCACGTCGGCCTCGAAATCGCGTGGACGATTATTCCGGTTATCCTGCTCTTGATCATGGTCGTGCCAAGCATGCAGCTCCTTTATATGCAGGACCGCCTGCCTCAGACAGAAATGACCGTCAAAGCCGTCGGAAATACATGGAACTGGCAATATACTTATCCTGATTATGAAAACATCGAGGAAATCATCTCAAACCCTCTTGAAGAGCTCGAAGCGAAAGAAAAAAATGTGCCTTATCTCTTGGCGACAGACGCCCCGCTTGTTGTGCCTGTCGGTACAAAGGTGAAGGTTTTGGTGACATCCGTGAACAATATGCATAGCTGGGCTGTCCCGAGCTTTGGAGTCAAGATGGACGCTGTTCCCGGCATCATTAATGAAACATGGTTCGAGGTGTATAAAGAAGGCACTTATTACGGGCAGTGTTCTGAAATTTGCGGGATCTTACACTATAAAATGCCGATTGAAGTGAAAGTGGTCAGCAAAGCAGATTTTGCACGTTGGGCCGCCAATGGGGGCAGCTTTGATAATGCTGTCGCAGACAATACGATAACTCCCGGTGCGACAACCGTCGCTGCCCGCGATTAATAATAACGCAAAGACGTTAGAGACGAAGGACACACATCATGGTTGCGATTAGTGATAATGATACAGGCGCTTATGGCGATGATAAACCGGGCTTTTTCGCCCGTTGGTTTTATTCAACGAACCACAAAGACATTGGTACGCTCTATTTGATATTTGGTATCATCTCGGGGCTGATTGGCGGCTACCTCTCTTTTATGATGCGGATGGAACTAGCCGAGCCGGGCATCCAATTCTTTGCGAATGAGCAGCGCTACTTGGTCTATGTAACGATGCATGGCCTGATCATGATCTTCTTCATGGTAATGCCGGCTCTGATTGGCGGATTTGGTAACTGGTTTGTGCCGATTATGATCGGTGCGCCGGATATGGCCTTCCCGCGCATGAACAACCTCTCTTTCTGGCTCCTGCCGACAGCACTTATCTGTTTGTTGATCAGCTTCTTTGTGCCCGGATCCGCAAGTGGTGATGGGTTTGGGGGCTCTTGGGTGATGTATCCACCGCTCTCGACGACCGGCTCACCGGGGCCGTCCTTTGATTTTATTATTATTGGCCTTCTGGCAGCTGGTTTTTCGTCCATCTTTGGTGCGATTAACTTCATCACAACGATCCTGAACATGCGCGCACCGGGCATGACGCTCCATAAAATGCCGCTCTTTGCTTGGGCGATGTTGGTCACAGCGTTCTTGCTCCTGCTCGCGCTTCCCGTTCTCGCAGCGGCTTTGTTCATGCTCTTTACAGACCGTATTGACGGTGGCACAGGCTTCTTCGATCCGGCACGTGGCGGTGACCCGCAGATGTTCCAGCATTTGTTCTGGTTCTTTGGTCACCCTGAAGTTTACATTATGATTTTGCCAGCATTTGGTATTGTCTCGCACATTATCTCAACCAATTCCAAGAAACCTATATTTGGTTATCTCGGCATGGCTTATGCGATGGTGGCGATTGGTGTTGTTGGCTTCGTTGTTTGGGCTCACCACATGTACACGATTGGTATGGACGTGAATTTGAAAGCTTACTTCCTTGCGGCAACCTTGGTGATTGCGGTGCCGACAGGCGTTAAAATCTTCTCATGGTTAGCCACAATGTGGGGCGGGTCTATTCGCTATACAATTCCGATGCAGTGGGCGTTGGCCTTTATTTTCCTTTTCGTTATCGGCGGTGTGACAGGTGTGGTGCTTGCCAATGCGGGTGTCACGACATATCTGCATGATACATATTACGTGGTCGCTCACTTCCATTACGTGCTGTCTATGGGCGCTGTGTTTGGTATCTTTGCCGGTTTCTATTACTGGTTTGGTAAAATGTTCGGTGTCCTTTATAATAAGTGGCTTGCGGCCGCGCATTTCTGGCTCTTCTTCATTGGCGTGAATTTGGTGTTTTTCCCGCAGCATTTCTTGGGCTTGAACGGTATGCCACGTCGTTATGTTGACTATCCTGTCGAATTTACACTCTGGAACCAAGTGTCATCTATCGGTGCCTTCGTGACATTGGCAGGTGTCGCCTTCTTCTTCTTAATGTTGCTCGAAGCCTTCATCGTACGTCGCAAGGCGGCTGACAATTATTGGGGTGAAGGGGCCACAACACTGGAGTGGACATTATCTTCACCGCCTCCGTTCCACCAATTCAATACGCTTCCGCGCATTGAGGAAAAAGAGGGTCACTAAGACACGTCATATATGAAAAACAAAAGCCGTAGTTTTTGACTGCGGCTTTTTTTCTTGTTGTGATAGAGGCTCTTGTGAAAAGCTTTCCAATAGGGGATAGGGACGCCGAGATTAAACGAGAGAATAAATGAGCCAAGAGGCCACATTAAATTCAAAGCCTGAAAGCTACCTTCCGGTGTCACAATCGGCGGGCTTAAGCTTAGCCGAGCCGCGTGATTATTTTGCGTTGATGAAACCGCGCGTGATGAGCCTTGTGGTGTTCACAGCTTGGGCGGGTCTTGTCTGTGCGCCGGGCGTTATGCCACTTTGGGCCGCGATTGCCTCGATCATCTGTATTGCGGCGGGTGCAGGTGCCTCGGGTGCGCTTAATATGTGGTATGACGCGGACATTGACGCGCAAATGTCACGTACGAAAAAACGACCCTTACCCCAGGGCAAAATGCAGCCGCGCAACGCGCTCGGCTTCGGCATCATTATCTCCGTGGCCTCTGTCTGGATGCTTTATGTCGCTGCCAATTGGGTGGCAGCCTCGATTTTGGCCTTCACCATATTTTTTTATGTCGTGATTTACACGATGTGGCTGAAGCGCAGCACACCGCAAAATATTGTGATTGGCGGCGCGGCAGGGGCGTTCCCCCCGATGATAGGCTACGCCGCTGTGACCGGATCAATTACAGTTGATAGCGTCATATTGTTCATGATCACATTCATGTGGACGCCCCCGCATTTCTGGGCGCTTGCGCTTTATAAGACAGGCGATTACGGTCGTGTCGGTATTCCAATGATGCCGAATGTGGCAGGCGCAAAAAGCACGCGGTTACAAATTTTTATCTATGCTGTTCTGCTGTTTGGCGTTTGTCTTGTGCCGCTATTTACTGGCTTAGGTGGGCCGCTCTATGCGGTTTCCGCTATTGGGTTAAATCTGGGCTTTATGGCATTGGCATTCAAAGTGTGGAAATCGCGTGCCGGAGAGCGCGAACAAGAGTTTGATGAAGTGTCTCTTTATGATGTTCAGAAAGGGGATCGTGCCGCCCGGAACCTCTTCGCCTATTCTATTATTTATCTATTTGCGATTTTTGGGGTCTTGGCCGCTGAGGGTCTGCTGAGAGGGATTGCCTCATGAAAGAATATCGAGACAAGCCGGAGCATTTCGTAGAGCCGAGTAAGGCAGAGTTAAAAGCGAGAAATCGTCGCAATGTTGCGATAGCGCTTTCCCTTGCGGCCTTTATGTTGTTTGTATTCGTAACAATGGTTTCCCGAGGCTAAGGGTTCGAAAATGGAAGCAAACAAAAAGACAATGTATATTTTGACGGGTATCGGCATAGCTATGCTAGGTCTCGGCTTTGCCTCAGATCCGTTATATGACACATTCTGTCGTGTGACAGGCTATGGCGGCACGCCGCAAATCGCCCAAAATGAAGAAAATCTTTCAGAAATATTGGACCGAAAAGTAACGGTAAAATTTGATTCGAACGTTGCCAGTGGATTGCCGTGGGACTTCAAACCGGATCAACGCTCAATGGAGATACAACTCGGTCAATCGGGTTTGGCTTATTATACCGTCAAGAATGAAGGTGCCTTTCCTATTGTCGGAGTAGCGAATTTCAACGTTACTCCAATCAAGGCGGCGCCCTATTTTGTCAAAACAGATTGTTTCTGTTTCGAAGAACAAACCATCCAGCCGGGACAGTCATTGCCCTTACCTGTGCTGTTTTTCGTTGATCCGCAGCTTGATGACGAAAAACGGCTCGATGATGTGACTGAAATTACGTTAAGCTATACATTTTTTGAAACGGATGCAGATGCGCAATTAGCAACACAGACAAGCGGTTCAAATGCGGAAGTGGAACTGAATTAAACTGACGTCTGACTCATTTGGAGGCAGGAATATTATTGTCTTGCCAGACAGGCTTGGTTATACGCAGTAAAATAAGATAGAAGATGACTTTGTAAGTCATCTTAGAACGACTAAAGATTGACCCAAATGATGGGTTAAGAGGGACAAATATCATGGCCGGACACGCCGTAGAACACGACTATCATCTTGTACCACCCAGCCCATGGCCTTTCCTGTCAGGTGTAGCCGCTCTTATTTGGGGTTTGGGCATGGTTATTTTCTTTGCGGGGCTGACGCCGCGCACAGGGGACAGCGCCATGACGGAGTTCTTCTTTGCCAAAGGTTTGGACACATGGACCTCCACACTTGTCGGTGATGGGTCTGTCTCTGGTGGTTGGATATTCCTTCTCTTAGGCTCACTCTTTGCCGCTTATGTGATGTTTGGTTGGTGGCGTGATGTCGCTCGCGAGTCGGCCGCCGGCGATCACACACCTGTTGTTGATATTGGTCTTCGCTACGGCATGATCATGTTCATCATGCAGGAAGCCATGTTTTTCGTGGGCTGGTTCTGGATGTTCTTCGAAACAGGTCTATTCCACAAAATGCGGGCGCAATGGAATACGGATATCCTGCCGAATGCAGCAGCCTATGCCGATAATATTGCGCCTGGTGTTGTGTCTGTTAATGCTTGGCATTTGCCGTTGATGAACACGCTCATCCTCTTGCTCTCCGGCACAACAGTCACATGGGCGCATCACGCGCTTATTCATGGTGACCGCAAAGGCGCGAAATGGGGTCTTGGATTGACAGTGGCTCTAGGCGCTGTCTTCTCACTCATCCAATTTATAGAATATGGTATTTTATTTGGTGAACGCGAAGATGGAAGCTATCCATGGCTTGCCAACGGGGCTTATGACTCTGCCTTCTTCTTGGCGACAGGTTTTCACGGTCTGCACGTTTTGATTGGGGCTATCTTCCTGCTCGTGTGTTGGGGCCGCCTGATGGCAGGTGGACTTCGCTCGGATAAGCATTTCGGTTTGGAGGCCGCCGCTTGGTATTGGCATTTTGTGGATGTGGTCTGGCTCTTCCTCTTTGCTTTTGTTTACGTTGTCTTCGCGACCGGTTACTAATTCCGGCCGCCAAGCGTACCGATAGGGCGTTGGCTATATGGCGCGACGCCCTCCACCCATCAGTTCAGGCTTTGCCGGTAAATGCCCGCAGTGTGGTCGGGGAAACTTATTTGACGGTTTCTTGACATTCGCCAAAAGCTGCCAGGCGTGTCAGGCTGATTTTTCAAGTGATGATACAGGTGACGGGCCGACAATTTTTGTTATCTTTATTGTCGGTATTTTTATTGTCCCTATGGCTTTGGCGTTCCAACTTATATTCGACGCCTCCACATTTCTGACGTTGTCGATTTGGATCCCTGTCATCATTTTAGTCAGCTTGGGTCTTTTACGTTTATTGCGGGGCATTATGTTCAATCTGGCGTGGTCTAATAAGGCGCGCGAAATTCGTAATTCCGAAATTCGCCAAAAACAATCGCAAGCTGAGACACCTAAAAAGTAATGGCTAAATTCTATTTCAAACCCATGCCCGGATTATCGGTGTTATTGGCCATCAGCGTGGCTATTCTCATCGCTCTGGGCGCATGGCAATATCAACGCCTTCAGTGGAAAACGGCTGTTTTGGCAGATGTTGAAGCCTCTGTAACCGCGCCGCCTTTTGCGTCTCTCGAAGAGGTCGCCCAAGCGATTGCAAACAATGAACCCGTCGATTTTCGCCGCATTGCGTTTAACGCTGAGACCATTGAAGACGCGCCCTCTTATCATCTCTATAGCTCTCAGACAGGCGGAATTTATTGGGATGTCATAGAGGGAGTTCGTAGCGGGCGGTATAGTGTTTTGGCGGCGGTCAGAGAGCTGAATAATACACAAAAAGAGGCCACCCCAAATAAGGTTGCGGCCTCGGAAAGTCTCAATATCACAGGCTTTGTTCGCAAATCCTATCCCATGGGGCGGGTTGAGTCTTGGGTAAAATCTCAAGCCAATCCTGCTGCCAATCGCTATTTTTATTTTAACCAGTCGGGTGATTGGTATGACGGCCTCACTGGGGCAAAAATTGAAGGCTATTATATTGACGTTGTCGAGGCCGAGTCGGCTGAGGCACTTCCTGTCTTACGCCCTGACATTGCCAATAATCATTTTGACTATATGCTGACATGGTGGTCATTTGCGTTCATTTTTATTGTCATTTATATTATTTTGCACAGACGGGCGGGCCGCCTGAAATTTAGTTAATGGCGCAGGCAAGCATTCATACGGTTTTGAAAGCGAGAGCGGGGGGCGGGGCATTAACCCTGCGTCATCCGCGTTGGGCTGATTTTGAAGCATGGGCCTCTTTACGTCGTGAGAACAAAGACTGGCTCGCCCCGTGGGAGCCGGGTTGGTCAGAGGCTAGCCTCAATCGGATTACATATCGCACGCAACTCTCTCGCTTTAAGAAGCTGGTTCAAAACGAACAAGCTTATCCATTTCATATTTTTTATGGATCGGATGAGATGTTTATTGGGGCATGTAATCTGACACATATCGAAAAGGGAAGCTCACAATCGGCCCGCTTGGGCTATTGGGTTGGTCAACGCTTTGCCCGCAATGGTTTTGCCAGAGCTTCTGTCGGCGCCGTCACCCAATTTGGATTTGAAACACTTGGGCTGCATAGGATAGAGGCCGCGGTTCAGCCTGACAATACAGCGTCGATCGCAGTCTTAGAGTCGCAAAACTTTACGCATGAGGGCTCGGCTCGCGGCTATCTCAAAATTAATGGTCAGTGGCGTGATCATGTCATTTATGCCAAATTGAGCTCGGATTAAACCCAGACTAAGCGCTGCCGCCCATAAATGAGAGCGCCTCGGGGGAAATGCCCAGTTCTTTGAAGGCAATGTCCCGCTTTGCCTGAAGGTTCTCATCAAAAATAATGTCCTCGTCCACATCAACAACAAGCCAAGCATTTTGCATAATTTCAGACTCTAATTGTCCAGCGCCCCAACCTGAATAGCCGATCGCTATCATGGCTTTGGCAGGGGCATTTTCATCGACAAGTGCTTGTAAAATATCTTTCGTCGAAGTGAGTGTCAGAGTGTCGCTGAGCTTCAAACTGGTTTCTTCTTTAAAATAATCCGCAGAATGCAAAACAAACCCGCGATCAATATCAACGGGCCCGCCATTTAAAACGGGCGTATCGGCAACGCGGACATCCCCCTCAATACCGATTTGTTCCAGTAGGTCAGATAATGACAAACCGGCTTTCGCCTTATTGATTGTAATACCCATGGCCCCGCTTTCGTCATGCGAGCAGATGTAAATCAGCGCGTCTTTGAAGCGCGGGTCACCCATAGCTGGCGACGCCAAGAGAAATCGCCCGGTTATATAGTGGTTGTTCATTTTATCTGGGTATCTCTGACTCATAAGCATAAGATGGGGGTAGTTCGATTTTCGTGCAAGTTATCTTGTCAAAAGGTCACATAAGTCCCATATCCAATATAGTTACACGTTATAAGAGAGACAGAAAATGACCATCAAACCCGGCGATAAATTACCACAAGCACATTTTATGACATTCGGCGATAATGGCCCGGAGCCGAAATCAACGGACGTTTTGTTTTCCGGCAAACGCGTTGCACTTTTTGCTGTACCCGGGGCCTTTACGCCCACGTGTTCTGCGCAACACTTACCTAGTTTTGTTGAAAAAGCAGGCGAACTGAAATCCGCGGGTATTGATGATATTGCTTGCGTCTCCGTTAATGATATTTTCGTCATGGGCGCATGGGGCGAACAGCAGGAAGTGGGCGAAGCCGTCACAATGCTGGCGGATGGTAATGGTGATTTCACCAAATACGTTGGTCTCGAAATGGACGGCAGTGGCTTTGGCATGGGGAAACGATCACAGCGCTACGCCATGGTTGTCAATGACGGTGTGGTTGAGCACTTATTCGTTGAGGGGCCAGGCGAATATAAGGTGAGTTCAGCCGAGCACATGCTGGCTGCTCTTAAAGCCTAAGCGTTACTGCATTTAAAACAAAGGGGAGCCCATGACCACGGGACAAATTCTGCTTATCGCCCTCGTGGCTTTCATTGTCTTTATCACGCTCAAATCTGTGAAGGCTGTGCCGCAAGGCATGGAATATACAGTTGAACGGTTTGGGCGTTACACCCGTACACTTAGGCCGGGCCTGACATTCATTATCCCGTTTGTTGACCGTATTGGCTATCAAATGAATATGCGGGAGCGTGTGATTGATATTCCCTCGCAAGACGTGATCACCAAAGATAATGCGATGGTCACAGCGGATGCCGTGGTCTTTATTCAAGTGATCGATGCCCGCCAAGCGGCCTATGAGGTCAATAATCTCGACAATGCGATTAAAAATCTCTGTTTGACCAATGTTCGTACCGTTGTGGGGTCAATGGATTTGGATGAAGTTTTGTCCCGTCGTGACGAGATCAATGCTAAGCTTTTAACCGTTATCGATAGTGCCACAGACCCTTGGGGCACAAAGGTGACCCGTATTGAGATTAAAGACCTCTCACCACCTGCTGACATTACGCAAGCCATGAATAAGCAGATGAAAGCGGAGCGTGAAAAACGTGCCGACATCTTGATGGCGGAAGGTCAGAAACAAAGCCAGATATTGCGGGCGGAAGGCGAGAAAGAGGCCGCAGTTCGCGAAGCGGAAGGTCGTCGTGACGCGGCATTCTTGGATGCGGAAGGCCGAGAGCGCGAAGCCGAGGCCGAAGCCCGTGCGACCGAAATGGTCAGTATTGCGATTGCTAAAGGCGACGTAAATGCAGTCAATTACTTTGTCGCACAGGATTATGTCAAAGCATTCGGCGAACTCGCGAAGTCCCCTAATCAGAAAACGATTATCGTGCCTGCAGAGATGTCTAGCTTGGCGGCCACCGTTGGCGGTATCGGCGCTTTGTTGGATGCGGGCGGTGCGAAGGTCACGAAGAAATGAATAGCGAACCCAATGTCCTCGTCCAACTTTTAGAGGGTATGAGTGGGACGAAATGGCTCATCTTTGGCGTCGTTCTTTTGACGCTCGAAGTTGTGACCGGGACAACCTATATTCTCTGGCCGGCTGTGGCAGCGCTCATTGTGGGGGTCTTAGTGTTTGTCCTTCCCTTGGGGTGGGAAATGCAATTTTTGTTATTCTTTCTCACAAGTACGATTCTGCTTTTTGTCGGGCATAAATATTTCCGTCCCATGATGCAGGGTGGAGAGCCGTCTGACTTGAATGATCGCGGACGTTCTATGATTGGTATGCGCGTCAAAGCTGTAGCAGATTTTGAAACAGGCCGCGGTCGTGTGCAGGTGGGTGACACGCAATGGCAAGCGACGATGGAGCACGGCAACGCCGAAGAAGGTGATGAATTGCGCGTCGTTGCGATCAAAGGCGCCACCTTGCAGGTAGAATAGACGGCAGTAAAATGCTGAAAATGGAGTCACTATCAGGTAAAGGGAATTTTCGACTCATTAGGGATGATGTGCGTGTCCTAGATGTTTTGTATTCGGAGCATTGGTTTTCAAAAAATGCAGAGACCGTTGTAAATGGTCAAAAAATAGAGATTAAGTCGAAGGGCTTGTGGCAGAATAAATTCAATATTTTTAAAAACAGCAAACCTTGCGGCGAAATTGTCGTGAGGTGGGATGGCAAAATATATATTACATTAAATCGTTCAGATGGGAAAGGTCGAGATGTTTTCTCATTAAAACGCAAAGGCTGGTTCATGCAGTCTCACGAGTTATTATCAGACCGTCGAGAAAAGCTCCTCGCGTTCGACACTAAGTTTAACTGGAAGACTTTTCGTTTCAATTTCAACGTCAGAGAATTAGATCATAATTATCCGGATAAAGCCATTGATGAGCTTTTAGTTTATAGCGGGTTTGCTGTGAATCTGAGTCTTATGAATTCGGGTGCAGCTTAGCCTTTATTGCGGAATACCTTTTCGCGCCAATTCATCAGCTTTTTCATTGCCGATATCGCCGTTATGACCTTTGACCCACTCCCAGATTATGTCACGGGTTGCGTTGAGTTCGTCCAAGCGTTGCCAGAGGTCTTTATTCACCACGGGTTTTTTATCGCCTTTTTTCCAGCTGCGTTTCTTCCACCCGTGAATCCACTCTGTGATGCCTTTTAAAACATAGGTCGAATCCGTAAAGAGAACCACCGGGCCTTTGAAGCCGGGTTTAATGGCTTCAATTGCTTTGATAGCCGCCATTAATTCCATGCGATTATTAGTCGTGTCTTTTTCGCCGCCATACAGCTCTTTTGTGCGCTTGCCGTGATACATAACCACGCCCCAACCGCCCGGACCCGGATTACCCGAGCAGGCACCATCTGTATAAATGACCAGAGCACCCTCTAAGGCCCCCGCTTCTAATGGCTTCGACTTTTTAGGCAAACTAAGCGCTCAAAAGCTGACGCGGCAGGCGGAAGATGACCTTTTCTTTCGTCACTTCTACTTCTTCCATTGTGATGTCATAGCGAGAACGTAGGGCCGCAAGCACTCCATCGGTTAAATATTCAGGGGCGCTGGCACCGGCGGATAATCCAATCGTCTGTGCTGTTGCTATCCTTGCCCAATCAATGCTGTCTGCCGAAGAAATCAACATGGCATCATCTGATCCGGCTTTCGCGCCAACCTCAACGAGGCGTTTTGAATTTGAAGATGTTTGTGAGCCAATGACAAGTAAGAGGTCACATCGCTCCGCAATGGCTTTGACGGCGGCCTGCCGATTCGTTGTGGCGTAACAAATATCCTCTTTAAAGGGGAGAGAGATTGTCGGGAAACGTCTTTGCAGAATGGTAATTAGATTGGCTGTATCGTCTACACTCAACGTCGTTTGCGTGACTAAAGCCAGATTGTCTGGGTCTGTTGGAGCATAGGTTTCAGCGTCTTCTTCTGTTTCGATCAGCGTTATATGACCTTTGGGCAGTTGACCCATTGTCCCGATGACTTCGGGGTGGCCTTCATGGCCGATTAAGAGGATATGACGCCCGTCACGTGCGTGTTTCTCGGCTTCCACATGCACCTTGGACACAAGCGGACAGGTGGCGTCCAAGAAATTCATATCCCGAGCTTGCGCCGCCTTCGGTACGGATTTGGGGACGCCATGCGCCGAAAACACAACGGGGCGGTCATCAGGGCATTCGTTTAATTCCTCGACGAATACAGCGCCTAACTCCGTCAAACGATTCACAACATGGCGGTTATGAACAATTTCATGACGTACATAAACAGGGGCACCGTAGAGTGCGATGGATTTTTCAACAATCTGAATCGCCCTATCGACGCCCGCGCAAAATCCACGCGGGGCGGCTAAAAGCACATGTTTCTTAGCGCGAACGTCATTTGACGCGATATCAGCCGACATTAAATTCTCCTCAGGCAGGCGGCAAAGCTGTTATCTTGGCGTTGCGGCCTTGCACTTATCTGTTTATGACCTGCCCTAGCAGAGCGGTTAGGGTTTCGCCACTATCCGTTTCGTCTCATTATGGTTTTCACCATAATCAAAACAACAGGTCTAATATAAGGCCAAATTTGGGATAAACACTATGCGTCTTCGCAACGTGACCATGATCGCTCTTATCGGAGCTGCGTCCATCACCTCTCTGAGCGCCTGTAAAAGCACGGCAGATGTCTTGCAAATTGGCGATTCTGCGACAAAGCAAAACGCAGGCCCGTGTCCACGGGCTTTTGCGCTCTATGATGCATCCCGTATTGTAGAGTTTCGCGAGGAAGCGCAGCGTTTTGATAATGTCGGTTTTACTGGTGAAATCGCCAATGTGCGAAGCCTTTGTCGGTATTACGACTTAGAGCCGATTGAAGGCGATTTGGAAATCACTTTTGATTTGGGCAGAGGTCCAAAAGCGACGGAGACAACTGCGACATATGAATATTTCGTCGCTGTGACACGTAAAAACGTGGCTGTGATTAATAAACAAACCTTCCCGCTCCAAGTGACGTTTCCGGCCGGGAGGGATCGCATCCGCGTGACGGAGAAGATTGACAATATTGTGATCCCGCGCGCTACAGAAACAACATCCGGCTTGAACTTTGAAATCATTGTTGGCTTTGAAGTCACACCTGAACAACGGGCCTTTAACGCGGATGGTCGCCGTTTTAGATTATCTGCGGGACAAGAATAGCAACACAAGAGTAACCCCCCAATGCCGTCCTTATTGCAAATATTTGACGCTGTCTTTCAGGCGGCCTTCGAAGAGTTGGGTGTCTCGCCAAATCTTGGGGCTGTGCGCGAGTCAGACCGTCCTGATCTGGCACCTTTCCAATGTAACGGCGCCATGGGGGCTGCGGGGGAACTTAAAAAACGCGGCGAAAAAGCCAATCCCAGAGACATTGCGCGGAAGGTCGTTGATAAAGTCAAAGACAACCCTGCGATTGAAGGCCTCGAAATCGGCGGTCCGGGCTTCATCAATTTTGCGCCAACCGCCGAGGCGCTATCGCATCAAGCCCAAGCTTTGGTACAAAGCGATAATTTAGGTATTGTCCAAGAACATCCACTTTCCATTATTGTGGACTATGGCGGCGCAAACGTTGCGAAACCGATGCATGTCGGACATTTGCGATCCGCCGTGATTGGGGAGGCGATTAAGCGTCTTTTCCGCGCCCAGGGCCATAATGTTGTTGGCGATGTCCATATGGGGGATTGGGGTCTTCAGATGGGGCATTTGATTTCCGAATTAGAAATTGAAAAACCCAGCTTACCCTATTTCGATGCTAGCAAAACAGAGGGTTATCCAACAGAATCGCCTGTAACAATGGAAGATCTCTCCCGTCTCTATCCGCAAGCCAGTAATGCCGCCAAAAACGATAAAGAGCGTCTCGAACGTTCGCGTATTGCCACAGCGGAGCTACAAGCGGGGCGTCCGGGGTATATGGCACTTTTGGGGCATTTCATTGATGTGTCCGTTGCCGCACTAAAAATAGGCTATGGTAATCTCGGTGTCGAGTTCGATTTGTGGAAAGGTGAAGCCTGTGTCGACCCGCTTATTTCGGGCATGATCGAAGAGCTGAAAGCCAAAGGGATTACCGAAGAAGATGAAGGCGCTCTCATTATTCGCGTCGAGGAAGAGGACGAGAAAAAAGACGTGCCACCCGTCATGTTGCTCGCATCCTCAGGTGCCGTTTTATATCACACAACAGACCTTGCGACTCTGGTTGACCGTAAAGCTGAAAATGATCCTGATTTGATTATCTATGTTGTTGATCAGCGCCAAGCGCTTCATTTCGAGCAAGTCTTCCGCGCGGCTGTTAAAGCGGGGTGGTATAGGACGGAACAGCTTTTCCATGCCGGTTTCGGCACGATGAACGGCAAAGACGGTAAGCCTTTCAAAACCCGCGAAGGCGGCGTGCTACGCCTCGAAGACCTGCTCGACATTATGAACGAGGCTGCGACGAAGCGCTTGCAGGAATCCGGTATTGGCGCGGATTTTGATGCGGCTGAACGCGCGGAAATCGCACGTAAAGTCGGCTTGGCCGCGTTGAAATTTGCGGATTTGCAAAACCAACGCTTGACAAATTACGTCTTTGATCCGGAACGTTTTACCGCGTTTGAGGGCAAAACAGGTCCCTATCTGCTCTACGCTGTCGTGCGGATAAAATCCATCTTGCGCCGCGCGGCAGAGCAGGGTGTTCTCAAAGGTTATATCAAAGCGATTGAACCTGCCGAGCAACAATTGGTTCTGTCTCTGGATGCGTTTGGTCGAGCCGTCGCGACGGCTGCGGAGAAATACTCCCCTCACATCTTATGTGATCATATTTACCGCGTCGCGCAAAGCTTCTCCCGCTTTTACACGGATTGTCATATTCTGGCCGATGATGTGCCGGATGATATCAAGGCATCGCGCCTCGCTCTTGCTGAGCTGACCTTGCATCAATTGGAAACAGGTCTCAACATCCTTGGGATTGAAACGCCTGAACGCATGTGAAACCAGTTCCTGCGCTTAGCTAGTAAAGAACTAACAGCAAAACTGATGCCAAGCTGTTCCATAAGGCGTGAGCAACAATACATGCGGTCAAGTTGCGTCTCCACAGGTAAAGAAGCGTCAGTGTGAGTCCACCATAAAGTCCGGAGTCAATAACGCCAGCCCAGCCTTGATACCCGTGAAGCGCCGCGAAAAGAACAATCGTTGTTATGGCCGCAATATATGTCGCAGCCTTCCCGTGACTAATTAGTCCCTTTAAAGTATTGAGAAAGTGCCCACGAAAGAAAACTTCCTCGAGGGCTGCGCCAGTCCAAGCCAGAACGACGAAGCCGAAAACACCAAGCCAACTTCCGCCGATTTGTGCCAAATTAGTCACTACATCTGAACGCTCCGCGCCGCCTGTTGCGGGGATAATGAAGCCGAACTGTATAATGGCGAAAATAATCGCAATCACAGCTCCAATGCCAGCTTCCCGACCCCAGTTAGACATCGATAGACCGACATCTCGCAACGAGCATTTCGCAATACTTAAAGCGAAGGCAATGACCGGAAGACCTAAGACGAGTTGGAACAGGCCAACCCAAGCGTAGTCCAAACCCTTTAGCTCGCCGGGCAGGAAAACGGAGGGGATGACTTGCGAGCCGACCACGACAACAAGATAAAGTATTGTGCCAACAATAAGGGCAAGTGCCCAACGCTTACGACTGACAATGGCATTATTATCCAATTTACCGCCTTATCGAAAATCTATTCTATATAGTGGTTTTAATTTTTGACCTAACGCTGTTGCGCTGTGGGATTATAGGCTTGTGCCATAGGTTGCGGGGCTGCCTGCGGCATCGCTTGCGGTGCATGTGGAGTGGCTTGTCGTGGAGCGGCGTGTGTCGCGGCCGGTTGTTGCGGCACGAATTGTTGTGGTGCCGGAATTGCAGTCTGAGGTTTGAGACCTTTCACCTGGCGATTGCCCGAGGTCGCTTCCAAACATTCGGCATACATGTCGAGAATTGATGACATATTATTCTCTCCCCAAACACCAACGCCTTTGAGTTTGGATACCAATTCGAATGCAATTTCTTCTTTTGACTTACCCGACATATACCCGTCCTCTTGTTTAATTTCAGGGCTTTATGACACAGAAGGTTTAACAGATTTCATACAGAAATATCATTCGTGCCAGATTGACTCTTTTATAAAAATCGCGCATTGCGGGTCAACATGTTTAAGTGGGAGAGAGCTACACAAGAAACGTAGCCACCGAAGGCGCAACCGCCCCGGAAACGCTCAGGTCAACGGACCGCTTAGATGACAATATGCTGGAAAGCGGGTGACCTGTTTTTAACAGAATTGGTGAAACACCCCGCCGACGGAGTAAGCGGAAGACTGTTCGGGAAAGAGCGGCTCTGTCAATCTCTCAGGCCCAAAAGGACAGCAGGTGGCACTAGGCCCGGCTTCGGTCGGTATGTGCTTATGACTGATTTAAAACTGACAGCTTTACACGCCAAACATGTTGAACTTGGCGCGAAAATGGTGCCCTTTGCGGGCTATGATATGCCTGTGCAATATCCACTGGGCGTCAAAGGCGAACATCTTCACGCACGAGAAAAAGCAGGTCTTTTTGATGTCTCCCATATGGGCCAAGTCTTTTTAATGCCCGAAGACAATGATTTTGCGACCGCCGCCAAAGCGCTTGAAAAACTTGTCCCGGCTGACATTCAATCCCTTGAGCCGGGTCAACAGCGTTATTCGCAATTCTTGAATGAAGAGGGCGGTATTCTCGATGATCTGATGATCTCCCGCCTCGCTATGAAGGGCTATGAGCATGTGCTCTATCTGGTCGTGAATGCGGGCTGTAAGGATGATGATTACGCCCATCTTGAAAAACATATGCCCAAAAATGTGAAGGTGATGGTCAAAGACGACACGCTGTCTTTGATTGCTTTGCAAGGCCCTCGGGCCGCGGCAGTTTTGGGCTGTTTCGCCCCTGCGGTCGAAGACCTTGTCTTTATGACCCATACGGATTTGGAATTAAAAGGCACACTCGCTGAGCCCGTTTGGGCGCACGTGTCTCGTTCCGGCTATACAGGCGAAGACGGGTATGAAATTTCTGCCAAGCATGACGATATGGTACGTTTGGTCGATGAGCTTTTGAATTATGATGATGTCGAACCCATCGGCCTCGGCGCGCGCGATAGCTTGCGATTAGAAGCCGGGCTTTGCCTTTATGGCCATGACATCGATACATCTGTCTCCCCGATTGAAGCGGGTCTTATCTGGTCAGTACAAAAACACCGCCGCGGCGCAGACGCAGGCTATTTGGGTGCGAAACGTGTGGCCGCTGATATCGCCGATAAAACAAGCAAACGCCTTGTGGGCATTCAACCGGACGGCAAAGCCCCTGCGCGCGAGCATACCGAAGTGCAGGATATGAACGGCAACACCATCGGTGAGATCACAAGTGGTGGCTTTGGCCCGACAGCCGAAGGCCCTGTGGCTATGGGCTATGTTTCTCGCAAATTCGTTAAGGCAGGCACGCCTGTTCAACTCATTGTGCGAGGCAAACCTCGCCCAGCAACGGTCGTGAAATTGCCTTTCGCACCACATAATTATTACAGAGGTTAAGGAGGACACATGACCTTGAAATTTACAGAAGATCACGAGTGGATCAAAGTCGATGGTGAGACAGGCATTGTGGGTATTTCCGCCTATGCGGCGAAACAATTGGGCGATGTCGTTTTTGTCGAATTGCCGGAAATCGGTCGCGAAATGGATAAAGGCGATGAAGCCGCTGTGGTTGAATCTGTCAAAGCCGCTTCCGAGGTCTACTCACCCATTAGCGGCGAAGTTATCGCGGTAAACGAAGCTCTCGAAGATGCGCCGGAAACGGTCAACGCTTCACCGGGCGGCGATGGCTGGTTCCTCAAAATTAAAATCACAGATGCCTCTGAGCTGGATGATCTAATGGATGAAGCAAAGTATAAAGAATATTGTGATGGCTTGTAGCGGTTTAATTTTCGATCTGGTGGGTCGAAAATAGCGAAAAACCGGAACCGTGAGGTTTCGGATAATAAGATTTAGGAATAATTAAATGCGTTATCTCCCTTTAAATGAAAATGACCGTGTCGCGATGTTGGACGTCGTGGGTGTCGATAATATTGATGCTTTGTTTCATAATGTGCCTGACGCGGCGCGTTTGAAAGGGCTTGTTGATTTGCCCAAGCACCAATCCGAAGCGGCGGTGGAGCGTCATATGACGCGTCTGTCAAACAAATCTATTTCGGCCTCATCCGTTCCGTTTTTCTGTGGGGCTGGCGCTTATAAACATCATATTCCCGCGACGGTCGATCACTTGATCCAGCGGTCTGAATTTCTCACAGCCTATACGCCTTATCAGCCGGAGATTTCACAAGGCACGTTGCAAGCCTTATTCGAGTTCCAAACCCAAGTCGCCATGCTGACCGGCATGGATGTCGCCAATGCCTCAATGTATGACGGCTCGACTGCCTGCGCCGAAGCGGTGGTGATGGCCAAGCGCGTGACCCGCAAAACCAAAGCTATCTTAGCGCCTGGGCTGCATCCGCATTATGCCGCCGCGACGCAATCCGTGGCCAAATTCCTTGATATTCAAATCAATGAAGTCACGCCTGAAATAGGGGCGGATATGTCCGTGGTGGATATGATCACCGACGAGACCGCGTGCGTGGTCGTGCAATCCCCCAATGTGTTCGGCGAAATTGTCGATCTCGCGCCGATTGCTGAAAAAGCTCATGCACATAAGGCGCTGCTCATTGCGGTTTTCACAGAACCTGTCGCGCTCGGCGCGATTAAATCGCCGGGCGAACAAGGTGCGGATATCGTCGTTGGCGAAGGCCAAGGCCTCGGTGTTGGCCTGAATTTTGGCGGGCCGCATGTCGGTCTCTTTGCTTGCCGTCAGAAACTCGTGCGGCAAATGCCGGGCCGTGTTTGCGGCGAAACGGTGGACGCCAATGGCGAACGCGGCTTTGTGTTGACGCTCTCTACGCGTGAGCAACATATCCGCCGCGAAAAAGCGACGTCCAATATTTGTAC
>CAYGTR010000014.1:0-66128 GCA_964352855.1 uncultured Algimonas sp. | reverse complement strand
CCATTGTGAGGCATACGATATTTGAGGTCGCAACGGTTACCGCCGTATCGGCATATTGATCGCCTGGAGCGAGACCAAAGAAATCACCTTCTGTATAAAATCCTGATATCTGACGCTGACTGTTTTCTAATAGACGGTAGACCATGACGACACCGCTATTGACACGATAAAACCCGGTAACATCATCGCCCTGATGATAGATTGTCATGTGATTAGGATGAACACGGCCACGTGTTTTACAAATTTCTGCGTAACTATTTTGGCTCGATTGCGAAGTGTTAGAAGTATTTAGCACGCTGTGTCCCATTATAGCAAAATCTATAGGGGGACATTAGGAAAATTCCTCCGCCATACTAGAGAGGGAAATTACGTAAGTATTAATGCGTAGCTATAAAGCTTCACATAATTCAAGTTCATCAATGGCTTCCAGTAAATCTTTGGGGGCGACGGGATGCGTAAGAACTTTTATACGCTCTCCCGGAAATTTATCGTCCGATCTAACAGCAGATCTATAGGTCGTCTTCAAGACGATACCCGGACGTTGTGCTGAAAACATGAGCTGGTTCAGTAGCTTATAAAGCGTGGGTTTATCTTGATTTAAATCCAACATCACAATGTCAGATTCTTGGCATTTGACGGATCTCAGAAATTCTTCCGTTGTTTCAAAACTCTTCACCAAACAATTTCGTGTTTCTAAAAGAAACTTGGCCGATAATGTTAAGGCAGGATCACCCTCAACAATATAAACCGTTTGCGGATACGAAATGAGGTTCATAGCTATTTGCGCTCGATTGACATGAGGCAATGTAAACCGATCACAATTTCCAAAATTGACGGCGGTCAAATATGAAGCAGATGTAAGAACACTATTTCGTACTCTCCAATAAGGACAATCTGACAAGGTCTGATAATGATTTCATGTCAAGTTTAGACAATAAACGCGCACGGTGCGTTTCAACCGTCCTCACGGACAATGACAAGTCATTGGCAATTGTTTTATTAGGTTTGCCAAGCACAAGATGATCCATAACCTCACGTTCACGTGGTGTGAGCTTAGAAAGCTTGTTTATAGAGTTATAAATGTCTTTATCTTTGGCGCGAGCTTCCTCTTTTTGAGTTTGGACACGATGAAGGATACGAACGACTTCAGAGGCCTCAAAGGGTTTCTCGACAAAATCACTTGCACCTTTTTTAAGGGCTCTGACGGCCATGGCGACATCTGCATGCCCGCTCATCATAACAATTGAAAGATCGGGTTTTTGTTCTAAAGCTTCGGTCAAAACCTCCAAGCCATCGCGCCCCGGCATACGCACATCAAGAAGTATCGGGCCATCAATAAGCGCAAGATCACTCTCTAGCAACGCATCCCCTGTCTCAAATGCAACGCACTCAAAGCCATGCATCTCTAATAAAAATTGCAAGCTCTCTCTGACAGCCTCATCATCATCAACAATTATAATCTTACTGAGCATAAATATATTTTACCTAGGCAATTGGCAGGGTGAAGTAAAAACATGTGCCTTGCGGCGAATTGCGCTCGGCCCAAATACGGCCTTCATGATTGGCGATAATCGTTCGGCTTATCGAGAGCCCCACACCCAAGCCGCCGGATTTGCTTGAAGAAAAAGGTTCATAGAGTGTTTCATATTGTTCATCAGTTATACCTATGCCCGTATCTAAAACACCAACCCTTAGGTTATTCTCGTCTAGCTTGACACAACTCACGACCAAATGCTTCGTCTCTGTCAGGAGCATAGCTTCACAGGCATTTCTGATTAAATTGACCAAAACTTGCTGAATTTGAATTTCATTAAATAAAACATCAGGCAGAGCATCATCAAAATCAAGCGAGATTGAAATGCCATTGTTTTTATAGCTTGGCACGATCAGATCGACTGTGGTTTTTATGACCGGTACGAGCGGTTGAATATTTCTATCCATATCGCCGGTTTCAATGAATTGTCGCAAACGTGAGAGTATATTTGCGGCACGTTTTGCCTGTTCTGCCGCTTTGGACATAATCTCATTCATCTTATCGGGCGGAATATCATTAGCTTGTCGTTTCAGCATAGCCATTCCCGCCTCTGTATAATTCATAACAGCTGTTAGTGGCTGGTTTAGCTCATGTGCAATTGCGGCCCCCATTTGGTCCATTGCAGCAACGCGAGACAGATGAAAATGCGCTTGTTGTAATTTTTCGAAGCTTTCTTTTTGTTCAGTCTGGGTTGTCAAATCACGGATAATACCAACAAAAGCGCGGCCGTCACCTCTAGGCAACTCACCGACTGATAAATACATCGGAAAGACAGCCCCGTCTTTTCGGAGACCGCTTACCTCCCGCCCGATACCGATAATTTTGGCCTCATCTGTCGCTTTATAATTGGAAATATAGCTATCATGATTGGTATGATAAGGCTCTGGCATAAGACATCTTATATTCTGCCCAACAACCTCTTCAAAAGCATAACCAAATATTTTAGAACAGGATGGATTATACCGCTCGATAATTCCATTTTCATTTATCATGATGACGCCGTCGACCATCGTATCCAAGACGGCGTCCAATTCCGAGCGTGACGATTCTTTATTCATGACACAATATAACGAGACATGGCTTTATTTTTCTAGGGGATTCTAAAATTTCATTGATTAAAAGGTACCGCTGAATTCAATATTCAAAAACATATCAAATTCACGTCTTTGAAATTCGCGAAAGTCCAACACGCTTTGGTCACGCCGTCCCGTAAAAACGAGGCGCTCATACTCCTCCACTGCATCTAGAAGGTTAAGCGCTGTGACGACAACTTTCATCCCGAATATGTCTTTATGTTCAATGTAAGCCCGGACAAATGGGCCATCAAAGGTCGCGTCCTCAATTGTGTTCAAACGAAAGGAAGGCGCATCCGTAAACTCATTGGCTTGCACGCCGTAAGCCCATTCCGTGTTTTGAATATCATGACGAAATCTTGCCAACCAAAAGACGCGCTTGTCTCTGTTAAGGCGGCGGCTGAAGCCGAGCAAAGGATCATCAACATTCGAGTCTCTTAGGTCGAGTTCAAAATCGAGTTGGGTCCCTTTAAGGCCCCAATTATCACCTTTGATCGTGGCATCAAGATCAATGCCGAATTGGTTGGCCTTATCAATATTACCTACGGCGTCGCCATCAAGGCCAATGGGGATACGGTCAACAATGTCTTCAATCAAACTGCCATAAGCGCGCGCTTTAAAGGTCACCCCTTGGCCAAAGTCTTTATCATATTCGATTGACGCATCCCAGCTTTGCTGAGGCACCAAACCGGTATTTCCTGTCCTGTCTTGCCCGTCCACAACATCAACGGCCGAGATAAAGTCAAAGAAGCTTAACTGTCCGACTTCTCGCGCCAGTCGAAACCGAATATTGGTTTTATCTTGTGGCTTGTATGTCGCGAGTGCGAAGCCTTTTGGGCGAAAATACTCGCGCGGCTCTCCGATGGTTTGAGATATTTCCGAATATTCCGCCCCGAGCGACAGTTGTAAATCCCATTTTTTTGAAAGGGCGCGGCTCTGTGTCAATGTTGCTTCTGTCCGAATTTCTTCGACTCGCGCCGTTGCACCGTCAAGCGGCTCATCGACAAAACCAGTCCCGTCAAACACCAGCAATCCGGACTCAATATCCAAGAAGTTAAACACACCCTCTGCCGCGAATTGCCAGTCATGGCTCTGAATGTTTGACCAACTAAATTCAGTTCGGACTATGCCCTCACCTTCATCGGCCACTTGTGAGAAGCGAGAACCGTTCGTTTGTTCTCCGAGCGCAAATACATCAAATCGACTGATGGTCGGGGAATGCTCCGCCCGGTAATACCCCGTCGTCTTTAAAGTGCCGGGACCAAGGGGAAATTCATAATCGAGTCCCAATTGCGCATTCCATTCGTCTTCGGCGGAAGAGAACTGCGTTTGCAAATTCTGTCCTCGGTCTGTCACAGCGCGACGATCAGAAACTTCAGAATTATTACGATTAAACTGATTATATTCCGCATTGAGATGGCCTGTGTGCCCTGGTTTTGGTTTCCAGGTCATATCTAAGATGACGCCAGGAAACTCATTATAAAAGCGCGCATTCTCGTCTCTGATCTCGAAGATATTACCATCAATGTCTTCCAACGTCTCAGGCCCGAATAAACCGCTGCGTTGAGACTCGCTCCTGACTTCCGCAGCATAGGATAGATTGCCGGTTTCACCGGAAACCGTCAGATGGAAATGTCCTAAATTAGCCGCTTGGCGCGCCCGCCATTCCGGTGACCAAGACCATGTCCCAGCGATACCTTTACTTTGCGTGATGATATTGGCGACTTGTCCTGACAAGCCCGGTATGTCTAGGCTCGCCCCGTCCACAATTTCAATACGTGTGACATTGGCGGCAGAGATACGGCTGAGTTGACTCCCAATATCCGCCTTGCCCGTTACCCGTTCGCCATTGACCAAAACATTGGCTCCGCCCTGCCCCAAACCACGCTTATTATCGGCTCCAGAGACTTGAAATCCCGGGACTTGAGATATCATATCGAATGCTGTTCTGGGCGCATATTGCTCAAAAAACGCGGCATCAAAGACTGTGTTGTGACTGCTTGTGTCCTGCGCAAAACTTATGGAAGGCGCAAAAACCAGACCGAGTCCGACCGTTGTCGCCAAAAGCGACTTTTTAAAATTTATCATTTGAGTGATCCTTCAAGCTTCGTCTTGGTCGATTTGTCTTCGGTCGAATTATCTATGAACCCAATAACCGTCTTGGATTGACCGCATAGCCATTTTCTCGCACTTCAAAGTGAAGGTGCGGGCCTGTCGATTTGCCTGTATTTCCCGACTTACCTATAATTTGTCCCATTTTGACTGTTTGCCCGTGCTCGACACGAAATGAATTGAGGTGAGAATATAGCGTCGTACGTCCATCCGGATGCCGGATCATAATCGTCTTCCCGTAATTCTTATCTTCATAGACCGCCTTGATGAAGCCTTCCGCGCTTGCATACACAGGCGTGCCTGTAGGGGCAGGAATATCAATTCCCTTATGGCTTTGGGGCCACATCTTATTTTTCAGACCAAATTCAGCGCTTACCTTCTTCGACTCGGACGGCCATACATAGCTAACCGGATATGATTTTTGGTCTGAGACATCGATATACGACTGCGGCTGCGCACTCACTTTCGTTATGGCCGTTTCTTTGTACTTATGCTTCTCTTTATGGGAATGTTTTGCGTCTTCATGTTCCCACTCGCCATAAGTAATTTTGGTCTTATGTTCTTCACCGTTGTAATCTGTCAGCACTTGGATCGAGTGAGGTTTGATTGTGACCTCAACATGATTATCGTAAATCCCATTTTTCTCTAAAATTTTGCAGTATTTTCCGGCAAGACCTTTCGCTAAGGCTTTTCCGTTTAAGCTCATTTTGTTGTTGGGGTGAGAGAGGAAAACGGTTTCAGATTTAGACTGGATCAGGCCGTCATTTAATAGATTTTCCATGACATCATTTCGGAACGCCTGATGATCCCTCAAACGGTTTTTTGTATCTTTCTGAAGGTCTTCATGCTGGGCTTTCTCCTCATGAGCCTCAACATAGGCTTCGTAGCGCTCTTCCATAATTTCACGGCGGATTTCGAATTCGTCCTCATACTTATCCGCAATAGCTTCGGCTTGCTCGGCCAGAGCTTCAACTGCAGCCTCATCGTTTGGGTTGGATTTCATATAAAGTTTCAAATCATATTCAAAACTCTCCAAGTCCTTAGAAATGGTTTTCCAAATATTGGAGTCGTTTTTGAGATGTGTTTTGAAACGCGTCTTATCAATCTGTCCTGCGAGATCTAAATTGGGCAGTTGTTGCAGCTCAGGCAGTTTAGGAAGTGTGTTGTAGCGGCGGTTGATAACAGTTTCAGGCAATTCTGCCACGGTAGAGATGGGGGCGATAGGTGGATTAGGCTCAATGGGCGGATGCGCATCTGCACTCGTGACCGTGCCGACATAACCCACACCTATTACAACAGCCGTCAGTGCGGAAATAATCGCATGTTCCGGTCGGCGGTAGGTTTCATTGTAGCCGGTCAACCGCTTCAACCGAGCCAAAATGGGCATATCTTTCTTAGCCGCAGCCATTGCAAGGTTCGGCGGCATATTAAAAGAGAGCGCTGCAAGTCCCTTAATCAAAGACTGTGGATTTTCTGTGCGGGCAAAGGCAAAATCATCACAAGCCTGCTCACGATCTATATCAATACGTTTTGAGATGTAATGAATAGCCGGGTGGTAGAAAAAGACGGTGCGTATAGCCGTCTGGACTAAGTTTACGGCATAGTCATAGCGGCGTATATGCGCGATTTCATGCAGCAAAATAGCCTCGACCTGATCACCGGGCAGACGCGTCAAAAACCCAACAGGCACCAAGACGATGGGCTTTATAAATCCCAAAGTCATAGGCCCATCAACATATTTAGAAATATAGAGCTTTACGCCCGCATTCAAGCGCGAGGCCCGCAAGAGCTGATCAAATTTTGCCTGCCAAATCGCCGTTGGTTCACTCAGCCCAGTTTGGCGCAAACGCTGGGTCAGTGCATAGGCGGCCATATATTTCATCACCATAAATGCAAAACCCAAACACCATAACAAAGCGATCAGCGGCGTATATTCAGTTATGGACGGCAGAACTGATTGTGCTGATAGGCCGATTTGCTCGAGAGGCGTTTGCGGGTTTAAGGGTGAAACGAGTGCAATATTGAGTGTATCTGTTGGCGCAGCACTAAAATCAGGGGCTCTCAAATAAATGGCCAGTGTGAAAAGGAACGCTAGAAAACAGCCAATTAGCACAGCGGTTTGTAATATGTATCGCAAGGAAGGCGCGTTGTTTTTAAGCGCAAAGCGTAGACTGACGACTAAAATAAACGCTACCCCGCCTTGCCAGATACTGTGCAAAAGCGCCCAACCCAAACCGTCTAATAAATATGTAAATGTTGCACTCATGAGGTTGTCCCTTCCCTCTCAATATTAGCCGGCTTATTTGCGGTCTAGTTTTTCTAAAAAATCCCGAATAGCTTCAATTTCCGCTTCGGACGCTTTCTCATTCCCCAGAGCGTGCATGACGAGATCTGAAACTGAATTGCCAAAAGCATTTTCAACGAAGCGGTCAAATAATTGTGATTTTGTTTCTGTCTCAGATACGACGGCGCTGTAAAGATGAGATTTCCCCTCACCAGCTTCCCGTGTGACCATGCCTTTTTCGTAAAGACGCTGCATTTGCTTGGCTGTCGTTGTGTAACCGACATCCTTATCAACGCTGAGTATGTCGTGAACAGTCTTAAGGCTGCAAGGTTGCCGCTCCCACAAGACGCTAAGTATAGCCGTTTCGGCGGCTGAAGGTTTGATACGAGGTTTCATACCCTTTCAATAAACGACAGCTGTCGTAATGCAAGATAAAAAACGACATTTGTCGTAAGATGGACGTTTGTTAATCCATGAGCTGAATAATACGCTTATCAGCTGGCAATTTGATGCTGTGGCATATAACGCAGGTTTTGATTG
Source organism: uncultured Algimonas sp. (assembly GCA_964352855.1). Taxonomy (GTDB): domain Bacteria; phylum Pseudomonadota; class Alphaproteobacteria; order Caulobacterales; family Maricaulaceae; genus Litorimonas. The sequence continues at coordinate 58,585 of CAYGTR010000014.1, read as the reverse complement.
GCCAAATCTGCCTCTTCTTCTAATGGAACATTCCAATAGATCATCGTTTTTTTGATGAACATATGCTTGTTAGGGCTGTAGTTATTGTCGGCACGGGCGATATCTATCATCGCGCGCAAAACATCCCGCTTGTTTGGAAAAGGATTCAGACATCCTAATGTCTCTATAAGTACAGTATCATATTCTAACCCGTCTATAATTGAGATGAGGCTCGCTTTGTTAATCGCGAGCCAATCTTTAGCCATACGACGTGTCACAATCAGCGCAGGATCAATAATACCTCCCAAAGCTATAGCGTTTTGAATAAAGGCTTGCGCCTCTTCCGGCACCATCCGCCTGTCAGCCACAAGAACGAGCCCTAAAAGTCTATAGACATGCTTCCATTGTCGAGGACCGATACATGGCGGGGAATTTTGCGGAGAAATCATCAAAGAGTCGTCTTAATTATAGATAAAATTCCTTAATCTACAGCATCTTAATTCTCAGTTAATCATAGGAATTAAGGATTCTGCCTGAAAGTTGTAAGCCACAGAATTAAATAGTTAATGAGCATTAGTAAATTGCACGCCGCTTCACAGCCTACGATTCATCCAGTTAAACTGTGGGTTTTTGAGACTCACTAAAAATAATAAGTTGATATTTCAATTGATTTTTAATTGATTTTTCAATATATACACCAATCTAGTGTTCATGTTGAATGTACAAGAAGAGAGCATCAAACAAAACTATGTATAAAATGAGGATAAAATGGACGTCAAATTAACAGCACTCAACTCACTTGTTGCATTTGGCATTCCTCGCCCGAACAAGTGGGCCAAAGATCCCAAGATACAGGCATTGGCAAAAAGCATAGAGCGTGATGGCTTGCTAAACCCTTTGACCATTACACCTCATAAAAATAAGTTTCTCGTCATTGATGGAAAAAAGCGTTTAAAAGCTTTGATATTATTGGCACGCACATCCCGGTTTCACAAACCGCAACAAAAAATCAGCTGCATCATTGAAAGTATTGAAACGCAAAAGGGAGAGCAACTGAAACGGCCTACGCTGATGTCAGCACCTGAACTTATACATATGATACTAGAAGCCCTCGGCCGTGGATGTTCGCCTGTGGCCATTTGTCAGCGATTTGACTGTGACAGCAAGATTGTAGAATCCGCTCCCGCCATCCGCAACTTACATCCGAAAATTCTAAATTGTTTTTACAATCAAGTCATTAGTTTAAGACAAGCAATTGCGCTGTCCACGATTAAAAACCCAAGCGCTCAATGGGCTCTCCTCCAACAATTAGGGCCATTTGCCAGCAATGATAATATTATTCAAGCTATTCAAAGTGGACAAACCGTTATTGAAACCCCTGATAATCAAATCATTATTTTACCGTCACGGTGGGAACACCCAACCAGACAGAAGGAGAGAGCACAAAATGATATGGATATTTCAATTAAGATGGCCGCGTAAGGTGCACAAACTATATGAAACTTCAACTAGCCGCACACAGTGATAACGTATAAACAAATCGAATCTTACAGGCCTAGGCCAATATGTTTCTGTGAAAGCTAAAATGTTGAATAAGGACGACGACACTCCAAAATCGGTCCCAACGGATCAATTAGTCATATCAATTGATGTAGCAACAGAACTAGACACTATGCTCTTGGCAGAACAAATTTATCGTGATTATCAAGATATCTTAAAGTCTTCGGTAATACCTGTAATCAGCAAAGAATATAACCTAAAAATTAGAGAGATGAGTGTTTTAGCATACGCTGAAAAACTTAATGGGCGTGGATCTGCTGCTGATATTGCCTATTCGCTACGACAAGACCCCGCAACGATCACACGGTCAATGGTCACACTTATCGGTTTAGGCTTTGTGACAACGTCTGAAAGTTTTGAAGATGGCCGGAGTCGGATCATAACTTTAAAAGATAAGGGGCTTGAGGCCGTGGAGAGATATAATAGCCTTGTTGCCTCCGCGCTTGCCAACGCGACAATTATCGACGAGTCTTACTTGAGCGTAGATAACATTAATTCCATGCGAGGGATTATGTCTAAACTCGCCCTACGTATCTCAAACATATCCAAAAACCTCAGATCGCGATCTCGTAATGCACGTTAGTCACAGACTATTTAACCTCGATACAGACTATACAAGGTTGCTTTATGCCTTTGCGTGATCAACCAATTAAAGTCCTTAAAGAAGCTGAAAAATCGAGCGGCCAGTTCGCAGATGATATTTTAAAATATGTCATGGAGACCTCTCTATTGGGGGTTTGGGCTTGGGATTTAGATACAGATGATTTTTTTTGCTCTAAACGAGTTATGGATATCCTCGGAACTCACGAGGCCCATATGAATGGGAACATATCCGACATGCGGGATCGCCTTCATCCGGATGACAGAGAGCGGCATAAAAATGATTTTCAATTTTTTCTGGAGAATAAAGAAGTCTTCACCCGAGAATATCGCTTAAGACGTGATGACGGTATTTATATTTGGGCCAATATAAGGTCTCATGGCGTCTGGGATTCCGAAGGCCACTTAAAAAGACTGGCGGGTTCTTTACATGACACAACCCAACAAGTTGAATTGCAACAAAGTTACAAAAAAGGAGAGGATGAGTTACGCCTTATCTTTGACAATGTTCCGGCGAAAATTTGGTAAAAGGACGCCCATAATAAAATCCTTCGGCTTAATAAAAAAGCCGCTGAGTCTATGGGGCTTGAGGTTTCCGAGGCCGAAGGCGCAGATACATATGACTTGTTTCCTGAAATGGCGAAAAAATATCATGAAGATGATCTGAGAGTCATAAATTCCGGCGAACCTATTAAAGGCATGATCGAAGAATATACCCCTGCGGGAGGAAAACGTGGTTGGGTTCAGACGGATAAAATACCCTATACTGACCCAGTAACAGGCAAGTCATTTCTGTTCGTATCCTCTATTGATGTAACAGAACTGAAACTCGCCGAGGAAGCTATTCGTGACCGTGAAGAAAGCCTAAAAACAAACGTCAAGAACCTAAAAGACGCACAGCAAAATCTGGAAATCTACACGCAAAAGCTAGAGCAAGCGAATGAAGAACTCGATCATTTTGCTTACGTCGCCTCGCATGACCTGAAGGCTCCACTAAGAGGTATGGATAATATCGCCATGTGGATTGAGGAGGATTTGGGCGAAAACCTCACGCCTGATATCAAAACGAAACTAGATTTGATGCGCGGTCGCATTAAGAGATTGGAAGTATTGCTCAAAGACATTTTGGCGTTTTCGCGTGCCGGAAGGCAATTGAGCAAACCGGAAATATTAGATCTCGAGAAAGTCGTTGATGATGTCATTGGATGGGTCGGCATACCGGGCACTTTTAAGGTTACTAAACAAACTGAATTTCCGACTTTTTTGACAGTAAGAACCGTCTTTGAGCACATTTTTCTAAACCTCATTTCGAATGCCATTAAACATCATGACAAAGCGGTCGGCAATATTACACTGTCTTGTGTGGAACAGGACTCATATTATGCCTTTTTGGTAGAAGATGATGGACCCGGAATTCCACCTGAGTACCAAGAACATGTCTTTCAGATTTTTAAAAAACTTCAATCCAGAGACGAAGTCGAGGGCAGCGGCATTGGACTCTCAATCGTCAAAAAAATGGTTGAGTCTATCGGCGGAAAAATATGGATCGAAGCACGTTCAAAAAGCCAGGGGACGGCGTTCCATTTTACAGTTCCCAAAATAAGCCCCATTCAATTGGGAGAAGGATAATCTAATGAATGGTAAAACAGCGACCCTTTTAATCGTCGAAGACGATGAACTCGATCTGATGGGCATTCAACGTGCCCTAAAAGAGTTAAAAATAAACAATCCTATGGCACGCGCTAAAGACGGCCTTGAAGCTCTGGATATGTTAAAAGGTCAAAACGGTCATGAAAAACTGTCCAAGCCATACATCATCCTTTTGGATCTGAATATGCCTCGTATGGACGGCGTCGAGTTTCTGGAAGCTATCCGTAAAGATGAGAATTTAAAACGGTCCGTTGTTTTTGTTCTGACAACTTCTGACGCCGACACGGATATAATGAGAGCCTATAATTATAATATCGCGGGATACATCGTCAAATCTGACGCGAAGGAAAGCTTCAAAGAAGCTATAAGTTTATTAGATACCTATTGGACAATTGTCTTGCTTCCCGAAGACTAGCATAAAGCCCCTAAAAAGGCTTCACAGCCCCTAGGAAAGCCGCACCGGCAATCAGTATCCAATAAAAATAAGCGACACCGCGTCCGATTTTAATTGAGCGATCCAGTTTCGCTTCCACGACAGAATCAGGCCCTTGCGACAAAATTCTGAAGCTCGTCTGCCATTCATGCATAACAAGTCTCAGAATCACTCCAATGATCAATGCCAAGCCGAAGGTCAAAATTTTGGCGGCATACCAATTTTGTCCTTCGCCGGCTTCAAACGGGCCATACCCCACTAAGGATGTAAGGGCTGTGATAATTAATGTTGGGATGAGCAAATAGCGCGTCCAATCTTCAATTCTGTAAAGCTTATCAGAAATAGGTTTTCCGCGATTGAAAAACGCAGCCCATGTCAAAGCAAACCAAGCGGCATAGACGACCCACATGGCCACGAGCCATCCGCCCCCATAAGGTTGGACGCCCCATATATAGCCCATATGCAAACCGAGGGGTAAAAGTGAAATAATGCCCGTTCGCGCCATAATGTCGATCCGGTAAGCTGTATCCATATGACGCATACGCTCGTCATAAGACAGCTTGTGATTGACGACCTTATAAGAGGTCTGAAAAACTCCCCATTCGCCTCCCAGCCAATAGACCATAGCCAGAATGTGCAGCCATCTCAAAATATCAACTGTCGCCATAAGTCTCCCCTTATTCGAAAATATTGGGATAATTTTACGGAAAAGGTTTTGACCATCATCAATAGGGCAAATGAAACAGGATGAGGCAAACGCCTCAATAGGCTAAGCCATAATGGCTTCGGCTATCTCTTTAAAAATGATACCAATTTTCTGGAACTTAAACGCCAATGGCGACGATTGACGCCATATCAAACTCACCTGTCTCTGGGCTAATGGATGATTGATTGGCCTGACGATAAGCTGTGAGTCTTTTTTCGCCTCTGAAATCGCATAAAGACTTGGTAAAACAGCAATACTCCCGCCCATGGACGCCATTTGACGCAAGGCATCCAGACTCGTGCCTTCATATTCTCCGCTGGTGGTCGCATTTGCATGACTTGCGAGGTTTTTTACAACCGTCGTGAATTTGTGGCCATACCCTAGGGTGAGAAACTCTCTTCCCTTCATCTCATCCAAGCCAATTGGACCACGCGATGATGCTAATTCGTCATCAGGGGCAACACAAATATAAATATTCTCTTTAACAATTGGCAGGCTTTTTGTGTCCGGATGATCCTCCGGTGTTGAAATGATAACGTCAAATTGCCCATCTGCAAGGTGCCCCTGCAAATCAACCGTCCGCTCCTCACGCACAGACAGACGCAAATCAGGATAGCTTGTATGAAGTTTTCGGGTCGCCATAGGTAAAAGATAAGGCCCAATCGTTGGTAGGACACCCAAACGCACACGGCCTGCCAGTGTGCCTTCAGATTCACGCGCCAAAACTTTTAATTCTTCAACATGGCGCAAAATAATACGGCTACGCGCCACAACGTCTTCACCGACGGGTGTGAGTAAAGCCCCATGACGACCGCGCTCTAAAAGAGAGGCCCCCAAGTGGCCTTCCATATCTTTTATTTGCGCAGATAAGCTAGGCTGACTTACAAATGTACGCTTTGCAGCCTCGCTGAACGTTCCCGTTTCAGCAATAGCCACAAGATACTCTAATTGTCTCAGTGTCGGTTTCATGAATTATCAAATCATCATAATAAAAAACTATATGAACTATAGTAAGTTTATATTTAAACTATGACAACCCAAAAGCTATCTAAATAATGATGGAGTAAAGGATACTGCCTTTATTTTATGTAAGAGCAGAAAAATTCTATGTCATGGTTGACACTTTCTGATCAAAACATTTTTAAGGATTTTACCCATGCAATCATTAAAGTCTACCTTGAAAAAAATGAAAGCTTAATTGGCGCTCGTCGGCATAATTGTTTTCATTGGCTTTTCTGCTTCATGACTTTATAGGTATCGCAATCTTTTAAAACCAAACTTTCGTATTACAGAAACAGCCTCTCGCTAATTATGACTAATCGTTTCGCACCCATTGTGCGGCTCGCAACTATATCGGATTATCCATGCCTCGCATTGTAAACAAAATACAAGACTTTCTGAAATTAGAAACGTCAGCTGGCTTCGTACTCATGTTCGTCGCCCTACTCGCGCTAGTCGCCAATAACTCGCCCTTAAGCGGTTTATATTCTACTTTTCTTAATACTCCCGTTGAGGTTCAATTTGGTGCTTTTGAAATTGCTAAACCTCTTCTGCTTTGGATTAATGATGGGTTGATGGCGATATTCTTCTTCCTCGTGGGTTTGGAAATCAAAAATGAAGTCTTGGAAGGGGAATTATCAAGTTTTGATAAAGCTGCCCTCCCCCTTTTTGCGGCTTTGGGCGGTATTATCGTGCCGGCACTCGTCTATGTTTACTTCAACATCGCCGACCCAATTGCCATACAAGGTTGGGCTATTCCCGCTGCAACAGATATTGCTTTTGCACTAGGTGTATTGGCACTCGTTGGCTCTCGCGTTCCCGTTTCTTTGAAAATTATGCTCTTGGCTGTTGCAATTATTGATGACCTTGCAGCCATTATCATCATTGCGATCTTCTACACACAAGACCTCTCACTCGTTGCATTGGGTTGGGGCGGCATTGGTACGCTCGGACTGATAATCCTTAACAGAATGGGCGTTATGCGCATTACCCCCTATGCTCTCATTGGTGTGTTTATCTGGGCCTGTGTGTTAAAATCAGGTGTTCATGCGACACTTGCTGGTGTGATTACAGCTTTGGCTATTCCGCTTAAGGCGAAAGATCCGAATGAGAGCTCACCTCTCCATCGTGCGGAACATGGTCTTCACATCTGGGTTGCTTTCTTAATTTTACCTCTATTCGCTTTTGCTAATGCAGGCGTGTCATTTGCAGGCATTAGTTTCTCAGACTTACTGGCACCGCTTCCGCTCGGCATTGCACTGGGTCTCTTCTTCGGGAAGCAAATCGGTGTCTTCTTGTTCTCTTTTGTTGCCGTGAAATTGAAAGTTGCCAAGTTGCCAACAGGCGCAAATTGGGCTCAAGTTTATGGGGTCGCCTGTTTAACAGGTATTGGTTTCACGATGAGCTTATTTATCGGAACACTCGCTTTTGATGGTGATGAGTTGCTGAACTCTGTCAGATTAGGCGTCATCATGGGCTCAGTCGCCTCAGGTATTGTTGGATACATCGTTTTGAGAGTTGTCTGTAAAGGCCCTGCTCAACAGGAAGTCCCTGCGAATGTCGATAGTGCGGCCCTCAAGACTTAAGACAAGCGAATCATATATATTTAGTTTAAGTAACAAGAGCAGGGTTTCCTGCTCTTATTTTATAGGGGACTGAAATGTCCGAGACTTATAAGCTTAAAAAGAATTTGACGCTTTTTGATGTCTACGCAATGTCAACGGGTGCCATGTTTAGCTCAGGCCTGTTTCTTCTGCCGGGAATTGCCGCTTCCTACACTGGTAATTCAGTTTGGCTTGCTTATCTCTGTGCGGGCTTTCTCATCCTCCCCGCGATGTATTGCATGGCAGAGCTCTCAACGGCGATGCCGAAGGCGGGCGGCACTTATTATTTCCTTGACCGCTCTATGGGCCCTCTTGTGGGTACAATTGGCGGATTAGGGTCGTGGATTGCCGTTGTTTTCAAGAGTGCCTTTGCCCTCGTCGGTATGGGCGCCTATTTAGGTATTTATCTTGATTTACCTTTCACAGTCACCGCTATACTCCTGACAATTGCCTTTGGTCTCATCAATATATTTGGCGCGAAAGAGACAACATTATTGCAACGCATTTTGGTCACAACATTAGTCGTTATCTTAATCGGATTTGTGATTTTAGGCCTCAAAGAGACGGGTGTTGCAGAAGCGTTTCGGTTCGATAACGGAAATGAAGGTTTCTTTAAATCCGGTTTTGTTGGATTCATCTCAACAATTGGTCTCGTTTTTGTCTCTTATGCAGGTCTGACAAAAGTTGCGAGTGTGGCGGAAGAAGTCCAGAACCCTGACCGTAACATCCCTCTCGGCATGACCCTCTCGCTCATAACAGCAACCGTAATCTATACTTTAGGGACGCTTATATTAATCAAAATTTTAGAGCCACAAGCGTTGTATGAAAGCCTGACCCCAATCGCAGATGCCGGACGTGAGTTTTTAGGATGGATGCCATATGATCTTGGTATTATCTTGATCGTCGTTGCCGCTATCGCAGCTTTTGCCTCGACCGGTAATGCCGGAATCATGTCAGCTTCACGCTATCCTTATGCGATGGCCAAAGACAAATTAGTACCTCAACAACTGAGCAAAATTGGGCGATTTGGTACACCTACAATCTCGATAATTATTACTGTCCTGACGATGATTGGTGTGCTTTTACTTTTTGATGTCGCATCAGTGGCTAAACTTGCCAGTGCATTTCAGCTCCTCTTATTCGGTCTTGTTTGTATTGCAGTGATTGTGATGCGCGAAGCCCGTATTTCAACCTATAAACCCGGATTCAAAGCCCCGTTCTATCCTTGGCTGCAAATCATGGGTATTTTGATTTCGTTCTGGTTGATCATTGAAATGGGCATACTCGCGATTGGCTTTACAGGCATGATGACAATCGGTTGTGTGCTTTGGTACCATTTTTATGCATCAGGCAACCTAGAGCGTCGCGGCGCGATTTTCCATATTCATGAACGCCTCGGTCAACAGCGTTATGAAGGGTTGGAACGTGAGTTGATGACGATTATTCACGACCGAACTCAAGCAGAGAATTTGTCTTACGAGGCACTAATTGCGCGCTCCGTCGTCATGGATTTCCGTTACGGTATATATGATATCAATCACATTTTGGATATTTTGGGTGAAAAATCCCAGAGCCAATTCGAGATTGACCCTGCTGTTGTTAAGGCCGCCTTTGACCCGGAAACACTCCACCTTCACCCCATCAGTGAGGGTGTTCATATTGCTTATCAGACGTCTTCTGACGTTTTGCAGCCCGAACTTTTCGTATTCCGTTTTGGCCCGCAGGCACGGTTAAATGTGAAACGTGCGGACGCGGCACACACAATTCTATTTCTGATTGTACCGACGAAACCTGCCGGATTGGACCTGCGATTAGCAGGCCATTTGGCTGAGGTCGTTCAAAGCGATCACTTTGAGACACGTTGGCTGCATGCAGAAACTGAGCGTGATATGAATGAAGTTCTGATGCGCGATGACCATTTCCTGCATGGTCCACTCAAAGACTTCCCCTCACTTTATGCGCAAGCCGGCAAAAAAATCTCTGACGTTACGGTTCCGGCCTCTTGCTTGATTGCAATGATTGAACGCGATGGCGAAATCATTATTGCCACACCGGATGCCGAATTACGTGCAAGTGATGAAGTGGCTATCATTGGTGAGCCTTCTGACCTACATGATTTGTGTAACATGCCGAAGATAGAGACAGTCGAGTAATATCTATGTCAACAGACCTAATTCTATCGACGCTGCTTTCACCGATAGTTTTATTCTTTATATTAGGCCTTGCCGCAGCTTTGATGCGCTCTGAAATGACAGTGCCTGAGGCTTTTGCCAAAGGACTGGCTATTTATCTCATGATGGCCATTGGCCTCAAAGGCGGCGTCGAAATGTCGAAGGCGGCATTGACTCCCTCGGTTTTCATCATTGCCGGAATAGCTCTCACGCTCTCTTTTGGCCTGCCTTTTCTGGCTTACATGATGTTGCGTATCACGAGTAAGTTAAGTCGCATCAATGCTGCTGCAACAGCAGGACATTACGGCTCCATTTCAATCGTCACCTTTGTGGCCGCCACGCAAGCACTCCAGATCGCAGGTGTTGTGTCTTCGGGTTATATGGTGGCTATGGCCGCAATTATGGAAGTCCCGGCCATTATCTCAGCCCTTCTATTGGCACGTCGCGGTATGAAAAAAGAAGGCGAAGTTGCAGGCTCTGAGCCGGGAGAACTTTTCAGAGAAGTCTTTTTAAACGCCTCCGTTGTTGTCTTGGTGGGCGCTCTCTTTATCGGTTGGATGACAGGCGACAGAGGAATGGAAAAGATTGCCCCCTTCTTCGTGACGCCTTTCCAAGGCGTGTTATGCTTATTCCTGCTCGATATGGGGCTAAACGCCGGACGGGGCTTGCGACAAGGGTGGCGACAGCTAGATGCAGGCGCATTGAGCTTCGGTGTTTTTATGCCCCTTATGAGCGCAGCCATCACATCCGCTATCTGTCTTGGTTTGGATATTTCTATCGGTAATGCGGCTTTATTGATTACCTTGGCTGCTTCCGCCTCCTATATTGCAGTTCCTGCGGCCATGAGATTGGCCTTGCCGAAAGCGCAGCCTTCGATTTATCTTACATTGTCACTCGGTGTTACGTTCCCGTTCAATCTGACGCTAGGGATACCGCTTTATATTTACTTGGCACATCTGGTCGCTGGCTAGGAAGCACATATGTTTACGAAAACCCGCCTTGAGCTTATCATCGAAAAACCGGCTTTCACGCGAGCCTGTCGAGTCCTCGAAAGTGCCGGCGTTAAAGGTTACACAGCTTTCCCTGCTTTTGCCGGTTACGGCGCCAATATGCGTTGGCAGCGGGGAACAGACCTTTCTGCATCACGCGATATGGTCATGATCATTTCAGTGATGGATGAAGACTTGGTCACGGAGTGCGCTAAAAAGTTAGAGAGCTTAATCGGCACGCATATTGGCCTGATCAGCTTCTCCGAAGTCAAAGTCTTTAGAGACGATAAATTTTAATTTTGATTATAGCTGAAGCTCACGCAAGTATTTAAGGGATAGGTCCCAATAAAAAAGCCCCACTCGAATGAGCGGGGCTAATTTTTTCAGTCTATTCTTATAAACTTACTGGATTGGTGACAGCAACTCTGGTGCTGTTACCAACTGGCGAACACCGTGCGATTCCGTCTCGTTAAAGACATTACCTGACTCTGCCCAACGGTGTAGCGAGCTAATGTCGACGCGTGCACACTCAGGACGTACACTCCATGTGACGTTAAGTGGTGAACATGTTGACTGGTCATAGCTTGGACCTGTTGTTGAACCGCGGAACACAACCGGTGTGCCTGTGTCAGATGGAATCATCATTGGCTGATGCTTGCCATCCACCATATTTCCACCATATGCCATCTTGGTGAAATCAAGCGCATTTTCAGGGTCATTCACGACCAAAAAGACTTGAGCTTCAACACGAAGAAGCGGATCTGTACATGTATCGCTCAAGCATGACCCCAGACCTTCGCCCGGTGTGATGTCACATGACGTATGCACCCAGTGAACTTCAATCGTATCGCCCGGTTTCACGCCTTGATAGGCACCTTTACCTTGATAGGGATCGAAAAGCTCTGTTGACGTAAGGTTAGTCGCATCATTGCAGGCATAACCACCCGTGTCGGAATTATTGACGAAGACACTAAAGCCTGGCCCTTTGTGCTCGGCGTTTGTGTGTGTGTGAATGTTACACAAGTTCAACTCTGTTGATGCCGGTGCCATTGTGAACATAACAGGGTTTGTTCCCATAACACTAGAGATGTCGCGCGGTGTTTGCGGACCAAAATCTGTACAGAGTGCTGTGGTTTCAGTTTTCGCCATCGTTGTAGATGCTTCGTTCGTTGATGCTGTGTCAGTCGCACAAGCGGAGAGCATCAAAGCACCCCCAGCAATTGTTATGTAAAGTGAACGCATTTTTTATCCTTTCAGAACTCAACCAATTGTCGAGAAGATAGTCTTTTGTTTCGCCTCAAATTATCGATGGGAATGAGGCTTAACTCCCTCCGATTTCAATAGATGCGATGTAATCTTCACCCCTTTTCAAATATAGTATTTTTATACTATATCAGATATAGTCAAAACCTATGAACCTTATAGAAGAATAAGATTTCGACTATGCTATAAATACGGTGCGACAATTTTGACAGATTTAGAATAAACCAAATAATCGTAATTATTGTTGGTTTTTAAGCGATGCTGACAGTTTTAATGTTACAAAAAGCGCGAATGCCTTCTTTAGCCAATTCTCGACCAAAGCCAGATTTCTTAATCCCGCCAAACGGTAAACGCGGGTCAGACGACGTCATCGCATTAACAAAGGTTGCCCCCGCTTCAAGATAGCGAATCGCCTTTTCCTGTTCATCCTTATCCTGTGTCCAAATAGAAGACCCCAATCCAAAAGGTGAGTCGTTTGCGATCTCTATCGCTTCGTCTAAACTCTCCACTTTGAAGAGTAACATCACCGGGCCAAATATTTCTTCATGATATGCGGTTGAGGCCTTTGGTATGTTCTCAAGAATAGCAGGTTTAAAGAAATACCCTGCCCCTTCAATCGCCTGACCACCTGTAACTCGTACAGCGCCGTCCTTAAGGGCATTTTCCACCTGCTGTGAAACCTCTCTTAGGCTACTTTCATTCACCAACGGGCCAATAACCGTTTCATCCAACATAGGGTCACCGACACTTAACGCCTCAAAGGCCGCCACGAAACGGGCTTTGACGTCTTCATAAATATCGGCATGGACAAAAAAGCGCTTCGCGGCGATGCAACTTTGCCCGTTATTTTGCGTACGCGCCCTAGTGCCAATTTCAACGGCTTTTTTAATATCAGCACTGGGCATAATGATAAAAGCGTCCGAGCCGCCCAATTCAAGCACAGTCGGTTTAATCTCTGACCCGCAGATCGCAGCTACAGAAGCCCCTGCAGGTTCTGAACCCGTTAGCGTCGCAGCTCTGACACGATCATCCCTCAAAATACGTTCAACTTTCTCGCCCCCAATTAAGAGCGTTATAAAAGCCCCTTCGGGAAAACCTGCGCGTTTAAAAATATCCTCAATCGCTAACGCACATTGCGGCACATTAGAGGCATGTTTTAAGAGTCCTGTATTACCCGCCATCAAGGCAGGCGCAGCAAATCGAAAAACCTGCCACAAAGGATAATTCCAAGGCATCACCGCCAAGACGGGGCCTAAAGGTAGATAGCAGCGATAGGATTTTGATGCCTCTGTCTCCACTATATCGTCAGCCAAATATCCCTCGGCTATTTCGGCATAATACCGACAGACCCACGCACATTTTTGAACTTCGGCTATCGCGGATTTGAATGTTTTTCCCATTTCCAATGTCATGATACGGCCAAGTGAGTCTACTTCAGCCTCCAAAATATCGGCTGCTTTCCCCATGCATTTCGCGCGCGCTTCGAATGACCAATCGCGCAATTCATGAAATGCAACAACTGAGCGGGCAATCGCCAAGTCTACCTCGGCGTCACTATACGGCTCAAAGGTTTTTACAATCTCGCCTGTAGCGGGGTTTTGCGTTTGGATTGGCATGGCTGTCTCAAGGATTGAAGGTTAAGTTATATCTACGTAAAAAAGCGAAGTATGTTCCAGTTTAAATCAGAATAGTATTAGATGAAAATTTCAAATTTCACGAACACGTCTTCACCTTTTCGAAGATTTTCACTTTTTCTGATAGATGCTTTTATAGGCAAGAAATAACATCCGCTCTTTTTATCCGGAAAGAGAGACGTCAACCATTTCGTTTCGCCAATTAAGACAGAGGTACGAAGAGTGCGAAAACCATGACTTGAGTCACGTGTAAAAGCCTTTATGTCAGCCGATATATGTTTCGGTACAGTCAAAAAATGCCAAGACCCATTACCAATATACTCCCATAAAACAGCAGAAAATTCAAAATCCAGAGTTATCATAATCTAAGTTTTGAAAACTATCCCAACGGGCGATTTTATTGAGTAATTTGAGTGACACTTATTCCGAGGTTTCGAGCATTTGTGACAAAAAGTGGAGAGGCCTGTCCCATGATACGCAATTCAGAAATACCCCGTGCTCTGTCCTGCGATATTTTTGACCGTAAAGACTCCGACCAATTTAAATAATCTGCATAAATGAGTGTCGTTTTGACACCGCGACTATCTGTGAAAGTCGTATCAGACGACCCTAAATCAAAACTCGAAATCATGCCCTCTGTCGAGAGGCTCTTTAGATACTCCATTTTGGCAAGGAACGTCGTGGCCTCTGAGCGCTCTGATATAGCCTCAGCGGTCTGCAAAAATCGAATACGCACAGGGAGGCTTGGTAAAACCTCTAGAGCTGTAAATAAACGCCGCCTTTGAAGTTTCGTGAAAGCTTCGTTTCTATAAAGAGCTGCAACCATATCGGAATCTGCCCCCCACTCTGCATAGGTTTTTTTTTCAAAATTACGGCGGCGATGAGCATCTTCATATCCCGCAACAAATTCACCATTATTATACCAACCAACGGTCTGCATCGCGGGACTTAAATACTCAATACCTGCATTGGAAACACCCAGCTTAACAGTTGTCGCCGTATAGCTCTCTGCATAGGCCAGTCGGTCAATTTGCTTGCGATAAGTTTTGTTCTGTGTTTGAGGGTCGGTTCCAAATTCGTTGTGTAAACGCCTGGCAGAATTATGCTTGCCCATAAGCGAGTTAAATCCGGACCAGATATCCTCTCCCGCCTTTTCAACACAACCAAGCCCACTACATTTTGTGGAAGCCGCGCCCGTTGTTATCCTCACGCCTGTCACGGCCAACTCTCCCACACCGTCTATTAACTGACCTGTCGCATTCACGATTTCCGTCGGTATAAAGAGAACACCTTCTTCGAAAGAACTTATATCGTCTGCTTTTTTCACCAGACCGGAAACAACTCTTATGGGGGTTTCGACAATATTGAGTGTTCGACCAGCCGCAGACTCGACGATTGTGCCTGCTGTTGATCTTTGACGTAGCGTTCCTGTCGCTGTGATCTCACGGATCATATCTCGCGCCGCCGCTGTGCCTTTAATATCATAGACCTCATCTTGTGAGCTGATTTTATAAACAAGCATATGCCCATCGCTCAAGGCATACGGATGAACCGTATGAAACGGCCCGGCCATCCAATCCTGCCCCAGAAACTCACTCGATTGAACAGGTTCAAGACTTTCAGAGCTTTTTTGCGCCAAAACCGTCATGGAATTCATCAGGAAAACCACAGCAATTGCTGACCCTAAAATAAATCGCATCAATATTACCTTGTCTTGAGAGTTTCAAATATGCAAAATTGCACTGTTAAGGTCGTCTTAATATATGCAAGTCTTATGCCTATCCCGCAACATTAAAAAGTGACTATAGACCAATCGCTCATATTGATTGTGGAGCACAGCACAAGACATCACGCCTCTGCTTCACGCATTCGGAATTTAAGGAACAGACACTAATGCAACGGATTACACTGACATCTGATCTCAATATCTCACGGCTAGTCTATGGCCTATGGCGTATTCTGGACGATCCTCTCCATTCGGCTGCACATTTGCAGGCCAAAATGGAAACCTGCCTCAAAATAGGTCTGACAACCTTTGATCAAGCGGATATTTATGGCTGTTACGCAACAGAAGAGGCTATGGGTGAAACACTTCGCGCCGCACCCCACCTTCGTAACCGGATTGAAATAATAACCAAATGCGGGATTATTGCGCCGATGGGGCGTTATTCAGAACATCGTGTGAAGCACTATAATACATCAGCGCATCACATCACGCAGTCCGTCGAGAGCTCACTTCGGCTTATGTCAATCGAGCAGATTGACGTGCTCTTAATTCACCGTCCCGATCCCTTTATGGATGCCGAGCAGACCGGTCGCGCCTTGGATAAGCTTATCGAAGAGGGGAAAGTCCGAGCGATCGGCGTTTCTAACTTCAAACCTCATGATATAGAGCTTCTCAGTTCAATGATGCATAACCCCCTCGTGACCAATCAAATTGAAATTAGCTTGTCCCATAGCGAAGCTTTTACGAATGGGGATATGGCTTATCTACAGCAATATAAAACTCTACCTATGGCATGGTCTCCGCTAGGCGGAGGGTCGCTTTTTCAGTCACAAAACAAAGGTTTGTTAAACAGACTCTCTGAATTAGCTGAGCATTATGATGTTGATGTGGCTACAATAGCAATAGCTTGGTTATTGGCACATCCTGCCGGAATTATTCCCGTTTTAGGTACAAATTCACTCCAGCGCATAAAAAATATGGGAAAAGCTGTAGATGTAAAACTCGACCGCGAAACTTGGTTCGAGCTCTATTCATTGGCCAAAGGCCATGAAGTAACGTAAATTCAAATTTTGAAAAAATGGTGGGCGGTAACGGGTTCGAACCGCTGACCCTCTCGGTGTAAACGAGATGCTCTACCAGCTGAGCTAACCGCCCCAAAAGCGTGGGCGGGATATGCCTCATTGAAACACATTCTGCAAGCCCGAACATGCAGTCTTTTTGATAAGATTTTTATTCCGTAAAAAGTGCATATTTGCGACAAAATCGCGTTGACGTGACTATTATCGGGGGCTAAAGCCCCATTCACATCTTAGCGGGTGTAGCTCAGTTGGTTAGAGCGCCGGCCTGTCACGCCGGAGGCCGCGGGTTCGAGTCCCGTCACTCGCGCCATTTAAAATTATTTTAAATGGTTAAATTACTGAAAAACCTCAGTTTCATAGCTGAGGTTTTTTCGTTTTTACCCCGCGCATAACTAAGTAAAGTAAGAATTGCGGAAAATTGGGGTAAACACCCTTCATAAGCAGGACATTTAGTAACAACAGATAGCTAGTGCAGAGAGAGTCTATCCGGTACTATCAACGCTTTTCTCTGTATCGGTCTTCTCATATGGATGCCGAAAACATATACGGCAATCACTGAACACATTGTCCGTAGATATAGCTAGAATCCGCAGTGATGCTTTCATAATAGCAGACGACAATTATTGATGTTCACTAGCACTAGAAGCCGCCAATAAAAATGGTGTCAGCGAAAACATTGGAAACTGAAAGTATTCGCTAAGAAGCTGCTGTCGCGAAGGCGCAGAGTGCAACATGGCATTTGCGAGCGTAGTTTCTCGTAAGTCAGTGACGTCCAATGATTGAAGATAGCGTTCAATAGACTGCTCGATCTGCCCGGTGCGCCTTGTCAGTTACCTTTGGTGAAGTTCTTCTCACGCGCGTTCACAGCTTAGGGCGGCTAGCCGGTTCCTACGAATTCTTGTCGGCATGCGTTGCTCTATAAAAAAACGAGGCCACCATGGTGTTCAGCCTTGCAGCTAATGGTTGAATGGGCGCGTTTCAAGTTTCGCTCTATTGCCTTATCCGCAATGCAGAGCATATCATAGGTTTTGGGAGCATCCTGAGGCAGGGTCGCAAGGATAGTCCAACTAACAACCCAAGACTGAAAACGAGGGCTGAAAGGTTTCGGCGCATTGGCGCTACCGCCCGTGTATTGGCGGCGGACTCTATTAGGATAATATTGTGGCGACGTTAAAAATCTCTCTTCCACTTAAGGCTAAGCGACCTGTCATTATCGGCGCGTAGACGTGATCTGAGCGCCAAGTTTTTTCGAATGTCCCAATCTATAATCGCGCCCGTGTCACTGGCTCCAACACCTGAGAAGACTTGCAAATAGACGTCTTTGGTCAAATATTTCCCACCCACAACGCGAGTAGCCCCGTCTTGCGCTACATCTAAGCTCAACTGATCTATCCCGATGACGCTTCTTAAACCACCGACAATATCGAAACCCCCGCCAACGCCCGACAATTGTGCCAAGGCGCTAGCCAATTGAACACCCTCAACAGGCGATAGCTCGGTCACAGAGCGACCAAATAATAAAGCTGATAAAATCTCATCTTGAGGTCGTTCAGGGGTACTTGTCAGTGTTACCTCAGGCGCTGAGACTGTACCCGTAATAGTAACGCCGGCCTTTAGGTTTGGCGTCACCGTATTGGCAATGAAGTTTATCTTTGCGTCGTTAAACGCACCATCAAAGGTAATTTCCCCTTTTTCAAAACTCAGTGTTTTTCCGGCAATTTTATAGCCACCCCGAATAACATTCGCCGTGCCGTATATGAGCGGTTTAGCGGATGTTCCCTTTATTTGCGCATCAACAGATAGTTCAATATCGAGCCCTCGGCTGCGTACAAAAACCTGACGCGGCGCTTTGACGACGACATCCAAACGCGTGGGCTTCATGTTTTGTCGCGGCGGAGAGGCGATATCGGTCTCAGGACGGTTTATTTCTGTCACCTCAATATCAACAGGTTTGTAGCCAGCAGACACGAATTCTTTGACATCCAAACTTGGCAAGCGCGTCTGCCCCGACAGCTTACCGCCATTTGCATCTAACGTATAAGTCAACTCACCACTGAGAACCGCCGACAAGTCACGGCGGTCACTCAAGGTAAAGTTCGTCGATGTTAGGTTCAGCTCCCCCATCGGTTGACCCATAAGTCCAAGTTTAAAGGTGCCCTGCCCCGCAATCTTGCCCGACTTCGCATCTTGAAAAGAAAATTCATCAACCCGCAGCGAGTCATTTGAAAAACTTGCATTGATAACGCCCCCACGTATTTGTGTGCCGTATTCTGTCAGCTCAAACCCTATGCCATTCGCCTGGGCCTTGCCACTAACCTTGGGTGCGTTCAGGCTTCCACTTATTTGCGTCTCTATTATAACACTGCCTTCAATATCGCTTTCATCAATTAATGCCAAACCAATCAAGGGCGCCGCAGCACCACTCACAGCAAAGCGACCTGTGATAGGTTTCGCAACATCAGGCGCAAGCCCAAAGAAACGCCCCTCGTTAGTCAAAGGTATAAGAGCTTGGCCATTCATTCGTAGATCAGGCTCTGACTGTCCCTGCAGCGTCAAACGATACACACCTTGATCAATAAAACCCCGCAATGTTGCATCAATACCCTCTCCCCGTGACATCGCATTGCCTCGCCAGTCCTTTAATTGGACGGAAAATTCTCCTTTTGGAGTCTTATTTTGCGTCGAGATATCAGCCGCGACTGAAACACGCCCACGGCTGTCTCTCAAACGATTGGGTAAAGGGAGCAAGGCAACAGGGATATCATTTCCGTCTATTACTAAATTTTGCACATTTCCTTTGTCATGAAAATCAAGTGAAATCGCACCTGTGCCGACGGATAAATTAGAAGCGACTTTTAGCTCAGAAGCTTGATAAAAAATCTGTGTGGGTGAAAGCGTCTTAATGGGGGTCATACCAAATTTCGCGTCCGGCATGACTTCCACTGCGACAGAAAAAGGCGTCTCCTCGTTGGCTTGAACAAATGAAATTGCTAATGGAGTTTCCAGTGAGATCGGTTTCCCGAAAATATCTGAACCATAGACGCCCGATAAGACGACCTTGCCGTTCATATCCGATAACACACCCGATAGGCTCGCTTCAAACACATCCAAGCGCCAATCGCCGACCGCCAAATTCTCAGCCTTGCCATCAATGTTTATACGCTGCTGCACTCCTTGTTCAGAGAAATTAACATTTATGTCGGCGGTGTCAGGATCAAGGCTGTCCGTTGTGACACGCATGGCACCGGTCACAAGCTTTGTGTCTATATTTATCCCGATATCACCATCTGCCTGAAGCCTATCGACGCTCAAACCGACATCTGAAAATCCAATTTGGTTGTCTTGCCTTGCAATATTGGCTGATCCCGTAAACGGCCCATATTGAGTTTCCATATCGATTTGTATGGGGCCTGATATTCTGTCAATCGGGCCCTCCAATTCTGTACGCAGGCGGACGCTTTCCAATGTTTGAGAGCCGATATTGATAATAGGGGATGTCGCGTCCAGCCTGACGCTCGGATTGTCTCTTGTGCCAGAAACAACGAAACTCGCCGTTGTCTCTGACGCAGCAGTCAGGCTCCCGATTGCAATCGCTTCTGTTGTCAGAACCTCGCCGGATATATTCAATTTATCTGAAACAGTCCCATTTAAGGCCAGTTTGAGAGTGTTCGTGCTGACATCCAACATATTAATTGTCATGCGCTCATCTCCTCTCGTAAACTCAGTTTGAAACAGGAGCGTTTCGCCAATAACAGCGCTTGCGGGCCCCTCGATTTGATCTTTCAGTCGATAGCGACCATCTGATTTAATGGTGAGTAGGTTGTCTCCACCGATAGAATAATCAGCATCCAATCGACCTGCGAGCATAGCCCTTCGTTCTATGAGAGAGGCTTTAACTTGGCCCACGATATTAAACTGCTTTGACTTAATATTTGCTCGCCCCTTTGCAGTCAGAGTATCCGCACCAGTGGTCAAACTCATATCTAAATCAGAGAGAGTTTGAGGCACAAATTCGTATCGCCCTGTGCCTTTAAGTATAACCGTCTTGTTTAAGGAGATTGGCAAATTTTGATTTGTTTTTGCATTTGTGATCGTCAGTTGCAGCGTGCTGTCCAACGCCTTGCGATCTAACAATGTGAGCTTCACAGGGCCTTGAACCGTATCTGCCTGCCCATAGGGCGAGCTTAATCCCTGCGCCTTGGCATCCCCCTCATAAGTTATAGAGGTTGAATTTAAACCTGTGATTATGCCGTCCAAAGCTATATCAGCGACGTCATAACCTTCTGCCGCCTCAATCGAACCTAAAGGGGATTTGAGACTGGCGTTAAGGCTGAAACTGTCCGGCAAGCTGTTATCAACTGGCCGCATCCCCGATATAATCGCTCGTCCGGCTTGTGCGTTATACCTCAATTCAAACCGTCTATTCTCTTCTCGAGATACAGTTCCATTTAATGTAAATCCATTTAACGCGTCGGGAAGCGATTCAAAAAGTGGCCACTGCGCGGCTCCCTTCTCGGCTTGAAATCTAAAGGCTTCCACATCCCAATCTGTTGACAACGACATAAGAGGCGCGTCAGCGGAAGATAATGTCAGCGTTCCTTGTCCGGCTTCTGCACTACCTTCCAGCAAGCCTGCCCCACGAACGGCGCGATCTGAGGGGGCTTGAATAAGCGTGGCGACGGGGCCGTTTGGTTGCCCTGTTAATTCATAAGACGCCCGAATATCACCTGTTGGATCGCGTTTTATAGCCAGTGAGAGCGCATCCCCCGCTTCATCGGTTCTGACGATATCCAACTGTGCGTTTAAATCTTCGCCCGGCTCAAACGCCAATGCGCCATCGGTTTTAAAGGACGCGGTTTGCCCCATAACCGCCTCGCCCAAATCAAATGTATCTATGCTTAGTTCTGATAAAGTCACGCGCGGTGTTGTTCCGGAACCGGACTGTCCCTCTGATTCCTTGAGGACAGGCCTGCGGATCATGTCACCCTGTGAGATACTAAGCTTACGGATATCTATGTGGCGTCTTAATAAGGCATAAGCATTCCAGTCGAGCGTTACATCGCGAAGGGTGATCCAAGCCCCATCCACATCTAACACCTCAATCCGTTCGACCGTCACCGACTTGAGCGGATCGCCCGATAAGCCGGAAATTTGGATGCGGTCAACGGGGCCATAACTGCGGCTATTGACCTGATTTTCGACAAAGCGTGCGCCTGAACCTGTCGTTAAAAACAGTCTGAAGCCAATCACGAGCAGAACAAGAATAACAAAGAGAGCCAAAACGCCTAAAGCGATTTTGGCCATCAGCGGGCGTTTGGTTTTTTGCATTTCAGCCATCAGAATGACTGCCCAATACTCAGATAGACTTGAACGGCAGCGTCGCCGTCACGGCGATTTAAAGGGATCGCGATATCGGCGCGTAACGGGGCAAAACTCGTATAATAACGCACGCCTGCACCCAACCCGAAAAGCGTATCTTCAAATTTGGGATATTGCGCCTCTGATACACTGGCAGCATCGATGAAACCCACAAAGCCGAGATTGCCTGTGCCTTGATAACGTAACTCGGCACTCCCTTCGACGATTGAGCGCCCACCCACCAGAGTACCAAGGTCATTTTCAGGAGAAATAGACTGAAATCCATATCCGCGAACAGAGCCACCGCCGCCGCCATAAAACCGTTTATTCAAAGGAATCTCACTTTGCGGCGCGCCGACAATCGAACCGTATTTCACGCGTCCGGCCAAAGTGAAACTCTCAGACATTTTATAATAGGTGGCGGCATCCGCTTGGGCGATGGTGAAGAAGCCTGCATCCCCAAAATCATATGTCGGCAATATTTGCCCCTCTATCAAAACGCCTTTTTTAGGGTCTAAAATATTATCACGACTATCATAAACAGCGCGCGAGATCCCTTCGACCAGATAGGCTCGATCGGACAGTGACCCTGCAACATCTTCTCTCAACTTCGATGTCTCAAGCCCTATACCGCCGCTCAGCCGGAGTGAGTCTGATATCTTTTCAGTGATGAGGGCTTTGGCCGTGACTTTGTTGCCGCGAAAAACGTCGTTATTTTGTCGCGCAAATTCTGCACCAAAATCAAGGGCGCGGGAAACACGCCAGGCATAAGGCACAGAATAATTGGCCGCGACAGATTGCTGATTAGTTTTAAGCGTTGTTGTCAGCGTCAGTATCTGGGCGGCATGACCCAAATTGCGCCGCTCATATGTGACATCAACGCCTGTTCCGTCTGTCGTCGAATATCCTACTTCAGCACTAATCGTATTCGGTTTACCCTGTGCAATCGTTAGCTTTAAATCTCTTTGTGCATTCGCTGCGCTGTCATTGGGCTGTAATTCACTTGAGACATTGGCGAAGGCGCCGGTTGAGACTATTCTGTTCTTGAACAGATTGACTTGCGTTTCATCATATAAGTCTCCGGCTTCAAAAGGAGCCACCATATCGGCCCATTTTTGCGAGACCTTGGATTTATCCGCCAAAATAACTTGTCCAAAAGTCGCTTTGTCACCGGCGTCAAAATTGAGCGTTAAATCCATTTTTTGACGCGTATGATCAACGACCGCGTCCCGGGATAAAATTTGAGCGTCCGGAAAGCCGTTCGTTTTTAGAAACAAGAGCAACGCCGCTTCGCTTATCACAATTTCCGCACTGGAAACGGGGTCACCGGACGCTAAAGACAACTCATCTTTAAGTAGCTTGGCGAGCGCGTTATTTTCAAGCGCAAGCTCTATCTTGATATCACCATACTTAAACTGCGGGCCTAATGAGACTTTGAGAACAGGCGTGCGGGAGGCTGAGTTGGCTTCCCTCTCATCATTCCCATATTCGACGGATATTTGGCTTTGATAATATCCGTCAGACCGCAAAACAGACTCGATAATTTCAACAGCCTTTTTGGCGCGTCGTCGTGCTTGTGCCCGAGAACGCGGGGGGTTTTCGACCTCCCCAAGACTATTGACCATTTTTGTCCGTAGCTCAGGCGGCGCATCACTCTCGATTAGACTGAAAGGCACATTTGCGAAGGCAGACACCGGCAGGAATGCAAATATAGCAAAGAGAGCGAACAGGCCAAACCGGCGCATGTGCGATAGGCTCGCAGAGTTTAGGGGTAAAGTTTTGGCCATCATGCCCGTTTAGGAATAAAGTGCAGTCTTTAAAACAGAAGATATCATCTTAGCTGAAACGGTTTCGTCTCCTATGTCTTATTTATGAAATTCAGTAAATGAAGGCGGCGATTTATGAAACCGCATCCGCTTGATTTTCGGGCAAGGCCTTTTGGAAAGCGGGCAAAGCCAGACATGCCTCATTAATGGCCGAGAGTTTTGGATATTGTGTCATGTCCACGCCAAAGCGATTGGCATTATAGATCTGCGGAATGAGGCAACATTCAAAGAAAGCAGGCGCGTCCGTCATCAGAAACTCAGTATTATAGTCTTGAGCCACTGTTTCCAAGGCTGTGAAGCCCTTCGAAATCCAATGGTATGCCCAGGCTTTGACGCCTGCATCATCTTGCCCATGTTCCGCGCGGATATATTTCAACACAGAGAGGTTTTGAATTGGCGCAATATCGCTCGCGATAATCAGAGACGCCGATAAGATTTTAGAGCGCATAATCGCATCACGCGGCATCAATGCAGGTTCACGAAACGTCGCATCAATAAAGTCCATAATGGCGAGCGATTGCGTAAGCTTTGTGCCGTCTTCGAGTTCCAAAACAGGCACAAAGGGTTGCGGGTTAAGAACGCCATGTGCAGCGTCTAACTGCTCACCCGCCTTTAGGTTCACAGCCTTATGCGAAACCTCCACGCCTTTCAATGCGAGCGCAATGCGCACACGGTAGCTGGCAGATGACCGCCAATAGCCATGCAGGATCATCATAGTTCGTATTTCTCGACTTTATTTTCAATCCGTCCAAAAATAGATTTTCCTTCGGCATCATTCATCTCAATCCCCACTGTATCGCCAAAGCGCATAAAGGGCGTAATGAACTCTCCGGTTTGGATTTTCTCGATCATGCGAATCTCGGCGATACAGCTATAGCCGACGCCGCCATCTTCGATTTTCTTGCCCTCACCGCCTTCAAATTTATTCGAGACCGTACCGGAGCCGATAATTGTCCCTGCGCAGAGGTGGCGCGTCTTGGCAGCATGGGCAACGAGTTCCGCCATGTTAAACGTCATATCCGTTTTGACATTGGCTTTGCCGAAGGCTTTACCGTTATAATCGACGAGTAACGGCAAATCGATAGTAGTACCGCCCCAAGCGTCGCCAAGTTCATCAGGCGTCACCGCCACAGGTGAGAATGCCGAAGAGGCTTTACTCTGTACAAACCCAAACCCCTTGGCGAGTTCGCCCGGAATCAGACCTCGCAGAGAGACATCATTGACCAACATGATCAGTTTAATATGCGCCTCAGCGTCCTTCGCAGAGACGCCCATCGGGACGTCATCTGTAATGACGGTGATTTCGCCTTCCATATCGATGCCGTAAGTCTCGCTGGCGGCTTCAATTGGATCGCGTGGGCCGATGAAAGTGTCCGAACCGCCCTGATACATCAGCGGGTCGTCATAAAAACTGTCCGGCACTGTCGCCCCACGCGCCTTGCGCACGAGTTCAACGTGATTGAGATAAGCCGAGCCGTCTAACCATTGATAGGCACGCGGCAAAGGCGATTCGCAGTCTTCTTGGACGAAATCAAAGCTTTCCAACTGCCCTGCATTGAGGAGTTCGTAACGCGCCGCGAGTTGCGGCGCGGTCACGTCCCACTCATCCAGAGCCGCTTGCAATGTCAGCGCAATATCAGACGCATCCACCGCTTGGTTTAGATCACGAGAGACAACTACGAGTTGACCATCACGGGCATCTTTTAAAGAGGCAAGTTTCATATTATATACTTTCTTTTTATTTTGTTTCTGCCGCAATTTTCTCATGCAACCAAGCCGCATGGCGAGGCGCTTTTTTTGTCTCAGACCACTCCGCCAACATATCGGGCGCAACTTCATGGAGCGATTTCATTTGATCCGGCGTATGAATATCTGCGGCGAGTTCCAGCCTGTGTCCGTTTGGGTCAAAGAAGTAGATGCTCTTGAAGATACCATGATGGGTGGGGCCGAGCACGTCCAAACCTGCGGATTCAAGGCTCTCTTTCGCCTCTAATAATTTTTGATAGTTCTCCACACGCAGCGCGATGTGCTGCACCCAGACGGGCGTATTGCGGTCGCGGTCCATATCGGGCTGTTCGGGTAATTCAAAAAACGCCAAGACGTTATCATTTCCCGCGTCCAAAAAGATATGCATGTAAGGATCATATGCGCCCGTGGACGGCACATGGTCTTCGGCTATCGCGAGTTGGAAATCCATGCCGAGATGTTTTTGATAAAACTCGACCGTTTCCTTCGCATCGCGGCACCGATAGGCGACATGATGAAATCCTTTCGTTTTTATTGCGTTCATAGCTCTCTCCTAAATCCAGCGCCTGACGCGCGTCTTATAGTCTAAATACATTTGACCAAAGGTTTGTTCCAAGGCCCGCTCTTCCGGCTTAATCTGAAACTGTGTCAGATATAAACAAGCCGCGAGTAAAGCGAGCAAGCCCAAGGGTTGTCGCGAAATAAACACTGCGCCTAATACGACAAGCGCCATCCCTAAATACATAGGATTACGTGTCAGGCGGTACACCCCATCCGTCACAAGCGCTGTTGATTTTTCCGGCTTAAACGGCAAAACGGTTGTGTCTTTCTTTTTGAACAATCCCATGGCCGAAAAAGCAAAAACCAAACCCGCAATGATTGAAAACCCTCCAGCGGAATAGGCCGATGTCAACGAGATATCAACTTGCAGACCCGGCGCAAATCGCCACAATAAAAATATAGCCAGCAAAGCCAGACCATCAATCAGGGGTGGCGGGACGCGGGTTTCCATATGGGTTACTCGGCAATCTCTAAGACGCCGCGCTCCAATTGATCACGCTCGATTGATTCAAATAGGGCTTTGAAATTGCCTTCACCAAAGCCTTCGCGGTAATCGCCGACGCGTTGAATAAATTCAAAGAAAACAGGGCCGACTTGCGGTTGGGCAAAGATCTGCAGCAAGAGACGCGGCTGACCGCTTTCTGTCGTACCGTCGAGCAAAATCCCGCGTGTTTTTAACGCAGATTCGTCTTGTCCATGTCCCGGCAAACGCTCGGACAGCATATTGTAATAAGTTTCAGGCGGGGCTGTCATAAACGGCACGCCTTGTGCCTTCAGCTTGTCCCAACAGGCAATGATATCGTCACAGATGAGCGCGATATGTTGAATGCCCTCCCCGTTATATTCACGCAGGAATTCTTCAATCTGACCCCCGCCGCTTTTGCCTTCTTCATTGAGCGGAATACGGATTTTCCCGTCAGGCGCGGTCAGCGCTTTGGAGGTTAAGCCTGTATATTCGCCTTTAATATCGAAATAACGGATTTCTTGGAAATTAAAGAGGGTCTCATAGAAGTCCGCCCAATAGGCCATACGTCCGCCGTAAACATTATGCGTCAGATGATCGATGAGTTTAAAGCCGCAACCTTCAGGCCACTTCTCGACACCGTCCAGATACTCAAAATCAATGTCATAGATGGACAGGCCGTCTTCGCCTTCATCTGCGTATCTGTCTATGAGGTAAATGATCGAGTTTCCGATCCCGCGAATACCCGGAATGTGAAGCTCCATAGGCCCGGTCGTCGTTTTGACGGGCTCACCGCCTTGGGCGATCAAATGGTCATAGGCTTTACGTGCATCCTTGACACGGAAACCCATACCACAGGCGCTCGGCCCGTGTTCGCGTGAAAAATACCAAGCGGGACTATGCGGTTCATAATTAGTAATGAGATTGATACCCCCCTGTCGCCAAAGCTCGGCATCTTTCGAGCGGTGACGGGCGATTTTCGTAAAGCCCATAATTTCAAAAACGGGTTCCAACACACCCTTCTCCGGTGCGGAAAATTCGATAAATTCAAATCCATCCAGACCTGCGGGGTTTTCAAATAAATCTGCCATGATTATGCTCCGTCTCACCTAATATATTTGTTGTGATAACAACTATTCCTTTTTTGTTGCAATTGCAACCTTTTTCTTGCAAAGATGTCTCATGCAAAATGACACACCACCGCATATCGACCTCTCAACGTTCTGGCCCTATCAAGTGGTGGCCTTAGCCGATAAAATCAGCCGTTACACCCGCCACGTGGTTCGAACAGAAGCCGATATCAACCAATCCCAATGGCGCGTTTTAGCGGCTATCGCGGATAAACCGGGACGCACAGCCGCAGAAGTCACATGTGTCACGCCCATGGATAAAACCATCGTAAGCCGCGCCGTGAGCTCCCTCATTGAGTCCGGCCTCATCAAAAAAATTCCGAGCCAAGATGACAAACGCCGCGCCTCGCTACAGATGACGCCATTGGGCCTAGAGCGCTATCAGGTCGTATCGGCAAAGCTCCAAGACACAATGATTGCGCAGTTCAGCTCAGGAACGTCATCTGAGAGTTTCGTCAAAAAGGTCAAAGAATTCAGCGAAAGAATGGATAAAATCACGCCAAGGGGTGAAGAGCCGAAGAAGGAGTAGGCTAAAAATCTTCGTTTTAGGATATTTGCCAGAGGCTTACTTGAAGCGATTTTAGAACGCTCAATTCCAGACTGTTTTGGAGAGAAAGGCGACATTAACATTGCTTGAGGTTTACTATTGAGAAGTGAGTGCATTTAAGACAAATTCAGCTAATGATAACAAAGTTAGCAATATCAGGGTATCGTTCACTAAGGGATATCCGTTTGAACTTAGAGCGAGTGAATATAGTCACTGGCGCTAATGGAAGTGGTAAATCTAGTCTTTTTAAAGCTCTTAAGCTGTTAACAGAAGCTTCCCGCGGGCAATTATTCTCATCTCTTGCAAAAGAAGGTGGCTTCCCGTCCACTCTTTGGGCTGGGCCTGAGCAATTTTCTAGGGAAATGCGTAATGGCGAGCAGGCTATACAAGGCACTACACGTAAGGCTCCAATAGCGCTCAAACTAGGGTTTGCGAGCGATACTTATAGCTATCTTATAGATTTAGGCCTTCCGACGCCAAGTGCGTCTGCATTTGGGGATGACCCTGAAATCAAACAGGAAATTCTTTGGCATGGTGAAACCTTTAGACCTTCAACGATTATAGCTAAACGAAGTGGAGGTCTGGTTGCTTTAAGAGATGCAGACACGAACACATGGAAAAACACGCATACAGACCTAGCGTCTTTTGATAGCATGATGACACATGGTGTTAACCCCCAACTAGCCCCTGAATTACTCATTTTAAGGGATCAAATGAGAGACTGGCGCTTTTACGATCATTTCCGAACGGATGAAAATGCAACTGCGCGACAAGGGCAAATCGGCACGAGGACACCCATTCTCAGTCCTGATGGTAGTGATCTGGCGGCAGCTATCCAAACTATCATCGAAATTGGTGATCGTGAAGGATTATCCACAGCCATTGAAGATGCCTTTCCTGGCTCTTCGCTTTCAGTAGAAATTACTGATGGCCGATTTAATCTAAACATGAGGCAACACGGATTGCTTCGGAAATTATCTTCAAAAGAATTATCAGATGGAACTCTTAGATATATTTTGCTTGTAGCGGCATTATTCAGTCCGCGGCCTCCAAAGTTTCTGGTGCTAAACGAACCTGAGACAAGTCTTCATCATGACCTTTTGGCACCTCTGGCAAGGCTCATAGCAACAGCATCAGAAGTGTCTCAAATTTTAATAGTCTCTCATTCTGACCTTCTTATTGATTATCTGACAACTGAAATTGGATGTCAGCTTATTCAGCTTAGAAAAGACCTGAGTGAAACTGAAATCTCATTGGACAATCAAACAAGTTGGACTTGGCCAAAACGCTGAACATTTTGCTTAACTCAATGTCTACTTCTGAGGATTTACGCCAATGAGCGAGCAGCTTATTTTGGGCGTTTTTAAGCCTCTGACTAAATGGCCTAGAAGCCGCCAAAGCTGACATCACCTACTCCAAAAAAAAGCCCAGTTCATTAACTGGGCTTTTACGTTTCCTATTTGAAAGTTTTTAGTGCGGGGCGCCGCCGCCGAGAGCCGGGTCATTGCCCGGGCCGCCCATGAGCACACCGGCGAGTGCCGCTTCATCACTGGCCGTCCACTCAATCTTTGTTGGCTTGCGGATAAGGGCTTGAGCCAAGACCTCATCAACTGTTCCAACGGGAATGATTTCGAGTGCTGATTTCACGTTATCCGGAATATCGGCGAGATCTTTTTCATTATCCTTTGGGATAAGAACTGTCTTCACACCGCCACGCAAAGCAGCGAGGAGCTTTTCTTTGAGCCCGCCAATCGGCAAAACGCGTCCGCGTAATGTCACCTCACCCGTCATGGCAATATCATTGCGCACAGGAATCTGAGTCAAAACGCTGACCATGGCCGTGACCATACCGATACCTGCCGAAGGGCCGTCTTTCGGTGTGGCGGCTTCGGGCACGTGAACGTGAATGTCCGTTGTGCGGAAGATACGGGGGCTGATGCCTAATTCGGGCGCGCGTGCCTGCACATAAGAATTTGCCGCCGAGATCGACTCTTTCATCACATCTTTAAGATTACCGGTGATTTTCACACCACCTTTACCCGGCATAGAGAGCGCTTCAATCGTCAGAATATCACCCCCGACTTCTGTCCAAGCGAGGCCCGTGACAATACCGACTTGATCATTATCGTCGGTGCGGCCAAAGCGAAATTTCTTCACGCCGAGATAGTCTTCGATGTTACCCGAGGTAATAGTCACGCTCTCGTCTTCATTTGAGACAATGCGTTTCAAGGCTTTGCGGGCCAGACGCGCGATTTCACGTTTTAAACTTCGAACGCCGGCTTCGCGTGTATAATAGCGCACAATGTCACGCAGTGCGTCTTCATCAACTGCGAACTCCTTGGGCTTTAAGCCATGCTCTTTGATTTGGTCAGGCAGCAAATGAAGCTTAGCAATTTCAATCTTTTCGTCTTCGGTATAGCCGGGAATACGGATGATTTCCATGCGATCTAAAAGCGGTTGCGGCATGTTCAAACTATTCGCCGTCGTAATAAACATGACGTCCGACAAATCATAATCCACGTCCAGGTAATGATCGTTGAACGTATCATTTTGCTCGGGATCCAGAACCTCTAAAAGTGCTGCTGAAGGGTCGCCTCGATGATCCATACCCATTTTATCAACTTCATCAAAGAGGAACAAAGGATTGTTATACTTCGCCTTTTTCATGGATTGGATAACGCGACCCGGCATAGACCCAATATAAGTCCGGCGATGTCCTCTGATTTCAGATTCATCTCTCACGCCGCCTAATGACACGCGTACAAATTCACGTCCCGTCGCGCGGGCGACAGATTTGCCCAACGATGTTTTACCAACACCGGGTGGTCCGACGAGGCAGAGGATTGGACCTTTAACGGTCTTTGTGCGCGTCTGAACGGCCAAATGTTCGATGATCCGTTCTTTAACTTTATCAAGGCCGTAGTGATCTGTATCAAGAATTTCTTGCGCTTTAGTCAAGTCGCGTTGGACACGTTTCTTCTTGCCCCACGGCACAGACAGCATCCAATCGATGTAATTGCGAGAGACATTTGCCTCGGCACTCATTGGGCTCATTTGCTTGAGTTTCTTCAACTCGGCTGTCACTTTTTCAAGCGCTTCTTTGGTCAATTTTGTCTTTGCGACTTTCTCTTGTAACTCGACCATTTCATCCGGCGCGTCGCCATTGCCAAGCTCGCTTTGAATAGCCTTCATCTGCTCATTCAAATAATATTCGCGTTGCGTTTTTTCCATTTGGCGTTTAACGCGCCCACGGATTTTCTTCTCGACCTTCAGGACACTCGCTTCGGCTTCAATCAAATCTAAAATCGTGTGCAGACGTTTTGAAACCAATGTTTCTTCCAGCAAGTTCTGCTTGTTCTCAATATCAGCGCTCAAATGAACGGCGACAATATCAGACAATTTTGACGGATCTTTCGTCTCCGTCACAGAGGTCACAACTTCCTCGGCGATTTTTTTGTTCAGAGACCCGTAATTTTCAAACTGAACACGCACCTCTTTTGCGAGCGCTTTGGCACGATCTTTCATTTCTGTGACTGTTGGTGTGACAAGCGCATAGGCTTCCAGATAATCTGGTGTATCTGTAAAGGCATCTACAATCGCCCTATCTTGGCCTTCGACAAGAACGCGAACCGTGCCGTCAGGCAGTTTCAAAAGCTGTAAAATTTTGGCGATACAGCCGCGGCTAAACACGTCATCTTGCCCGGGATCATCATTTTCGGAGTCCTTTTGGGTCAGAAGCAAGATACGCTTCTCTTGGCGCATCACTTCTTCGAGCGCTTTAATCGATTTCTCACGGCCAACAAAAAGTGGCACAACCATATGTGGAAACACCACGATGTCGCGAAGGGGCAATACAGGTAGAAGATGCGTTTCAGTCATCATAAATCCTTTTCATAGCGCGTATCATCGCGCTTTTATCATTTCCTATAGATGGGGCGCACCCCCAGAACGTGCAAGGCCGATTCGCATATTTTATCAGCGCATCTCAGACACTTATGCATAAAAAAACCGCTCACAAGGAGCGGCTTCTTTTTCAAACAAAACATCAATTACGACGCCTTATCTTGTGTTTTTTCAGTCTCAGAATGAACGATAAGTGGCTCAGCCTTCCCGTTCACGACCTCGGCATTGATGACGACTTCTGCGACACCTTCATAGGAAGGAAGATCATACATTGTGTCTAACAAGATGCCCTCCATGATTGAACGCAAACCCCGCGCCCCGGTTTTACGGGCTAAGGCTTTCTTCGCGATCGCTTTGAGCGCATCTTCAGAAAATGTCAGTTTGACATCTTCCATATCAAAGAGCGTTTCATATTGCTTGACCAAGGCATTTTTCGGCTGCGTGAGAATCGTGACTAGCGCTTCCTCGTCAAGGTCCGTCAAGGTCGCAATAACGGGCAAACGGCCCACAAATTCAGGGATAAGACCAAATCGCGTCAGATCATCGGGCTCGACGTCTTGCAGAATGTCGCCCACACGACGATCATCCAGACCTTTGACTTCACCGCCAAAACCGATGGATTTCTTATCACCCCGGTTGGATATGACTTTATCAAGACCGGCAAAGGCTCCGCCGACAACAAAGAGAATATTCGTCGTATCCACCTGCAAAAACTCTTGTTGCGGATGCTTACGGCCGCCTTGTGGCGGCACGGAGGCCACTGTGCCTTCCATAATCTTCAACAGCGCTTGCTGTACGCCCTCACCCGAGACATCGCGTGTGATGGACGGATTATCAGATTTACGTGAAATCTTATCGACCTCATCAATATAGACAATACCGCGTTGGGCACGCTCAACATTATAATCAGAAGCCTGGAGCAATTTTAGGATGATGTTCTCAACATCTTCGCCGACATAACCGGCTTCGGTCAATGTTGTGGCGTCGGCCATTGTAAAGGGCACATCCAAAATACGCGCCAAAGTCTGAGCCAATAGCGTTTTGCCACAACCCGTCGGCCCGACGAGCAAGATATTCGATTTGGCGAGCTCGACATCAGGATTAGAGGCGGCATGGTTCAGGCGCTTATAATGGTTATGAACAGCCACAGACAGCACGCGCTTGGCATGGGATTGACCGATAACGTAATCATCGAGCGTTTCACAAATATCTTTTGGCGTCGGCACACCCTCAGATGTCTTCGCAATCGAGCCTTTGCCCTCTTCCTTAATGATATCCATGCAGAGCTCGACACATTCATCACAGATGAACACAGTCGGGCCGGCTATGAGTTTGCGAACTTCATGTTGGCTCTTCCCGCAGAACGAGCAGTAGAGCGTATTTTTGGAATCACCGCTTGTTGTTTTGCTCATAGTCTTCTTCGTTCCATTCGAGGTTTTGTCCGATCAAAACCCTTGCAATTTCAATGCCGAAAGTGACATTTTCATATCACCTTAGCGCTGTTTTCTTAATTC
This sequence comes from uncultured Algimonas sp., assembly GCA_964352855.1. Lineage (GTDB taxonomy): Bacteria > Pseudomonadota > Alphaproteobacteria > Caulobacterales > Maricaulaceae > Litorimonas. Next base: position 25,144 of record CAYGTR010000014.1, on the reverse strand, counting down.
CGCCTTACGGCCTCGTCAAAATACACCTCATAGGACACGTAAATGAGGGAGGTTTCAAGTCAAAAGAGAAGGCGACATCACAAATGATGCCGCCTTTTTACAGTTAATATCCACCGCAAGCGAAACGATTATTTCTCGCCGCGCGTTGTGTAAACGTGATCGACAATACCGAACTCTTTGGACTCTTCAGCAGTCATGAAGTGATCACGGTCGAGGGTTTTCTCAATAACAGCGTATTTTTTTCCTGTGTGTTTCACATAAATCTCATTCAACCGCTTCTTCATCGACAAGATATCTTCGGCGTGGCGCTGAATATCAGAAGCCTGCCCGCGGAAACCACCCGAGGGTTGGTGCACCATGACACGCGCATTCGGCAGGGCAATACGCATATCCGCCTCACCCGCCGCCAAAAGGAGTGACCCCATAGAACAGGCCTGTCCCATACAGACGGTCGATACAGGAGATTTGATATATTGCATCGTGTCATAAATCGCCATGCCGGACGTCACTACCCCCCCTGGTGAGTTGATATACATGGAGATTTCTTTTTTCGGGTTTTCGCTCTCAAGGAATAAAAGCTGAGCTGTAATAGACGCAGCCATCCCGTCTTCAACCGGGCCGGAGAGGAAAATAATACGGTCTCGCAAAAGGCGTGAGTAAATATCAAAAGCGCGTTCGCCGCGGCTGGACTGCTCGACAACGGTCGGGATAAGGTAGTTGGTTAACTGGTCTAGGGGATCAAACATGGAATTTCCTGATTAAAAGGGTCTGCAAATATCGCAAACCAGCGGATGAATATAGCTGTTATATTGCTACGCTAGAACGCCTTATCAAGGGGGTCAATGCGTCTTCGATTCACATGGTAAATTTGCCTCACGCTTAGATCGAGGACCTAGGCATCGATAAAGCGGTGTTTTTCGTCCGGACGGATAACCAGACAGTTCTCTTTATACCCAAATAGGCGATAACGTCGTTTCGCAATAAAGAGGTAAGCCCAATCTCTGACAGGCTTCGGCAAAATCCAAAATATGCGCAAGGCACGCCACGGCATTTTGAGGTGACGCGCCAGCTCTAGCGTCGCTGTGGAATGGGTAAAACCCTGCCCTTGGCTGACGAATAAAAATGTGTTGTTCAAACCCTCTTGGCTCAGACCATGCTCAGCGCCAATCGCAAGGCCCGCCTCCGACCACGCATTGACAAATTGAATGCCCTGATCTCGCTCATGATTTAAAATAAACCGAACAGCCCCGCTACACAGCACGCAATTCGTATCAAAGACCAAGAAAGTGTGAGCCATACTCACCTTTAACAAATTTAAAACTTCAAAACACGCGGCTAAATTACGCTGTTTTAAGATTGTTCAGTGGATTGTAGATGCTGTTTTCAAAATCGGAGGAATCTTTCGCTGTTTTTTCATGCTCGATGCTTTGCATTTTATTCCAAGCATCCAGCGCTGCAATTTTATAGGCTTCTGCAAGCGTGGGGTAATTAAAGATATTATCGATGAAATATTCCAATTTACCGTTCAGATTCAGAACAGCCTGCCCGATATGAACAAGTTCGGTTGCCCCCTCCCCGAGTATGTGAACGCCCAGGAGTTGGCGCGAATTAAGTTCGAAGACTAACTTCAACATTCCGGATTGAATGCCCATGATCTGACCGCGAGAAGTCTCTCTCAACCTTGCAATACCGCATTCATAAGGGATTTTTTTACTGCGTAATTCTTCTTCGGTTAGACCTATAGAGGATATTTCAGGCACGGAATATATACCATAGGGGAAGTAATCCGGCGGCGTGGACATCGGAATTTTGAAGGCATGACAAGCCGCAATACGACCCTGCATCATGGAGGTGGATGCGAGACTTGGGAATCCAATGACATCCCCAGCAGCGTAGATGTTCGGTATTTGGGTTTGAAAACTCCGTCCATTTACTTTTATACGGCGCCGATGATCCACAACCAAACCACAATTCTCCAATCCCAAATTATCTGTTGCTCCGACACGCCCTGCCGCAAACAAAATCATATCCGATTGAATAACGCGCCCGTTATCCAATTTAACGAAACAACGGCTTCCATCATTTTTAAAGTGAGTAGCTTTGCTGCCTAAGGACATTTCAATCCCCCGAGATTTTAATTCATTCATAAACTCACTCACAATTTCAGAGTCCAAAAAATCTAAAATTGTATCTCTGGGTTCAATCACTGTGACTGGTATATCTAGCGCATTGAAGATGGAGGCATATTCAATGCCGATAACGCCGGCTCCAATAATCGTAAGTGATTTGGGCAATCGCTCTATTTTAAGAATTTCCGCGCAATCAAAGACGCGCTCTCCATCAAAAGGCACATAATCGGGTCTGAAAGGTTTTGTTCCGACAGCCAAAAGCGCCTTATCAAAGCTCACAACCTGCCCGTCACCCTCAGGCAATGCAATATGTATGCGGCTCTCGCTTAGAAACTTTGCAGTCCCACTAATCACTGTAACATTATTACGTCTCAATTGATCTTCAATAACCTCGACCTCATGCGCAACGGTTAACCCCAATCTTTGCTTGAGGTCATCGGCACTAATATCTGATTTTACTTTGTAAGACCGACCATAGAAACCACGCTCTCGAAATCCCGATAGATTAAGAACGGTTTCCCTCAAAGTTTTACTCGGGACTGTGCCCGTATGAAGGCAGACGCCCCCAACCTTAAATCCCTTATCAATCAAAAGAACCGACTTGCCAGCCTTAGCCGCTTGAATGGCCCCGCGGCGCCCGGCAGGACCTGCCCCCACAACAACAAAATCATAATTTTGCAAGAGATTCCCTCCCAACGAACATTTGGAAAGTTAGTCTAAGAAAAACACATTAATATGGTGTTATAAATATATTATATCTCACTAGGTGTTATTGTATCGCTTTATAAAATAAAAAACCCGGCCATCTTGACCGGGTTTTTGAAAGGTTTGCCTGATAATATTTAGGATGGCATTCCAAAGTAACACTTAGACATTTCAAATATTTAGATCATTTCGTCTTCTTTGAAGAGTTCATCTTTTTCGACTGTCTTATCCGTGACTTTTGCCTTCTCGATGATCAGGTCAACGACCTTTTCTTCATAGATTGGCGCGCGAAGTTGCGCTATGGCTTGTGGATTTTTCTGATAAAACTCAATCACTTGCTGCTCTTGGCCGGGATAACGACGGGCTTCACCGATCATGGCTTGCTGAAGTTCTTCATTAGTGATTTGAACCTCTTCTTTTTGGCCCATTTCAGCCAAGACGAGACCGAGACGCACGCGACGCTCTGCAATCTTGCGATAGTCTTTTTCAAGCTGCTTATCTGTTTTCTTGGCGTCATCTTCGTCCAATTGACCGGCCTCTTTTTCGGCCTGAACTTGCTGCCAGATGTTTGCAAACTCAGCCTCAACCATACCGGCGGGCAGATCGAAACTATGTTTCTTGTCGAGCTCGTCCAAAATGGCACGCTTCAATTTCATACGGGACTGCATGTCGAGCTCACCCTCAAATTGACCTTTCACGGCTTCTTTAAGTGCGGCCAAATCATCAAGACCGAAATTTTTCGCAAAATCATCATCAATCTTGGCATCTGTCGCGCCTTGGACTTCGTGAACTTTTGTGGCGAAGACGGCTTCTTTACCCGCCAAGTCAGCCGCTTGGTAATCAGTCGGGAATGTGACTTTCACGTCCAATTCATCACCGGCTTTGACGCCAATCAGTTGGTCTTCAAAACCTGGAATAAATGTGCCTGAGCCGAGAACGAGCTGATGACCTTCCATGGTGCCGCCTTCAAAGGCTTCACCTTCAATTGTGCCGACAAAATCAATCAGAACGGCATCGTCTTTTTTAGCTTTCGCAGTTTTGGCTTTTTTCTTATAGGATTTTTGACCTTGGCCAAGCTCGGCCAGACGCTCATCGATATCTGCATCTGTCGCTTCATATTTCAAACGTGTAAATTTCAGCTTTGTTGGATCAACAGGCTCAAATTCAGGGATAGACTCGACTGTCAGTTGGTATTCAAGATCCGCTTTGCCTTTTGTCACTTCTTCGCCATTGGCACGGAGGTCAATTTTAGGCTGTCCGGCAGGACGAAGCTTATTATCATTGATGGCTTGCTGCGATGTCTCATTGACCGTCTCTTCGACAACATCTTTCATGATGGACTGTCCAAACATCTTTTTAATGTGTGCAACAGGGACTTTACCGGGACGGAAACCTTTCAGAGAGACTTGAGGCTGCATTTCCTTGATTTTTGCATCAAGTTTGGCAGAAAGGTCTTCTTTTGGAACTGTCACAGAATATGTGAAGCTCAGGCCTTCGGATTTCAGTTCTTTAATTTGCATGACGGCTATCCATCGTGTGTCAATGTTTGAGGGCGAACAAAGCATAGGGCCTTACTGCCCCAAATCAGGGGTTCAAAATTTCGCGCCTTATGTCACGGAGTGTTCACAGACGCAATGGGGACAAAGGCTTGAATCAGGCTTAATTTCATATGATACCTAAGGAAATCAAATCACGGACGCACTCCCTAAGAGCATCTTAACCCCTTTCTTTCAAAGACAACAGTAACATGGATCCAAATTGGCTCTTATATCTCGGCATCGCCATTGGCCCTTTTGTGCAAGAGGACGCCGCTGTTTTGGCGGCTGCGACCCTATCAGCGTCTAACCCTGCCCATTTTCCCAATATCTTTTTTGTGATCCTGATTGGACTCTTCCTCTCCGATATATGGAAATACTGGATCGGTTGGGCCGCCCTTAAGAATCCACGCGCCAAAGCTTTTACAGAAAAGAAACATGTCGCTAATCTACAAGATAAGGTGCAGCGACATACATTCGTCACTTTGTTAGGCGCAAGGTTCCTGCCTCTTGCCCGTGTGCCGGCTTATGTGGCCTGTGGTTATTTTGGGGTGTCTTATCCTAAATATTGCGTAATTATTGGTATAACCGCCTTTTTATACACGGTTATCATCTTTGCGCTATGTCACTATCTGGGTGAGATGGTGGGGGACAAGCTCGAAATGATGCTGCCACTTGTGGCCGTCACATTGATGGTTCTCTTCACAATTGGATTTCTTATCCGCAGGCGCTTCAGCGGAACAAAAGATTAAGTCGCTTAAATCTTCGCCGATGCCGCTGCCAACCACTCTGTAATATCTGTGAGCGCGTCGACATTGGCTTTGGAAATCGCATTTACAATCGCAGACACAGAGGCGGCTTCTGCGCGCTGAGTCTTGCGAACATTATAAGTGTCCAGCAGATTACGATTCGACGCATTAGCAAAAGTAACGGAAAATTCGACAACAGCCAAAGGCGCTGCACCCTCACCCTGATCAAATTGCGCCTCAAAGTTTTTAATGGTTATCTGAACGCGCGTATCCGTTCTGGCGCCGGAGGCTGGCATAACGCCGATCAAAGTCGGATTGGCCGCCAGCACATCAATAAAGGCTTGCTGCACCAAGACAGGCATCACTTCTGACCACTGGGCTTGTGACGCAGAGGCCAATCGTTGCCCATCAGGAGAAATTATCACATCGCGTGTTTGAAAGACGATAGGCGCGCTCGGGCGGTCAATGCGAATGACGAAGGCGTCCTCATTGGCGGGTACAGTCTCAGGGATACTACCCAAACGATAAATAACATCCGCAGGTTTGGGGTCGGGCAGGACTGAACATCCGGCTACGGCTAAACCTGTCACTGCCGTGAGAGAAAGAAGAAAAGTTTTCATCATTGCGGTAACTCCACAGTTTCGCGCTCTGACCCGACAATGAACTGCGCAGGGTTCTGCTCCAGACTATCGGCAACGCGACCCAAGGTCTGAACAAGGCGACGTATAGCATCCACGGTCTCTTCCAAATCCGTGAGGCCTGAATTTGACAAGCGGTTAATCGCATCTCGGGCATCCGTGACAAGCTCACTTCCGCCACCTGCCAGACCATCAATTGACGTAACAGCCCCGTCGATCGTGACCAAGCTACCTTCGGCTTTCGCGAGTAACGATTTTATGTCTTCTTGAACAACGGTATTTATACCGCCGGACGTCTGGGTAATATCATTGGCCGTGATGGTTATGGCGTCCGCCGCCTCACGAATAGACTCGATCATGCGATTGACTTCCGCCATGTCCAGCTCGGACGTATCAAGATTGGCCGTGATCTCCTCAATATTCCTCAAAATCTGATGAAAGTTCCCGATAGCGTCAGTAGAGAGAACAGCATTGATCCGCTTTAGGGCAGCTGATGCATCCTCAATCACGGATCCTCCACCATCAAGGAATGTATCAATCTGACTCATTTGGCCTTCGATCCGTTTCGGGTCTTTACCGGGTAAATCTTTGAGCAGCGGAAAATCTTCTCCACCTGAGAACACTTGAATATAGCTTAATCCCGTCAATCCTAAGGGCTCAAGACGCGCATAGGACTTCGTATCAACCGGCGTATTACTCTCCACCTGAATATCGGCAATTACTGTGTTCGCATCCGTCGGGTCTAAGCTCAGCCGAGTAACCTCACCGACCTTTAACCCGTTAAAGCGAACTTCACTGCCCTGTGACAAACCCCGGACGGGGCCGTTGAAGCTGACTTCATAATCGTCAAACTGCTGATCAAATTGCGAATTCGACAGCCATAGCACAAAGGCTATCACCGCGAAAAATGATAAGAGGACAAAAAATCCAATCAGAGCATAATGGGCTTTATTTTCCATGTTTATTGCGCCGCTTTCACTGTCATCATTTCACGTCATGCCCCGCAGCCATAAAGGCAGCTCTTGATCTTGGGCCGCCAAAATATTCTTGCACCCAAGGGTGATCAAATTTTTGAACAGCTTCCAACTTATCGGCAATTGCGATACGTTTATCAACTAAAACCGCGACCCTGTCACATATCGCATACAGGCTATCTAAATCATGCGTCACCATTAACACCGTCAGATCCAACGCCTCCTTCAACCCCAGAATGAGCTCGTCAAAGGCATGGGCCCCAATCGGGTCAAGCCCTGCTGTTGGTTCATCCAAGAACAAAAGGGTCGGATCGAGCGCCAAAGACCGCGCCAAACCTGCTCTTTTTTTCATCCCTCCGGATAAATCTGAGGGGTAAAGTACCGCAGCCTGAGGCGGTAAGCCGACCATATGAATTTTCATATCCGCGAGCTCCCTCATCAAGCCTTCGGATAGGTCTGAATGCTCCCGCAGCGGCACCATAATGTTTTGCCGGACAGTCAATGAGGAAAATAAGGCCCCGCCCTGAAACAAGACACCGATTTTATTATTGATGGCTTCGCGCTCAGGGAGTGAGAGCTGTCGCCTGTCATGTCCAAAATAGCGCACAATGCCGCCTTCAGGCTCTTTCAACCCCAATAATGTATTCATCAGAACGGTTTTCCCTGAACCTGAACCACCGACGAGACCCACAATCTCACTTTTGTTCATCCGAAAGTCTAAATTCTCATGAATCACATTGGACCCGAATTGGGTGAGAATCCCTCTCGCTTCAATGGGCGGCGTATCGCTATCAACCCTGTCGGTCATTATATACCTAACTGATAGAAAATGATCGCGAACATCGCATCGACGGCAATCACGGTGAAAATCGCCTGCACAACGCTGGTGGTTGTACGCTCACCAAGGGAGTCTACGCTGCCCGTCACGGATAAGCCCTGACGGCAACCGATAATCGCAATAATGAGTCCAAATATTGGCGTTTTTGACAAGCCCACCCAGAGCTGCGTTGTATCAATGGCTTCCCGAAAACGCGTAACAAACATAATAGGCGAAATATCCGGCCCTGCAACCCAAGCGACTAACATGCCGCCGAAAAGACCGCTCATCATGGCCAAAAATGTCAGAATAGGCGTCGAAATAATACAAGCCAGCGCACGCGGCACCACAAGCGTTTCATAGGTATCAAGACCAATGATCGTCATCGCATCAATTTCTTGCCGCATTTTCATCGCGCCGATTTGTGCCGTAAAAGCCGAATCAGAACGTCCTGCCAATAAGATCGCCGTAATGATGGGCGCCAGTTCCCGCAAAACAGAAAACCCGACCAGATCGACCATGAAAACACTCGCCCCGAATTGCGCTAAGAGATTTGCGCCCATATAGGCAATCACGGCACCGATGAAGAAACTCAAAATCATTACAATCGGCGCAGCATCCAACCCAACTTCTTCGGTCAAAGCGACAACAGATTTCCAGCGAATTTTATGCGGTTGAAGAATCAAACGTCCGAATACGGCGAAGAATTTCCCGACAAACACAAGCGTCTCTAAGACTTCCTTGTTAAACCGTTCTGTCGCCTTGCCGATGCGCGATAGGGCGTCATACCATTGCCTTGTGGTTTTGGGCGGTACGCCGCGCGTGGCATCACAGGCCATATTCATAAGTGTCGTTTGCCCTTTGGTGGCCGAGTCTATGTGCCAATTCTGGCAGGGCTGGTCCTGCAACCCTAAAAATCGCGCTAAGAGATAAGCGCCGGCCGTATCCAAATTTTCAAGGTTGGAAAAATCGAATTGGACAAAGGCAATGCCCTCTGAAAACTGTTGGTCTATAAGAGTTTCATGCAGGGATTTTGCATTCTCCAATGTCCAGTTTCCATGCGCGGTCACATACAAGATTTCATCTTGCTCTTGAACTGTGTAATGTGCACTTCCACTCATATGTGTAAGGTGCAAACACTTCGCGCCCCCGTCAAGCAAAGGTTCTATTTTGCGACAATTATCTGTTTATGAAAAATCATGGCCTGTTGCGGGAAGTTTCAACATTTCGCGCTCTAGCCTGACATCTATTCCGACTGTTTGGGTGGAAATCACCGAAGACGGTGTGATGGGACGCGCTGAATGTCGCCCCTATGCGCGTTATGGAGACACGGTCAACAGCGTCATCAGCGGAATTGAAGACTATCGTTCAGCCATCGAATCCGGGGCTTCAAAAGACATCATCAACACGGAGATGAGACCTGGCCCGGCCCGCAACGCGCTCGACTGCGCTTTATGGGATCTTGAGGCCAAACGAAGCGGCATAAGTGTTGCATCGAAGCTTGGTATCGCCCAGCCCAAACCCAGGATAACGGCTTATACTTTATCCCTTCAAAGCCCCGAAGACATGGGCAAAGCCGCTCTGCAAGCGTCTGACTACCCGCTCTTGAAAATAAAGATTGGCAGCAATCAGGCCTTTGAGAGCGTCATGACTGTTATAAACGCGCGTCCTGATGCCGCGCTCATTGTCGATGCAAATGAAGGTCTCGACAGGAAAAGCTTGGATAGATTACTTTCCAATATCCCTTACCAATCTATCGCGATGATAGAACAGCCTCTGCCCTCAGATTTGATATTTAAAACACCTTTGCCGACCTGCCCCATCATCTGCGCTGATGAAAGCCTGCATAGTCAAAGCGATATCACACAAGCTGATTTGCAAAAGCTTTGGGATCAAGGCTACCGGGCTGTGAATATAAAGCTCGACAAATGCGGCGGGCTTACCGCAGCTTTTGCGTTGGTAAAATTAGCAAAAGCGATGGATTTTAAGATCATGGCCGGATGTATGGTGGGGTCATCTTTGGCAATGGCACCTATGCTCATGCTCGAAAGCTTTGCCGATATATTGGATTTGGATGGGCCATTACTTTTATCGCAAGATTGTGAAAACGGCCTTAGATTTGATGGGCCAAGCGTTTATCCGCCCGATACATCTTTATGGGGGTAATCACCCGATAGAAGGCTTTTCAATATTCATGGACATACCGCGAACCCGGACACCAAATGCATCTGTCACGGCGCTAAGTGTTTCGACGCTTGCGATATAAGCAACAAAATTCACATCCGTTTCATCAGCCTCTTGCATAGTTAAAGCGCGTGAAAAACTCTGTTTTGCTTCATTGGCGGCGATCAGCGCTTTTTGTAGGCTTTCGAGCTCTTTCTTCAAAGAGGTTTCCCCCGGTGCCATGGCGAGATATATCTCTGCAGCTTGCTCGGTTTGATCGACATAGCTTTTGGCAAAAAGAATGTCTGTTTGTAAAGCGTCTAGCGACTCAACGGATCTCGCGTAATTCTCACCCGGACTAAGAGGCTTATCTTCCAAGCCTTTTAACAACATTCTTGCGGCGGAGCGCATTTTATTGCGGGATGTTTTTGCGACGAAGCCGCGATTTGTGAAGACTGAATAAAGTTTAGTCGCAGCCATTTGAACAACGTTGACATCAACTGTTTTTGTCGTGGCCTTCACCTTTGGCGATGCCATATCGGTCATATCGACTGTGGCACAGGCCGATGACATTAAGCATCCGGCAACGGCAACGGATTTAAAAATATTCAGGCGATAGCCCATATGTAGGTTCCCAAACTCAGAACCCCCCAATACTTTCGTATCAAAGAGTTATTCTACTTACCCACATATAAGCAGAATATGTTAAACGTTAGCTGAACGCTTATCCCCAATAAATTGTTAAGATTATAAACGACCCACTTCAAGGGAGAAAAAGCAGTGAACTGTTACGATTTAGACAGCTCACTACTTGTTTATAATTAGCTTAGGAAAGCAAAGGCTTAATCCATCTGTCAAATGTGCCAATAATAAGGACGAGGCCCATAAATACAGGGGCTATATATTTCGTCAATATGACAATGAACTCACCGGTTTTTTGACCGTCTCCCTCGATCTCGCCCGCCAAAATAGCGCGATCTAAGCGCCAACCGACAAAGAGTGAGATGAGTAAGGCTGACATAGGTGCCAGAATTGGCCCGGCCAGACCCGTATCAATAAAGTCAAAGAAAACCTGACTATTAAGCGAGCCCAAACCCAGTGTCATAATAGCTGCGCCGGTAAACCATGCCGCCTTTCGTTTCGTGATTTTAAAGCGCTCTGCGACATAAGCTACTGACGGTTCCAACAATGACACGGATGACGTAATGGCTGCGAAGAACGCCAAGAAGAAGAAAGCGGCACCAACAATGTTGCCAATAGTAGTTCCGCCAAGCGCCGTCGGAAGCGTTTGGAAGAAAATACCAGCACCTGCACTGAAGTCCAAATTATGTGAAAACACGATTGGGAAGATAGCCAGACCTGCAATAATTGCGACACAGGTGTCAATAGACGCCACGGTCACGGCCGCTTTCGGTATGCTGATATTACGCGGCAGGTAAGAGCCATAGGTAATCATAATCGCATTACCGATACCAATTGAAAAACATGCTTGCCCCAAAGCAGAAGTGGCCACAGCAGGTGTGATTTTTGAAAAGTCAGGCGTGAACATAAAACTGAACGCTTTAGCTGTGCCAACGACTTCTTGAGACACACCATCGACAACGAAAGTTTTCGGCGTTAACCCTGAGATGATTGAATATAGCGCCAGACCAATTAAAAGCACAAAGAAAAGGGGCATCAGCAATTCTGCCGCGATTTCAATCCCTTTATTAACACCTCTGGAGACCAACCACGTTGTGAGTATTCCAAACACCACAAAATAGGGTAATACGGCAAATGGATCATCCAACAGACTGCCGAATTGTCCCGCAATTTGATCCGGTGTCTGCCCATTAAAGGAACCGAATAGAAACTTTGGAATATAAGCCAAAACCCAAGCTGCCACGACACAGTAAAAACTTACAATCAGGAATGAAGCCACCATACCGAACCAAGCGCCTGAGGCCCAAAATCCGGACACTTTACTACGCTGGGTCAAATCACTTGCAGAAAAAATTGCACTCGAACCGTTACCTGCTCGGCCGATAATATATTCGCCCATAAGAACCGGCACGCCAACCAAAGCAATACAGGCGATATAAACAACCAAAAATGCCGCCCCGCCATTCGTCCCCAATTCCGCGGAAAACCGCCAGAGGTTCCCGAGACCCACGGATGAGCCGACTGCGGCCATGATAAATGCAAAACGTGACGACCATTGCGCCGTACCTGGAGTTGCCATGAAATTCCCTCTTATATTGTTTTGTTTTGTACCCGCATATCTGGCGGGTCAAAACTTTGATTGCTGATTGCGGAAATCTCAAGCCGGGTCAAGAGAGATGGTTTAAAGTCCCTCTGGATTTTATGAAACACCGCCCTTTTAAAGCCACCCTCTTAAACACCTCCTCTTGGAAGCTCACTATTTCGGTGTAAATGCGCGGATAAAATCAACCCAAATCCTGCCATGACGGCCATAACCACCGTTCCACCATAAGAAATCAGCGGCAGAGGCACGCCGACGACGGGCATCAGACCCATAACCATGCCGAGATTGATGAAAATATAGAGCGTAAATGTCGTGATCAAACCCAAGATGAGCAGCTTGGCAAACATCGCTTTGCACTGCATCGCAAGATATAGGCAAAGGCTGATAACGGCCATGTAAAGCCCGATTGTTATAAGACTGCCAAACAATCCAAATTCCTCGCCGATCACCGTAAAGATAAAATCAGTCCGATTTTCCGGGACATAATCGCCTTGGCGCTGTGTTCCGTTCATGAACCCTTTGCCGGAGACACCCCCACTACCCAAGGCAATTTTTGATTGGGTAATGTGATAGCTAGCCCCGCTGGGATCTCGCGAGGGGTCAATGAACGTCCAAATGCGGGCCCTCTGATAGTCTTTTAATCCATATTGGAAAAACAGCGGAATGCCGACGGAGGCAAACAAACCTGCAATACCGATAACGCGCCAACTCACGCCAGCCAAGAAGACTATTGCAACACCCGTGGCCCCGACTAAAAGTGTTGTGCCGAGGTCCGGCTGATGCAAAATAAGCGCCATTGGCAGGCTTATAATAATCAATGCTCCTGCCAGACCGCTGACCCGCGAAATGCGCCATAGGGGCAAATCATGATAATAACGCGCAAGCGCCATCACGATGGCCGGTTTCATAATTTCCGAAGGCTGCACGCGCATGAAACCCAAATCCAACCAACGCTGGGACCCATTTACATTCACACCCATCAATTCCACGCCGATTAATAGCACCAAAGCGCCTAAATAAGCGGGGTATGAGAGTGTGTACCAGACTTTAATATCCGTGAGCGCAATGATGATCATAATGAGACCCGCCACGGCCAAACGCACAGAATGCTGCGCTGCGCCTCTGCCCCATATACCGTCAGTCGCAGCGAAAATCATACCGACGCCAATTGCGCCAATAATCGCGACTAAAACGGGCAGCAACCAATTGACCTCATAGAGTTTGTCCCGAAAGCTCAGGTTTGAGCTATCACTCCCGAACAAGCTCACCATTACAATGCCCCTGTCGCAGCAGGTGACTGCGAGCGAGGGCCGAGACCATCTCGCTTCAAAGCCTCAGACAAAACGGCGCGTGTAATATTGGCCGCGCGACCTGAGCCAGATCCACCATGCTCGACAATTGTGCCAACAGCAAATCTTGGCTGATCATAGGGGGCGTAACCGACAAATATGGAATGATCCCTCAGCTCCCAAGGGACTTCATCATTTTTTCTAACGCCTTCCGCCCGTTCACTCAAAGAAATACCCCGCACTTGACCTGTGCCGGTCTTCCCTGCCATTTTTGGACCACCCAGTCCCAAACTATCAGCACGGTAGGCCGTACCTCCGGGCTCCTCACAAACAGAATACATGGCATCGCGAACATAGGCTAAATGCCTCGGATCAATGTCCAAACTGTCAAAAGGCTTAATATCCTGCCCGATAATCAGCGAGGGCGTAATCGCTTCTGTCCCGCGGGCCAACCTTGCCGTCATGACTGAGAGCTGCAAGGGCGTTGTCAAAACAAAGCCCTGCCCAATCGAAGCATTGAGCGTATCTCCCATACGCCAAGCCGCGCCAAGCCTCTCTTGCTTCCAGTCCTCATCAGGGACAATACCTGATTTTTCCCCCGCAATTCCGATACCGAAAGTCTGGCCTAAGCCTAAACGTTTCCCCATATCGGCGATTTTACTCACACCGATAACTTGAGCAATTTCATAAAAATACGTGTCACATGACTGTTTAAGCGCCTCACGCATATCCATACGGCCATGCCCTTGACGTTTCCAACAATGGAATGTGCGATTGCCCAAACGTAATTTTCCAACACAAAAAACGTCATCATTCGGGTCAATCATGCGGCTCTCAAGCGCGGCTAACATAACCACCATTTTATAAGTCGAGGCTGGCGGATAACCGCCGCCAATCACTTTATTGAACTGTGGGCGCTTTGGATCATTATTCAATTGATCCATATCGCTTTGCGTCAAACCATTGACGAATAAATTCGCATCAAAGCTTGGCATAGACAGCAAAGTTCGCAACTCACCCGTCATGCAGTCGATAACAGAAATACCGCCGCTATCATCTTCAAATTGTTCCGCCGAAAATTTTTGTAAGTGCGCGTCTAGGGTCAAGAAAACGTCTTTACCAGGCCGAGCGGCGTCTTTGGGATCCGGCCATTCCCTTACAATACGGCCCATGGCATTGACTTCCACTTTCAGACGCCCTGACGCGCCGCGCAGTTTTTTATCCTCTGCGGCTTCAACACCCGTCTTGCCAATGCGAAAGGTCGGTTGACGCAATAGCGGGTCATCATCCGCCTCGACATCGCTGTCACCCGCCCGACCAATATAACCCAACGTATGCGCAAATATCCCGTTATTCGGATAATTTCGTCCCTCAGCTACTTCTGGGACGACACCGGGCAAATCATAAATACCCATATTGAGAGACGCGAATTTCTCCCACTCCACATTATCTTGAATAGTGATTGGTACAAATTTAGGGTTTGATTTTATATCGCGGTGGATACGTTTGAGCGCCCGCTCATCAATATCTATCACGTCACTAACGGCGGCAAGTGCCTCATCAATGTTGGGGGTGCGCTCGGGTATAAGAACAATCCGGTAATTCGGAATATTAACGGCCAAGGCCTCGCCATGACGATCTAATATCTGCCCCCGACTTGGCAAAAGCATGTTATAATTGAACCGATTATCCTCAGATAAAGCGATATAATCTTCGGCATTGGTCACTTGTAAATTATAGAGTCTTGCACCCAAAATTCCGAACATACCGATGCCGCCTAGCGACATAAGAGCGGCCCGTCGGGTCATCGTTGCGTCGGCTTGAGCCTGTTCTGCGGCACTATCCGTTGTTTTGAGTTTCGAGCGGCGTACCATTTAGGAGGCCTCCTCTCGGTGTATCAACCAAGATTGCAGGTTCTGACGCAATATCCAAAATATAGGGAAGAATAGGGTCGCTGTGATTGCAGGTATCACTATACGCATCCAGTTAGGCCAAACCCCATAAAGCAAGCGCCCCGTAACTGTCAGAATAATCAAGGATACAGTGAGCGTCATAAGCCAAAGGCTCATACCTTGTCCAAAATGCAGAGGTTTGAGACGCTCAAATGGACGAATAAACGCAAACAGGATTAGATAGAGAAAAGCCCACTGCCCCGGCACACCAAAGCCTAACCAATCTTGCAGCAAACCAAGTAATAACAAAGCCACCACTGAAAGTATTGGAATCGCAGTGCGAGGCCAAAGCGCAACGGCCAAGAGAGGCATCCATTGCAGGGAGACATTGATGCCAAAAGCAGAAAAATTAATAATCCCAAACAGGCTGAGGATGAGCGTTGTCAGAAAGGCTTGCCATAAGTGCCCTCCAGCATTGCCGGATGATGGAGACGCAAACGCATTCATTGCAGTGCCTCCAGTTCAACCTGCGCAGTTTCGGCGGATTGGTTCTGTAACAAGTTTCCTTCCGAGCTTATGTCTTCAGCTGCTTCAGGAGCTTGGGGTGTTTGAATAGGGTCAAACAAGGCAATCCAAACCCAATCTAACGGCCTTTCCATGCCAGTTAATTTGACGCGCAAAAGACCGTCATCGCCTTGAATAACCTCTCCTACGGGTAAGCCTCGCGGCAACTGGCCTTCGTCGCCGGACGTTATCACCCTGTCTCCGACAGCCCAATCTTTACCGATATCAATAAACATCAATTTGGGCGTATCGCTATTATCCCCCGCCAAAATGGCGACAGCCTCACTGCGTTCACTTTTTACCGGAATACGGCTATTCAAATCATCCAACCTCAGAACTCGGGATGTTTTATTTCCTGCCAAGATGATATGACCGACCATGCCATCAGGTGACATAACGGCCTGACGCTTCATAATACCGTCTTTGCTTCCGACATTAATAAGTAATGCGCGGACAAACGGCCCTTTAATGTCACTCACCGCGCGTGCAGCCAGTTTTCTTAAAGGCATATCTGTATCAGGCCGTTCGCCAAGAATGTCTTCATAACGTTCCATCTTGTTTTGCACGACCGTCAAAGATGACAATTCCTCCCGTAGGTTCTGCAGCTCTGCCCTGAGAGCGACATTTTCTTCAAATGCGCGTTGGCGATCTGACATTGAGATAAAGAAGGTTTCAACACCCCTTACCGGTTTTGTCACCAGTGTCATCAACGGGGAAACAACAGCATCAGATTGTGTCTGCACGCTGTAACGGAGACTGGCATCATCACGTTGGGAAAACATCAGAATGATCGTTACTATTACAGAAAACACCAACGCCCAATATGTTGTACCAAGGTCGTCTGTATTAGCACGGGAATAGGATTTACGAGGCATAGCTCATGTCCTTTCCTGCTAAGCCTGTATAGGCCGTTTGAAGATTAAACGCCGCTCGACAGGACGCTCTTCCATTTTTTCAAATTTTCGACAACTGTACCAGAGCCTCTAACGACGCAGGACAGTGGATCATCCGCAATTGAAACAGGCAAGCCCGTACGGTTACGTAATTCGGTATCAAGATTACGCAAAAGCGCGCCCCCACCGGTCAGCATAATGCCTTTATCCACGATATCTGCCGCGAGTTCAGGCGGTGTCGCTTCGAGGGCTATTTTCACAGCGTCAACGATTTGCTCAACAGGTTCAGCAAGGCTCTCAGCAATCATGGCTTCGGTCACACGAATTTCGCGCGGCACACCATTCATAAGATCTCGACCTTTAATTTGGACGGTCATACCTTCATTATCGGCGGGCATGGTTGCGGACCCAATTTCTTTTTTGACGCGCTCGGCTGACATCTCACCGAGAAGGAGGTTTGTCGTACGACGCACATATTGAATAATCGCATCATCCATTTTGTCACCACCGACGCGGACAGAGCGAGAGTAGACGATACCATCCAGAGACAGCACAGCCACCTCTGTCGTGCCGCCGCCAATATCAACCACCATTGACCCGCTGGGCTCATGAATAGGGAGACCAGCCCCCAAAGCAGCGGCCATCGGCTCTTCGATCAAATAGACGCTGGACGCGCCTGCTTGTTCTGCGCTCTGGTGAATGGCGCGGCGTTCAACAGCTGTCGCTCCTGAAGGGACACAGATGACGACCTTTGGACGCGGCCAACGACGACCTTTATTCACCTTTTTGATGAAATGCGCGATCATGGCTTCGGCCACTTCAAAGTCAGCAATTACACCATCTTTCATAGGACGGATCGCTTCGATGTGACCGGGTGTCCGACCCAACATCATGCGGGCATCAATACCGACGGCATGCACGACCTTACGGCCATTACGAACAGAATAAGCGACAACTGACGGTTCATTCAAAACAACATCACGCCCCTTGGCGTATATCAGCGTGTTTGCTGTTCCCAGATCAATTGCAATATCTGATGAAAATGCGCCGAATAATGACGATAACATTTTGAGCCCTTGGTTTTTTGTCGTTTTTGCAGTCGTATCTCAAACAGCGCCGTGTTTGAATATAGCATTATACGCGAGCGAAAACGGAATCATTCCCTTATCTTTCGTTAATGCGAAGTCAGAGAATTAATTGCAAGCGCTTACATCTGCTAACAAGCCCAAATCACTGAATTTAATTCTAATTTAGAGATATTTTTTAAAAAAACCTAATAAGTCGATAAATATCCCGCCGCCGTGAAAAGTTTACGGTGCTCGGCAATGGCAAAACTATCTGTCATCGCCGCGATATAATCGCAAATCACGCGGGCTGTTTTTGGCGTATGCGCACCATCGCATTGACGTCGCAACTCAGTCGGCAAAATGTCAGGATCATTGATAAACAGATCAAAGAGTTCAGATACGATACGTCCTGCCTGCCCCATCATGCGATTAACTTTGTAATGACGATACATGTTTTCATAGAGGAATTTGCGCATCGTGACTTCCTTTTCAAGAAACCCTTCCGAAAAGGCCACCACCGGCCTATCAAGCATACGGATATCTTGCGCGCTTTGTGGATTATGCTCGGTCAGCCGTCGGCGGGTCTCTTCCAAAACATCAGACACCATATAACCAATGAGGTCGCGCACGGCTTCGTGAATCATGCGATCTTCGGAAATATCAGGATATCGGCGACGTACATCGTCAAACGCTTCTCTGACAATCGGCACCTCAGACACTTCGGCGACTGTGAACAACCCTGCCCTCAAACCATCATCTATATCATGATTATTATATGCAATATCATCCGCCAAGGCGGCAACCTGAGCCTCCGGCCCCGCAAAGGTTTCTAGCTCCAGCTCTTTCCAGTCTTTGAGGTCTTTTAGCGCCCAAGGCAATTTCGCTTCATCGCCCGGTGCCAACAATAATGGGCCGTTATGCTTGGCAATGCCCTCTAGTGTTTCCCAAGTCAGGTTAAGCCCATCAAATTCCGCATAGCGCCCTTCCAAATTCTCAACGATACGTAAGGTCTGCGCATTATGATCAAATCCTCCATAAGGTTTCATCGCCACGGATAAAGCATCCTCTCCGGAATGACCAAAGGGCGGATGACCCAGATCATGGGCCAAAGCCAAACATTCGGATAAATCTTCGTCCAGGCCCAAAACCCGCGCAATCGAGCGCGCGATCTGTGACACTTCTAACGAATGGGTCAAACGGGTGCGGTAATAATCCCCCTCATGGGCGACAAAGACCTGCGTTTTGCCTTTCAGGCGACGAAACGCTGACGAATGAATGATACGGTCTTTATCGCGCTGAAAGGGGCTACGCTCTGATGTTGAAGGCTGTTTTATCCGCCGTCCCCGCGCCTTCGCCGGGTCAGAGGCATAAATAGCCCGTGTGCGTCGATAGGGCGGAAAGGTAGTTACGGGTACAGAAGACACAATATCTCTCTTAAATTTCTCGTGAGCCTGACAGCCAAGCACTAGTCAGACTCACTCTCTCGCCCTATATAGAAGCCATGAGCGAAAACACCACAGTCGATACCCCCCCTGTTTCCATGTCCGCCTCTGCCGCCCAGCAGATCAAGGCAATCATGGCCAAACAAGGTAAAGATCAATATCTGCGCGTCGCTGTCGAAGGTGGCGGCTGCTCTGGTTTCCAGTATAAATTCGACTTCGCCGATGCGCCCAATGACGATGATATCGTGTTGGAACGCGACGGTGCAAGAATCGTTATTGACGAAATGAGTGTGGAGTTTTTAGAGGGCTCAGAAATTGACTATGCCAGAGAACTTATCGGCTCGGCTTTTAAAATCCATAATCCACAAGCCGTATCTGGTTGCGGATGCGGAACGAGCTTCGCAATTTAGAAGCTCGTCCCTTTCATAATTCGTTTAGAAGCGTTTTGTGACTTCAACAGCATAGAGGCTTGGCTCGTTCACGAAGGCAGTCAGATTGTTGAAATCAACGCCGCCCTCTGCGCGGACAACACCCGTCACATTACGCACATAACCGGCCAATTCGAAATCATCCTTACGGATACCAGCTCGCAAACCGATTTCTGTCAGCGGATCAGAACTGAATTCAACCGATTCATACAAGAAGAAATTCGTGGAGGAGCGATGAACAATGTCACCGAAGGCAAAGACATCCCAGTCGTCCGTGACAGGAACACTGTAGCCAACAGTTGCATTAGCGATCCATTTCGGCGCGTTAGGCAGAGAGTTCCCGTCAATAAAGGCGAGACCCGTTGTCGGATCAATCGGATCGAGAACCGTACATGTAGCCCCACACGCGCCGGCTTGGAGGCTGGGATCAATAATTTCCGTATCATTAAAAGATACACCACCGGTAAATTGCAGACGTTCAATCGGGTTGAGGGTTGCGTCGACTTCTACGCCCTGACCGCGCACTTTTTCTGCATTGAGAAGTTGGTTGAAGTTCCCGGCACCGCCCACAGCTGTGAGCTGCTGATCTTTAGTTTCAAAATAATAAGCGCTAACATTCAATGTCGCGCGACCGTCAAAATAACGGCTTTTAAAACCTGTCTCAACGCTGTCTATTGTCTCTGTATCAGCTACTGTGACCGCATCGCCAAATAGGATACGCCCCTGCGCGTTTGGCGCACGAAAGCCGCGTGCATAACGCGCATAGACATTGACATTATCCGTTAACTCAAAATCCAACGCAGCGTCACCCGTCACGACTGTATCGCCGAGTTCACGCGTAATCGGGCCGAGAGGCGGCGCACCGAACGGTCCAATCAGGCGCTCGGCTTGGAAGTCCTTATCTTCATCCGTTACGCGCAGTCCGACAGTCGCCGTTAGGCGGTCATTGATGTTCCAAGCCGCGGATCCAAACAGAGCCAATGAGGTCGTTTCCTGAATCTGCGTCCCAAAAGCATTGACCGGATTTCCGGGCGAGAGAGAGTCGTATGAAATGTTGTCGAGGTTTAGATCTTCGTGGAAGGCAAAAGCCCCTAAAGTCAGATTGACAACATTTCCAAAATCACGGTTGAAACGGATTTCTTGCGTATATTGTCCATGATTAGAGACACCATCAGCGGACTCAGCGGAAAACGGAATAAAGCCGGGGAAATCATTGTCGAGAAAAGCGGCGCCAACGCCGCCATCAACATCACCACGTGCGAAATTTGTAACATTCTCATAGGCCGAGATGGACGTCAAAGTACCGCCCCAGACATCCCAATTCGCCGTCAAGCTAATACCGATATTGTCGACTTCGGAAACCTGAACGGAATCAGACGCGCCTTCAAAGCGGTCAAATCCATCAATAAGTTCATTCGTTCCGGGTTGTATGGCGTTAGCAAAGAATGTCCGGCTACCACCGCGCAAACTGCGACCGTGGAGGTTGATAAGAAAGGAAGAGCTCTCATTCGGTGTGATTTCCACAAGCAGGCGACCTGCGAAATCGTCATATTCTTCAAACGCATCCTCAAGGCCGTTTGGGTTGACATTATCAACACGGTCATCGCTGCGCTGATAGATACCAGACAAGCGAGCGGCGACTTTATCTTCGATCAGTGCGCCAGAAATCGCGCCTTCCAGGTCAACCGTATTGAAGCGACCATAAGCGGCGCGCACATAGCCTTCGGTTTCCTGTGTCGGCTTGGCACTCGTAAACGTCACGGCGCCGGCAGGTGTGTTTCGTCCGAACAATGTGCCTTGTGGACCGCGAAGCACTTCAACCTGATCCAAATCGAAGACCGGGAAACCTTTTAAGACAGGATTTTCAAGCACAACACCGTCATAGACGAGGCTAACTGGCTGATTGGCGTTCAGATCAAAATCCGTGTTTCCCAAGCCGCGAATATAGAAACGCGGGAATGTCCGTCCGAATGAACTTTCAGCGTAAAGACTTGGGACGCGACCTGACAGAGCGAGAATGTCTTCACCCCCTGATGTGATGGTGTCCAGCACCTCATCGGAAAGAACCGCGACGGAGGATGGAACGTCCTGTAAGCTCTGTTCGCGTTTCTGAGCCGTTACGATAATCTCGTCAGAACTTTGTGCGAAAGCAGGCGTAAGGGCAGATGAAACTAAAAGCGCAGACAGGCCTATTAATGTGCCTTGAGTGAGTTTGGACAATGTTTTCTCCTTTGGTTCCACGGTCAATTCCCGTGACTTATTACGGGCCTCACACACAATTTAGGCCAAGAAAACAAGTCAAACCTTCCGTTTAAGGCTTCACATTCACTTGATTATTTTGTGTGTTGTATTTTTGTGACGTTTTGCCGGCTTATTCATCATCGCCTATACTAAACGGCTCTGCTCCACCGCCGCTTTGACAAATCCTTTAAACAAGGGATGCGGCTCAAATGGTCTTGATTTCAGTTCAGGGTGATATTGCACGCCGATGAACCACGGATGGTCTTTGATCTCGACGATTTCCGGCAAGACGCCATCCGGCGATAGTCCGGAAAATGTGAGGCCTGACTCTTCCAGCTTGTCTTTATAATCAATATTCACTTCATAACGATGACGGTGGCGTTCTTCGATTTCCAGCGCTCCATATTCCTTTGCAACAAGCGAGCCTTTTGTAAGTATGGCCGGATACGCCCCTAGCCGCATGGTTCCGCCGAGATCTGTTTCTTTCGTGCGCTCCAGACGTTCATTGCCTTTCACCCACTCGGTCATAAGACCCACAACATTGTTTCCGTCATCGCCAAATTCAGAAGATGATGCGTTGGCTATCCCCGCCATATTCCTCGCAGCTTCAATCACGGCCATTTGCATACCAAGGCAAATGCCGAAATACGGCACTTTGCGTGTACGTGCGAATTCCACAGCTTTGATCTTACCTTCGGTGCCACGTTCGCCAAACCCGCCTGGAACAAGGATCGCGTGTTGATTTTTCAGCACTTCGGCAGGATCCGCATTTTCAAACGCTTCAGCCTCAATCCACTTAATATTTACCTTCACCTGATTGGCAATACCACCATGTACAAGAGCTTCAGTGATGGATTTATAAGCATCCGGCAGAACCGTATATTTACCTACAACAGCAATGTTAACTTTGCCGTCAGGATTATGGAGATTATCCGATATGGCCTGCCATTTCGAGAGGTCTGCGTCGGGCGGATTTTCAATACCGAAATGGGCGAGCACTTCGCGGTCCAAACCTTCGTGATAATATGCCAGAGGCACATCATAAATCGACAGCGCGTCCAAACCTTGAATAACGGAGCTTTCCCGCACATTCGTAAAGCGCGCGATTTTGCGCTTATCACTTAGATCAATCTCACGATCTGCACGACATAGTAAAATATCAGGCTGGATGCCAATAGAGCGAAGCTCTTTCACGCTATGCTGTGTTGGTTTTGTCTTCATCTCGCCCGCAGCTTTGATGAAGGGCAGCAGTGTCACATGAAGGAAACAGGTATTACCCCGGGGTTGCTCTTGGCTGAACTGACGCAAAGCTTCGAAAAAGGGTAAGCCTTCAATATCGCCGACTGTCCCGCCAACTTCGCAGAGCACGAAATCAACGTCTCCGGCGTCGGAGCGGATAAAATCTTTAATTTCATTCGTCACATGTGGAATGACTTGGACCGTGGCTCCAAGATAATCGCCGCGACGTTCTTTGCCGATAATATTTGAGTAAATGCGTCCCGTTGTAATATTATCGGATTGTGCGGCGCTGACGCCCGTAAAACGCTCATAGTGACCCAGATCGAGATCGGTTTCAGCCCCGTCATCCGTCACATAAACTTCGCCGTGCTGATAGGGGCTCATCGTGCCGGGATCGACATTCAAATAAGGGTCAAGTTTGCGCAGACGGACTTTATAACCTCGCGCTTGCAGCAAAGCGCCAAGCGCGGCTGAGGCGAGACCCTTCCCTAAGGACGAAACGACCCCCCCCGTAATAAATATGTAACGTGGCATAGCCCGCCTTCTTAACTAATCCGCGGGCGCGATAGGACGAATGATTGTCTTATTGCGGTTCCTCGGCCTCAGAAGCATCCGGCTCATCTGTCGTGTCAGGAGAAGTCTCCGTCGACATTTCAGGGATCGTAATCACTTCGTCCAACGGGGTTGTCGTATCAGGTGAATCGACGGGCGCCGTCAAGGGGGCAACCTCATTAACATCATCAATAATTGAAGAATCTTGGTTTTCCATACTAAAGACGATTGAGAGCGCCAGTGAGTTCACGATAAACAGGGCGCCTAAAATGCCTGTCATACGCGCAATGGACGTTGTCGCTGATCGCCCGGACATTAATCCACCGCCACCACCGCCGCCAATACCCAGAGCGCCGCCTTCGGAACGCTGGATAAGAATAAGACCCGTAAGGATAACGCTGATAATCAGCTGAATGATAAGCAGAACTGTGGACATTAATAATTCTCGGCTGCGGCCAAATCTTGAGATGTGACGCGGTTTTTACAATGCCGCGCCGATTAGACCATTCATGTCGGAATGGCCAGAGGGAATTACAAGGCTCTCTGAGTTTCAAACATCAAAGAATGAGATTAACACTGATTTGCTGCGGCCAATCCTTTTAGATAGCCGCGACGGGAGACCCCTTTACGATAAGCCCGTTCAACTTTTTTATCATAACTCGACGCACCCGAGGCTGCCCGCACAAGACCACGAAACGGGATAAGCCCGCCAACCGTCGATGACACGGCATTCAGTGCCGTAGTCTCCATAGATTTTCCCTCCGCATCAAGATCATCAAAATCCGGGCCGAGCAAACGATTATACTCTGCAATTTCGATCATAAGTCCTCTGCAACTTCCATTTAATGGCGGCAGGTAAGGATTTTCCATATTGTTCAGAACCTCCGGTATTTCGACCTGACGCAGATTGATATCCTGAAGCGGAGTCAGTGCAGCATCTCCCAAATTGCTCGTATCACCCAGACTATCAACATCGTCGACAGGTTGTTCCTTCGTTACAACTTTTGCCGTGTTATCCGCACGTTGTGTAACTTTTTTAAACGCATCCGAGGGTGTGGTAGAGCACCCGACAATAAGAAAAGTAAAGATGATGAGGATATTACGCATGTGAGAAGATTAGCGCTTTGGTTGATAGATGTAAAATGTCCAATCGGAGAGTTTGCGGCCATATTTGGAAATAAGATAACATCCTCCCCCTCTCACAAGAACGCGGTTTCGCAGAAACTACCCGGTGTCCATGCCTTGTCGGTGACACTTGATAGGCCAATGCGGTTCTTTGACGATCCTTTCAGGCATGGGTAATGACAACGGGAGAGCGAGGCCAGCGCCTTTAGCCACCTGCCATGATAGACAGGTGGTGTTGATTTTAGCCAAATTATAAACAAGGCGGCGCTCTCGCCGTTTTAATCTTGATCAGCGGGCTGGGCCTGCCGCTGATGTCTTCAGTTTCGGCTAGCAGGGCCGCAAGCCATTTTTGCACAAAAGCATAGCGGCGTTTGAGCTTAACATCGGGCTTTTCCTCTTTGGGCGCCTCCCACGTCATAAAAACGAAGAATTCTTCGGGCCAGACCATGATAGGCGT
>CAYGTR010000013.1:0-68913 GCA_964352855.1 uncultured Algimonas sp. | reverse complement strand
CCCTGATTACAAATCAGGTGCTCTACCAGCTGAGCTATAGGGGCACTGGTAATTGTTTTACAACGTGGCGGGTATTTAACGATGGTAATCCGCTCTGGCAAGCGGATTGTTGTGTCTTTTCTGTATAATTTACGGCCGCTGGTATTTAGAAACGGTCTGCCAATTATGTCTTAGGCTTCACCGACCATAACTTTATATTTTCCACGGAATTCGGTATAAATGCTGGCTATTGTAAGATAGCCAACCAATGTGTTGCTGGCATCTACCAGATATCCGCTCAACGGCTAGTCCTGCCATGTGCAGGCATAGTCTATGATTGTGGCTGTGATCGTCAAACAAAGCAAGAAGGCCGCCTTCAAACACGAGGGAAGTCTTTTTGTGCCTGACAGATGAATGACCATTAAAACGCCAACAGCCTACCCTAAAATGATAGCGATACCAGAGACCCACATTATGGCGCCCTTGCGTTCTATAGATGCAAGTGCCTTTTCGTCTGTCATATAAGAGGCAGCCTGCCAGATGTCTCCGAAAAGTGGCCCATATCAGACCCATCCGATCGTAAAAGCGACAATGGTCGACAGAATAACAGCAAACTAGCTTGTGTTGAAAATTTTAGGTATAGTATTCCCCTAAATTATGTCGCCATTTGGGCTCCAAAGCCAAAATACTAAAGTGTCGTAGTTCTGACAAATAAGATCTGCTCAAGATTTACGCTTGCGCCAATATCGGGGGGCGGTAGAAGCCTGCATTATGGCTCGTATTCTTATTACTTCTGCGCTTCCTTATATTAACGGTGTTAAGCATCTCGGTAATTTAGCAGGTTCGATGTTGCCTGCTGATATTTATGCGCGGGCCATGCGCTTGTTGGGTCATGAGGTTCTCTATATTTGTGCGACGGATGAACACGGCACACCTGCAGAGATTGCCGCTCAAGCAGCCAATATGAGCGTTGGAGATTATTGTGATAAGATGCATCAAGCGCAAGCAGAGGCAGGCGTAAATTTTGGATTGTCTTATGACTATTTCGGCCGCTCCTCAGCGCCGTCCACAGCAACGCTCACCCAACACTTTGCGCGTGTGCTTGAAGAGAACGGCTTGATCGAAGAGCGTGTCTCTCAACAGGTCTATTCAAATACGGATGGGCGTTATTTGCCGGACCGCTATGTCGAAGGGATTTGCCCGAATTGCGACTTTGAAGCCGCGCGCGGCGATCAATGCGATAATTGCGGCAAGTTGCTCGACCCCGTTGATTTAATTAAACCCTATTCAGCTCTGTCCGGCAGTCACGATGTCGAAATACGTAATACAAACCATCTTTATCTCTTGCAATCCAAGATGAGCGAAAACCTCCGTGAGTGGGTGAATGCGGCAACGGGATGGCCGCCTCTGGCAAAATCCATTGCTTTAAAATGGTTGGATGAAGGATTGCGGGACCGCTCTATCACACGTGATTTGGATTGGGGTATTCCCGTTGTGAATGCCGATGGCAAAACCCGTGATGGTTTCGAAGGTAAGGTCTTTTACGTCTGGTTTGATGCGCCAGTGGCTTACATCGGCGCAACACAGGATTGGGCAGCTGAAACCGGGAAGAATTGGGAAAGTTGGTGGCGCACAGATAAGGGCGCGGATGATGTGCAATATGTGCAATTTATGGGCAAAGATAATGTCGCTTTCCATACTTTGTCTTTTCCGACGACGATTATGGGTAGCGGCGAGCCATGGAAGCTAGTTGACCAGTTAAAAGCCTTTAACTGGGTGACATGGTATGGCGGCAAGTTTTCGACGTCTCAAGGCCGCGGCGTTTTCATGGATCAAGCCATTGATATTGCCCCATCAGATTATTGGCGTTGGTATTTAACGGCGAATGCGCCTGAAAGCTCCGATGCAGGTTTTACATGGGAAGAGTTCCAAGCCTCAATTAACTCGGACTTAGCGAACGTTTTAGGAAATTTTGTTAATCGCATTACGAAATATTGCGTTGGAAAATTTGAGGGTAAAGTTCCTGAGGGCGGTGACGAAGGTGCACCCGAAGCTTGGCTAAAAGCTGAATTAGACACGCGACTTCCGAATTTGATACAATATTATGAAGCGCGCGAGTTTCGTAAAGCCATGGCAGAGACCCGCGCGATTTGGGCGGCAGGCAATGAATATCTGACCCAGGCGGCACCTTGGACACATTACAAAACGGATGTTGACCAGGCGGCTGTTGGGGTGCGTTATGGCCTGAATCTTGTGGCCTTATTTGGGATTATTGCAATGCCGGTTATTCCTGTCGCAGCGGCAAAGATTTTAGATGCCATTGGTGTCCCACAAGAGCACCGAAGTTGGAACTTTAAAGAAATAGAGTCTGTCCTCTCAGCGCTGCCGATTGGCCTTGAAATATCATCTCCAGAACTTTTATTTACCAAAATAGAAGACGATGATGTTATTAATTGGACAGAACAGTTTGGTGGGGGCTCAGGCTTAGGGCATTAACAGCTTACTTTTACCAAAATCATTAATACGGCTCTAGTAGATATAACCTAAATCCTAAGAATTGAGGTAATTTGTCGACTGTTGGTTAAACGTAATTATAGGCGTTTTCAAAATCGGCTTTATCTGTTTTGGGTTTATACGCTGCGACACCGACTAACAATAAAGCGCCTATTAGTGCGAAAACACCTATCAATGCTGACTGTGGCTCAGTCACGAGTTGTTTGAGAGCCAAAAATGCTAAGCCCCATACAATAGGGAAGGCATAAGCACGATTAGAGCCGCTTTGGCGGATAATAAAAGCTGACCATATGAGTGCGATTAGGAGCATAAAGATGTTTGGCAGCAGGACGGGCATAGCTGTTGCGGTTAAAGACATAAGAAGCGGTGTCCAGTTCAGGAAGACGGCAATCGATGTCCACCCTGCGATGAGACTTAAAGGTAGCCAAACACAAACGCTCTCTAAATTGTCAAACGCAGCTCTCGCTCTCGTTGCGACTAACATGGCCTTAACCAAGCAAAGCATAGCTGGCACAAAGACAAGCGCCGTTCCCCATTGTGCATATGTGTCCGTTGCATAGGCGGCGATCAAGGACCAGATGCAAATCAGGGTGAAGCCTGCGGCTGTCCACCAACCGATATGACGAAAAATCTCGCGGGTTCTATTGGTTTTTAGAGCCTGCAAAAGACCATAGGCGATGCAGCCTATGAAAATAGGGAGCCAAATCGAAAAGGCGGCCCCAAACGGGACTAGCAGGCTTTCATTTATCTCAGATAGGCCTCGCGGGGTACGGGCATTTGAGTCAAAGAAGGAGATTGATGATAATACCCACATGAGAGGAGCTGTCACCAAATTGGCCCATTGTCGCAGAAAATCAGCTATTTGAGGTGATTTTGCTGTCTTTTCGGTCTGACTTGCCAATGTAGTTAAGTTATTTTCCATGATTAGACTACGTTCGAATCGCTGCTTTGGTGCTATCACTCCACTAAATTTATACATATTTGTGACATAGACACGTTTTAGGGCAGTCAGGACTAAATTTTCGTGTTAAGGTAAAGTTATAAGTCCATCACGAGAGGTCGAGAATGCAAATCCAAATCGTTTCTAAAGGTATTGATGTTTCCCCTGCGCTGCGTGAGCGCATTTCCGGCCGATTAGAAGAGATGATGGATAAGTATATTCATCGTGATGGGGAGGCCCATGTCGCGGTGAGCCGAGAGGGTAGCGGTTTTCGAACGGTGTGTTCGGTTCACCTTCCGAGTGGTGCGACGATGGAAGGTCAGGGACAAGCTCAGGAAGCTTACGGGGCAACAGATGAAGCCCTTAATCACATGGAAAAACGGCTAAGACGATATAAGCGCCGCCTTAAAGATCATAGCCAAAAGGCGAAAGCCAAAAATATGTCTCTCTTTGTTCTGCAGGACCCGATCGGGGACATGGACGTTGATGATGAAAGTCAAGATGATGATGTTCTTCAGGACGACCCCATTGTCATTGCGGAGAGACAATCAAAGATCCGGACGATGACACCTTCTATGGCCGCCTTAGAGCTCGGCTTGGCCGATAGCGGTGTCGTGGTATTTCATAACGCGCGTCATGGCCGGATCAATGTCGTCTTCAAACGCTCCGACGGAAATATTGGTTGGGTCGACCCTGAAGATACAGATGGCTAACCCCTTAAATTTTGTGGATGAAATTTGTATCCTGCATCCGTGAATTGACCTTTTCAAAGCCCTCCTTTATGGGGGCGCCCGAATAAGCAAAATCAATAGAGAGTCTGCTACGCAGTTTATGACTCTCAATAGGCCCCGTTATGAAAACCCCACCGCTTTTTAATGCGGAAGATATTCTCTTTGATGTGAATGTCGGAAGCCAGAAACAACTGTTTCAAGAAATTGCGACAAAACTTATCAAGACCCATAAACTTGAGGAAAAAGGTATCGCGTGCCGCGACATCGTCGCAGCGTCCGTAGAGCGTGAACGTTTAGGCTCAACAGGTGTTGGTAATGGTGTGGCGCTACCACATGCACGTTTGGACGGCGTTGATCATGTCGTAGCTGTTTTTGCGAAGCTTAACCACCCTCTCGAGTTTGATTCGGTTGATGACCGAGCTGTTGATTTAGTCGTGTTTTTATTGGCTCCGGGGGATGCAGGCGGCGCGCATCTGCGGGCTCTTGCGAAAGTCTCTCGCCTGCTGCGCCGTCAAGAAGTGCGTCAGCGCTTGCGTGCGGCTCCGAACGCTGAATCTCTTTACACGATTTTGACCGAAAATCAGGATGTTAGAGCTGCCTAGGCGTTTTAAACTGTCGCAGATAGAATCTGTCTTCTCTCTATATTTTTCAGATTAGCTTGACTACAAAGGCTCATGATAAACAAGCCTATAAAACGTTATTTCAACAGAGAGCTTTCGTGGCTGTTTTTTAACACGCGTGTGATGGAGGAAGCACAGAACGCTTCTGTGCCTTTGCTTGAACGTGTTAGATTCTTATCCATTTCGGCCTCTAATCTTGATGAATTTTATATGGTGCGTGTCGCGGGTCTTCGCACGCAAATTCTGGCGGGAATGACCACGCCCTCAGATGATGGCCTGACACCGCAAGCGCAAATAGCGAAAGTTGAAAGACGGGCGGGAAAAATTGTCCGGCGCCAAGGAGAGTGTTGGACAAAACTGGTCGCAGAACTCGCTAAGGAAAATATCCATATTCGCAAAATGGCGGATTTGGATGATGCGCAAATCCAGAGTGTAAAAGAGATTTATGATAGCACGGTCTTGCCGATACTCTCACCTCTTGCGGTTGATCCGGCGCATCCCTTTCCCTTTCTCCCTAATCTCGGATTTGGTATGGCGTTGTCCATGGAGGTCGAAGGGCGCGAAGACCCCATGTATGGACTTATAACCATACCTGCTCATGTCTCTCGGTTTATTACTGTACCAAACGAAGGCAAAGAGATTATTTATGTCTTGATCGAAGATGTTCTGGAAACATATGTCAGTGATTTTTTTCCTGACTTTAAGATTAAATCAACCGGCCTCTTTCGTATTACAAGAGACAGCGATATTGCGGTAGATGAAGATGCTGAAGATCTCGTCCGTCATTTTGAATTTCTTTTAAAAAAGCGCCGTCGTGGGCGCGTCATTCGTTTGGAAACGGGAACAGGCATTGATGTAGACTTGCGGACATTTTTGATTGATAGTTTTGAATGTTGGGATGAAGATATTCAAGACGAGAACATGATGCTTGGGCTTTCAGATATCTCTCAGATTATTACAAATCACAAACCTCACTTATTATTTCCCTCATTCACGGCGCGCTTTCCTGAACGTATTCGCGAGTTTGACGGGGATTGTTTTGCGGCAATCGCTGCGAAAGACATTGTTGTTCACCATCCTTATGAAGAATTTGACGTCGTTATTCAGTTTCTAAAACAGGCGGCTGCTGATCCAGATGTTGTTGCGATCAAACAGACCCTTTACCGCACATCTGATGATAGCCCTATCGTGGCGGCTCTCATCGAGGCCGCAGAAAAAGGGAAAACGGTGACAGCGCTTGTCGAGCTTAAAGCCAGGTTTGATGAGGCCACGAATTTACGTTGGGCAAGGGACTTAGAACGTGCGGGTGCGCATGTCGTTTACGGATTTGTGGGGTATAAAACCCACGCTAAAGTTTCGCTTGTTTTACGTCGTGAGGGACAGGGACTTCGTAGTTATGCGCATTTAGGCACGGGCAATTATCACGCTGACAACGCCAAGGTTTATACCGATCTCGCTTTATTTACAGCTGATAAAAAAATGGCTGAAGATGTTGGAAAGTTATTTAATTATATAACGAGCTATTCTCGTCCGAGAGATCTCACGAAACTTGTTATTGCGCCGATGGGATTGAGAGATGCTCTCTATAATTATATAGATAAGGAAATTGCTTTCGCGAAAGCCGGAAAGCCCGCCTGTATCTGGGCAAAGATGAACTCTCTTGTCGATGTTGAGATTATTGACAAGCTTTACGAAGCCTCAGCAGCTGGGGTGCAAATTGATTTGGTTGTGAGAGGGATTTGCTGTCTGCGTCCCGGTGTCGAGGGTTTATCAGAAAACATCAGAGTCAAATCAATTGTCGGGCGATTTTTAGAGCATTCTCGTATTATTTGTTTTGGAAACGGTGCAGTTATGCCCCATGATGATGCGAAGGTTTTTGTTTCAAGTGCCGATTGGATGCCCCGTAATTTGGACAGACGAGTCGAAACACTAGTCCCTATTGAGGACCCCACCGTTCACGGACAAGTTTTAGATCAAATTATGGTTGCCAATCTCGTGGATACGGCCAATAGTTGGAATCTGGAGTCTAAGGGGAAATATAAACGTATTGTGACCGAAGGCGATATTGAACCTTTTTCCGCGCATGGTTATTTTATGAAAAATCCATCTTTATCAGGCCGTGGACAGGCACTGGATACAGATGCACCTTTACCACTCGAAGATCTTTTTTCTGAAAGACTAAAGGCGAAAAGCAAGCGTACCGTCAACCAACAGTCTGAGTCGTGAGCCTTACGACTCAATCTATCGGGCGTGAAATTGGCGTCGTGGATATCGGTTCAAACTCAGTTCGGCTTGTTATTTATGATGTTTTCGGTGCACACTTCACACCGATATATAATGAGAAAATTTTAGCAGGATTGGGCCGATCCCTCAAAAAGACGTCCCGATTGTCTGAAGAGGGGAAAACTTTAACGCTACAGGCCCTTAAACGTTTCGATCGTATTGCGAAAGCAAGAGGGTTGCCAACACTCATTTTCGGGGCGACGGCGGCGTTGCGCGTTGCGGAAGATGCCGCAGACTTTCTTGCAAAAATAAAATCAGATATCGGCATGGATATTGTACCCATTAGCGGGGACGAAGAAGCGCGTTTGAGTGCGATGGGGCTTATTTCCATGCATCCGCGTGCAAGAGGATTAGCAGCAGATTTGGGCGGTGCGAGTCTTGAACTCGTAGAAATTAAACAAGGCAAGGTAGAGCCTCTCGTCGGAAAACGCTTATCGCTGCCTCTTGGACCATTTGATTTGATTGGAGATGATTTATCCGACCTATCGGAAGCTCAGATAAAAAAAGCAGAAAAGAAAATCCGCAAATATCTTTCGCAGCATGAAACGTTGGTGAAAAACGGGCGCGGCAGGACGCTCTATCTTATTGGGGGCGCATGGAGAAACCTGGCTTCTATCCATCAAAGTAATATTGATTACCCTTTGCGGACATTACAGAGCTACACAATGTTACCAAAGGTCGCGCAAAAACATGCGCAATGGGCTTACGGCGAAGGTCGGGAGACTATTTTAACTTGGCCCGGCATGCGAACGCGCCGTGCAGAGACATTACCATATAGTGGCCTCTTACTTGATATTCTAATTGATATAGTCCAGCCAAAATTTGTTATGATCTCTCAATCCGGTTTGCGTGAGGGATTAGTCCAGAACGCGATACCTGAAGCGCAAAGGCAAAGGGACCCTCTCTTTGATGGATGTCGTGCCTTTGCAAAAGGGTCTTTGCAAACTGAAAATTTCGGGCGTCCGCTTATCCGCTTTGTGAAACCGATTAAGCCATTATTCCCGACAGTTTTCAACAAAGCTGACGATGTGCGTCTTATAAAGGCGGCTTGCTTAATGGCCGGTATTGGTAAGGATTTGCATCCTGATTACAGGCCGGAAGCGATCTTTGCGGCTGTTCTTTATGCGCCTGTGGCGGGCCTAACCCATCAGGAACGCGCATTTTTGGCTTTATGCCTGTTTCGATCTTATACGTCGACACGTCCTGTACCCACGCCCAATATTATTGATGCCTTGCTAACGCCGGATCACAGGTGCGTCGCCCGAATGATTGGCGCAACTATTCGCTTGGCGATCGTGGCAACAGGTCGTTCATCTGAATTATTAGATGTCTTTTCACTTTCTAAGGTCGGCAATAAGCTTGTTTTAAATGTCGAACCGTCTGAACGCGCGTTAATTTCTGAACAGGTGTTTTTCCGTTTAAAAAAACTAGCACAAAAATTAGATTTGGAACCCGAAATTAATTAGGCTTTTTTTCGTCAGGTTCTTTCTTTGAGTTCTCCTCGGCGTTTTCATTTTCTAATGATAATGGTTTGTAATCTCGAATAATTGTCGAACCAATATCTAACGTTGATGCCGAACCGATGGTGCTTAGGCTCTTAATTTGACTGCCGGTATTTGTCGTAAGCGGCACTTTCGGCAATATTTCCTCGCTCGCCTCAATTTTAGAATTGGAAACTGACTCGGACGCTTCTGCTTTAGGGGGCGTGTCTTTAGACGCACTTAAGCGATAAAGATCGCCGTTAAAGCTGTCAGAAATGATCAAGCCGTGTTTATCAAACACCATCGCGCCGGGCGCGCCCCAAGCAGACCGTCCTGTTGAAGATAGAAAACCTGTCAAAAGCTTTTCCCCTGCTTCAGTGGGTTTGCCCAATTGTGCAGGCACGGCGATCACGGAATAATCATCTGCGGAATGTTCTGAGAGTATAATGTGTTGAGAAAACACCACAGGCCAATTCGTATCAGACACAGGTAAAGCCAAACCTTTAAATTCGCGAGTTGAGTTAAGTTTCGTGATTCGGGAGAGTGATGGGCCCAAGCTATGGGATAGCAACACCCAGGGGGTGTCTTGACCTAAAGACGACAAAGCTTGAACTCGTTCATCTGTTGAGAGGCTCTCAATTAAATTGGCTGTACCACTTTCGGTGTTAATCGATAAGAGTTTTGCGGTGGTCTCTGTTGTTGTCAGGCTAAGGTAAAGGGTCTTTCCATCGTCTGAAATGGCAAGCGGGTGAGGACGACCAAGCGATTGTGCTTGTCTTAAACCGGCGAGCTTCTCAGGTGGCATAAGTCCCTTCATAACCCAAATCGCATTTTGATCCGAGACATAAAGGCGTTCATTGTGAGCCGCTAATCCTGTCGGCGTGTCAAATCTATAAGGAAGCGCGCGTTTCGTATCCACGCGACCATCATTATTGCGGTCCGATAATTGCCAAATGCGCCCGGATTGTGGATCGGCTGTATAGATCATGCCTTGCCCATTAAGTGCTAGGGCTGATATTTTTCCAAGTCCTGTGGCGACCTCAGAGAGTTCAAATCCATTTTTAACTTGCAGGGAGGCCATACGTTTTCCCACTTGCAAACGTGGTGTTACGTTTCGCGTTGTTGGTTCCGACAGATCTATTATTTGTGAAACACTATCAACAGGCCAAGCCACCAGGGCTGTGACAGTTAAAAGCGTTAAAAAACCGAATCGCATATCTCTGCTTAACGTGCTTTGATGTTGTGCTACGAGGTCTAATTGCAGCTATCCGCGTTAACCTTATATGAATATTGGCGAAGACGGACAAATTGACACTTTTTCGTCTTGTGCTTGTCACATCTCTGTCTTTCTGGTTAGTTATATACGAATCGGAATAGCTGATTTCAGGAGATAGGTTTCAGTAATCGTTTAATTTATATTTCCAAAAGGGCTTTCTTTGAAAGCATGATTGATAGCTTTTCTTTTCATTTCATAACAAAGAAGGGGTCTCAGAAATGAGTCTGGATGGCATTGACTTTTTGGAAGCCAAACCTGTTAAGCAAGGGAACTACCCTTGCCTGATTTTAAACGCTGATTATCAACCACTGTCTTACTTCCCACTCTCACTTTGGTCTTGGCAGGATGCGATAAAGGCGGTGTTTCTGGAACGGGTCAGTGTTGTCGACCATTATGAACAATGTGTACGGTCGGCTAGCTTTGAAATGCAAATGCCGAGTGTTGTCGCTTTAAAAGACTATGTTCCACAAAACAGAACACCCGCTTTCACCCGTTTTAATCTCTTTTTGCGCGACGGTTTTGAATGTGTTTATTGCCATAGCGAGACGGAATTAACCTTTGATCATGTGATTCCGCGGCGTTTAGGCGGAAAAACGACATGGACTAATATCGCGGCAGCCTGTTCGAAATGTAATCTTAAAAAAGGCGGACGTCTTCCAAAAGACGCGGGCATGCACCCAATTGTGATGCCCTTTCAACCCACGATGCATCAATTGCAGGCACAGGGTCGCCGCTTTCCTCCCAACCATTTGCACGAAAGTTGGCTTGACTATCTTTATTGGGATGTAGAATTAAAAGACTGAAACTTTTGATTGGGGATACCATGGTTGATCAAACTAGCGAAACGCCACCTAAATATGAATGGCAATCGCCAAAACCTCAATTTGATGTCGGTCGCGTTTTAGGGCGCACATTCTCAGCGATCAAAAATAATGCAGTGAAGTTCACAATTATATCTTTCATAATTGCGGGTTTGCCCATGTTTTTGATTGGTTTATGGCCGCTTTTTATCAATGGCGGCGCTGGCTTGCTTTCTGATACTGAATTCTCAGATGCCGCGATTGCAGGCACTGTAACGGCCTCTATTGTAGGGTTCGTTCTTTACATATTCCTGTCAATTTTATTACAATCAGTCCTCGTACATGCTTGCTTCAAGGACTTTGCAGGCGAGCCGGTTAGTCTGAAGCAATCCGGTAAGGTTGCCCTCCGATTTCTGTTTCCCGTTCTCGGTCTAGTCGTCCTCTATATGCTGGGCGTGAGTATAGGTTTTATACTCTTGATTATTCCAGGGATATTTTTGTTATTGGGATGGTATATCGCAGTGCCTGTTTTGTTAGTGGAAAAACGTGGCGTTTTAGACTCCCTCAGCCGCTCATGGCAATTGACCAAAGGTTACAAACGGTGGATTCTTTTGGTTGTCATTATTTTGACGGTTCTTTCCATGGTTCTGTCGGCCGTTTTGACATTGGTCGCTATGCCTTTTGGTAATGTTACTACAGCAACGCTCACGGGAGGGTCTGTTCTTTTCTGGATTGTTTACGCTCTGTCATCCGCCTTGGCACAGGCCATTACAGTTATGATAAATGCATCAGCCGTCGCCGCTATGTATTATGAAATCAGAGACCTTCGCGAGGGCATTACACCGACGTCAATCGCCTCAGTTTTCGATTAGGTCTTAGGCGAAGCTTTCAGCTTCGGCTTTAATCCGACCGATCATCGCTTGAAGCCCATTAGAGCGTTGGGGGGAGAGGTGTTCTGCTAATTTTAGTTTCTCTAAAATGGATTTTGCATCCAGGGCCAAAATTTCCGAGGCTTTGCGGCCTGAGAATATTTCCAGAACGACAGCAACCAATCCTTTAACGATATGGGCGTCGCTATCGCCGCGGAATGTTAAAACAGGGTCGGTATTACCTTTTTTTTCGCTTACCAACCAAACTTGGCTCACACAGCCTTTGACTTTTGTGGCGTCGGTTTTGAAGGCGAGCTCCAGCGGTGGGAGGGATTTGCCCATATCAATGACGTGGACATAACGATCTTCCCAATTATCGAGAAATTCGAAGTCTGAAATCATGTCACAAATGTTTTCGGGTAAATTATCTATCATGGTGAGGAAATAAACGGCGTATCCCTTTGGAACAAGGGGCATTATAGCACTAAGGCGCAAATGATGGCCGAAAACCTTATAAAATTACGCCTCTGGCGCGAATTGACTGGCCAAAAGCCTTAAGAAACATGCTTTATGTTAAGTTAAGATGTCAGAAGGAAATGATTTGACTCAGACTTTTAATAAACGGGCCATATTGGTGCCTAGCTTTATTTGGCTTGGCGTCATTTTAGCAGCCTTCATTGCAGGTTTGCTGCGCGGTCAAACCTATTTCGATTTAGGCTTAATTGCTGGGATTGCAGCCTTTCCTGGCGTGCTTGGTATTATAGTCAGTCCTTTTGTTCAGAAAGAATGGGCGCAAATATTGGTTATTCTGTCGTGGTTGTCCCTTGCCATCATCGCTTGCTTATTTGTTGGATTTTTACCGCTGGCAATTCTATTTATTGCCGCGCCCGTGATTGCAGCTTTGTTCAAACAGGCAAAAATTGTCGAGGCTTTGGTAGTTTCAGCTGTTTTCACAGCTTTGCTTTATTATGCCTCATTAAAAGGCGCTTTGCCTGACAGCCCGCTCAATACCGCTCAGTCTCTTTGGGCCCAACAAGCGGGTATTATGGGGGCGATTGCTTTAGTGATCAGCACGCTCTTTGCAGCATCACAACATCGACCGGGCAACGGAATTTATAACGGCAATCAGCGTAAAGCGATTGACGATAATCCTTATGAAACTCTGTCAGGGAGTGTGCTGCGCTTTGCGGCGAATGGGGATCTCATCACAACGAATAAAGAGGCACAAGCTGCATTTGGTATTGGTGATGCAGAGAGCCCCCTTACACTTGACACACTTATTGCTTATGATCCTTCCGAACAAAATTTATTGAGCCAAGCCGCTCAACGTGCCAAACAATTTGGCCAATCAGAAACCGTCCGACTGGGCCTCAGGCGTGAAGCAGACAGGGTGAGTGTTTTTGATAGCTATCTTTTCCCCCACAAAGACGGTGGCGTTGTTTTGCATGCAATTGATAGGACAGAAGAAGACGAACGCTTTGAAGAGCTGCGTCGAACGTATGCGGTCACCTCTCAAGGCACGGATGAAAAAACGCTATTTTTTGCAGGTGTGAGTCATGAGCTGCGCACACCGCTGAATGCCATTATCGGATTTTCTGATATGATGCGTTCGCGTCTTTTTGGGCCTCTCCCATCAAAATATGCGGAATATGCGGATTTGATCCATGATAGCGGGCAACATATGTTGGACCTGATTGGGGATGTTTTGGACCTATCAAAAGTGGAAGCCGGGAAATATTCACTGCAATATGATACATTTGACGCCGCAGACGTTATTCGCAGTTCCGTCAAAATGATCCGTCCATCCGCCGATGCGGCGGAAGTCACGCTAGGGGTTGAAATAGACTCTGAAGAAGCGCTTTTGGTCGAAGCTGACCGCAAAGCCGTCCGTCAAATATTGCTCAATCTTTTGTCGAATGCTGTGAAGTTTTCAAAGAAAGGCGGACGTGTGACGATCGTGGGTGCGAATAAAGACGGCTATCTCAATATCCGTGTGACGGATCAAGGCGAGGGCATTAGTGCCGACGATTTGGTGCGAATCGGATCGCCTTATGCGCAATCCACAAGTGGATTAACATCTGACGAAAGAGGCAGTGGGCTTGGTCTCTCTCTGGTCAAGTCACTCACTGAGCTTCATATCGGTCTTTTCGATATTCAGAGCGAAATAGGGGAGGGAACAGAAGTGAACATCTCCCTGCCCCTAAAACGCGCGACTTAGTCGATTAATGGTGTCTGCCCGTCCTATTTTCGGGCGATGAAAAGCCTAGAAAAACGACAACTAAGCTAAAGGTCAATATTAATAATAGAGCCGCTGCGCTCATTTGGTTGAGTCCCCACTTCGCCATGGATTGACCGGGAACAGACACACTGCGAAGCTTGGCGCGCCAAGATTGACCCAAAGGCCGAACATCTCTTTGAAGAGAGGATATCTTATCTTCAATCTTGAAATTCGAAATATTGGTTTTCAGATCATCCCATTTTAGATTTGTCCATTTTAAGGCTGATGTTGCTTTAGATTTTAGTTCAATATTGCCAAACAGATCTTGTTTATTTGTGGGTGTATTCGGAACAACAGATAGCCCACGCAGTTGTAACGTTTCTGCATTGAATGTGATTGCTGTGCTGCGCTCTATTAATTGTTTTCCTGATAAAACTGTATCTAAAAAACTCTCACGGGAATTAACACTAACTGTTCGTAATTCAGGCGCAGGCATAGTTGGGAGAGTTTCTCCCGCTATATTGTCACGCTCCCAAAACTTAAATGACCCCCAATTGATGTTGGGCGCTTCCAAACTAGCCATTTTGGGCCATTCAAAATCTGCAAGCCTGTATTGAACGAATTCTAAACCGGGTAATTCAAATTCTGGTATATCCAAAACAGGTTTGTCCCTCTTGGCTCTCACAAATCCTGGTATGTCAGAGGATAATTCGGCCATGAGAACAGTTGTCTCTGACCATCGTGCGACGCTGCCTTCAATGGCATTCCAATGTTCGGGTTGTTGTAACGCTATAACAGCGTCTTTGAACGATTCACCCGGAACATTGGTTATGACACCGACAAGTTTATCTGTACCATAGGGTGAGCGGTAAATGGCAGCGGCACCTCCCCGGTTCACGCGGTTACGCGACGCCGTTTTGGCCGCGAGAGAGCGATAGGCGTCCATTTCATCTGCGCTTGCATATCTATCAATTTCTGCATTTAATAGATTATCTCCCTCAAATGTTTGACCGCGGAGAGCCGATTGAAATGTTCGCGGCGCGGTCGTTTTGACGGCACTTGGTAATTCCATTGAAGGCACAAGAAACAGTATATTTCTATTGTCAGCCAATGTGTCGATGGCTTCAGCATCGCGTGTGAAGCTTGCATCTGTCCAGCTTTGGCCGCTTGCTTTAGCCAGAGCCGCCAATAGGCCAACCGCAACATTATAGTCCGCATTGTTGCGCGGTAGAACAATCAGAGTTTCTTTGCCTTCAACGTCTGAAAAGGGCGCTCCCGTTGCGGCTAAACGTGATAAATCCGTCAAGGGCGTTTCATGTGACTGTGTCAGAGTCAGTTTTGAGCCTTCACCCAAATAAATACCATTATCTGTATAAGCTTGCGCAGCGCACTGACCAGTGGGTTCAATGTTTAGGTCTGGACTCATACGCAGACTGTTGTCTTGTCCACGCAGAATACCGGCAGGCACTTTAAAGGCCACGGACTTCCGCGTTTTATTGAGCTTTGTTTGTCCCAATGCGTGACCATTTAAATCCAAGACCAATGAGCCGTCCTTATTTAAAACGGATTCAGGACTGGCTAAACGCAGAACGATCTCGCCTTGGCTTCCAACCGGATCTTCGACGTCAAATGTCAGAATCTGATCCGTTGGATTCCAACTTGGATCAAACGCTGTACTGCCTAGCTTTGCCAATTTTGTACTGCCAGACACAACTATATGCGCGTCCGCAAGCTTGGACTGCATCACAATTTCGCCTGTACTGGTAATTGTGCGGCGCGTATTAGGTAAGTGGTGTGTTGCAAATTGCTTTACCAGATTTAGCACTTCCGCGTCGGTGTCTCCTGTGAGTATAACTGTCATCGGACGGCCTTCGTCCACAATAAGGCGGGGCCCATGCGTATTCAAAACAGTTTCACTCTTCACATAAAGCGCAATTTGATCCCGACGTCCCGCGATGAATTCCAACTGGCCATAGCCCTTTACCGTTGTGAATTTGGGCGGCATGTCCATGCGCAGGCCGATGCCTTGGGCCAGAAGGCTTTGTAAGGCTGTGGCACCAGGGCCGCGTGAAATAATACCTACGGAAGTCGGGGCCGTCAGAGGATTTGAAAGATGCGTTTCGATATCGCTCACACGCAAATTCTGACTTTTTGCATGACTGCGTTGAATAAGTTGAGAGGCCTCTAAATTAATGACCCAAGCTCCATGTTCCGATTTTAAACAATCTGAGCCTATTGGCGAGTCATAATAGACACGTAAAGTATTCCCGCGCGGACGTACTTTCGCGGGATCGAGTTCAACACGTGCGTCAAAGCCGCTGCTGCGCGTATTTAATTTGACGGGCTTATCTGTATTAAACTGAACATAAATGGGCGCATCGCCCGAGACTGGGCCGACCGGATCAACAGATAGAATGAGTTTTAAGGCAGATGTCCAATCTGTATCAGAAATGTCAAATTTTAACGTATAGGCGGGATTACGCCAATCCAAAACAGGGCTGTTTTGAACAAAGTCCAGCTTTGTCAGCGGAACTGTTGTGGCAATCGTGCGGGCAACAGGCGTTTTTAGCCCCGGATTATTAATCGCTGCATTTGCCGTGACAGCAGAGGGGCCTGCTATTAAAAGGGCCGAAACCGCCGCAGTTTTTAATGTTTTTTGACGAAATTGGGACATTGTCCGAGGCCTCATGATTAACATGAGCTTAACCAAGCAAGTGGGATGCCAAATATGCCTCAAGAGGCGAAAATAATACAAACTGTTCCCAATTGGGGCGAGAGCGGACAATGACGCCGCGCTTAAAATCAGAATTTTGGGTCTCAGCGCTTATCCGTCGTGTGCAGTCTATGAACGGCTTCGCGACCGTTTTACGCAAAGGCGACACTGATGCCGGCATCACCTTGATCATTATACGTCACGGAGAAAATTTGACTTATTATGCGCCTGAACGTGACTTTTCCGGCAACCGTATTTGGTGGCCGGAGGTGATACCAGACCAATCAAGCTTGGATATACGCTTGAACCGCCGTGTTGATGAGGATCCAGACATTTGGATTGTGGAGATAGAAAGTGACGCCGCAGCCGAGGTTTTAATCGGAGAGCCTATTGAGGCTCCCCCATCTGAACCCGACCCTGTCGAAGCTGCTGCGCAAGCCTTATTCCGAGGAAGATAGACGCTGCAAAAAGACCTGCCATCAGACCATACCAGACGCCTTTAGCTTTTTGGTCTGTGTAAAGTGCAAGATAGATAGCGATAGGGAAGCCAATAAACCAGTAGCTTACACCTGCGATAATCATCGTCGCTTTCACGTCTTTTAGGCCACGTAACAACTGATTACAGGCTACTTGTAGCGCATCAAAAAAGGCAAAAGCGGCTGCAATCGGAACAAAAGCTAAGACAAACATTATCACCTCTTGGTTTTCCGGCCTATTCAAATCCAAATAAAGCGCAGCGATTGCTTCTGGCACAATCGCCATGGGAATAGCAAAAACGCCAATAGCAATAATTGATGCCAAAATAGTCGTGGTTGTCGCGCGCTTTTGTGCCGGTAAATTATCTGCGCCTTTCGCTAAACCGATACGCACGGCCCCTGCCATGCTCATCCCATAAGGCAACATGAAAGCCAATGATGCGACATTCAGAGAAATCTGATAAGCAGCTTGTTCAATAACCCCAATCACGCCAACAATCAAAAGGCCTGCATTGAATAACATCCCTTCAAATATCATCGTAACCGAAATGGGCCATCCCAGCCGAATAACATCTCGCAAGCGTTCCCAATCAGGGTGGACAATATTTTTGAAAATTTCAAAAGTCCGCGCACGCTTATCCCATTCGATATAGAGAATAAAGATGAGAAAACCGATTGCAGCTGCAAGCGATGATGCAAGCCCGGCACCGACAAGCTCGAGTCGCGGGAAGCCAAAGAGCCCAAAGATCAATAATGCATTAAACCCGGCATTTAGAATGACGACGACCGTTATGATGACAAAAGGAATGAATGTCTTATCAAGGGCTGCGAGAAAATTTCGCAAGGCCAAAGTCGCCAATGTAAAGGGTAAGCCTAAGCCAACGGCTAAAACATAGGATTGCGCGCGCCGTGTCGCCTCCGGATCTTGACCCAAAAACAAAGCAATGGGCTTCACCAGAAATAATATGATAAAAATAAATGGCGTTAGCCCAAAGATGCACCACAATGCCATACGTACAGACCGTCTTACATCTCTCGTATCCCGCGAATTTGCACCTAAAGCTTGTGACGCTAATGGAGAGACGGCGATGGCCGGGCCTCCGCCTATCATCCATACGAGGAATATGATCACACCCCCAATTCCGACTGCAGCAATATCCACAGGAGACAACCGCCCCACCATAACAGCATCGACAAAATAAATAGAGAATTGCACGAGCTGCGTGAGCGCCATAGGGACACCCAGACGCAATAAAGCGCTCATCTCGCCAAACCAAGTGTCAGGGAGTTGCGTCGCTTCGTTCGATAATGTCTGTGTGTCGGACATGGCGGGCGTGTTAGGCCGTTTTATAATCTAAAGAAAGCTTTCAATGAAGCTATGCTTATCTCTCCAAACCTGCCGCCTCATAAATTTTATCAATTGCCTGCATCGTATTGATAGCGTCCATACCGCCCGTTAGCGGGCTCGCATTGCCGCGTAAGACATCAATAACATGATCAAGCTGATAGTCATAAGTTGAACGCGTATAATCAGCATCCTTATCTTTGTGCGAAAATGTGCTTGTCTCTCTTTGTGTTTCTAAGCGAATTGAGAACTGTCTGTAAGGGTGTACAAACTGGTCAAATGTAATGTTCCCTGCATCACCTGTAACTTTGAATGAGATCTTACGTTCCGTGCCTTCACGCATATCACATTGAATATGACTTTTGATGCCTGCAAAACTTAGACGCGCTTCAAGCGCTACATCAACGCCCGAGTCAGACATAAGGGCAGAGACCTCGCCGATGATTGGTTCTGCGCGTGAAACGAGGCGGGAAAGATGTAAAACATAACATCCCAAATCCATCATCGCGCCGCCTCCAAGCTTCGGAAGATAGCGCAGTTCCCCCGGCTTATTTGGGATGGAGACATTAAAAACCCCCTCCATATCCAGAATTTTACCAATCTGCCCGCTGTGAATAATATGCAAGAATTTCAGCACAGCCGGATGAAAACAATAATGGAAAGCTTCAATAAGATAACCATCTGAAAGCTCAGCCGTAGACACCATTGCATCGGCTTCATGTTTGTTCAAGGCAAAGGGCTTTTCGCAAAGAACGGATTTTCCGGCTTTCAAAGCCGCAATTGTAAGGTCTGCATGGCGATGCGGCGGAAGGGCATTGTAAACCAAGTCAACATCAGGGTGGCTGACCAGAGCCTTGTAATCATCCAGAGTTATTTCAATATCATGTTCTTTAGCAAACCTCTGCGCACGTCCTAAGTCGCGACTGGCGACAGCGAGAATACGGCAATCTAGTCGCGCTTGTGCGGGCCATATTATAGCTTTTGGAGCAATTTTTGCGGCCCCTAAAACGCCAATCCTGATCATGCAGCGTCTGTGTCATAGGTGAGGGACATGAAAACGTCCTCCAGATCAGGTTCCTCTGTTCTCAGATCACCAATTGATAATCCGGCCTCTTTGAAGCGGTTAAGCAGACCCGAAATAGAGTCCGTGCCTGCCCGATAAGAAATCACGACATCCCCATCGGCACTGATTTCAGCATCCAAGTCGCTAAGGCTTTGCGGAAGATTTTCTAGTGCATCCGTCGGCGTAATCACGAGCTTGCGTTTGTCCAACCGGGACAGAAGAGAAGATTTGGATTCATTCGCTGTAATTTCGCCGTTGTGAATGATCGCAATTTGATCACATAACGCTTCAGCTTCTTCTAGGTAATGTGTTGTCAGAATAACCGTCGTGCCGCGCTTATGAAGCTCCTCAACATAGACCCAAAGCTGTCGCCTAAGCTCAATATCCACGCCTGCTGT
This sequence comes from uncultured Algimonas sp., assembly GCA_964352855.1. Taxonomy (GTDB): domain Bacteria; phylum Pseudomonadota; class Alphaproteobacteria; order Caulobacterales; family Maricaulaceae; genus Litorimonas. The sequence continues at coordinate 49,207 of CAYGTR010000013.1, read as the reverse complement.
GGGTTCATCAAGAATTAGGACAGGTGGATTATGGACGAGCGCTTTGGCAATGAGGAGCCGCCGCTTCATGCCGCCTGATAATTGTCGGACATAAGCATCGCGTTTATCGGCTAGCCCTAAGGCCTCCAATATTTCCTGCGTACGCCGTTCTGATTTAGGCACTCCATAATAACCGGCTTGTATTTCGAGCGCTTGTTCGGGCGTGAAAAAGACGTCCATCGCGATTTCTTGCGGGACGATGCCGATGGAGGCCCGTGCTTGGCGCGTTTGTGTTGTAATATCATAGCCGCAAATTTTGGCCGTTCCGGATGTTTTGTTCACCAAACCGGCCAGAATGTTGATCATCGTGGACTTTCCCGCGCCATTTGGCCCCAAAAGCCCAAAGATCGAACCTCTTGGAACGACAAGGTCAATTCCTTTCAAGGCTTCTTTGGCAGGGGCTTTACGACTGGCCTTATATATTTTGCATAAATCTTTGATTTCAATTGCCGGAGCCGTCATTTTCAGTCCTAATATTCATGCTGTCAGATGGGTCTCAACGATTTCTGTCGTTGACGAGTCAGACGCGTAAAACTACACGACATCTATGACACATCATAAACAGGTTCGACATGTCAAATTCATATGAAAATGATGACGTTATAATTGTTACACAAAAACGTGTCGCCTGTGATGGTGGAGGTGGTGCTTTGGGCCACCCAAAAACATGGTTGGACATGGGGCAGGACACTCAGGTAACTTGTAAATATTGTGACCGCGTTTTTAAACTGGATACAAATGCGGTGCCCGGCAGACATTAAGGTCTGACAATTTAGTTTTCAATTGTAAAGCGGTAGCGCTTTTCCACCCCCGATACAGCGATGGGTCTACCATTTTCGATGCGAGGGTGATAGCGTGAGCGCATAGCCGCGCGTTCCGCAGCTTTAACGAAGTCGCGCTCATAGCGGTCGGCTTCGATACTGACGAGCTCTGTCATGGCAACGCGGCCGTCTTCATCAATATTAAGCTTGAGCGTCACCAAAGCTTCGACATCGCGACGTAAGGCATTGCGCGGATAGCGTGGCTCGACGTCACGCCGAATCCTCAAGGGCGTTGTCTCTACTGGCGCAAATGGATTGCCGCCAGATGACATATTTGGTCTGTTTGTTGGCATAAAGGTAATAATCGGGCGTGGTCCCCCAGCCAATTCTGTATCAGGAATGGTCTGGGGTATGGGGCTCGGCCCGCCTGTAAAGCGCCGCTCGGGTAAATCCTCATTTTCGACTTCACCCAGTATCTGTGCTCTTAAACCAACAAGGTCTTCATTTCTGGCGCCCAAAACGGGTGCACCCCATTTGCTTTCATAGGCCTCCAGCGCTGTTATTTTTTGCGCTTTATCAGAACGATAGCCGTAAACCACGTTTTGTAGACGTTCCCAGTCTTCCAACTCATATTGGTTGATGACATCAATTTGTGCGATAACCGCCTTTTCATGAGGCGGATTTTCAATTGTGAGGAGGTAGTCGTTCAGGCGTGCACGCCTCAGCGCGGGGTTAGGCTCGGATATGGCTTTACGATAAGCTTCTGTCGCGGCCTCATCTGAACGAATATTCGCAGAATTAACCGCCGGGCCCGGGCTGTTAAGAAAAACCAGGGTAAAAATGGTGCCCAATGAGAGGACACCTAAAATAAACGGCCAGATACCTGACCGAGATTTGGGTGTCTCGGCGATCTCGACATCAATGTCTTCAATCGTTTGATACATTGTCGCGCATTATCCTTTTCCTAAAGCACTTTATACAAGGGAATACTGACTAGGCTATTGAATTTCACGGCACTTCCCCTCAAAAACAGCGTGCAACTTTTAAGCCAAAATAGGCCATTATGTCCACGTCCACCCCTGTCGATAAAAATTCTCATGTCGTCCTTGTGGATGGCTCCGGCTATATTTTCCGGGCCTACCACGCCTTACCACCCTTAACGCGTAAAACGGATGGGCTCCCGATTGGGGCAGTGGCCGGATTTTCCAACATGCTCTTTAAACTCCTACAGGGACAAAATGACGATGCGCGCCCCACGCATTTTGCCGTTATATTCGATGCCAACGGCCATACCTTTCGTAACGAGATTTATGACCAATATAAGGCCAATCGGGGCGCACCGCCCGAAGATTTGGTGCCACAATTCCCTTTGACTCGCCAAGCCACGATCGCTTTTGGGGCGCCGTCCATCGAAATGTCGGGATATGAAGCGGATGACATCATCGCGACTTATGCGAGGCAAGCCGAAGCGAAAGGTGCGCGTGTGACGATTATCAGTTCGGATAAGGACCTGATGCAACTGGTGTCTAACCGTGTCAGAATGCTAGATACGATGAAGAATAAAGACATCGGTATTTCTGAAGTCATCGAAAAATTCGGCATGGGCCCTGAAATGGTCACCCAAATTCAAGCGCTTGCGGGCGACAGCGTCGATAATATTCCCGGTGTCCCCGGCATAGGCGTGAAAACGGCTGTCACATTGCTCGAAGAATTCGGGGATTTAGAGACGCTCTTACAAAGATGTGACGAAATTCCGCAAAAGGGCCGCCGTGAAAAAATGATGTCTAATATCGATAATGCGCGCGTTTCGCTTGAGCTCGTGACACTTATGACAGATGTGCCTGTTGATATTCCGCTCGAAGATATTGCTGTATCTGATCCTGATGCTGAGGTCTTATTTGATTTCTTGGAAGAAATGACTTTCCGCACATTGACGGCTCGCGTCCGTGCTGCCTTAGGGGAAGGCGAAACGGATGGACTGCGCAAAGACGATACAATTATCAAAAGTCCTGCCGATTTCGAAGCGCCTCGCAATGTTGTATTCGACAAAGAGAAATATGTGTGCGTGCAGGATATTGGGACGCTCAAACATTGGGTCAAGCGCGCCTTTGAAACGGGTGTTGTCGCTGTTGATTTGGAGACCAATAGCCTCGATAGCGCTGCCGCGAAAATGGTTGGTGTGTGTTTGGCAGTGGAAGATAATGAAGCCTGTTATATTCCCTTAGGCCATGTCGGTGGAAACGGCGCTACATCAGGCACGAGCGGAGATATGTTTGGTGGGGATGCGCCGAAACAAGTCCCCTTCAACGAGGCTTTGGCCACATTAGAGCCTCTGCTTCACGCACCGGGTGTTTTAAAAGTCGGCCAGAATTTCAAATATGACCTTGGTGTGTTTCACCGCTACGGTCTGCACCCTGCGCCTTATGATGACACGATGTTGATCTCATATGTTCTGGGCACGGGTCTTCATAATCATGGCATGGATGAGCTCTGCGAGATGCATTTCGGGCATAAGCCTATTGCGTTCAAAGAAATTGCAGGGACGGGTAAATCGCAAAAAACCTTCGACCAAATCTCATTGGATGTCGCGACGCCTTATGCGGCAGAAGATGCGGATGTAACACTTCGGCTGTGGAAATTTTTGAAACCCAAATTGGTGAAAGAACAGGTGACGACGGTTTATGAGACAATGGATCGTCAATTGCCGGCCGTTGTGGCCCAGATGGAAAATCAAGGCATCAAGGTTGATCGGGCCGAACTTTCGCGGTTGTCCGCAATGTTTGCCCAAAAAATGGCAGGGCTTGAGGACGAAGCTTATGAATTGGCGGGAGCCAAATTTAATGTGGGGTCCCCGAAACAAATTGGTGAAATATTATTTGATCAAATGGGTCTTGAAGGCGGAAAGAAAACCAAGACCGGCGCGTGGCAAACGGGCCATGATGTTTTAGAGACACTCGCCGATAAGGGTGAAGCGCTTCCACAAACAATATTAGATTGGCGCGGATATTCAAAGTTAAAATCGACCTATACGGATGCCCTTGTCACACAAATCAATGCGAATACAGGTCGCGTTCATACCAGCTACGCTTTGGCAGCCACGACAACAGGGCGCTTAAGCTCCTCCGATCCAAACTTGCAAAACATTCCGATACGGACAGAAGAAGGTCGCAAAATCCGTGATGCTTTTGTAGCTGAAAGCGGTCATGTTTTGGTCGCGGCAGATTACTCGCAAATTGAATTACGCATCCTGGCCCATGTCGCCGAACTTGAGACGATGAAACAAGCCTTCGCGGATGGTGTTGATATTCATGCGCTGACGGCAAGCGAAATGTTTGATGTCCCGTTGTCAGAGATGACCCCTGAAATCCGCCGTAATGCCAAGGCTATTAACTTCGGTATTATTTACGGCATCAGCGCTTTTGGCTTGGCGAAAAATATCGGTATCAGCCGCACAGAAGCCGGTGAGTATATCAAGCGCTATTTTGAAAAATTTCCGGGGATTAAGGCCTATATGGAAGACACAAAAGCAGAGGCTCGCGAGCATGGTTTCGTCAAAACCATCTTTGGGCGGAAGTGCCACATCAAAGGCATAGCGGATCGCAATCAAATGATGCGGGCCTTTGCCGAGCGTCAAGCGATTAATGCGCCTATTCAAGGCGCGGCTGCCGATATTATGAGACGTGCTATGGTCAGAATGCCGGAGGCGATTTCCGGTGTTGAGGGCGCGCGGATGCTCTTACAGGTGCATGATGAACTTGTGTTTGAGGTGCCTGAAAATAACGCCAATAAATTAATTGCGATTGTCAAGCCAATAATGGAAAATGCCGCGATGCCTGCGGTCAATATAAGCGTGCCTCTTGTCGTCGAGGCACACGCCGCGAAAAATTGGAACGATGCGCATTAGCGTAAAATCGGAGATCAAAAAATGACCAAACTTATCCTTGTTCGTCATGGGCAATCACAATGGAACTTAGAGAACCGCTTTACAGGTTGGGTTGATGTTGACCTGACGGAAAAGGGCATTGCCGAGGCGATTAAGGCAGGTGAGTTGATCGCCAAAGAAGACATTCAATTTGATGCCGCTTTTACGTCCTATCAAAAACGTGCCATCAAGACACTTTGGCTGGCGCTCGAAGGCATTGATCAAATGTATATTCCGGTGACGAAAGACTGGCATTTGAATGAACGGCATTATGGCGGGCTGACAGGACTGAATAAGCAAGAGACCCGCGATAAACATGGTGATGAACAAGTTCATATTTGGCGCCGTAGTTTTGACGTACCACCACCGCAAATCGACATGGATCATAAATTTCATCCCTCCCAAGAAGCCAAATATGCCCATATTGATCCGAAAGAATTACCTACGGGTGAGAGCTTGAAAATTACGACAGAACGCGTTTTGCCTTATTACAAAGGTCAAATTGTTCCGTTTTTGAAAGCCGGGTCAAACCTCATTATTTCTGCACACGGGAATAGTTTGCGGGCGTTAATGAAAGATATTTTTGATGTGGCTGATGAGGATATTCCGGGATTTGAATTTCCAACGGGGAATCCGCTTTTATTGAATCTGGAGGAGAAGACGCTCAAACCAAAATCTGTGCGCTATCTGGATGAGAGCCGCGCGAAAGACCTTCCCGAAATTGCTTAAACAGATTTCAGTCTTTCACACGGTTTACGAAAGACTGCTCAAAAAAAGCCCGAATCCTGTAAAATCGTGACGTGCTTTTGTGCGCCTTGCAAAAATGCGCGCACGTTATGACGGAATGTCTGTTCTCACCTCAACAGGCTCAGGCATAAGAGAGGTATCGATAACAAGACGTAGGAGACTATCATGTATGTTGCATTTGTTGTGATTTCAAACCTATTTTTCAACCGCTAATCAGGCGAGCGAACTGGTCTGAATAAATAAGCCTGCTATAGCGATAGTATGGATCATGAAAAATATATGCGCCTCGCTTTACAATTGGCTGAGGCGCAAAAAGGTCGAACAGCAGAAAACCCTGCCGTTGGATGCGTCCTTGTCAAAAAAAGTGAAATAATTGGCCAAGGTGCCACGGCCGATGGCGGCAGGCCTCATGCAGAAACCATTGCCCTTATGAGCGCAGGCGCAGATGCCAAAGGCTCAACCGCTTATGTGACGCTTGAGCCGTGCTCTCATTACGGACAAACAGGGCCCTGTGCGAATGCCTTGATAGAGGCCCAAATTTCCGAATGCTTTATTGCTGTGATTGATCCGGATCCGCGCGTGCACTGGCGCGGCGCGGCGCTTTTACAAGAAGCGGGTGTAGATGTAAAAATCGGGCTCTGTGCAAAAGAAGCCAGAGAGATAAAGTCTGATTTCTTTGCGCGCTTAAAGAATTAAAACGCTAAATATTAGCGACTGATTTAATTTTCCAAGCTTGCCTTCAGCGCCTCTTCTTGGGGCATTCCTATGGCATGGAAACCGCCGTCGACGTGATGTGTTTCGCCTGTGCAGGATAATCCCAGGTCAGAGAGAAGATAAAGCGCGGCACCCGCAACGCCCATCGGATCTGTATTATCTTGAAGTGCCGACGCCGCTTTGTTGAAGCGGAACATATGGCGGCCTGAACCGATACCTGCGGCTGCTAAGGTCTTAATTGGCCCGGCTGAAATCGCATTTACGCGAATACCGCGAGGGCCGAGATCGGCGGCAATGTAACGTGTAGACGCCTCGAGTGCGGCTTTCGCGACGCCCATAACGTTATAATTCGGAATTACGCGTTCAGACCCTAAATAGGTCAATGTGACCATTGATCCGCCATCATTCATTATCTCAGAGGCCCGACGCGCGGAGTCGACAAAAGAATAAGCCGAAATATCCATTGCGGATTTAAAGCCTTCACGTGTCGTATTATCAACAAATGAGCCCGCAAGTTGATCTTTGCCCGCAAAGGCAATCGCGTGGACAAGAAAGTCAATCTTACCCCATTTATCTTTCAATGTTGCAAATGTGCTGTCCATTGTAGCATCATCCGTAACGTCGCATTCACATAGAATGTTCGACCCAATGCTCTCGGCGAGAGGCTTCACCCGGCGTAATAAGGCATCGCCTTGATAGGTGAAGGCCAGTTCCGCGCCTTGAGCCGCGAGTTGGCGAGCAATTGCCCACGCAATAGAGTTCTTATTTGCCACGCCCATGATGAGTCCGCGCTTACCCTTCATGAGTGTGCCTTGGGGGAAACCTTCAAATGCTGATGAGGTGTCAGTCATGTTTAAATCCTGTATATAAATTTATAGTCTGCATAAGGGATTCAGACGGCGGCGACTAGAGAGGAATTTCGCAGATTGCTAAAAAGAAAATGCTCTGCGCATGTAATTTTCTAAAACTAACACCTTCATTATATGCAACTTTAGTTAAGTTTGGTGCGTATGAATATTATAACGATTGGGGAGGCTTATATATGCTTGCGACGATGCAAGGTCACAATTCTGACCCTTCTAAATTTGATATAAATAGTCTCAAGACATGGACACATGCGATCGCTGAGGCGGGAACGCCTCAAATGACCTTTGATGTATTTTGCGAGTCCATTGCAGCGTTTGAATTTACCTTCGCCTCTATGGGGCGTTTGCTCCCACCCAAAAAAGGCAACCAATCCCCAAGAGATATACCGCGTCAGTTCCATCTGTCCCGCGGGGCTGATGCATTGATGAAAGAGCTGGTGGAGACGGGGGATTTGATGACCCGTAGCCCATTGGTTCTTCACGGGTTTCGCGTTTCAGTTCCCTTTAGATGGCGTGAGGCATTCGAAGCCTTGTCAGAAGACCAAATAGCGCATGTGAGACGGTCACAATCACATGGCCTGAAATTTGGGATTTGCTTTCCCATTTTACAGGTGCGAACTGCACCGGGATTGATGTCGCTGGGTCGTGCAACCGATTTTGAACTGTCTCTCGAAGATCTTGTGGCGCTAGAAGTTTTGGTACGCAAAGCGTTTGAGCGTCTCAATCAACTGACTGAAATGCCCGAAGAGCCCAAGCTTTTAACGCTGACGGATAGGGAGCGTGAAGTTTTAACGCTCGTTGCGCGCGGAAAGACGAATTGGGAAATTGGAACGATTTTAAAAATATCTGAATATTCCATACGTGATTATCTTAAAAATCTATCAAAGCGGTTAGGGACAACCAACCGCACGCATACTGTCACGCAGGCTATTCGATTAGGACTAATCTTGCCTTAGAGATAATGGGCTTGCCCTACAAATGTAGGGGTAGGCATTTCGATATATTTGGCAATATTGGTCATGTAGCGGCGCTATTGAGTTATGTCCCATTTGGCAAATCAGTGCCCCGAAATGCCAAGCTTTTACATGTTTCTGAGTGTCGCTACACTTTCCGCAGCTTAAACTTTCGCAAATATCACGCTGCCATTTGTGCCGCCAAAGCCAAAGCTGTTGGACATGGCGGTCTTGATCTCGGTTTCTATCATGTCTCGCGCAATATTGATGGTAGGAATTTCCGGATCAATCTCATTGATATTAATGCTAGGAGCGACAAAGCCGCGATCCATCATTAAAAGTGTGTAGATTGCTTCCTGCACGCCTGCAGCGCCTAAGCTGTGACCGGTCAGGCATTTTGTGGCAGAGACATAAGGACCCTTTTCGCCGAAAACACGGTGAATGGCTTGTGTCTCCGCAATGTCGCCAACAGGCGTAGATGTGGCATGAGGATTGATATAATCGACACTTTCTAACCCTGCATCTTTGAGTGCCATACGCATTGCGCGCTCTGCACCCTCGCCGCTGGGTGCCACCATGTCGTAACCATCAGAGGTCGCGGCATAACCGACGATTTCAGCATAAATTTTGGCACCACGCGCGACGGCATGTTCATATTCCTCGAGAACAACCATGCCTGCGCCGCCGGCAATGACAAAGCCATCACGTGTAACGTCAAATGCGCGGGATGCTGTTTCAGGGGCATCATTATATTTGCTGCTCATCGCGCCCATAGCATCAAACAGGGATGACATTGTCCATTCGACTTCTTCGCCGCCCCCGGCAAACATGATATCTTGCTTACCCCATTGGATCTGCTCGGCTGCCGCACCGATACAGTGCAGAGATGTTGTGCAAGCTGAGGTAATTGAGAAATTAACACCTTTAATTTTAAAATGTGTCGCCAATGTTGCGGATACTGTCGAGGACATCGCTTTTGGCACAGCGAACGGCCCGATACGCTTTGGCGAATTATTTTTCCGCGTGATGTCTGCCGCGCGAACAATTTCGAGCGAGCTTGGGCCGCCTGATCCGGCAATAATTCCTGTGCGTTCATTCGAAACATGATCTTCAGTCAGCTGCGCATCATCGATAGCCTGTTGCATGGAAACCGCACTCCAGCCGGCCGCGTCAGCCATAAAACGCATTGATCGTTTGTCGACAAATTCTTTGGGGTCGATCGTCGGGCGCCCGGAAATTTGACTTCGAAAGCCAAGTTCCGCCATCTTCTCATCTTTGGTAATGCCGCTTTTGCCGGCCTTTAAACTTTCAGCAACTGTATCAGCATCATTGCCGATACAAGAGACAATTCCTAATCCGGTAACAACAACGCGGCGCATTATTTCTCTCCATCCTCGGGGATAAACAACCCAACTTTCAGATCTTTGGCTTTATAGATTTCTTCGTCATCTGCAAACATACGCCCGTCTGCCATACCGAGGACGAGCTTGCGGCGAATAACGCGTTTTAAGTCAATTTCATATCGCACTTTTTTAACGTCCGGCGTAACTTGTCCTGTGAATTTCACCTCACCGACGCCAAGCGCCCGTCCGCGACCCGGAGAGCCTGTCCAGCCTAACCAAAAGCCGACGAGCTGCCACATGGCATCAAGGCCCAAGCAACCGGGCATAACGGGGTCGCCGCGGAAGTGACATTCAAAAAACCAAAGGTCTGGATTGACGTCCAGCTCTGCAATAATATGGCCTTTTCCGTGCTCACCGCTCTCATCGTCAATATGTGTGATACGGTCGAGCATAAGCATAGGCGGGAGCGGTAGTTTCGCATTGCCGGGGCCAAAAAGGCTTTTCTCGCCGCTGACGATCAGTTCGTCGTAATTATAAGAGGGCTTAATGAGTTTCATGAAGGAACCAAACTATTCAAATCAACTAGGAATCCTTGATATAGAGCCGGGCTTTAAACTCAAGCAGAAAGCGCTTTATGGCCGTAATCGGCTGATGCTTTAAACACTAAATAATGCCGAGCGTTTTGAGGGTCGGTATCACGCCGACATGACGGTCGACATGATGGGTTGTTATGCCCTCAGCCCGTGCAGCTTCGACATTGGGTAAGGTATCGTCAAAAAATATCACGTCAGCAGGATCTACGCCCATGTCCTCAATTGGAATTTGATAGCTACGCGGATGGGGTTTTGCCGTTTTTATCTGTTGAGAGGCAAAGGCGAAATCAAAAACGGCATTCAGATCAAGCATTCCGTTTAAATGCTGCCAATGCAGGGCGTTGGTGTTGGAGAGGCAAGCGACGATGTAATTGTCTTTCAAGCTTTTCAACGTTTGTAAAGTATTCGGAAAAGGCGGTAAAACCCAACTATTCCAAATATCAGCAAAAGCTTGAGGCGCTATATCCATCTCAAACAGGCTGACCATTTCCTTCAAAAATGTGAGGTCATCACATTCGCCGATTTCATAAGCATTAAAAATATCTGACTTGGCCAAGCGCGCAATAACGGCTTCGCGTGTCATATTATTATCCTCGGCGAGCGCGTCGAAACCCACCCATGGCACAATAACGCCGCCGAGGTCGAAAAGGAGAACAGGTTTAGTCATAGGGCGTCCTATGGCCACTTCACCACTGGCGGCATAGAGCTCAAAATCGTTTTCACGTTCCCGCCTGTTTTCAGGCCAAAGGTCGTGCCGCGATCCCAGAGCAGGTTAAATTCGACATAGCGACCGCGCGTGATGAGTTGCTCTTCGCGCTCGTCTTCTGTCCAAGGCTCGCCCATGCGGCGACGGACAATTTTAGCATAGCTTTTGAGGAAATGCCGTCCGACATCTTGTGTAAAGGCAAAATCAGCTTCGAAGTCACCGCTATTATGGCGGTCATAAAATATGCCGCCCGTGCCACGGGGCTCATCGCGATGGTGCAGATGGAAATATTCATCACACCATTTGCGGTAACGATTATAATCGGCGACATCATGTGCGTCACAAGCGGCTTTCATCCCCGCATGAAAGGTGAGGGCATCAGGGGCGTCTTGATGACGGTCGATTGCTTGCGTCGGTGTGAGATCTCCGCCGCCGCCGAACCAATCCTGCGTGGTCACAATATAGCGCGTATTCATATGAACAGCGGGAACGCGCGGATTGCGTTGATGCGCGATGAGGGAGATACCGGCGGCCCAGAAGCGTGGGTCTTTATCCGCACCTGGAATATTGGCCGCCATTTCTTCCGTGAACTCGCCTTTGACCACGGAAATGTGAACGCCGCATTTTTCAAATAATCGCCCGCGCAACATGCCGCCAGTGCCACCGCCACCATTTTCTACAGAGCGTTCCCAACCTTCATACACAAACGTACCCGGCGCCCCAGGGTAAAGGGTCTCGGGGGCTTCGCGTTCTAGCGCTTCAAACTCTGCACAAATTTGATCTCGCAAGGTTTTGAACCAAGCCGCTGTGCATGTTTTCCGGGAATCGAAATCTATCATAAATGCGCTTTACGGTAGGCTTTGGGTCTGCCGCAAGGCTTCATAGAGCGTGATGGCAACAGAAGTCGCCAGATTAAATGAGCGGGCATTCGCTGCGATGGGGATAATCACGCGGGCATCGGCGCGGGCGTGAACCTCTTCTGGAACGCCTGCGCTTTCACGTCCGAATAATAATGTATCATGATGTTGAAACTCAAAACCAGACAGAGGTGTCGCGCCTTTTGTCGTCAGCAAGACGATTCGCCCTTCCGGTGAAAAGTCAGCCCAACTCGTGACACGGCGCAAACCACCCGGCGGCTCATAATCCATCGCGGCACGACGTAGTGCTTTTTCAGACAAAGGAAACCCACAAGGCTCGATAACGGATAAGGGGACATCAAATCCTGAGCAAAGACGCATAACGGCTCCAAGATTCGCGGCAATATCGGGCTGGTAAAGCGTAATGTTCATGAACGTGTTTATAACGGCATTGTCGTTACGCACAATTCCATGACGGCAATTTGCTTGAAAATGATTATCAAGAAGACCTTTTGAAGTAAATCATCACCTTAAAGGCGTTGAAAAATAGGAATAAAACGTATTGAATTAGAGTGTAACTGCAATAAAGCTGTGAATTGCGGCGTCTTGCCGCGAATAATCTATGGCATTACAAACTATATAAGGTTAGACACCGCCAAAATACTATAAATTGGACCGAAGGAGTGGACAGACCATGTCCGAGACCATCAAAACCGAAGATAATGTTGACGAAGATAAGAGAGATTTTATTTTCATCGCCACGGGCGCCGTCGCGGCGGCAGGTGTGGCGTCCATCGCTTGGCCCCTCCTGGCGCAAATGGGTAAGGCGGCGGACACGCTGGCTGCCGGATCAATTGAAATTGATTTAGCCCAACTTGAGGAAGGCCAGCAACTCAAAACGCTGTGGAGGGGCAAACCTGTTTTTGTTCGCCACCGCACAGCAGCTGAAATTGAAGCCGCAGAATCAACACCACTGGATACACTGAGAGATCCGGAGACAGATGATGCGCGGCTCATCCCCGGCCCATCAGGTCAGGTTGATCCAAAATATCTCGTGATGGTCGGCGTTTGTACGCATTTCGGTTGCGTGCCTGTTGGCGAAGCCGGTGACTATAATGGTTGGTACTGTCCGTGCCACGCTTCTCATTACGATACATCAGGGCGCATCCGTAAAGGTCCTGCACCGAAGAATATGGCCATTCCGCCCTATGCATACGTCTCAGACACAGTGATCAAGGTAGGTTAAATATGTCAGGACATCCCTCTACTTACGAACCCAAATACGCCGCAACAAAATGGATTGATAAGCGTTTGCCGATCATCCGTATGGGTGCGGACTTCATGACATTTCCGTCACCACGTAACCTCAATTATTGGTACACATTTGGTGGTATTTTGGCGCTTTGTTTGATCGTTCAAATTATTTCAGGCGTCATCTTAGCCATGCATTATGAGCCAAGTATTGAAGGCGCCTTTGAATCCGTTCAACGTATTCGCCGTGATGTGCCTTTCGGATGGTTGTTACAGCCTATGCATGCAGTCGGGGCATCTCTGTTCTTCCTTGCCGTTTATATGCATATGTTCCGTGGTCTGTATTATGGTTCATATAAGGCACCGCGTGAGCTGCTCTGGATCATCGGGTGTTTGATTTATCTTGTCATGATGGCAACGGCCTTCTTGGGCTACACACTTCCATGGGGGCAAATGTCTTTCTGGGGAGCAACGGTTATCACGGGCTTTTTTGGCGCCGTTCCCGTTGTCGGTGAGAGCTTGCAGCAGTGGTTATTGGGCGGTTATGCCGTTGACAATGCGACACTGAACCGTTTCTTTGCGCTTCATTACTTATTGCCATTTATTATCGCTGCACTTGTGGGTCTACACGTTTGGGCCTTGCACCATGTCGGTCAAAACAATCCGATCGGCATTAGCGAGAAGACGAAATCAGATACGCTCACTTTCCACCCGTTTTACACCGTCAAAGACGCGTTCGCAGTTGCAATATTCTTACTTATCTTTGCTTTCTTCCTTTTCTATCAGCCTGACGCACTTGGTCATGCCGATAACTATATTGAAGCTGATGCAATGAAAACGCCTGCGCATATTGTGCCGGAATGGTATTTCCTACCATTCTACGCGATCTTGCGGGCTGTGCCTGATAAATTGGCAGGTCTGCTGTTGATGTTAGGTGCGATTGTCGTTCTCTTTGTTCTGCCTTGGCTTGATACTTCCAAAGTGAAATCCATGCGTTTCCGCCCGGTGGCCCGTTGGTTCTTCCTTATCTTCATCGTTATGTGCTTCATCCTGGGTTGGTGTGGTGCGGAAACGCCGGATAATGTCGCTATCCCGTTTGGCACAAAGACGGTTGATGGTGTCGAAGTCGCATCCGGATTAACTTTCTACAGGCTCGGGCAAATATCGACGATTTACTACTTTGCTTATTTCCTTATCATCCTACCTATCTTAGGTTTAGTCGAGAAACCTGTCGAACGACCGGAATCGATTACGAAAGCCGTGTTAGGCGATGAACCGAGAGGCGCTCCAATTGCGGCGCCTGCAGAATAAATAGATAAACAGCCCGCGCTTTTGTGCGGGCCTTACAATAAAAGACTTAGGGACGGGCTAGATCATGGCTTCCAAATATCTCAAATCTTTCCTTGTTGCAGGCGGCGCGATAGCTGTCTTGGCAACAGGTGTCGCTTTTGCTGCGGGGGGTGGCAATAGTGATTACAAGATGGAACATAAACACTGGCACTTTAACGGGCCTTTTGGCACCTATGACCGTGCCGCCATGCAGCGTGGCTATCAAGTCTACCGTGAGGTTTGTGCCAGCTGTCACCAGTTGAAATTCTTATCTTTCCGTCATTTGGGTGATAAAGGTGCGCCGTTTTATGATGAGAACTTTAAAAACCCCAGTGACAATCCTTATGTGAAGAATTTCGCAGCCGACTGGACGATTGAGGACATAGATAGCGAGACGGGTGACGTCACAGAACGCCCCGGAATGCCTTCCGACAAATTTCCACCGATCTATCCGAATAATGCAGCTGCCCGTGCGTCGAATGGCGGCGCACTGCCGCCGGAACTCTCTGTTATGGTGAAAGCCAGAAATAACGGCGCGGATTACATGTATAATCTTCTTACGGCCTATGACGCGCCTATTCCAGATGGTGTCGTATTAACACCCGGCCTGCACTATAATCCTGTTATGGAAGGTGGTAAAATCGCAATGGCGGCTCCGCTTGTCCAAGGACTAATTGAATATGCACCTATGCTGGATGCAGAAGGCAATGAAATCCCTGCGCCTGAGGCTACCGTCGAGCAAATGGCGGCTGATGTGACCGAATTTCTCGCTTGGGCTGCTGATCCAAAAATGGAACAACGCAAAGCGACAGGTTTGATGACGATGATTTATCTGTTCATTCTCTCAATCCTGCTTTTCCTCTCCTATAAACGTGTTTGGAAAAATGTTGAGCACTAACCAGACTTGAACTTTTCAAGAAACAAAAACCTCGACTGTGTCGGGGTTTTTTTATTGCGTTACAGATGCATTTACGCGGCTTTTAATAAGATCAAAAAAAACTTCAGGCTTTTGATAGATGCAATTCCTTCCGGTACCTTCTATTATGTTAAACGGGATACCCAGCTCTTTTGCTTTTGACTTGATAGGAGCCAAGGAAATACCATGGGTGTATTCTCCAAAGAGTGAGCGAATATTTTGGCCGGACGTGGCTTGCCAATCTGCATGTGGGTTTTCCAGAAATGACGCAGCAATGTCATTGCGACATGTATCGGGCTCGGCGCTTAGGATCAGATTAGCACTTGCTTCAAATGTTTTTGCATTCGTTGCAAGATAGAGGAGGTCTTCCTCGCAAGATTGATACATTTTTTTATAGAAATTGTTATAACCGATAACCTTCAACATGCCTTTGCTCATACGAAAAGCAAATTTAAAGCTTTCAGGTGACCCTAAACCAAATTCCAAAAGCCCTCGCAACCAAACGGGTTGGATGTGTGGGATCTTATTCTTCGTATCAAAAGCATAATTGACAAAAATAGCGTCTCGAATTTCAGAACTCAAATGCAGTAATTCCAATGATGTTGGAGCAGAGGTTGATAGAGAGACAAGCGTGATATCTTTTAACGTAATTGATTTGAAGAACCGATTTAAAATTTGAGCTGCCTGGGGAATTGAATCTGCGGGCGTTGTTCTTCCAAATCCGGGACGGACCGGCACATAAACGCAAAACCCTTTTTCATGGGCTAATTCAAGGAAAGCTTTCGGCGGTGAAATGCCGTATTCAATACTATGTAAAATAACTAAGGGTTTGTCCTCAGGATTGCCGTAACGGGAATATTCAACCTGATAGGGCGACGCCGGCAACTTGACCAGGCCCACATTCCTCTGCCTTGGTATGTAATCATTTTTAAAGTGTGTAGAGCCGGATTGAGCCGTATGGTGAAGCGCTATGATTTCATGTGTGCTGGAGATAACATCTGTCAGGCTGTGACTTCGAAACTTATTTTTGATATTTTTCACATGCGTTCGAATTGTATTGAGAGAAGAGCCACGAATATCTGCGATAGCGTGCACGCTATAACGTTGCAGGCAAAGCTTCAGGATATCTAACTCAGTATTCGTGAGGTTTAGCGTGCGCCTTATATAATCTTCAGATTCGGATGGAAGCTCGATCTTCCAAAGGGTAAATTTATAGTGTTTATGTGTATTGTCTATTTCGGATAATTTGATCACAGATGCCAAGTGCCGCGTAGCATTGGCTCCGATAACATCTCCAAAAGAGACTTTCATATCCGCGGCTTCCACGCTTTCAAATATTATATTGGGATCAAGATCAAAGAGCGTATTCGCTTTCTGGTTCAGATGAATATTTAAAAGCTTAGCGGCATACTCACCTGCATATATAATATCTAATTCACGGTTAATTATGAAACTGTGACTTTCAACATCGCCGTCATCAGGTGAGGACACTAGACTGCGTTTTAGGTCTCTGGTTTCGAAATATTTCGAATTTTGAAAGTAAACAGTGTTTAATAGGCTCTCAAAACTTTTGAGGGCTTCAGCCTCTTCTGAATGTTCAGCCCAAGCTTTACATACGTCGGCAAAATTTTCGGGTTGTAAGCCGACATCCACAATAGATTGCAATAACTCTAATGAAGAGCTGCCTGGTTGTTTTGAAGAATGCCCCCGAGATTCCATATTCTTATTTTAACGCATCTTAAAAGAACGTCATTATATATCAGGTTTTGTAGTTAAATTTCATAGCTAATTTTCTACCTAGAATAGACAATAATACAGATCTCATCAAATTTGAGTATTTCATTAAAGTCTTCCTTCACTAATAAATGGACATCCTTAAGTTAGTTTCTTCGGGAGGGGCACCATGGGTTTAAATATTGACGTTAATAAAGCCGTCAAAATATTCAATAACTCCGACAGCGTTAAGGGTATCGTTAATGCGGTTTTGACAGCGGCTGAGGGGAAAGACTTCGAAATAATTGGCTATCATTGCCTGCCGCCCATCGGCATGTCCGATAAGCCGGGGGTCTCATTCTTGACGTTTAAAGATTTTACGGAGCAAGATGATATTCTCTACCGACAAAGTGGATGTTACCGACATAACCCATTTATCAGTGAACCCTTGTCAAAAGGAAAAGGCGTGCTTTGGTCGGATATCGTCAAAACTCAAGGCCTTACGCGGAGAAACAAGAAATTTATTGAGGTCCTATCGCAGCGTTTTAGCGGCGAAGGTTTGGCAGTGCCTGTCTATGGCCCCAGAGGCCAAAATGGTGTTGTCTTTTTCAAATTTAACGATGCGAATATGGAGATTCAGGACAATGAGGTCACGCGACTTCAAACAGCTTGCCAGCAAGGGCATCTCGCTATTTGTAAAGCTTTGAATACAAATGATCCCGGTTCGGTGAAACTGACACCACGGGAAAGAGAGATTCTGGAAGCTCTTGTCAGGGGGTATTCTAATTCTGCGATCGCAGAACTCTTGGGTATTTCCGTTCATACCGTCAATGGCTATCTTCGGCAGCTTTTTTTGAAGCTTGGTACAGGGGATCGCGTCTCTACGGCCATTCGCGGCTTAGCTTTGGGCGTTGTGCCTTAATCAACATCAACATTGATATAGAGTAAGGCCTCTATGTCTGTCAGCCTGAGCCTTGGGAGCCCCCACACATAAACCTAAGGCTCAGGCTGTTTGACTACTGAGACATTAAGAAGTGTCCGTGTAACGTCGCGATGGGGGCGTCAAAGTTTTCTTGCCAAGCGCGTACCCGGACATTGGCAACGCGACTCCCTTGTTTGAAGATTTGGGCGCGGGCATAAGTCTCAACAGGTTTTCCTCGGCGAAGATAATCAATATTAATGCCGATCGGTTTCGGATATTTATCACCGGGATTATTCATTATCAGCTGTGCAATGGCACAGACTTCCATAAACCCACCGACACCGCCGCCATGTAAGGCGGGAAGAGTAGGGTTCCCGATATTGCTTTGATCAAAAGGCAGGATGAGCGTGAATTCTTCCCCCATAAAAAAAGGCTTCACGCCCAGCGTTTCGGCGTAGGGAATCTCTTCTAATAAAGCTCTGACATCCGGATGTGTTTTTCCGGGATCAATGACCGTCATTTTATTTCCTCCGCCGAAAGACGCGGGCCTGTCGCCATGAAACAGGCTTGCGCTGTCGCGACGGGGTCATTTTCATCTCCGTCATGGGCAACAGCCCGAATAAAGGCGACATGTTTGGTCGCTTTATAACAATGCGCCTGGGCGATAATGGTTTTCTCCGGTGTTGCCGCCCGCATATAATCAATACGGAGTGAGAGCGTTGCCGTTGCCCCTAAGGTCTCAAAACCTGCTAAAGCCGCTAAACCTGAAGCTTGATCCAACAGTGTCGTGACGGCACCGCCATGAATAACACCGGTGTCTTTATCGCCAATCAAAGCCTTATTATATGGGAGTGACATTGTGGCGCGGCCTTTGTCCACAGCGACAAACTTCATACCGAGCTTTTGCGCATGTGGTGTGCCGGAAATAAAAGTGGGGCCCATTTCCCAAAGACGTTCAAGAATTTTATCTGCCATATTAAATTCCTAACGCTTGATAAGCGGCATCAATGATTTTGCGTGGGCGCATATCACCCAAAAGAGTGCCGTGCTGCCGGTTCATGACATATGCGCCGTGAAGCCTTGTGACTGGATCAGCAAAGACACAAGATCCGCCCCAGCCACTATGCCCTAATGTTGTCGGCGTGGTGCCATAGAAAAAGTTGGGGAGATTGACCATCAAACCTGCAGCAAAGGTGATGTCAAATGGCAAGACCAAGTCCTGTCCCGAGATACGCGGCTTGCTAAAAGCGGCAAGTGTATCTTCGCTCAAAACAGGGCTTTCTCCGCAGCGACCACTGGCTGCGACTTGCATGAGCGTCGCAAGCCCTTTAGCGGTCGCGTGACAATTCGATCCGGCAAATTCTGCTTCGCGCCAAGCCTTGACGCTCATGCCGCCTGTCGATGACCAAGGCATCAGAAAAGCGGCGCGACTGGCCGCATTGATTTCACCGAGGTCAGCCATCGTTTTTGGTTTCACCATTGCGGCACTGCGTGCATGTTCGCTTTCAGGCAATCCGATCCAAACATCAGCATTAAAGGGTTGCGATAAATCTTCTCTGAGAATTGTGCCTAATGTGCGACCGTCTTTATCGGCTAAACGCACCAATTCGCCTGCGAGATAACCAAAGGTCAAAGGGTGATAACCACTCACCTTACCGGGTTCATATAGAGGTTTTTGGGTAGCTAAGGCGGCGATTGTTTTATCCCAATCAAACCATGCTTCCGCTGTCCAATTAGGATCTGTAATACCTGATAGGCCCGCTTGATGAGAGAGAAGCTGTGCGACAGTGAGCTTATCTTTGCCGTGTTGTCCAAAGTCTGACCACAATGTCGTGACGATTTGGTCATAGCCGAGACGATCTTCCTCAACGAGATGTGCAATCACCAAAGCGGCCATAGCCTTGCCTGAGGAATAGACACCAAAAAGTGTCCTATCATTTACAGGGGTTTCTTTTGTTCGGTCGGCCCAACCGCCTTTCAAGTCTAGCAAGATGTCACCGTCTCTCATCAGACAAAATTGCGCGCCAAGCTCATCACTCTCCGTAAAATTGGCTTTGAAAGCGTCAACAACAGGATCCAAGCCGTTCGTTGCAAAGATATCGAAAGGTGTTTTACTCATAATTCTATTTTCCGACTTTTAAGAGGCTTTGCATTTATGAGCGCTTGTTGTTCTCTCACAAGGGGTAATTCTCCGAGATCAAATTTATTCGCAGCTGACATAATGTTAAAGATGGATGCCACAGATCGTTCCATCGCATCTTGAGAGGACAAGCCTGAAAGTGTGTGTGCCAAGAATGTCGCCGCGAGCGAGTCTCCGCCGCCATGTGGCACACTCTCATAGCGTTTATGCGACACTTGAGACATTTTATCCGGGGTCACGAGGACAGCCCCAATATTCCCCCCATCAGGCACGGAGGTAATTAAGGCTTGCGGTGTTAACGTGCGGGCTTCCTTCAAAAGCGTGTCCACATCCGTCAGATCTTTTTTTGCCAGATAAGAGAGCTCCCATAAATTTGGCGTAAGCGTATCAGCAAGCGGTACGAGGTACGTCGAGATGGCGTCCGCTCTATCCTTCGGTATATAAAGGGAGCCATTATCCCCCATGACCGGATCAACCAATATATGGCATGACGGGTTTGCGGTTTTTATGTTTTTAATAATACGCTCGCAAAGGAGGACATGGTCCTCATGACCCATATAGCCTGAAAGAACACCATCAAAGTGAATGTTTTGCGCACGAATGGCGTCCCACATAACATTTAACGTCTCAACATCTGTTGACCCACCGCCAGGTGCACCCCAGCCTGGATGTCGCCCTAAAAGTGTTGTGGGCAATATAACGGCTTCAATGCCCAATCGCCTGAGACAAAAGGCACTGGCTGTTGCGCCGACGCGGCTGGCGGCGACAAATGAGGATATGACTAAAACCGTTTTCATGAAGCTCTCTTGTCCATGAGGGTGTCTTGGCGCTATGGCTCTTTGAAATCAACACGCATATTTGCATAAGGTGATAATCATGAATGTTACAATTTATCATAACCCCCGATGTTCAAAGTCACGTCAAACATTAGCGATCCTTGAGGCGTCGGGCGTTCAACCAAACATCGTGCGTTACTTGGAGACGCCTCTCAAGAAGGAGGATGTCAGACAAATTTTAAATCAATTGGGGTTTGAAGACCCAAGGCAGCTCATGAGACAGGGCGAGGCGATTTATAAAGATATGAGTCTCAAAGACGAAACCCGAGCGGAGGCGCTCATTGACGCGATGGTGGCACATCCCAAACTTATGGAAAGGCCGATTGTTGTGCGTAATGGTAAGGCTGTTTTGGGCCGTCCTCCTGAAAATATTAATAAACTCTTATCATAAGCGGTTAAAATAAAATCAAAAAAACGCGTTGTTTAAACGGCTTGTTAAGCAAAACAGGGCATTTCTCTCATTAACCATAGTTATGAATCCGTCAATTTTAGGCGGAGGGTTGGTATTTGAGGGGATGTTTTATGCGTCTTGTTTTATGTGCGGTATCTGCGATTGCTCTGTCAGGGTGCTCTTGGTTAGGCGGTCTTACGGGTGTATCGCAACAGGGATATAATAAACAAGCTAGCTACGGCAATTACGGCCATCAGCAACGCGCACCACATATGCAGGGGCAACAGCGTCAAGCCGATCCTTGCCAGATCTTTTCGCCTCAACAACCGATTCCACAAGGCTGTGATCCTGCATCAGTGACTATAGCGACAAATAATTTTGGGGCTACCAACGGGTTTCCGCAGCAACCGCAATTCGGTCAACCCAATTTTGCAACAGCGAATTACGGCTCTCATGCCGGGCAAGCCCATCAACAAGGCGCCAATCATCAAAGAAATGTACCGCAACTTCGTAAGCCAAAATTCCGCGGCTCATTGAGCCTTGGGGCAGAGAAAAGCTTTAGTGGCGATGTTTTGGATTACGCAACTTTTCCGACTGATTTGGCGACAGGTCTACCTACAAGCCCATCTCTAGGCTATATCCCAACAGATTTTGACGAAGGAACTGTTGAGCAGCAAACTACGAGCGGCGTCATAACACGGACGTCAACTCTTCATACGGCGGGTGCTCGTGATCGTTTTGATGGGGCCCCAAGTGGTGCATTATTTGATCGCGCGACTGAGCCTACAATCTCTCTGGACGATGCTTGGTCTACACCGACAAGAGTTGCGATAGGCGGAGAATATATTTTATCTAAAAAGAACACCGTCTTTTTCAACGCGGGTTACTCAGCTTCTGAAGGTAAGTCAGGAACAGTCAGTAGTGTTAATGCAACGCTATACAGAATTGAAGATGTCGAAGAACTCGATGCAGCGACAGGAGCGCCTACAGCTACGCCTCCATTGAGAAATATCAGTTTCATTCCTGATGAGGAGATTGCAAGGTTCACAGCTGATTTCTCAGATATGCGCCGATATGACCTTGAAATTGGTGCACGTCACTATTTCAATTCGTGGAATAAATCTACGGGCCTTAATACCGTAACACCCTTTGTGGGGGCCGCAGTTGGCGCTTCACATTATAACTCTGTTTCCTACACAACCGATCAGACCCAAAGATTCTATGAACAGGCATTTAATGATCCTGATGGAGAAGATTCACAATTTTATAATATTGACGGCAATGAAACCCAAGTTGCACTCTATGACAGCCAATGGGTTCCCTCCGGTCAGTTAAATGTGGGTGCTGAATGGCAAGTGACGCCGCGGACGGGAATCGCCGTTGAAACGGGTGTCCGCATCGAAGGCGCTCGTAATTACCTCAATGATCAAAAAGGCGATACCAACATCGCCATTCCGTTCACAATTCGCGGCAGCTATAATTTCTAGCAGCTATGTATTCACCCATCAATTAACCACGTAATTAATTGATAAATTAAGGTTTTGTTTCCGATTTGAAAACGCTTTCTTAAGCATAACGTGTTTTAAATTGGGTCAGAATAAACATTAACTGAGAGATTGGAGGCCGACATGCGGCTCGCAGTTTGCGCTTTATCAGCGGTATTATTATCAGGTTGCTCTTGGCTCGGGTCAGGCGGACATCATCCTCAGTATGGTCAAACAGGCGGTGCCTATGACGTGAACTGCGCCCCAAATTCGCAAGGCTATGGCTACCAAAACAGTTACGCCTCACAAGGCGCTTGTGCTGTTAGCGGTGCTTATAATGTGGCGAATGCGGGATATGGTGCTGGATTTAATCAAGCAGGCTTCAATCAGCAAGGATTTACGCAACAAGGCTACGGACAACAAGCGAGTTATGGTCAGTTTGGACAGACCCAGGCAGGTTACGGCCAACAAGTCGGATATGGTCAACAGGGTTACGGATCAACGATGTTGGGTGCGTCTGCACCCTATGGTGCAGCTGTTGGCGGCGGAAACGCTGTCGGGCAGGGTGGCGTCTACGGTCAAAATGTTGTCGGAACGCAATTATCTAATGGTCAATATGTCAACGGCGCTTATGTCCAAAACGTACAAGGCTCACCCATATATGTGCCGCAGCCTTATGGTGTGCCGGCTCAAGGCTGTTGTGGCCCACAAATGAGAGGCTTAAGTGCAGCACTTCCCTTTGGTGCTGAGCTTGACGGAGGAACTGAATTTGATATTGGCGGTGACATCTTTACAGCCAAAGATCCCGGCCTCGCTTTAGGCAGCACAACCGTCAACACAGGCGGATCAGACGGCATTAGTTATAGTGATGCTTTTGGCCAGATGAAATCAATTGGCGGTTCACTGGGTTATGATGTGTCACGCAATACAACACTTCTTGGTACAGTCGGTTATGCCACAGCCAATGGTCAGGTCGCAGAAGCGTATCAATCTGTTGATGCGCGCGGTGCACTTGAAGATATTGATGCAGAATTTTCTGATCTTGACCTCTTCACAATCGAAGGCGGTGTCCGTCAATATGTCGGTCAAAGTCCAAAACTCCGTCCTTATGTAGGTGCAACGGCTGGTTTCACTCACAATAATAGTGTTTCGGTCAACCGCACGTATAGCTCAGATGGCGTTGCTTATGATGCAGCTCCCTTTGAATATGTCGAAGCGGGTTGGAATCCAACAGCTTCAGCTGTCCTAGGTGCGGAAATAGCCGTCGGTTCACGCGCCGCGATTGGCGTCGAGTCCGGTATCCGGTGGCGCAACAGCATGGATACAGTTTCTGAGTCTGATGACCGTTGGAGTGTCCCGGTTAAATTACGCGGACGTGTCAGCTTCTAAAAAACGTCTCGTCACAAAATTTAATAAAGCCCGGCCACGCGCCGGGTTTTTTATTTTTCGTCGGTAAACCCTGTCACGAACAGTTGGCCTCCCTTTTGCAAATCCTTGAACCAACACTCATCTTGCACAGCAATTGTGCCAGATCGGAACACAAGGATGAAAACAATGCGGATATTACTTCTCGGCGCAGCGACAATCGCTCTTTCAGGTTGCTCCTTCCTCGGCCTTGGCGGCCACAAAGATTATTCTCATTATAATGCCAATAACGGTTATTATGCTCATACATCACAGGTGGCTCACAAAGCGCCCAAATCATCTTGCCAAAGTCACCAATGCTTATCACGTTGGAACATAGAAGGCGGCATTGGTCCTTCCTTTAACGTAGGCGGAACAGCCGTGACGGGTGATGAAACAAATGACCTTCCGGGTGTTGCGATTAACAACATCAAAATGAAAGACGCTTATGATACGGGTGTGCGTGCAGAGTTGGGTGGCTCTTACGCGTTAAACCCTAATCGTAAAGTTACAGCGATGGCTTTCATTGATGAAGCTGAAAGTGCAGGGCGTCAGGATTGGGGTCAGATTGACGAAGGCGTCAATCTGACAGGGGCTTTGACAGATTATAAATCTTATGGCGCTGAACTTGGCTTACGTCAGTATTTCGCACCGCGTCCCGGACTGATTTTGCCGAGCATCCGTCCTTATGTTGAAGGCCGCATTGGCGCAACACATGTGGACGACATTGCTATTACAGGCGCACAAGCCAATGGTGCAGCATTGCCGGGCGGCGATATCGCTTTCTATGACAGTGGATGGGTCGGATCTGCGGCAGGTCTCGTGGGTGTCGAAACCCCTTTGACTCGCTATTCAACAATCGCCTTGGAAACGGGCGTGCGATATACGCAAGGTCTCGACAGCAGCAATATTACGCCGGGCTCTGCTTTGGCTGGTACAAATAATGGTGCGAGCCGCACATCAATCCCGTTGATGCTTCGCGGACGTTACCGCTTCTAACAAAAAGCGTGGGCGCCTGCTTCTGCTCTTCGGGGTTTTCAGCAGGTGGGGCTGACCCGAATGATTTGGAAATTCCAAGTCATTCGGGTTAATTCGCTTATAAACAAGCCCGCTGTTGAAGCGGGTTTGTTTATTGAGATGTCAGATGGACTAACCTGCGCGGCGAACCATCGCCTGTTCTGCTTTACTTGCCATGCGGCGTGCGCGAACACGCTCAAAACTATCAAGCGCATCAAGAGCAATACGGAGATCTTCTGCCAAGCTTGATGTTTGATCCGTAATGTCGCCTAATGAACGACGAATATTTTCCTTACGTGCAATGACAGAATTGGCATAAGAACCATAAGCGACATAGCCTTCCTTTTGCGCATTGGGATCAACATTATCCTCCGGCACACTGTCATTAAGTTTACGAATTTGACGTTCCAAATCCTCTTTTGTTGCTTCTAAGACGGCTATACGCTTTTGTAAGTCTGCAATCGCGAAACGCGTCTTCTGAATGGATTTATCCATTGAATGTGTCATTGTGTTACTCCCAATCTTCTCACCTTGACCGATAGTCGATCCGCACGCCCCCACCACCTCTGACAGGGTCAAATCAAACCGCAAACCTGTTAACCGGTGTGTCGTCCTGATCCTTATTGAAACCCTTCATATGCCATTAGGCTTTCGATATTGTGAAAAGACACGGTTAAAAAACGTTAGTATTTTAAAAAAGAAATTCGCGCTTAAACTGCCGGATATACCGTAAAACTGCATTTTTCTTACATTTCTGACAAATTGGTTAACGCTGTTAACATTTGGTTTACGGGATTCCCTTACCGATAAAGTTCCATTAACCATATCCCGACGGCTACGGGATAATGATTCGCCTGGGAGGGTAATATGCGCGTTCTTCTGATTGAAGATGATAGTGCGACAGCACAAGGCATCGAATTGATGCTAAAAACCGAAGGGTTCAACGTTTACACCACTGATCTGGGTGAAGAAGGCGTGGATCTGGGCAAATTGTATGATTACGATATCATTCTGTTAGATTTAAACTTGCCGGATATGCCTGGCTTTGAAGTCTTGAAGACTCTACGGATGGCGAAAGTGAATACGCCCATCTTTATTCTATCAGGCACAAACGACATTGATACAAAAGTGCGCGGCTTAGGTACGGGTGCTGACGACTATATGACCAAGCCATTCCATAAGGATGAGCTTGTTGCACGTATCCACGCAGTTGTACGCCGCTCGAAAGGCCACAGCCAATCTGTTATCACGACTGGCGATATCAAAGTGAACCTTGATGCCAAAACAGTTGAAGTGGGTGATCACCGTGTTCACCTGACAGGCAAAGAATACCAAATGCTCGAGCTTCTTTCGCTCCGTAAAGGGACAACTCTGACGAAAGAAATGTTCCTCAACCACCTTTACGGCGGTATGGACGAGCCCGAACTCAAAATTATTGACGTCTTTATTTGTAAGCTGCGTAAGAAACTCGCGTCAGCCACCCAAGGCGATCACTATATTGAAACTGTCTGGGGTCGTGGCTACGTGCTGCGTGACCCTGCCAAGGATAAGATGAGCGCTTAAGCGTTTAGACGTGAGCGCAAAGGACTTGCGCTCATATGGAGAGGACCTCCCACTCTCATGAATACAACCCCGCCTCGCCAGCGGGGTTTTTCTTTGTCGCTCGAACGCGGCAAGGCAAGTGAGTTAATGAGAGTGCTGCTCCCGTATTTCATGCAATTTAAGTGATACGCCTAACTTTCGCAAATAAGGAGGCGGGGAGCCATAGGGAGCCAAAGACATTTGGCTGAAAATAGTGAGTGTTTTGTCAGACATCTTGCTTTGCCGCCAAAAACCCCCAAATAAGCTTCATGATCGATAACACCTCTCTTCCCGCAAACCTGAACGCACTTTCCGATAATGAAGTCATCGTCTTTCAGTTGAATGACCAGCCTGTACGCGGGCGATCCGTTCATCTCGGCGATGCACTCAATCAAGCTCTGACGGGACAGAACGGTGAGGCACGTTACCCTGCTCCCATTGCACGGCTATTGGGTGAAGCTATGCTTATGGGGGCTTTGATAACACAAGCCTTAAAATTCAAAGGCCGTCTTGTTGTGCAGTGTCATGGTACGAATGACGGTGCTATAAGTCTTTTGATAGCCGATTGTACAACGGACGGAGCCATAAGGGGTTATGCGCGTTGGGAAGAAAAGATGTTACGTAATATTATGATTGATACGCCTAATCCGGGGGCGGATATATTATTGGGCGGAGGCACATTTTCTATGACTATTGATCAAGGCCCCGATATGGATCAGTATCAAGGCCTGGCCGCAATTCAGGGTGAGCGCCTATCGGATTGTGCGCAACATTATTTTGAACAATCCGAACAAATTCCGACTCAAATTCGGCTAGCCATTGGACAGGTGCAAACTCAAGGCGAAGCCTTGAACTGGCGCGGTGGTGGTATGATGATCCAACGTATTGCGAACGATAAAGCTCGTGGCGACACACAAGATGCGTGGGATACGGCACGGTCATTATTTAGTACACTCACAGATGCAGAGCTAATAGATCCGCAACTTTCACAAGACCGACTGCTCTATCGCTTATTTCATGAAGAAGGTGTTCGCATCGTCGAAACACATGATATATCAGGTAAATGTCAGTGCTCTCGAGACAGATTAGAAAATACGCTCAAGAGCTTCGACCGAGAGTCTGTATTAGATATGGCCGAAGACGGAGAAACGATTAAAGCGAATTGTGAGTTTTGCGCCACAGATTACATTTTCTCACTAGACGATTTAATGAATTAAGAACGCCAAAATGCGGGGCTCAGAACTACCAAGGCCGTCACAATTTCTAATCGTCCAACGATCATAGCGGTCATTAGAACCCATTTTGCACTATTGGGCAGTGTCTCATATGTCCCAGAGGGACCGATAATATCGCCGAGACCGGGACCGACATTTGCAACGGCACTTCCTGCTCCAGACCATGCTGTGATGGGATCAAGCCCTAACATAGACAGCATGACGGCAGTGGCGGCGAAGGTTAAGAAGAACAAAAAGAAATAACTCAAAACGGAATACACAACCGCTTCAGGTAAGGGCGCGCCCCCATAACGTAAAGGGGCAACAGCATGGTTGCGGGGCATTTTGAAGAGATAGCCACGTAAGGCTTCGAAAGCGACTTGATATCGGAATATTTTTATCGAACAGGCCGTCGACCCCGCACATCCCCCAATAAACATAAAGGCAAAAAAGGCGGCGACTGCAAAAGGCCCCCATGCATTGTAATCCGCAGTGGCGTAACCCGTGCCCGTTACAATTGAGACCGTATTAAAGGCCGAGAGCCGCAAAGCGCGCCAGAAAGTTTCGCCTTCGGCTCCGCCATATTCTGTTCCGGCCCATAAACCCAAGGTAATCATTGCGATAAGCGCTGTCATGATCACAAGAAAAGCGCGCACTTGAGAGTCTTTGAATGGGGCTTTTAAATTACCTCGGCTCATAAGCAAATAAACGCCGAAAGGCATTGCACCTGCCAACATAAAGGCAATGCCGACTAAATCAGCGCCATTATCCATAAAGCCGCCCATTGAGGCATCAGATGTTGAGTAGCCGCCGGTTGCTAATGTCGTCATCGCATGGGCGACGGCATCAAACCCGTTCATCCCTGCAACCATATAAAGTATGGCGCAGACGATTGTGAGTGTGAGATATATTATTGAAATAGCCGCTGCAATTGACGCGGCACGCGGCAGTATTTTTTCACCCATATCAGAGCTTTCAAGCCGAAAAAGTTGCATGCCCCCCACTTTTAGCATGGGCAATACTGCCATAGCTGTGACAATAATCCCAATGCCGCCTATCCATTGCAGCAGTGCGCGCCATAACAATATCCCTTTTGGCATATCGTCCAGACCTATCAAAATCGTCGACCCTGTTGTTGTAATGCCGGATGTGGCTTCAAAGAAAGCATCTGTCAAAGACAAACCAACAGGCTCCATTAAGAAGGGTAAAGCCGCAAAGCCGGACAGAGCAAACCAAGAAGACACCGTCAGAAGGAAAGCCCCACGTGCTCTCAAATCCGGTTTGGGCATATAATTTGCCATGGCCAGTGCAGCACCCAGAAGGCTTGTGAGCATGCCTGAAATCGCAAATGCCCGCCAAGACCGGCCTTCATATGCCATATCGACAAACATCGGGATAAACATAAGGAGGCCCAAGGCCGCGACCATCAGGCCGACAACAAAAAAGACTGGGCGCAAATCGAGCATAAAATGAGCCTATCCCAACCCGCCAAACTTGCAATAATCTTTCGCGATTAATTATGGACAGCCTTTGGGCAGATATGTGAAGCAGGTAGGAAAAAAGCGGAAAGACTTGAATGTCTGTAGGGCATCATATTAAACGGTGCCAACAGACAAAATGCCGAGAGCATGATCATAAAAAGGTTCGCCATGTTTAAATTGAAACTGTTTTCTTACGCGGCAACGAGTATTGCGCTAGCGACACTTTTATCCGCCTGTGCGGATCCGTCTTCAACTGAAACAGATTTGTCTCAAGCAGAGACGGCGTTATCTGAGACGTCATCGCGGACGTCAGACAGCCTGCAGGAAGCGGCCTATCAAGCGCAGCAGGCCGCGCGTCAGCCCAGCTATCTCAAAACAAACCCCGGCCAAGGGTTCCTCACGCCTGAAATTATCAATGGTAACATTAATATTGCCGGTACGACATTGTCGCGCGCTCAAATTGCCCCAAATGGCGAATTTGTGACTGTGCTTCAGGGTCGCGAAGATGATGCCAATCAAAAAGACCTTTGGGCTTATGATCTTACCACGGGTGAGGGACGCTTGCTCGTTAGCTCTACGGATTTGCTTGAAGGCCCGGAAGTGCTCTCAGAGGAAGAGAAAAATCGTCGCGAACGCGCTAGAGAATATGGATCAGGTATTATCAGCTATTCTTGGGTCGGGGATAATCTTTTACTCTTCCCATTGGGCGGAGATATTTATCTATACGATCTAGAGACACAAAAGAGCCGCCAGGTGACCGCGACGAAAGGGTTTGAAACAGACCCGAAAGTCAGTGCAGATGGATCGAAAGTGGCCTATGTCCGCGATAATGAGCTCTATATAAAAGACTTAGAGACTGGATTGGAGCGTCAACTCTCAGACGGCGCAACAGACACAATTCGCAATGCGACGGCGAGTTTTGTAGTTCAAGAAGAATTAGATCGGGATACGGGATATTGGCTCTCTCCAAATGCCGATCGCGTGGCCTATACGCAAATTAACGAGTCCCCCATCGCGATTGAGAATCGTCTCGATTTTGGAGTCGACGGCGTCACGAATATTGCGCAGCGTTACCCTTTCACGGGCACGCCGAATGCCACGATCAAACTCGGTGTTGTCAGCACAAATGGCGGCTCTACGCGTTGGTTGGATTTAGGCGAAGATAAAGATATTTATCTCACGCGTGTTGTTTGGGATACGGATGGTCAGTCCTTGGTCGCCGGAATTTTATCGCGAGATCATAAAACACATACCTTTAAACGATTTAATGCGCGCACAGGAAAAGGCGAAGTCATTTATACGGAGACGTCTCTGACATGGCTGAATATTGGGCCATCTCCGAAAGCCCAACAAGACGGGAGCTTGCTTTGGTCTGCTGAACAGAATGATAAACGCCAAATTTTTAATATTGGTGCAGACGGAACTATCATGTCGCTGACTCCGGAAAAGATGAATGTACAAAGCCTGCTGTGTCAAAATACGGAAACAGGAGATCTGTTCGTGCAGGGCTGGAATGAAACACCTCTTGAGACACATATTTTTAAAATCTCACCGGCTGTTGAACAAGCTGTCAGCGAAGAGGGGAATACGGTCTCTGAAACAGATGAAAGCCCTGATGCTGAGAATGCGAATGTGGCGATCGATATGCCTGAAATGGTTGCGCCCGTTGTCACTCAAATCAGTTCACGCCCCGGACAAAATTCGGCCAGTTTCAACAAAGATTGTTCGCGTTATATCGGCACCTATAATGATACAAACACACCGTCTCAAACACGAGCTTACGCCGCAGACGGGACGCCTCTCGCATGGTTGAATGAAAACCCTTTAAATAGCACGCACCCTTATGCGCCTTATCTGGCGAACCATATCACACCCGAATTTGGTCAAATTCAAGCCGAAGACGGAACGCCGCTTAATTATATGCTTTATAAACCGAAGGATCTAAAGCCGGGGCAAAAGCGCGCAAGTATAACGATTGTTTATGGAGGGCCAGGTGTTCAACGCGTGAAGCGGGAGTGGGGCCGGAGCACACCACTTGCCCAAATGCTCGCCCATCATGGTTTTGTCGTATTTCAATTGGATAACCGCGGTGCGACGAATCACGGCAAAGCATTTGAGGATCATCTTTATCGCGCGATGGGTCACACTGAGGTTGTCGATCAAGAACGGGGTGCAGAGTTTCTACGTTCCCAAAGCTTTATCGACCCTGAGCGCATGGGTGTTTATGGGTGGTCATATGGGGGTTATATGGTTTTACACATGTTGGGTCAGACAGATGATTATGTCAGCGGTGTCTCCGGTGCTCCTGTTACCGATTGGAAGCTTTATGATACGGCCTATACGGAGCGTTACCTAGGAGACCCGAACCCCGGAACGGAGAACTATACCGAAGGCGCTTATGAAAACGGCAGTGTCTTTGCACATATTGAGGGTTTGACAGAGCCGGTTTTGCTTATTCATGGTATGGCGGATGATAATGTTGTGTTTCGCCATTCCATTATGCTGATGGATGCCATGCAAAAATCTGGTCGCCATAATATGCGCGTAATGACCTATCCGGGTGAGAAACACGGCTTCCGGGATACGGCCAACAAAACGCATCGGGATCGTCAAATATTAGAGTTTTTCTTAGAAACTTTGACGCCTAAAAACTAAAGGCTTTATTATTCGGTGTCTTCTTTTTGACGCCGAATAGCTTCTTTGATACGTCCACGTAAGAGGGCGGTTTCAACACTTTCTGGATCCAGTGCCATGGCCGCCTCAATATCGTCTAAGGCGGCATTCAATTTGTCTTGGTTTAACCGCGCATCAGCTCTGTAGCGCAGGGCCCCTGCATGTTGTGGGTCAAAGACGAGCGCCGATGTTAGGTCTGTCTCTGCGTAATCATAGCGTTTTGTCACGGCGTAAACCCGTGCCCGTGCAATCCGTAAGTCAGTATGGTCTTTCTTAAGCTTCAAGCCTTCCGTGGCGGATGAATAGGCTTTTTCAGAGTTACCAGCCGCGAGCCAGAAATTCGCTGCTTCAGAAAAGAAATCGGCGCGCATATGCTTGGAACCGCCATCGGCAGCTTTGGCCAGTTTATCTAGCCTATATGCAGCTTCGTCTTCATGCCCGAGTGCAAAGAGCGCCATGGCTTCGCAATGTTTAGCGCGACGCCCTCCACCTTCCGAGCGCCAAATCATAGCCTCTTCATAGGCAAGGTCGGAATCAACCGCGATACGCTCTAAACAAGCTTCATGTTTTTTATCAAAAGCTTCCGTCAGATCGCCTGTTTTTGAATCTGAAACGACCTTATCTGTTGCCTTGGCATTTGCAGCAAACAAGGCCATGACGATGCAAAATGATGTTGATATGAAAAGGCGTTTTAACATAAATCGCCTTTAGCAAGGGGAGGGGTTGTTCAGCAATGGCGGAAGACATTAATTTGCAGACAGGACGAGCTATCGCCTTACTGCTTGGCGCGGGTTATACGTCGCGCGCAATAGCTGGCTCCCTGCGTGATCTTGGTTATGAAATTTGGGGGACGACGCGCGAAGCCGAGAACGTCGATAGCTTAGCAAAATTCGGTATTCAGGCTATAGTGTCAAGCTCGCTTGAATATCCGCATATCGAAGCGCTTTTTGAGGAAGCCGATGTCATTATCAGCGCGATACCTCCTGCAAAAGGACGCGATGGGAAAGGCTTTTTTGATCCCGTGGTTAGTCTTTTTTCGGACTTATCTCCCAAGGCGAAATGGATCGGCTATCTGTCGGCAACAAGCGTATATGGTGACAGGCAAGGTCAATGGGCATTTGAAGGCGAACCTGCCAGTCCACAATTAAAACGAGGTTTTGCGCGCGCTGAGGCAGAATTGGAATGGCTTGAGACAGGCTGGCCCGTACATATTTTCCGCCTTGCCGGCATTTATGGCCCCGATACATATGGGAAAGGCCGAAATCCTTTTGACAAACTTCGTGAAGGATCATCGCGCGCTGTGATCAAAGAGGGGCATGTGGTCAACCGCATTCATGTTGATGACATTACAACGGCGGTTATCGCCTCAATTGCGAGGCCTAATCCTCAGGCTATTTACAACCTTGCAGATGGTTATCCCGCCCCGCCACAAGATGTGTTGGATTTCGCAGCAGGTCTCATTAATGCTCCAAAGCCGATGCGTGTCTCACTGGATCATGAGAGCGTTTCTGACATGGCACGTACGTTTTACAGTGAGACGAAACGCATAGATATTACGTGCGCACAATCGGAATTGAACTGGGTGCCAAAATACTCGGATTATGAAGTGGGTTTAGAGGCCATTCTAAAAACCAAATGATTTTACTGCCAATCTCAGTTTGTCTAGGCTAAGTTTGAAAAATTGATAGCGATAAGGACATAAAATGGCTGAGAAGAAAAGCGACTCTCCCTCCCGATTGGATCTGCTTTCCAAAGCAGCTGAGACTTATGGTGATCGGAGTTTTCAAAATTATTCGCAAGTTCGAAATGTAGCCGAGACGATTCGAAATTCATTTTGTCGTTTTTTGGATGAAGGCCGCCAATGTGTCTATCTTGTTCCGCCTTCCGGTCCTTTTGCGGCGCAAAATTCAGGGTCTGCTGCTTTTTCAGTGTCAGGCAAAGGTTTTTTACCGCTGGAGCCGATTAGTTTTGGTCTCGCCGTCGCGATCTCCAGACAAGGGGATTATATGCGCCTCATTTTAACATGTCGAAAAGAAGGCGAGAACGTCTTTATTGGTATTGATAAAGGGCGCGAATATCGATTGTCACTTCCCATAGATGATATTGAACTTGGCGCACTTCTAGAAGGCATCTATGAGCATGTGATGAATTACTTTCAAGACCATGTCGATTCCTATGATAATGGCAGTTACGGAAATAATGATATCGGGTTTGATATTCAAAGAGTCGACGCGTAAAGTCATCCAAGGGATTCGGGAGGTCGCATGATTTGTTTTACCGAGCTGTGCCCTATGAGCCTTCAGCATAGGCGATTTAAAGGATAAGCATGGCGATTGATCTTGCCCATCATGCGGTAAATGCATTACCTCTGAAAATAGCGGTTATCGGCGGTCTTGGTATTGGCGCACAATGGCTCGCATGGCGCCTACAACGTCCTGCCATTGTCCTTATGGCGATTGCAGGTCTGATTTTTGGCCCGCTGTTGGGCTATCTCCTTGGTTTCGATTTACCCGAGCCTATCAAAAATGCTTTTCAACAAGTCCGCCTGAATCCCGTCAGTGATTTTGGTGACCTTTACAGGCCCATGATCGGTCTTGCGGTGGCCATTATCCTGTTTGAAGGGGGAATGACACTGCGGTTTAAAGATTTGGGTGACTCCCGCCGTGCCGTTTTCCGTATGGTGTTTGTCGCCGCCCCAATTGCTTGGGCTCTGGGTGCCGCCGCATGTCACTATATTGTTGGACTGGCTTGGGATATTTCCGTCATGGTGGGGGGGCTCTTTGTCGTCACCGGCCCAACGGTTATTATGCCTTTGTTACGACAAGCGCATTTGAAATCCCGCCCGGCCAATGTGTTGAAATGGGAAGGGATTGTGAACGACCCGCTCGGCGCGCTCTTTGCTGTGGGGGGATATGAGTTCATCCGCTTTTCTCAAAGCGAAGCCTCCATGTATTTTGTTTTCGGCAAACTCGCGTTTGCGGCGATTTTCGGCATTCTGGTGGGGATTGTTTCAGGTATCGGTATGGCTTGGGCGTTCCGTCGGGGTCACATACCTGAATACCTAAAAGCCCCCGTTGTCCTAGCGTGGGTTTTACTGATTTACGTGATTGCGAATAGATTGGCAGATGAAACGGGCCTCTTGGCTGTGACGGCTCTGGGTATGACAATGGCGAATACGAAATTCGCGTCCATGGTCGAAATGCGTCGGTTCAAAGAAAACATCGCGATTATCTTAGTTTCGGGTGTTTTTGTTATTTTGACTGCCACACTCACGCCGGCGATTTTGAGAGAATTTGTCACAAACTGGCGGGTTTTAGTTTTTGTTCTTGCGATGATGCTTTTTGTTCGCCCGATTGCGGTTATGTTGTCGACGCTGTTCTCCGGGCTGACTTGGAAAGAAAGTTTGCTGATTAGTTTTATTGCTCCGCGAGGTGTTGTAGCTGTGGCGGTTGCGGGTCTTTTTGCAGCGGAATTAAATGCGATTGGTCGCTCAGACGGGACGCTTTTTGTCCCATTGGCCTTTGCGCTTGTGTTCGCAACGGTCTTGTTTGCAGGTTTCTTAATTGGCCCTATTTCAAAAGCCCTTGGTCTTGCGGCCGGCTCCGGAAATGGCGTCATGATTGTGGGTGCAAATCCTTGGTCGCTAGGTCTTGCCAAGGCGATAAAAGATATGGGGGTAAAAGTGACTGTTGCTGACACAAATTGGCGGCGTTTACGCGGTGCCCGATTGGAGGGCCATGCCACTTTTTATGGTGAAGTTTTGTCTGAAAATGCCGATTATTCTTTAGACCATTCTTCCTTTAATCACCTTATCGCTGCAACACCCAATGATGCTTACAACTCGCTCGTCTGTGTTGAATTCGCTCCGGAGTTAGGGCGTCACCGGGTCTTTCAGGTGCCTGCACAAGAAGGGGATGAGGATGATAGCGATACGATTGCTTTTACCTCACGTGGACGAACATTGACGTCTCGCGGCCGAAGTTTCGATGCGCTCACCCGCGATTGGTGGGGCGGATGGCGCTTCCGCGCAACGAATTTGTCGGAAGCCTATACGTTGGACGACCTCTATAAAGATCGCGGAGATGATTTAGATTTAATTTTGGCTTTGAGGGCTGACGGTACTCTCGATTTTATTCAGCCCGGCAAAGAGGCCCGTGCGGAAGGGGCCACTGTTCTCAGTTTTTGCCCGGCCAAGGATACTGACATAAGTCGAGGTGAAGGCGCTAAAAAAGCCGGTGGTTTATCCGGCCCGTCCAAACCTCTGCCTATCTAGCTTTGATCGCTGGGCTCTGACCTTTTTTGCAGTTGGACGGGTTTCGTTAAACACACATTAAAGGGTTTAGGCGCAATGTCACACTAACGCCTTATTAACCCTGTTTTTGTGTGCGCATGATTTTGTCTGATTTGAAAACACTGCGCCTACCGCCTTTGTCGCCCCGCGCTAAAGCCATGCTACGCTATGGCGTTCTATCAACTTTGTCTTCGGCATATTTAGGGGGGATGATCGTTTTGGGCGCTTTTGCATTTGCAGCGCAAGGCTTGCCTGATCCCAAAAGATTATGGGAAAATCAACGCCCTGTCAGCGTCCAAATCGTTGATCGACAGGGACGAGACATTTTGGTGCGAGGCGCCACTGTTGCCCCGCAGGTTGATATAGAGGCTCTACCGTTTCATATTCCCCTCACTATTTTAGCCGTCGAGGATAGACGTTATTATAATCACATCGGCGTTGACCCCGAAGCTTTGGCGCGGGCAATGGTGCAAAACATCAAAGCTGGCGCTTATGTGCAAGGTGGCTCCACACTGACGCAGCAGCTTTCTAAAAATGTGTTTCTGTCTCCGGATAAAACATTGCGCCGTAAAGCCCAAGAAATGTTGATGGCGATTTGGTTGGAGCGTAGCTTCACAAAAGACGAAATTCTCGAAATGTATTTGTCTAAGGTTTATTTCGGCAGTGGGGCTTGGGGACTGGAAGCGGCGTCCAAGCGCTATTTCAATAAACCTGCAGCCGAGATGAATTTATCTGAAACAGCTATGTTGGCGGGCTTGCTGAAAGCGCCCTCTGCGCTCAACCCGGTAAATAATGCAGAACGGGCGGCACAACGCACGAAAACGGTTCTGGATGTTTTAAAGGCGCAAGACCTCATTGACGAAGTCATGTATGACTTGGCGATTCATTATCCCATTCGCATTCATCGCCCGCAGTCAGATAATTCCGCGCAATATTTTGTTGATTGGATCTGGCCCAAAATCGAACATGTTTTGGGGGATGCGCCGACACAAGATATTGTGGTTCAAACAACCCTTGATCGGGATGCACAGACCTATGCAGAGGCGTCTGTTTTGGAACATTTAGACGCTGACCGTGGCGCAGAAGAAGCGGCACTTGTCAGCCTAGATGGGACAGGGGCTGTTTTGGCCATGATCGGCGGGGCCTCATATTCAAACAGTCAGTTTAATCGTGCGATACAAGCGGAAAGACAGCCGGGCTCTGCCTTTAAGCCTTTTGTCTATTTGGCGGCCTTAGAAGCAGGACTGACGCCTTGGGACAAACGCATTGACTCCCCTGTAACACTGTCAAACACCCAAGATGAGTGGACACCGAAAAATTTCAAAAAGGAATTCGTGGGTATCGTCACATTAGAAGACGCGATGGCGAAATCTATTAATACGGTCGCTGTTAAAGTCGCAGAAGAAGTGGGTCGTGATAATGTCATTGCGACCGCTGAGCGCTTTGGTCTTGGTCCGTTAAGGCCTCTACGCAGTTTAGCTTTAGGCTCACAAGTCACAACGCCTATGACTTTAACGCAAGCCTATTTGCCTTTTGCCACATTTGGACAGGCGGCGAATCCTTACGGCATTATTTCTATCTCAACAGCGAATGGCACACCGCTTTATGATGCACCTGTTCCTGAAATGCGCACGGTGATAACGGCAGACAAACTCGCGCAAATGAACCGTATGATGACCCGAACGGTGAATGAAGGCACGGGTCGAAAAGCCGGGATAGACGGACGTGACATCGGCGGAAAAACAGGCACGACGAATGATTTCCGGGATGCATGGTTTATGGGATATGCGCCGGACATCGTCACAGGCGTTTGGGTTGGTAATGATGACAACAAACCTATGAAAAGCGTCACAGGAGGAACGATCCCCGCCCAAATTTTCTATGATTATATGCGTCTTCAATTACAGAATACCCCAAAGTCTCAGCTCCTCGTGGCCGTTGAACCGGAATGGGTAAAACAACAAAAAGCCTTGGACGTTTTACTCAGTTCGATTGAGGACGCCTTGCCATAATCAGGGCAGAATAACTGTTTTCTTCTCATTTAAAAAGGATCGGTGCTCGGCATGCAGTTTGACCGCTTTTGCTAACACGCGCGCTTCAATATCGCGCCCGATATCGACCAATTGTTGAGGCGTCATTGTATGATTGACTCGGGCGACATCCTGTTCAATGATCGGACCCTCATCTAAATCAGCTGTAACATAATGGGCGGTTGCCCCAATTAATTTGACGCCACGCTCATAAGCGCGGTGATAGGGTTTAGCCCCTTTAAAACTCGGCAAAAAGGAATGATGAATATTAATAACTTTCCCGGAATAATCTTGGCAGAACGCATCAGATAATATTTGCATATACCTTGCTAAAATAATTAATTCTGAACCTGTTGATGCTATGAGATCGCGTAAGTCAGTTTCTGCTGACTTTTTTGTTTCTACTGTTACGGGAATGTGAAAATAGGCAAGACCTGCGGTCTCCACCAAATCTTTAGCGGTTTCATGATTAGACACAATGCCTGTGATCTCAATTGGTAAACTTCTATTTTTCCATCGATACAGGAGATCATTCAGGCAATGATCAAATTTTGATACCAAGATTAGCGTCGGCATCTTTCTTTCAGCTTCTAATATTTGAGTGTTGAGGTTGAGAGTCTCGCTAATGGCGGAAATCGCCTTAGAGAAACCGCTGACTCTGTCCGTTTCCATGCGAAAAGAAATGCGCGAATAGAATCGTTCTGAAGAGGGGGTACCAAATTGCGCCAACTCTGTAATAAACCCATCATAGTCCGACAAACAACTCGTCAAAGCGGCAACAATACCTGTGCGATCACGGCTCTCCGTTTTCAGTATATAATTCGCCATGAGAGCTTAAATTTTTTCGGGATAGATCGGGCGTATGTCGTAAGGAATATCTTCCAAATGGCTCAAAACGGTTTCAGCAGGCGTGTCTAATCCGACATATTTATCCAAGAAAGCTTTAGCTTGGTCATAATTGCCATCCCCTTGAATACGGACAATTTTACCTGTTAAATCAGAAATAGCCTGTTCAAGCTGCGTAAAATTAATTTCAAAGCGTTCTTGTTCCGGCAACCACAAGACAGCGCCTGTTTCCAAATAATAATTATATTGGAAGGCTGCGCCTTTGGCATGGGCAGCCGTCAGACCGAAACGCATCGATCTAAACAAGCCTGTAAAATATGTCGCTAGAAATGCTTCTTTTTCATATGCTGGTAATTCTCCACGTTCCATCATATAGAGAATATTATAGGCCCCCATGACATCTGCTTTGCCTTCCTCAAGACCTGAGGACAGTTCTTTGAGTTGTGCGTTGACCGTTGTCTTTTGTTCGTCAACGTCAATTGTGCCTGGTCCCAAGGAATGTGAGAGCTCATGGAAAAGCGTATTATAGCTCATATATTTTTTAACTGTGAGCTTTGCTTGCGAGTCTATTAAAACCCGCTCGCCGATAGGGGCTAGAATGCGATCATATTTCGCGCCCAGAACATTATTCAAAATAACTTTCTTCGCGCCTTTTGCTTCACGCACGCGTT
This sequence comes from uncultured Algimonas sp., assembly GCA_964352855.1. GTDB lineage: Bacteria > Pseudomonadota > Alphaproteobacteria > Caulobacterales > Maricaulaceae > Litorimonas. Next base: position 9,516 of record CAYGTR010000013.1, on the reverse strand, counting down.
CGTCATTGGGCAGGTTGAAGGCGATGGTTTGAACGCCGTTTTCATTGTCGCCGCCGCCATGCACTTGATAGGTGACCGCGATAGGACTTTCAAAGCCGCGGGCGAAGTTTTTGTAATGCTCTTCGACAGGCAAATTAGCTTCCATGTCACGGAGGAAGTTTTTATATTTGGCAAGTGCTGCAGACTCTTCGGGATTTTTGATCGTTACAAAACTCTCATAAGCGGTTTTATAACCAAAGAGTTGATCATCATAAACTTCATATGGCCCAATCGCGATTTCGATGTTCCCGTCTAAATCCATCCACGCCATTTCAGATTCGAAATACTCATCATTCAGGAATGAGTCCGCCCGTAATGTCAAAAATATCTTTAGACTGGCATTTTCTGAAATGGCGGCTGCTTCGCGTAATAATCCGGCTGCCGGCACAAGATATTTTGCATATTCCACATGATAAGGCACAGCTTTTAACGATCCGTCGTCATTGCGGCGAATGACCGTATATCCGGACGTGAAAGCCTCTTTATCAGTTGGGTTTGCAGCGATATGGGATTCAAATTCTTCGCGTGTCATGTCGACGGGATAAAACCCACCTCCGGGCGGGCAGGGGGCGTCGCCATAAAAAGGCTTATCTTGTTCTAAACCGTCACAGGGTCCATAATGCAGATCAAACATGGCCAGTTGTGCCGCCGTGCCTTTTGCAGAAATTTCATTGCGTAACGCAGGATAATTGGTCCCCCGCTGCAATAAATAAATTTTGGACAGATAATCGCTGGCTTCAATAAGTTTGTTAACAATGGCGCGTTCTGAATCGCTCAAAAATTCGGTGTCGACCTCCATGGGGACTTCTGCAAATTTCGCATATTGCGCCGCGACATTATAAGTTGGCTTTTCAGGCATTGTTGCGGGGGTTGTGCAACTCGCTAAAACAGCCGCTGTCGACATCAAAATCAAAAATTTACGCATTGTTCATTGTCCCTTATTATAATTTATCAGCAATCATTTTGGCGATTTTTTTCAATTCTTCACTTTCGATCATCCCGCCGGCATGTGCGTTTAAGGCCTCTCGCTCAAATTTCGGGATGATGTGCACATGGAGATGAAAAACGGTCTGACCGGCCGGCGCACCGTTAAACTGCGTTACGATAATGCCGTCGGGCGACAGGGCTTTATCAACGGCCTGTGAAACGCGCTGCACCGTCCCGAAAAGGCGTCCAATATCTTTCGGCGCGAGTTCCAAAAGGTTCCTCACGGGACGTCTGGGAATAACAAGGCAATGCCCACGCGACTGTGGAAAGGCGTCCATAATAACGAGCGTATCTTTATCCTCATAAACCTTCGCCGCAGGCATCTCGCCATTCATAATTTTAGCGAAAATATTGGTCGGGTCATATTGTGCGTGTAAGGTCATGCGCATTGATTAGCGCGAATGGGTCTGGAATAGAAGCTTAATTACACCTTCTTAAACGGCGTATGCGTGTCCAGAATTTTAATTTCATGTGCGATGGCTTGACGTTCGCGGGTGAGGTAATCCTCAATGGCGTTTCGCAGGCCCGGATGGGAGAGGTAATGGGCGCTGTGTGTTGTAACGGGTTCATAGCCGCGGGCGAGTTTATGCTCGCCTTGCGCCCCGGCTTCGACACGGGGCAGGCCACGTTCTAATCCAGCCTCAATTGCCTGATAATAACAGAGCTCAAAATGCAGGAAAGGCTTATGGATAAGCGCCCCCCAATTGCGGCCATAGAGCGCGTCAGATCCAATGAAGTTTAAGGCGGCTGCAATGGGGCTACTGTCCATCCACGCCATGACGAGGCAGATATCTTCTCGCATTGTTTGCTGCATCAGATCGAAAAATTCACGATTGAGGTAAGGCCGTCCCCATTTACGTTGGCCCGTATCGAGATAGCATTGGTAGAATATATCCCAATGCTCATCTTTCAAATCATCCCCTGACAGGCGCTTTATCATGACACCTTCTTGAGCGGCTTTGCGCTCTTTACGGATGTTTTTACGTTTTCGGCTCGAGAGACTGTCCAGGAAAGCGTCGAAGTCTTTATAATCGCGATTAATGAAGTGAAATTGTCTGTCTTCGCGTGCTGCAAAGCCAAGTTGATCCAAAACCGCACGATCATCTTGTTGCAGGAATGTCAGATGTACGCCTGACATGTCCCACTGCTCACAAGCCGAGATCATCGCCGCGGCCAAGGCGCGTCTATGCTCTGCTGTTTTGGCCAAGAGGCGTGGTCCTGTTGCGGGGGTAAAGGGCACAGAGCATTGGAGTTTCGGATAATATTGGCCGCCAGCACGCGAGAGGGCATCTGCCCACGCATGATCAAAAACATATTCGCCTTGGCTGTGAAGTTTGGCGTAAAGCGGTGCAGCACCCAGGCTGTCCCCTGTTTCATTTTCAAGCCAAATATGGCGTGGTATCCAACCGCTTTCATGGCTGACGCAGCCGCTCTCTTCTAAGGCATGAAGGAAACGCCAGCTCAGGAACGGGTGTGAGCCTTCGGGCAAATGCGTATCCCAAGCAGTTTCACTGACCTCATCAATATGGGTCAAAATGCGGGCATTATAATGTTCGGAAGAAACGCTCATTTCACTAGATACGCGGCATCTCTATTCGAGTTCATCTAAAGCCTGCATGAGCTTCAATTTATATATCGCCGTCACGGACAGGCTGTCAGTAATATAGCCCGCTTCAACGGCGCCGTAAGCCTCATCCAAAGTGAGCGAGACGACGGTGATGTCTTCGGTATCTTCGGGTGAGCTCTTTCCTTGTGTCAGTCCGGTGGCCAGAAAAACTTGTCCCCATTCATCCGTAAGAGAGTTTGAAGTATGGACTTGAAAAAGCAGGGTTAGCGTCTCGGCACGGAGCCCTGTTTCTTCGGCCAATTCACGCCGCCCAGCCGTTTCCATATCTTCATTTTCATGAATAGGCACGCCGCCCTCAGGGATTTCCCAACTATAGGCTCCCAACGCATAACGTGTTTGCCCGACCATCCAGATACGCCCCTTCTCATAAGGGATAATGCCCACCGCGCGGTTGCGAAACCGAACCACACCATAATCTGCCTCAGACCCGTTGGGTGTCGTCACGAGGTTACGCTCCACAATCATCCAATGCGAACGAAAACAGGTCTGTGTGCCGTGTGTTATCCAAGGGTTCGGCGGGGAAGGCGGAAAAGGGGATGTCATGTTGACGGTCTAGCAAGACTGGCGCAAGGGTAAAGCCTGAAACTCTGTCCGCAGACAAAAGACCTGGAGGTGAGGATGGGATTCGAACCCACGTTAGCGATTAAACTAAACACGCTTTCCAAGCGTGCGCCTTAAACCACTCGGCCACCTCACCTCTGAAGTGTCTATATCCTCGGTTGACCCGAGAGGTTTGAGATAAGCGCACGCTTATCTTTAAATGTTTGCGCGACTACGTCGCGCGGGCGGTGCGCCTTAAACCACTCGGCCACCTCACCTTTCGTCTTATCCCAACGGCGGTTAATCCATAGGGGCTCAAGAAAAGCGCACGCTTCTCTCAAGAGAGCGCGCCTATATCCTGAACCGCAGTATTTCTCAAGCCCGTAAGCAACATATTCACAGATACAAGTTTTTCTGATACCCAAGATTGCGGAGGGTGTATGGATCAGGCGTTAACAATAGGTGTTGAGGAAGAATATCTCCTTGTTTGCCCGGACACGCGTGCGGCTGTCAGAAACCCGCCCAAGGGTTTTATGAAAATCTGCCAAGACAAAATTGGCCCCCGTGTCACGCCTGAGTTTCTGCGCTGCCAGATCGAAATCGCAACGGGAATTTGCGAGACGGTCAGCCAAGCCCGCGCCGAAATTGCAGAGTTGCGCGGGAATTTAGCGCAAATTGCTATTGATCATGATATGCGCCTTATGGCGGCGTCGACCCATCCTTTTACGCATTGGAAAAATCAGAAACCGACCGAGGGCGAGCGCTATGAAAAGCTTTCGACCGATATGAAAGGCGCGATTCACCGCATGATGATTTGCGGGATGCATGTCCATATCGGCATTGAGAACCAAGATGCGCGCATCGATGTGCAAAACCAGATACGCTATTTTCTGCCGCACATGCTGGCCCTCACGACAAGCTCACCTTTTTGGGGTGGACAGCAGATGGGTCTGCAAAGCTATCGATTGTCCGTGTTTGACGGCATGCCGCGCACAGGCATACCCGAAGCATTGCAGAGTTTCGGCGAATATGAACGCCTTGTCGATGCGATTGTGAAATCCGGTGCCATAGAAGATTCGTCCAAGATTTGGTGGGATATTCGCCCGTCCAATAAATTTCCAACCTTAGAAATGCGTATTTGTGATATTTGCACCTTATTGGATGATGCTGTCACCGTCGCCGCGATTTACCAAGCGCTGACGCGCCGGCTCTTGCGTTTAAAAGACGGGAATATGCGGTGGCGAATTTATCCGGCCTTTTTGATCGAAGAAAACCGTTGGATGGCCCAACGTCATGGTGTTGAGGGCAAACTGATCGATTTCGGCCATGGCGGTGCTGTGCCGTTTGCTGTGTTATTAGAAGAATTAATTACGTGGATATCAGAGGATGCAGATGCGCTTGGGTGTCTCAAGGAAGTCGAAAATGCGCGAAATATTATCCGGCGAGGCTCTAGCGCTGCGCGTCAAATTAAAACATACGAGACCGAGGTGGGCAAAGGCCAAACAAAGCGGGAGGCGCTGAAAAAAGTTGTCGACCAGCTCGTCCGAGAAACCGTCGATGGCTTATAATGACATATTCACAGACCCATTTCATAAGCGGTGGTGGCTTATCTAGATCAGCGCCCTATATAAAGTGATATGACCTCCGCCATGAAGACTGAAAGTTTTGAAACAATTCCAGAGACAGGGAATGCTGACCTATTTGTCTTTGGTGATCACGCGTCGAAACACATACCCGAAGACCTGAATAATTTAGGTTTGAGCGGGGATGATCTCACCCGCCATATTGCGTGGGATATTGGCACAGATGTCATCGTTCGTCGCCTCTGCGAGAAATTTAAATGCGCAGGGCAACTCGCAGGATTTTCGCGTTTGGTGATTGATTGCAACCGCTCGCAAGACGCGTCTAGCCTTATTGTCTCAGAAAGTGATGGCACTCTCATTCCCGGCAATCAGAACCTGTCTGATGCGGATCGCCAAGCGCGTATTGACCGCTTTTATACTCCCTATCACGCGCAACTCGGACAAACATTGGACGGAATGGATAAACCCTTCGTGATTTCCGTTCACAGCTTCACGCCGCATCCGAAAAAAGGCGAGTTTCGCTTAGTCGAAATCGGCCTCTTGGCGCGTTATGATATGGAGAGCGCTGAACAGCTGCGCGAGAGCTTTATGCGGCTCGGGCGTAATTTTATGGTAGGCGTTAACCAGCCTTACTCAGCCTATGTGCTCAATCACACTGTGGATACGCATATTGCCCCACGCGCGCTGCGTCACCTTGCAATTGAGGTGCGCCAAGACCATATCGACACTGAAAAGAAAGCCAAGGAGATGGCAGACATTCTGGCAGGACGCATGGCGCCTATTATCGCCGGAAAATTTGCATCGACGATGGTTTAAAATATGCAGGAGAGACTTATGCTCGCAAAAACGGATACACATTACGTGAACGGCAATTCTATGTTCGGCGATATTCCGGCAGGGATGGAACAGGTTCAATTAGGCATGGGTTGTTTTTGGGGCGCAGAACGCATCCTGTGGAAGCTCGACGGCGTGTATGTGACCTCTGTGGGCTATGCAGGCGGTACATCGACATCGCCCAATTATAAACTTGTGTGCAGCGGTACGACAGGCCACGCCGAAATGGTGCATGTGGTCTATGATCCGAAAGTCATCAGCTTTGAGGCGCTGTTAAAAGTCTTCTTTGAAAATCACGACCCGACCCAAGGCAATCGTCAAGGTAATGATGTCGGCACGCAATACCGCAGTGCGCTTTACACCTATTCAGACGCACAAATGACGGCAGCGAAAGGAGCGGTTGAGCGTTATGAAAAAGCCTACGGTCGTCCTGTGACAACAGAGCTACGTGACGCCCCGACCTATTACCCGGCCGAAGATTATCACCAACAATACCTCGCAAAAAACCCGCAAGGCTATTGCATGCACGGTCCTACAGGCGTGAGTTGTCCGATACCGCAGAAGGTGAGTGTTTGATTGGGCTTGCTTAGCTGCCAAAACATGCACTAAATATTATTCCCATAAATCTATTTCTTTTTGGCACGCATCCATCACATATTCAGATTTTATGGAGTGAACAGAATAGCTGTCAGCCAGAATTTCGAATGTGCTATCATGAAATAAAATTATAAAATGCTTGTTTGTGAATTCTCCAGAAATTGACTTGTATGCCCATTTCGAATTTTTCACTTCAAAGGCATAAAAGTCCATTAAACCTAAATCAACCAACGGATGAAAAGGTTGACCACTCTCATCAGGATCGCCAAATTTCCAAATAGATGGTTTTTGGAAACGTAGAATAGCTACTATATCCGGCTTTCCCACTATATCAGCATCGGTAACGACTTTATTCTGATAACTACTTATTTTTGTCTGATTATAACAAATCGAAGCTCGATACTCGCTACTTATGACCGTTGGTAACGGCGCACCCATTTCTGGTTCAGGGATGTCAGTAAGTTTTATTAAAGATTGCATAAAGCTAAAAATTCGTACCTTTATTCAAAAAAATACCACCGCATCATCCAACTCCGCCCTATCTGTCCGCGCGGCATTGGCCGGGTGACTTACATCGGCGTAGCCAAAGGACATGCCAAATAAGATGCCTTGGCCTTCGGGGAAATTGAGTTGTTTTTCGACGGGTTCAGGGAATTGTCCGAGCGCGCCTTGCATACAGCATTGTATTCCGTTTTCCTCGAGTAAGAGCGCGAGCGTCTGCGCATAAATACCTAGGTCAACTGCGCCCATTACACCCATATCAAGGCCCATCGTAAAGAAGGCCGCATGCGGCGCATCAAAGAATTGCCAATTGCGAAGCATCGCAATATTGCGCGCCATTTTATCTTCGCGCGCAATGCCCATAGCGGAATAGAGCGCATTGGCCGAGCCAAATTGGCGTTCACGATGTTTGCCTTGATAACGCGTCACCCAATCAAAACGCGGATGGGGCGGATTACCCGCCATCACGGCTTTGACCAGAGCTTCTGACAAAGTATCGCGCGCGTCTCCGCTCACGACATAGGTCTGCCAAGGCTGCACATTGCAATTCGAGGCCGCGCGTTGGGCTTGCGCGAAAATGGTTTTCATTAGCTCTGGATCGACAGGCTTGTCTTTGTGAAAACCGCGCACGGAATATCTGTTTTCCAGAATGGAAAGAACGCTCATATTATTATCCTTAATTGTTTCGAAGGGCTTTTTTATCGATTTTCCCAACAGGGGTGAGAGGGATGGCGTCGATAAAATGAATCTGTTTCGGGACCTTATAAGCCGCCATATTCTCGCGGCAATAAGCGGTTATCTTCTCACGAATGGCGTCATGATCATCGTCCTTATAATCCGGCGATAATTCCACATAGAGATTGACAATATCATTGCCGGGGCGGGCTTCGTCTTTGGCGCCGATCACAGCGCAAGCCGCGATTTCGGGCAAGGCGGAGAGCTTATCTTCGACCTCGACCGAGAAGACTTTATAGCCGCCGACAATGAGCATATCCTTGGCGCGGTCACAGAGGAAAATATAACCGTCTTCATCCATATAACCGACATCACCGGAAAACATATAACGCTTTCCGTCTATTTCGCGCAGCGCAATAGCGGATTCTTTGGGTAGGTTGAGATAGCCTTTCATGACTTGCGGCCCCGTGCAGACAATCTCGCCGGGCTCATCAAAAGGCATGTCTTTTGTCCCCGTATCGACATCGCGAATACGCACCAGGGCTTTGGGCAAGGGGATACCGACCGAGCCGAGCTTATAGCGTTTTGGCGGGTTGCTTGTGTAACAGGGTCCGGTTTCCGTCATGCCGAAAATGTCTGATATTTTATTCTCGCCGATAATCGCGGATAGTGCATTATAGCTCGCCCGTGTCAACGGGGCTGCGCCTGTTAAAACCACTTTCAGGGCGGAGAAATCGAGCTTAGCGAATTGCGGGTTGGCAGCCATCATATCCAAGAGCGCAGGCACTGCGGCCAACACGGTCGCCGGGTGTTTCTCTAATTGCGCGCAAATAAAGTCAGTGTCCCGCGGGTTCGGGATAAGAATCATCATCCCGCCAAAACGCACGGAGGCGATAGCATTCGATAACCCTGCAATATGAAACATCGGAAACGCACTGAGCAGCGTTTCTTGACCGGGTTTAAATGGATTCACAGCCATGGTCTGCGCTGTATTATAAATGATATTGCGGTGGGACAGCATTGCGCCTTTGGGTTTGCCCGTCGTCCCGCCCGTATATTGGATCATAAACGTGTCATGCGGGCCCACTTCAACTTGTTTGAATATGTTTGAGGCAAACTCGATGAGTGCCAAATAGGGTTTAACATCAGCGCCTTTGACAGTGGGCAAATCAAATGCGGCAGGGGCGAGTGAATCCGCTGCACCCGTCACAATAACGGTTTCAAGGCAGGCTGGTGTTTCCGGCATAGCAGCTAAGGCGCCTGAAAGATCACTCAGCGTAATAACGGCTTTAATCCCGGCGTCTTGAATTTGGTAAGCAACTTCCGGCGGTGCCAATAAGGGGGATAAGCCTGAACCGGACGCGCCGAGTTTACTAATCGCGCCCAGAGCGATCACATATTGCGGGATATTGGGCATATGAATGCCGACAACATCGCCACGGCCTATGCCGAGCTCCGTCAGAGCATTTGCGAGGCGGTTGGTTTGTGCGTTTAATTCAGCATAGCTGATCGGGCGCGCCACATACCACATCGCTGCGGCATCACCGCTGTTTTGGGCATGATCTTCGATGAAACTGCCAAAGGGGCGATCCTCAAATTCAGGCACGTTAATGCCTACAGCCTTATAATGATCCAACCAAGGTGTCTTCATCCAGCGTTCCTCTTTTAAATGACTGCTTACAAGCCCAAACGTCGCTCTATGGCATCCCAAGATAGGGCCGCCGCGTCCACACCGGAAAAGCGTTTCAGTTCTTGTACCCCCGTCGGGCTGGTCGTATTTATCTCCGTCATTTTATCGCCAATCACATCAATACCGACCAAGATCTGCCCGCGTTCTTTTAGCATCGGCCCAATGGCGTTACATATAATCATATCTGTGTTTGACAGCTCTGCGGCTTGGGCTTTCCCGCCGACATGCATGTTCGAGCGGGTCTGGCCGGGCAGTGGGACGCGGTTAATCGCGCCGACGGCTTCCCCATCGATGATGATAATGCGTTTATCACCTTTGGTGACATCTTTCAGGAAGGCCTGCGCAATGATAGGCTCACGAGAGATTGTGAAAAACATTTCCAATAAAGACGCATAATTACTATCGCCTTCTTTGAGGCGGAACACACCCGCCCCCCCATTCCC